>JBEBGV010000149.1:0-5301 GCA_040081265.1 Vicinamibacterales bacterium
CATTCGGGAGGCCCTCCAGTAACAACGGGTTGGTGTGGTAACCCCCATTGTTTCCAGAGACTCCCGAATGAACAACGTGTGTAGCATTCACAGCTAGCCCAAGTGTCGGGAGTCGACCACTTTCGCTGCTTTGCCGTTTAGGCTGTCAAGTGCTTTATTCCCTTGTTTTGCTTATGGTTACGGCTACCAGTGAAATACCAACCATATGCTTCTACCTAAGTCAGTTGGCTCGCACTTAAGTGCGAGCCAAACCTCATGTGTAGTTTAGTCAACCCAAAACACAACCGTGCCGATAACCTCTTAGGGTTCTCCTTGAGTCTAATGAAGTAGTACGTGCAGACATCGGGTCTTGCGAGGGGCATGTCGAACACTAAGCAGGGTAAGGTCGTGACGCTACGTTGTTACTCCCGTCCCGTGACGGCCGAGTACCATATGGCGGTGTGTCTGACACTGAACCTCGTCACGCAGGGTCGGACTCAAAGAGAATCGATCCATAAACTCCACGGGCTCATCAAGGGCTATTTGCAGGACGCCATTGAGAACAATGAGTTCGACGCCTTCGTCCCTCGTCGCGCTCCTGCTCGTTTCTATGCAGAGTACGCCGCAGCGCGAGTTCTGCATAGTGTCTCCCGTCTGATTTCCATTCGACCTTCTTTGTGCGCCTTCAAGGATCAACATAAGATCCCGGCGCATGCCTAGAGGGTGGCCACCCTTAGAACTACGAGAAGTCCTCGCAATCCTTTCCGCTCTCGAATTTGAGTACAGCGGTAGTCGGGGAGGGCACGATTTCTACGTCGGTGTTCGCAACGGCCAGAGGTGTAAGGTGACTGTCGATCCGAAGTACGCTCCGTTCGACGCATACCTCCTACAATCGATGTGCAAGCAAGCCGGGTGTAATCGTAACGAGTTCTACGGCGCCACTAGCGCTTCTGCCGCGAAGATAGCGAAAGGCAAGCCGAAGGAAGAACCTGCTTCCTAGGTCGGCTTAGCTTTTCAAGCTGCTCACGCGTCCCACGCCGTCGCCCCCATGCCCGCCCTTCGACTCATCGCCCGCGACACCCCATACCACGACGACGAGTTCGGCCTCCGGGCGCGCTTGCGAGGGGCGTCGGCCGAGTCGTTGATCGAGAGGTACAACGTGTCGATCGGGTGCACGGCGTGGGTCCGTGCGCGCGGGCTGTACCTGATCGCGCTGCGGGAGGCGCTGCTCGCGACGGGCCTCGACTGTTCCGCGTTCATCGACGAGACGGGCATGCGTTTGAACACGCCGGTACGTCTGGTGGGGGATCGGCTCGTACCGGGTCGCTGACCGCCGTCCCGCTGTGCGTTTCGGGTGGATGCTCTGCGGAGGCGCAGGACTATCCTTGACATCGCACATTCTCGCCGCCACTCTCTCGCCACCCCAAAGGAGGGCCGTCACATGCGCTCATGTCTTCTTGCGGTAGTCGCTGTCGCTGTCGCCGGCCTAACCGTAGCCTGTGGAGGTTCGTCCTCTGGTGGCTCTCCCTCGGCCCCTTCGCCAGGTTCTCCAACTGCGTCGTCCATTGCTGTGACGCTGCAAAGCCCGCTCATCGCCGTCACCAAGACGACCACGGCCACAGGTGTCGCCACACTCGGGACAGGCTCGTCACAAAGCATCACCAGCGGATGGAAGAGCGACTCGCCGAACGTCGCGACCGTTTCTGACTCCGGAGTGGTGACGGGCGTCTCGAATGGCACGGCCACGATCTATGTGGTGTTCGGCGGACGGCAGGGACAAGCGCAAGTGCGGGTTATGCCGAACTATCCCGGCCAGTGGCAGGGCACCTACATCATCCGGAGCTGTCAGACGATCGACCTCGAAGACATCATTGCGAATACCTGCACTTTGAAGCTCACCCCCGGCACTGTTCTGCCGGTTTCGTTCACGTTGACGCAATCTGGCGAGTCGGTATCTGGGCAGTACTTCTATGGCTCCGGTGCCTTCGTCCCTTACGTGACGGCCTTATCCACCCCCATCACCTTTACACCTTCCACAGCCCCAATCGAAGGCGACGGTAGTGCATCGCTCTTCGCGACGGCGACCGTTCAGTTTGTGACCACCATTGAGTCGACGTGGCGCATCAATTCCCCGGCAGATGGGCAGCTCGCGGGTTCCTTGTCTATGACGCGGAGACGCGACGGCCGCTCGTTGCGCTTGACAGCAGACATCGTAAGCGTATCTCGGACCAGTGCGCTGATCGCGCCAGGGGATGGCCACTGACACGTGCCGCCCGAACCCGGACGGCCCACGAAGTTTCACCGGCGTCACCTGCTCGGTCTGTCGCCAGCACGTCGCCGTCATTGTGAGAGCCAGCGCCCGCGGGGTCATAGATCACGCCGTCGCGCGGATCGTGTGGCCGATATGCCAGCGCCGACACCGCGGGCAGCGGTAGGCGTTAAACGCCACACTGATCGCCCGGGCGCGAGCCGTGGCGTTTTTCTTCGAGGGGAACCGGATTTTCCCGTCGCAGCCGCGATGGAAATGGTCGGTCGTCGGGTGGTTCCACGCGGTGCGGCGCGCCATGGCGTTACCCGCGCCCGAGCGCGCGATCGAGGCGCGCCGCCCGTTCGTGTCGATACGCGGCGTCGACGCGCTCGAAGGCTGTGCGCTCGGCTGGGGTCAGGGTCGTGAGGTCGCGCACGTCGCCCTGTTCGTCGCAGACGACGTAGCCCTGACCGTCGGGGCTGCCCTTGAGGTGCAGGCGGTTGAGCGCGTCGCGATAGTCCTGCGCCTCCGCCTCCACCGTTGCGCGTGCGGCATCGTCAAGCAGCACCGCGTCGAGCGCGGCCAGCGCGGCGGTGCGCTGTTGTGTCAATGTCGCGATCCGGTGCTCGACCTCCGGCAACGATCCGCGCCATCCGTGCGCACCCCGCAGGCCGTCCCCTTCGACGGTGTACCCGGCACCGACCATCAATTCGCCGATCCGCGTCGGTGCCAACGTCGTGATCCCCAACGGGGCAATGCGAAAACCAAAGTCGATCAGCCGGATCGCCCACGTCAACGCGTCCGCTTGTGCTTTGATGTCGCGATCGCGGATCGGACTCTTGATCGTGAGGAGTTCGGTGCAGAGCACGTCCCGCCACGCCGTGAGGTGGGCCAACCATTGGGTGTCGAGATCGAGGTCGCTGTTCGGCTGCGCCGCGGAGACGGCACGCTCGAACGCCGCGATCTCTCGATCGATCCGTACGGTCTCCGAGCTGTAGACGTCGCACTGTCGCATCGTCCACACGCGCGGGAAGTCGAGGGGGTCGAGGCGATCGGCGCGTTGCTTCGTCAATGCGGCGCGTTTCGCCGTGATCAGGGCCTCGCGTGTCGGCGGTGTCGTCGTGGGTGTGGTGGTCATCGGATCTCACTCCTCATGTGTGCGAGCGCGTCGGCGTACGGATCGGGGGGCAGAAACTGATCGACGCGTCGCTGTGCGGCGGCGCGCTGCATCCCGCAACCCTGTGTGCAGGAACATGCGCCGCGTTCAACGCAGGCAAGATGATCGGGCCGCAGACTCGCCCATCGACGCGCGTAGGGCTTCCCCAAATGCGTGCCCGGCGTGTTCTCGGTGACGACGTAGCAGCCGACGGAAATTTCCGTCGTCGCGCCCGCACGCAGACGAGCGATCAGCGGCCCCGCGCCGACCGCGTCGGCTCTCGACGGATCGAGGTGACACGACATCACCAACTTCTTCCCCTCGACGCGCGCCGACGCAATGGTGCCGAAGCCGTACGACTCCAGGATCCCCGGTGTGGACGCGGACAAATGGCGTCCTTGTAGATCGGTCGGGTGGTTGAAAACGACCGGTTTGTGCGACCAGTCGGCGACGTTCGAGCTGAGGACCGACGCGGGGACGAATTCCGGCGCGTCGCTGTTGACGGCGTGCAAAATCGAGTCGCCGATGAGCGCAACCACGGGAACGACGAGGTGGCCGCCCGCGGTGCGGAGTGTGCCGGTTTCAGCCGGCACATAAATGAGGTCGTTCATGATGGTGTTTTCCTCTCGTCATTAGGGGGAGTCGCACTGTTCGCCGATACACGGCGATCACGTGGTGGTTCATGTCGATCACCTCGCGAATGATCGTGAGGCGGTTCGAGCGCGGCTGTGATCGCCTGAAGTTCGCGCGCGAGATCGGCGGGCGTCACCGATGCCACGTGACACCTTCGCCGACCATGCGGTGCATCACGGCTGTCGCTTCGTCGTCTTTCTTCTTTTGGACGGCTGGGTCCAACCCGTGCAGCGTCTCCCACGTGTTGACGTTCGACTCCTGCAACGCGGCACAGGCATCGGGCGACTGGTTGCAGTACGAGCACGTCGTGCCGGGTTCGCGGTGTGCACGCGACGAAACGGGCTGCGACGTTGACGCAGGTTCAACGATCGTCGGGCCGGCCTCAGTGCGGTATGTCGGGCGTGCGGGCTCGTCTGGGGGCAGCCGAACCTCATCGCGCATCGCAGCGCGTAGGACGTCGAGTCGGCCACGGTCGAAATCGCTCAACGTCTCACCAGCTTTGAGGCGACGAAGGAGGTCGCGGGCCAACTCCAGCGCGGACACCGGCATCGCAGCGACACCGGGGAGCGCAGACGAGCGCGTGAGTATTGGTGGCAGTGCGGCGCGCAGGCGATCGATCGTCTCGCTGATCGACTTCAACATATCGAACGCCGATCGTCGTCTGCCTTGTTGTGTGAACAACCCGTCCTGATCGAGCCGTGCTTCGATCGTTTTGTGTTGCGCGCAGACGAGCCCATAATTTTCAATCGCGATCCGCGAGACGACATCGAGCGCGTCGCGGCCGCCACGCTCCGCGAACAACGAATCGATCAGATCGACGCGGTAGGCGTCGACGATCTTTGCGAGCTTCTTGGATCGCAGACCGTGGACCAGCGAGCCGGTGTTGTCGAAGACCCAACCGCCGCAGACCGGGCAATGGTTCGGCGTTGTAGGCACGACGTCGGCCTCGCACTGCGCACAGCGGACGGCTGAAGCCGGCGCAGGGCGGCGAGGTTCAGCCGTGGGCGGCTCGGGCTGGGTGGGCAGGGGCTCAGCCGCTTCCGGCTCCGGCGACGCGCTACGGACCGGCTCCGACCTTAGCGCCGGAAGTTCAGCGGACGGGCCGGCCGGTTGCAATGGTCGTTGCAAGCCAGTGTCTGGGTTGTCACTTTCATTAAACATTTTGGGATAGACCTCCTGCCGTCAGGGCAAGTGCGCTACGTCTGGTGAAGGTGCCGAGTGCGCGGATTCTGCAAAGTCGAGGCGCGACGAGCGCGCCGCGGGCTGAAAGGGATTCCTCTCCCGT
>JBEBGV010000150.1:0-5280 GCA_040081265.1 Vicinamibacterales bacterium
TCGTGCCGGGCGAGAAGGGCGACCCACGTGGGCCGACTCCCTCAAAACGGAAGAGAAGACAAGATCTATTGACTTGAAATCGAGAGGAGGACGAATCCTGCAACACTTGACTTCAGACCGACAAACCCACCAATGCACCAACTGGGAACTGGTTCGAACCGGGTTGGACGAATGCCAACCATCGATTGAACAGTGCTCCTTAGAAAGGAGGTGATCCAGCCGCACCTTCCGGTACGGCTACCTTGTTACGACTTCACCCCAATCACCGACCCCACCTTCGACGGCTCCTTCCTTGCGGTTAGGCCACCGGCTTCGGGTGTTGCCGACTTTCGTGGTGTGACGGGCGGTGTGTACAAGGCCCGGGAACGTATTCACCCCGGCGTGCTGATCCGGGATTACTAGCAACTCCAGCTTCATGGAGGCGAGTTGCAGCCTCCAATCCGAACTGAGACCGGCTTTGTGGGATTCGCTTACCCTCACGGGTTTGCAGCCCTTTGTACCGGCCATTGTAGCGTGTTTGCAGCCCTGGACATAAGGGGCATGATGACTTGACGTCGTCCCCACCTTCCTCCGAGTTGACCCCGGCAGTCTCCTACGAGTCCCCGCCATTACGCGCTGGCAACATAGGATAAGGGTTGCGCTCGTTGCGGGACTTAACCCAACATCTCACGACACGAGCTGACGACAGCCATGCACCACCTGTGTACGGCCCCGAAGGACACCGTATCTCTACGGCTTTTCCGTACATGTCAAGCCCAGGTAAGGTTCTTCGCGTTGCATCGAATTAAGCAACACGCTCCGCTGCTTGTGCGGGCCCCCGTCAATTCCTTTGAGTTTTAATCTTGCGATCGTACTCCCCAGGCGGGGCACTTAATGCGTTAGCGACGGCGCGGATTCCGTTGGTTGGAACCCACACCTAGTGCCCAACGTTTACGGCGTGGACTACCAGGGTATCTAATCCTGTTTGCTACCCACGCTTTCGCTCCTCAGCGTCAGTATCGGCCCAGAGCGGCGCCTTCGCCACCGGTGTTCCTCCTAATATCTGCGCATTTCACCGCTACACTAGGAATTCCCCGCTCCCCTACCGAACTCTAGTCACAGCAGTATCGGATGCAGGCTTTGGGTTGAGCCCAAAGTTTTCACACCCGACTTACCGAACCGCCTACGAGCTCTTTACGCCCAATAAATCCGGACAACGCTTGGTGCCTATGTATCACCGCGGCTGCTGGCACATAGTTGGCCGCACCTTCTTCTGCAAGTACCGTCATTTTCGTTCCTGCTGAAAGCGGTTTACAACCCGAGAGCCTTCATCCCGCACGCGGCGTTGCTGCGTCAGGCTTTCGCCCATTGCGCAAGATTCCCCACTGCTGCCTCCCGTAGGAGTCTGGGCCGTGTCTCAGTCCCAGTGTGGCTGATCATCCTCTCAGACCAGCTACCCGTCGATGCCTTGGTGGGCCGTTACCCCACCAACAAGCTGATAGGCCGCGAGGCTCTCCCGATCCAGTAACCCTTTCGTCAGCGCACCATGCGATGCTCCGACGTCATCCGGTATTAGCAGTCGTTTCCAACTGTTATCCCAGAGACCGGGACAAGTTCCTCACGTGTTACGCACCCGTTCGCCACTAGGTCTTCAAGTGTATTGCTACACCGTGGACCTCGTTCGACTTGCATGTGTTAAGCACGCCGCCAGCGTTCGTCCTGAGCCAGGATCAAACTCTCCAACAAAACTATGTCCATCTCAATTCTCTGGGTTTAACCCCAAATGATCTTGACGGACCGATTCGTTAGAGCCGAGTGCATCACAAGGGAAAACTTGTGGGCTAGCACTCAGATCTGACTGATTTGCCAAAGGGGCAGGACCCCCGTGGACTTTATGAATTGACAGACAGCATCCAGCCTCGGCCCGAGGGTCGAGTCCGTTGCTGCCCGCATTGGCGTTCAGTCTTCTCTTCCGTTTTCAAGGAGCCGAGACTCGGTTGCCCGAGTTCGCTCGCCGGCACGCAACGAACTAGTCGCAGAACGACTTCGAGCGCAGGTGGTGCTGGTGCTCTAGACAGGCCCGATGGCCCGTCAGGAGCGAAGTGCAACACTAGCCCCGCAAACGCAGACCATCAACCCTTGTCGGAAACTTTTCCAACAAGAAAGTCGCGCTTACCTTTGCGTAACAGCAGGTAGCCGCCAGGCAACAGGTCGGTGCCACGCAGCAGGCCGTCGGCGTCGAGTACTCGATTTCCGGCGCGCACGGCGCCCTGCGTCAACAGCCGGTTGACATCGCTGATCGATTTGGCCACGCCGCCCTCGATCAGCAACTCGTGCACGCGCTGGCCGTCAAACTCGGAGGGCAACGTCACGCTCGGCGCCTCTTGTGCAACCACTGAAAGCACCTCCGCCGACGCCGTTGTCGGGTCGCTGCCGAACAACACATCCGCTGCGTCAGCCGCCGTGGTGGCAGCTGCAGTTCCGTGCACCAACTTCGTTAGCTCGTCGGCGAGCGCACGTTGCGCGAGGCGCTTCTCGGGTACCGATTGCTGTTGCACGAGCAACGCATCGATCTCCTCGAGCGGGCGAAGCGATAGCAACTTGATGTAGGTCGCGATCATCGAGTCGTCGGTCTGCATCCAGAACTGGCGGAACTGGTACGGCGAGGTGCGCTGCGGATCGAGCCACACCGAGCCACCGACTGATTTGCCGAACTTGGTGCCATCGCTCTTCAACATCAGCGGATGCGTCATCGCAAACGCCTGCGCGCCAAGGCGACGGCGAATCAGTTCCACACCCGCGACGATGTTGCCCCACTGGTCGCTCGCGCCGGCTTGCAGCTCGACGCCATGCGCCTCGTAGAGATGGCGGAAGTCGTCGGCCTGCAGCAACATGTAGCTGAACTCGGTGTAGGAGATGCCGTGTTCGCTCTCGATACGACTGCGTACGGAGTCCTTGGCGATCATCTGGTTGACGGTGAAGTGCTTGCCCACGTCGCGCAGGAACTCAAGCATGGTGACCGGAGCCGTCCAGTCGGCGTTGTTGACGAGCGTCGCCTGGCACGGCCCGGGCTCAAAGTCGAGCAGCGCGCTGAGCTGCACCTTGATGCGCTCGACGTTGTGACGCAGGGTGTCGCCTTCCAGCAGATTGCGCTCTTCGCTTCGTCCGCCTGGGTCGCCAATCATGCCCGTGGCACCGCCGGCGAGTGGGAACGGACGATGACCGGCGAGTTGAAAGCGGCGCAAGAACAGCTGACCGACGAGATGGCCGACGTGCAGCGAATCGGCGGTCGGATCGAACCCGATGTAAAGCCCGATCGGCCCCTGCGCCAGCCGGGCGCGCAGCGCGGCGAGATCGGTGGTGTCGTGTACAAGGCCGCGAGCGGCGAGATCATCGAGCAGATCCATAGCTGTCCATGTTGCCATCTCAGCGTCCAAATCCCTCGTTACTTACGGTTCGTCGGCGGCGACTGACTACGGTCGCGATCGATGACGGAACCGTCCAAACTCGAGCGCGACTTCCGCACCTTCGCCCAGTTCAACGGCAGGGCCTCGCCGCTCTATGCGCACTTGGCGGCCGCCGTCGCCGACGATCCGGAGATGATGGCGTTGCTCCAGTCGGCGCCCGAGCAGCAACGGATTCCGGTGCTGCTGTTCGCAGCGGTGCACGACCTGTTGCTGCGCGGCGAGGGTGCCGAGTTGGCTGCGTTCTACCCGAACCTCACCTCCGCCCCGAACGACAGCGATCCGTACCCCGCATTTCGGCGAGTTGCCCTTGCTCACGCCAACACGTTGCGGGAGACGATCTCATCACGCAATACGCAGACGAACGAGATCGGACGGTGCGCGTACTTCTTGCCGGTTTTCGGGATGCTCGCTGACGAGGTCGGACAGCTCGCACAGGTCGATGTCGGCGCGAGTGCTGGTCTCAACCTCTTCTGGCCCGCCTACGACTACCGCTACACACCGTTCGGCTCCGTTGGAAGCGGATCGACTGTCGAGCTGGCGTGCAAGACACGCGGCGAACCCCCGATCCCAACGTCGATGCCAACGCTTGGCGGTGCAATCGGACTCGACATGTCCCCCATCGACGTGCGCGATAACGAGGCCGTGCGCTGGCTAGAGGCATGCGTCTGGCCGGACCAGCCGGGACGCTTCGAACGGTTAGTCGCCGCCATCGCGATCGCACGCGCAGCGCCGCCCGACGTGCGCCAGGGCGATGCAGTCGCGCACGTTGCGCCGCTCGTCGACGAAGTTGCTCAGTTCGGTCACCCACTGGTCACGACCAGTTGGGTGCTGAGCTACCTGACCGAAGAACGACAGCGCGCCTTCGTCGCCGAACTCGATGAGGTCGCCACTCGCCGTGACCTGTCGTGGGTCGTCGCCGAAGCACCCGCCCTCACGCCTGGCTTGCCGATCGCTGGCGACGAAGAGATCACGGTCATCTCGCTCATCACGTGGCGCAACGGCGTCCGCGCTGCCCGCCGCCTGGCGATTGCTCACCCCCACGGCGCATGGATCAATTGGGACTGAGCTCCTCGTCAATCTGCCAATAACCACCGGCGCCGCAACTCGACTGCTTTGGTGATTCCTATTCGCGGCGTCACTAACGGCGTCTTTGGTGGCGCAGTCCCGTCGTCGAACAACTCCGCCTCGGCACCGTTCAACGACAGATCGATGCCTAGCTCACGGGTGAGTCGGCCCGGGCCCGTGCTGCGTTTGAACGGCACTCCTTCGATCGCCACTGCTCGAATGAGGACAGCTTGACCGTCGCCCGCTTTGCCCGTGACCAGGTTGAGGCAGTAGTGCATCCCGTAGATCAGGTAGACGTACCAGCAGCCAGCGGGACCGAACATCATCGCGTTGCGCTTGGTCGGGCCACGAAACGAATGACTCGCCGCATCGTCGGCGGTGTAGGCCTCAACCTCTGTGATTCGTGCCGCCGTGCCGTGTGCAACGAACAACTTGTTCAGCAGCTCGGGCGCGACAACTGTGGCGTCGCGTTCAGCGAACGAGCGCGGCAACCGCTTCACGGAGCTCACTCACTTTGGCCTTGAACCGAGCGAGCTGGGTCGCGACCGCAACTGGTCCGGCTCCGCCAGGGGTCGTGCGCCGCTGTACTGCAACACCAGGGGCGACAAGCGCGGCGGCGTCGGGTCCAAGTGCAGGCTCGGCAGCGGCGAGCGCGCGAAGCGTGCCCTCACCGGCGAGGTGGCGGCGAACGAGTTTGCCGACGAGCGCGTGTGCATCGCGAAACGGGGTGCCGCGCTGCACAAGCCATTCGGCGAGATCGGTCGCGGAG
>JBEBGV010000081.1:0-19229 GCA_040081265.1 Vicinamibacterales bacterium
CACCGGCGTCCACACACGAGCCTCGGCCGGCGCTCGCCCTGGATGCGTTTCCAAGAGGCTGCCTAAGATGAACAACCTCTTTGACATTCACAGCTAGCTCCGCCAGCGAACCAGGCCCACCGAAGGGAGCGTGCGGCTCGGCTTCGCCATTCTGTGCAAATAGATGAGCCGCTGCTAGCCGACGTTATGCAGCGGTATCATTTGAGCTGGTAGGCCTATGCCTCACACAGTTATGCACCGATTGCGCGAAGGGAAATCCCAGCTGCGCTACGCTCGCCAGCACGCGTCTCTTTCAGAGAAGCTACGGCAGTTGGTATATGCGCAACATCTCTACGTGCAAATTGCTGGAAGCCGCAGGAAGTTGATGCCGTGGCAGAAGCCGTGGAACGTCATTAGCGACGTCCGGGAGTCAGTGATATTTCGTGGCGCTGCGGTAGAACGGAACCACAGCTCTATTGTCACTTCGTCCGATTCAGCCCGATCGGAACCGAATCAACCGTGGGTGCCAACGTTTTAGGCGGGGTTAGTCGGAGCGGGATCCTCGTCAAAATCTCGTCCCCATCCCACAAGACATCGAACCAATAGAGGCCGTAGGCTGGGTTCGCGATCGTGAAGTTCAGTCGAAGACTGACACCATGTGCTTCGCCTCGGAACTCAGCTGGCCACGGTCGCTTCTCGCTTGCGAGTCCGTCTGGGCGATTCAGCTTAAGGCCGATTTCGTGTTCACCAACGACGTCTCCGGACTTCAGCGAGACATACACCGTGAGGTTCACTGCTGCGGCGGTATCGGCTGGTAGAGCCTGCGGCAGTTCGAGGTGATAAGTATCCGCAATTCGAATCAGGCTCGGAACGTTATCTGTTTCGACGAGTACTCGCTCACAAACGCACGCAACTTGGACAAACGGTCTTGGGGCCAGCACGAAAGTCATTCTCGCACGCTTCATGTCAAGGGGCCTTCAAGGTTCGTTTGGAACCCGACCCTCTATTGAGTGGAGGTTCACGGTCGGACGGCGCCCCTACGCTCCATAAGAACCGCCCTGCAGCGAACGCATTCATCGCGCCCTAGCGCGCAACGCCGCCAGCGCCGGCGCCCACACATCTGGACGCTCCCGCACGCGCAGTGTCGGCTCCACCGGCAGCCACCAACCGGCCGATCCGTACGGCGCGCGCTGCAGCGCCGCCGCACACATCCCCGCCGCCTGCTCATGCTGGCCCTGCAGCACCAACCACGCCGCCATCACCAGCGTCACCTCGACGCTGACGAGGACGTCCGCGCCAGTGTTTGCCGGGTGCACAAAGCGCGCCCGGCCTACATATTCTGGGGACAGCAGCGACGCGGGAGAGATATAGAGCGTCGACATCGTGTGGCCGGGCACGCGCTTCAGCGCCTGCTCGAACGCCGCGCGGGCCTCGTCTGGCCGGCCATGCTGCGTGTGGATCACGCCGAGCCCGTACCAACTGTTCGCGCTCGCCTCGATCGCCCACAACTGCCCGCTGCTCTCGAACTCGATCTCCTTCGACAGCTCGCGCATCGCACCGTCCTCGTCGCCCTGCGCGTTCAGGATCAGCCCGCGTAACCAGTGCAGGCCCGCCCCGGTGAATCTCACGGAGCCTGCCGCGCCCGGAACAAGCTGTGCGTCCTGCTCCGCGCATCCGGCGGCAAGCCCGGTGAGCGCCTTCCCGAACACGCCGCGCGCCACATGAACGCTCGCCGAGAACCAGTGCGCGACGGGCTGTTCCGGCATCGCCGCCAGCACCTGCCTGGCCGGATTCAGACGTCCTTCTCCCCAGCTCACAAACGATCGCATCAGCCACAGGCGCCAGTCGCCAGGCTCGAGGTCGAGCGCCTTGCGGATCGCCGCCCCCGCTTCCAGCGTGTCGCCGCGCGCATGGACGACCAGCGCCAGCGTCGCCCACGAATACGGCCACTCGGGCACACGTGCGCAGCCCTTGAGTGCATGACCCTCCGCGTCCAGCAGCAGGTTCGGATCGCGCGACGGATCGGTGCGTTTCGCCTGATCCAGCAGAAACAGCGCGGCGGCCATCGCCACGTTCACGTCACCAGCGTCGGGATCGACCGCCAGCCGCGCCGCAAATCTGGCTCGCGCCTGCTCCACGGCGTCACGGTTGAACGATTCCAGCGCCATCACGCCCTGTACAAAGGCT
Source organism: Vicinamibacterales bacterium (assembly GCA_040081265.1). GTDB lineage: Bacteria > Acidobacteriota > Vicinamibacteria > Vicinamibacterales > UBA2999 > JBEBGV01. The sequence continues at coordinate 2,167 of JBEBGV010000081.1, forward strand.
CTGTACGGCCCCAGGGCGTCTGCCACGTCCTCGACAGGCTCCTGGAAGTCGATCACCTCGACCGGTGAGACGAAGCGATAGCCGCCACGCGCGTGTCGATCGACGTATTCACCGCCATCGTCACGCCTGCCGAGCGCCTTGCGCACGATCCTGGCGGTCTGGAACACGCTGCTGTCGCTCACGACGTCGCCGCCCCACAGCTCGCGCTGAATCTGTTCCTTCGGCACCAGGTTCCCCGCGTGCTGCAGCAGCAATATCAGGAACGACGTGGGTTTCGGCGGCAGTGGCACGTCGCTACCAGCGCGGACGAGCCGTCTGAGCCCCGTGTCGAGCTGATATGGACCGAAACGGAAGATCTGTCGGACGGGACGCGTGGCTGTGGAGACAGTCATCGCGGACGTGCTCCGCGCAGCGCCGATATGGCGGCCGACGAGCGGCCCCAGCGCGTGACGAGGTAGATAGCGGACCAAACGCGGGACGGCCATAACGGGTCGTTATGACATGGCGCGGAACATAAATCTGAAGTCAGAAACGCGCCGGATAGCGGACGCGATGCCGCAGATAGCGAACCAAACGCGCCGCCACTCCCCATGGCGGCGCATTATCAGGCAGCTGGCGCTTGAACTATGGCCGTTTGCACGACAAATTTCGCGCCCTCGGCCCGGCGGTCACGCCGCAAGTACGCCGTCGATCTGACCCATTGCGGCCTTCATGCCTTCCTCCATGCCCATGGCCAGCAGCCGCTCGAGCGCCTCGACCGAGGGGAACGTCGTCACGGTCACCATGCGAGTGCCGCCGTCGTGCGGTTCGAAGGTGAAACGCATGTGCATCGTCGGCATGTCCGGCGCCTGCTTGCCATCTGGTCCGAGGAAGCCGTCCTCCACCTCGAACGCCCGAGGCGGGTCGATGCTCAGGAACTCCCAGAAGCCGCGAGACTGCTCGCCATTGGGACCCGTCATCACGTACTCGGAGCGACCTCCGACAATGAAGTCGTGGCGCTCGAACGTTGCCGGCCACTGCGGCGGGCCCCAGAAGCGCTCGAGCTGACGCGGGTCAGCGTAGGCGGCCCACACGCGGGCGACGGGCGCGGCGAACTGGGCGGTCACTGTCATGGTGAGCTTTGCGGGATCCTTGCGAATGTCGACGACCGGCATGCGAATCTCCTTGGGGTGAAGTGGCGAGCAGCGCGTCCAGGCGGCCCACGTGTCCGTGCCACAGCTGCTCGAGCTGCGCGAGCAGTCGAGTGGCGCGACCCACCGCGTCGGGGCTGCCGGCGACGCGCTGAGCGCGACCGTCCCTCCGCTTGGTCACCAACCGGGCACGTTCCAGCACGGCGACGTGTTTCTGCACAGCGGCAAACGACATGTCGTAGTGCGCGGCGAGTTCGCTCACCGACGCTTCGGCGGTCATGACCCGCGCCAGAATGTCGCGCCGCGTCGCGTCGGCGAGCGCCCCGAACAACTGGTCGAGAGCCTGGGTCGTTGGCTGTCTATCTACAACCATTTGGTTGTAGATAATAGCACGCCTTGCCACGAGGTCACTGACGCGCCCGCGCCGACGAGAGCGTGCCGGGCTCCGGCCTCGGCCTCGCCATTGCCCGCGATCTCACCGAGGCGTTTGGCGGTTCACTCGAACTCCAACGTTCACCGCTTGGTGGCCTGCTGGCTCGTGTGCGTCTTCCGGCCTCCCGGCAGCGGAACACGTAGCGCTCGGCCTCGAATGGTTCGGCGGACACCGGCAAAGCCGCCGGTTCAATGCGGTACAGCTTCTTACGCGGCGAATCGGACACCCTGTCTAGATGCGCTGGATTCTGATTGCCCTGATGGGGGTGCACGGCCTCATTCACTTGATGGGATTCGCCAAGGGCTTCGGCTACGCCGACTTTCCCCAACTCACCCAACCGATCTCGCGCGTGTGGGGCCTGGCGTGGCTGGCGGCGGCCCTGCTGGTGACGACGAGCGCGGCCATGCTGGGCGCTGGCGCTCGGAGCTATTGGATACCCGGAGCGGTTGGCCTGGTGGTGTCCCAGGCGGTCATCTTTTCGGCCTGGGGCGACGCCTGGGCGGGCACCATCGCCAACGTGCTGTTGCTCCTGATCGTGGCGTTCGGCTGGCTCACGGAAGGGCCGCGCAGCTTCCACGCGCAGTATCTCCGCGACGTACGTGTCGGTCTCGCGCGGGCGGCGCCGACGCCGCTCCTCACTGAAGCGGACCTGGCGCCGCTCCCCGATCCGGTCAAGCGCTATCTGCGCGTCACGCGAAGCGTCGGGCAGCCACGGGTGCAGAACTATCGCCTGCGCTTCCGAGGCCGCATCCGGAGCGCGCCCGATTCCCGCTGGATGCCATTCGAGGCGGAACAACAGAGCTTCGCCGACCAGCCGACACGACTGTTCCTGATGCGAGCACGCATGTTCGGCGTGCCGGTTGAGGCTTTCCATCGTGCGGTCGGCGGACGTGCCACCATGCAGGTCACCGTCGCTGGCGCCTTTCCGATCGAAAATGCCCACGGGCCTGAAATGGATCGGGCCGAGACGGTGACGCTGTTCAACGACATGTGCCTGCTGGCCCCAGGCAGCCTCGTCGATCCCGCCATTGCGTGGGAGGCCGTGGACGCGACGACTGCCCGTGCCCGCTTCACGTACAAAGGCCAGACCATTGCCGCGACGCTGTCGTTTGCCAGCACCGGGGAGTTGATCAACTTTGAGTCCGATGATCGCGCGCGCTCGGAACCCGGTGGCCAGTTCACGCCCCGCCGGTTCTCGACGCCTGTGCGCGACTATCGCGACTACGGTCCTGTGCGGCTCATGTCGTTCGGAGAAGCGCGGTGGCGGCTTCCAGACGGGGAGTTCACGTACGGCGAATTCAACCTCGTCGACATCACTCACAACGCGCGTTGATGACCAGGCTGGTGCAGATCAAGCTTCTCTCCATACTGCGATACCGAGCAGCGTTCGGTGCGGTGTGCTCTAGTATCACGGTATGGTCCAAACCAACTTCCACAGCTTCCGAGCGATGCACCAGACGGGGCTCCTTCGACTGCCCAACGCCTGGGACGTCGGAAGCGCGCTTCTGATGGAGCGCCTCGGCGCACGGGCCATCGCCACCACGAGCGCGGGGGTGGCCTGGGCAGCCGGCTACGCGGATGGCAACCGCATGCCCGCGGATCTGGTTGTAGTTATCGCCGATGCGATTGCACGTCTGGTCAAGGTGCCCCTGAGCGTCGACATCGAGGGGGGTTATTCAGCTGAGCCTCGCGACGTCGGCCATCTGGCGGTCCGGTTGGCCGAGGTCGGCGTGGTCGGCGTCAACCTCGAGGATGCCTCGGAGCCGCCGGAACTGCTCGCGCGAAAGATCGAAGCGGTGAAGACCGCACTGGCCGGGACCGGTCTGGACGTGTTCGTCAACGCGCGTACCGACGTCTACCTGGCCGGACTGGTTGACCCCTCGAGACGCGTCGCCGAGGTACTGAACCGGGTGAAGGTGTACGAGGAGGCCGGTGCAGACGGCCTGTTCGTACCAGCCATCCTCGCCTTGACCGAAATCCGTCAAGTTGCACAAGCGTCCAACCTGCCGCTGAACGTCCTGTCCTGGGATGGGCTGCCGGCTCCCGAGGAACTCGAGGCCGCAGGCGTGCGTCGGCTGAGTGCGGGGTCGGGGATCTCGGCCCGCGTCTGGACTCAGGCCGAGACGCTGGCGCGCCAGTTTCTTGACGTGGGCGAGCTGACGGGCACGCCCAAGCCATACGGCGACATGCAGAAGTTGTTCATCTGAGTCGCACATCTGCAGTGAACCATCGTTACTGAACGTCCATTCCGGACTTCTTCAGGAGCCGGCGCAAGCTCCCAAAGCCCTTGTCGCCCTCAACCGCCGCAGAGACGTTGCCGTTCTCGTCGATCACGATGTACGTCGGAAAGAGGCCGATCCGATACGCCCGCGGCATGTCGTTCTCGGTGGTGAGTGCAACCGGGTAGCTCTTGGGATTCCGCTTCAGGAAATTCTCCACGATGGCGCGCTCCTCGCTGACAGAGACACCGACGACAGCCAGCTGCGTCGCGCCGTATTTCTTGTGGAGCTTCTCGAGATCGGGGCCGTCCGCGCGACACGGCGGACACCACGTCGTCCAGAAGTCGAGCAGGACCGTTCTTCCTTTCAGCGCAGCCAGCGAAATCGTCCTGCCGTTCATGTCGCGGACGTCGAGCGCCGGGGCGGGCTTGCCGGCGAGCGACTTCACGATTCGCTCCGCATCCCAGGGCGTGAGCTCCTTGACCTCCTTGAAGTCGGTTGAAGGAAGCTTGAAGAGACTGGTATCCGCGGCCGGGCTGACGGTGTAGCCCTTGAGCACGTAATCGATTTGCCACACGTAGTTCGCGCCGAGGCCGGCCTCGACGCCGAGCTGTACCTGCTTGCGGAGAATGAGTCCCGTCACCGAATCGATCAGCACCGCGGCCGCCCCTGTCGCTGCGTCGTAGTGATGCGTGTTCGGGTTCATCTGTACCGAACGATTCAGCGGGACTTCGATCGACACACACTCGTGATCGTCTCTGGACAGGCCACAGGGTTGACGCCCCTTCTCTTTCGCCTTCGACCAGTCCGCGGCGTCAAACAGGTACGGCTCGGGTAAAGGCGTGAGGTTCTTCTTGTCCGGTTTCCCGCGCGTGAACTCGTTGCCGTCTGCCTCGAAGTCGAGCGTGTCTTTGCCGTCGAAGATCCGAATCACCTCTCCTGAACCGCTGCGTGACGTCTGCCGCCACACGCCCGGCGCCACATCCAGGGTGACGGACCGCCTGGCCGCCTGGCTCTCATCGCGGGTCTTCACCTCGCTCGCGATCTCATACTCCACCCGCATGCTGCCGAGAGCCGCGCGCTTCTGCGCGAGGTCGTTCCAGAGTTGACTCACGGGAATCTGCGCAGACACAGGCAGCGGCAGCAGCACAAGCGATACAGCGAGAAGGCGAGTCATCTCAGCGCTCCTGATCCAGGCGCGCCAGATGGGCGCGTGCGACGTGGTATTCGGTGACTCTCTGGGATCCCTTCTCAGAGACCCATCTCAGGTGAGGAATCGCCTCTGCGCGTTGGCCTTGTCCGAGGAGGACCAGGCCAACGTAGGCGCGCGCCTCGGTTTGTTCCTCGACGCGTGAGGCAACGCTGAGCAGCATGTCACCGCTCTGCTGGCCAGTCAGAAAACGATAGACCTGTTGAACCCACTGTGTCGCGCCCGCCGGGATCGTGCGCCGCTTCAATTGATCGATCGCTGTGCTGCACTCGCCATCCAGGCAGAGCGCAATCATCTGCACGAACCGTTGATAGGCGATCGTATCGTCGCTGCCGACTTCCGCTGCGCTCATCAGATCGGCGATCCGCGCCGCGGCACGATAGCGTCCATTTTCGAGGTACCGCCACGACTGCGGTTCAAAGGGTGCCAGCTCCCGCTCTTCACTTCTCCCAAGTGGCGCATAGTAGGACGCGGCTTCGGTTGCCCGGCCGACTCCCTCGAGGGCGATAGCCCGCTGAAGAGTCATCCGGGTATCCCTGAAGGTCGCGGTTTCACATAGCTCGAGCGACTCCTGAAATCGGCCGAGCAGGTTCAGTGAATACATGGCAACGCTGCAGGTGTAGGCATCCGCAGTGGCACGTTTGGCGAGGGGTGTCAGCGTTTCTGCGGCGCGGGCCGTGTCGCGACTGCCAAGACTCCGCACCCCGCGGACTGTCAGAGCGGGTACGAAGTCCGGATCGATCTTGAGGGCTTCGTCGAGCGCTTTCTCTGATTTCGTTCGGTCGTTGACCAGCGTCGCCTTGAGCGTCTCCGTCGGGGCTGGCGGCAACTTGCCTGCCTTCATGAGCGCACCCGCGCCGTCGTTGGCGTTGTCGAGGACAACCCGTTCGTGCTTGAAGCGGTCGCCGCGAATATATCCCTCGAACGCGCGTTCGAACGCCTTTACGTCCGGGGTCACGTGCTGCCGGAAGGCTTCCATGACGTTCTGCCCGGACCCCACAGCGGCAAGGAATGGTGAAAACGTACGCGTCCAGCGGCCCTCCTGCCCGTACTGAAAGAAGTGCACGAGCGCCCACGACTGAGCGTAGAAGACGCCGACCCGGCGAACCTCGTTCATCCGTATCGATTTGAAGTCATCCGTCAGGAAGGTCTCGAGCGGGACCGACCCAGCGGTCTTGAGCTGTGTGAGGTGGTCTCCGATGGGGTGGCCGAAGTCGAATTGTTGACCCCGCTCGCTTGGTTCAAACGTCGAGTAGAACTCGGCGATACCCTCGTTGGCCCATCGCGGAAGAGCCGGCCAGTTAGCGCGGGCGATGAGGTGCTGATACTCGTGGAGGATGGTTCGAAAATCGCTTCCGCTGAAGGTGGTCGACAACACGACGATGAAGTCGCGCCCGAACACGTTGGTGTAGTAGCCACCAACGTTGCCACTCCGAGTGGGGTCGTAATCGAGCTTTCGACCAGGGCTGAGCACAACAACCGTCAGCGGCAGTTCCGTCTGTAACGCCCGGTCGGGGAATACAGCCGTCGTCGTCAGCCGGAACTGTTCGAGCGTCCTCGCCAGGAAGCGGAGGCGACCCTGATCAACGTCGCCGACCACCTGGAAGTGCGGTGACTCGACTTGATTCCATGAATCAGCTGCGACACATGGTGATGCACACCACAGGAGGACACACACCGCAACCCAGGGTTGGCACCGGAGAGGGGCGAGCATGAGGCCTCCAATCTGCGGGGTCGGTGACGCTGCACCCGGCAAGCCCGAGGAAAGTCGCTTAGTGCACCCAGGGGTGTCAAGTGGTAAATGCACGTAAGTCCTTTTGACGTACGGATTCCCGGTGAGTCGGTCGGCTGATGCTCTAGACGGCGCAACTCTGAAGTTTTCGCGAGGCTTACTTCTGCCTCAGGATCCTGCGCCGACAAGTGACCTCGCGCGGGCATCCTATAATCCTGCTCACCTCCATGTCTCTGTCGCCAGGTACGCGGCTCGGTCCGTACGAGATCCTTTCCGCGCTTGGCGCTGGTGGCATGGGTGAGGTGTGGAAGGCGCGAGACACGCGTCTCAATCGGCTGGTCGCCATCAAGACGAGTCTCAGCCTTTTCAGTGAACGGTTTGAGCGTGAGGCTCAGGCTATCGCCGCGGTGAACCATCCTCACGTCTGTTCCCTGTACGACGTCGGTCCGGACTACCTCGTCATGGAGTACGTCGAGGGCGAGTCGCTGCACGGACCGGTGCCGCCCGCGCAGGCGCTCGCTCTGGCCGAGCAGATCCTGGACGCGCTCGACGCCGCGCACCAGAAGGGCATCGTCCACCGCGACTTGAAGCCCGGCAACATCCTGCTCACCAGGAGCGGCGTGAAGGTTCTCGATTTCGGTCTCGCGAAGATCCAGCACGCTCCTGCAGTCGATAGCCTCAGCCAGGTGGCGACGCGAACCGTTTCCCTGACCGCAGAAGGATCCATCCTCGGCACTCTCCCGTATATGTCCCCGGAGCAGGTCGAGGGGCGCGACGCTGATGCGCGCAGCGACATCTTCGCCTTCGGCGTCGTGCTCTACGAGCTGATTGCCGGCACACGACCGTTCAAGGGCAAGTCGTCTGCCGACCTCGCTGCGTCGATCCTCAGAGAAGAGCCGCGGCCTCTGTTCGAGATGCAGCCGCCCACACCGCGTCCGCTCGCAGAAGTCGTGCGGACCTGCCTCGAAAAGGATCCTGAGAAACGCTGGCAATCGGCGCGCGAGGTCAAGCACGCACTCAAGTGGATGGCAGCGGCGGCTCCGCCGTCGATTCCCGCGCGTTCAGTTCGCGTGTGGCAAGGCTTGACCGCGTTGATGGCTGCGATCGTGTTGGGGATTGGGGTGTGGGTGCTTCAGCCCACGGCGCCAGGCTTGCCCGGCCGATTTGAAGCGCCTGTGCCGGAGAATCTGACTGGATGGGGTGACGCGTCGGTGTCCCCGGACGGCCGCAAGCTGGCGCTTGCGGCAACCGATCCAAGTGGGTTGTGGTTGCGCGATTTCGATGCACTTGAATGGCGCAGGCTGCCGGGTACGGAGGGTGCCTCGGCGAGTGCTCTTGAGGGAGCCGGGATTGCGGCACTTTCCGACCGGCTGGTCGCGCGACGGTCGGTTCCTGCTGTATCACACCGAGAACGCGACGAACACGGGCTATGACCTGTGGGCCCTGTCCCTCAGCGACCGCAAGCCACATCTGATGCTCGGCGGGGCCTTCAACGAATGGGCCGGTGTCTTTTCCCCCGATATGCGTTGGGTGGCCTACGTATCGCTCGAGACTGGCGCGGCCGAGGTCTACGTCCGCCCGTTCCGAGTGTCAGAACAGACCGGCCAGCCGTCATTCGGCGAGGGCAAGTGGCAGATCTCGACGGGCAACGGCAACTGGCCGCAGTGGCGCATCGACCGGGAGATCGTCTTCAACATGGGTCCAACTGGAACGGCGGTGTTTGCCGCGCCAGTGAACACAACCGGTGCCGCCTTTGAGAGTGGCGTTCCCCAGCGGCTGCCCTTCCCTCCGAGCACGGGCGTGACTACGACTCCGCAGTCCACTCCCGACGGCCAGCGCTTCCTGATCGAAGCGCCACTGGATCAACCAGCGGCTCGAAGGTCAATCAGTGTGGTGCTCAATTGGCCGGCGTTGCTGAAGCAGGAATAGTCACGGCATCACAGCTCGTGCGAAGGAACTCTTTTCGCACCGTCTCGATCGGGAAGTACACATTGCCTTCCGCCGCCTCGAACGGTTCGGCGTAGTACCAGATGGCCGACTCTTGATGCTCTTCCGCGGCGGGCCGCAGATCTATCAGCATCACCCCTGTCGGCGTCTGCATTTCGGCTTTTGACCGCTGGCGAAACACTCTCGAGGGATCAACCGGCGGTTCGACCGACTCAGGCCTGGAAAATGCATCCATGAAGCTTCGGCTTGGGGTGATCGGTGGGACAACGTGCCACGGCTCGAGTGAAGCCGGGACACCTCCCGTGCAGGGCTGGGCACGACGCGACGCCAGATTGATGCGAAGGTCACCTTGTGCCGATGTTGCCAAGGAGACCCCAAGCGCCAGGACTTCGCCATGACAAATATTCGAAGCACGGACGGATTCACGCTCGTCGAGTTGATGATTGTTGTCTCGATCATCGGCATCATTGCCGCGACCGCGGTGCCAGGACTCGTGCGTGCCCGTCAGGCGGGCAACGAGGCATCGGCGATCGGTTCGGTCCGTACCGTGAGCAGCGCTCAGGCGGCCTTCTCGGCAAGTTGTGGCGGAGGGGGATTTGCGTCGACGCTCGCGGCACTTGCGGCGCCGCCACCGGGGGGCGTGCCGTTTATCAGTGCCGACCTTGTCGGTGCCAACGTGGCGCCCGGGAAAAGTGGTTATGTAGTGAACAACGTGGGCAACGGCACCGTGGTGCTGGCCGCAGCGGCGACCTGCAATGCTTCAGCCGCGTCGAACACCAACTATCTGATCACTGCCACTCCACTCGCGGTCGGAAGCACCGGCCAGCGTTCCTTCGGGAGTGATGCCCGCGGCACGGTCTTCCAGCGAAGTACGGGTTTCATCCTGACCGCGCCGCTGGCTGTCGCAGGCAGCGTGACTGTCCTTCAATAGAGCTTTCTAGCGAAACACTTTCGACGGGGCCGCCTGATCACCTCCAGGCCCCGAGCCCGTACTAATCGGCGCGTGTCTGGGGGGAAGGCTTGGCTCAGGGTCGCATAACGGCCATTCCGTCAACCAAGTCCCCCTTTAATGTTTCCTATCCGCCGCAATCCATGCGGGGCGTAGCCAGTCAGCTCAAGTAACCGCCCTCTCTTGAACCAATCGCCCCGACGTCAGCGTCGCACCCGGGCTCAGTTCGACAGCCGTGGGGAACAGCCGTCGGCTTCAACGACCTGCATCAGCAAACCTATGGGTTCGAGCCGATCTGGGGTTTTGGTGGAGATCGCCTCGTCGCGCCATCGACAAGTGCCCACGACGCACCGCGCGCAGGCGCGGTCAAGGGCGGCGCAGCCGCCGAGCGCTGGCGCGAGGCCAAACTCGTCTTTGTGAATTCTCGTGCCTGTAGCGCGGACGAGACCCTGTCAGTACCCGGTGTTCGGGACCACATTGTTCACTGATTGTTCACACGCGCCGCGGAGTGGATACGTCGTTCAAGGTCCCTCCGCGACGTGAGGACTTCGTCGAAGGGCAACGGTTCGACGAGATATATGTCTCGTATTGCGGCGTAGCCCTGCCGCAGCTCCGGCAAGCGTTCGTCCGGAGGAACAAGGCGGAAGGTGTCGGGCCGGGCGAGGTCATATCTTGCCCAGGCACTGGCGAAGAAACGGCTCTTCCATGCGACAACTCGTTACCTCAGTGCGCCGTCGTCGATGGTCTCATCGCACTCGTACGAGGTCCAACCGTAGAGTCCGTTCAAGACTGGCGGGGGTCTCGACCGTCAGGCCGACAGCAGGTTGCGACGCACCACCGGATCGCGGAAACGCCACAGCGCACTATCGATGAAGTAGTGGTGGATGTTGATGAAAAGGGTCGCGGCAACGATGAAGAAGTAGAATCCCCATCGCCCGACGGTCTCAAAACGAACGTCCGCCATCACGGGGAGGAACTCGAAGCCGAGCCAGCCCGCCACGACGACCGAGCCCATGAGCGCGGTGGCTCGCAGTTCCCGCTTCGGCGCGTCACGGAGGCTGACTTCCTCGAACCGGTACACGAAGGCCAGGTACTGCAGCGAGTGGAACAAGGGCGCCAAGAGCAAATAGAATTCGGACTGTCTGGTGATGGGCAACCACCAGATGTAGATGGCCGCGAACGGAACCACGAGATTCGCACTTGGCCATCGCTGATAGCGGCGGCGATTGGCATAGACGACGGTATGCCCGCACAGCACGAGGGTGCCGATGATGACAATCCATGCCAGAGGCAGCAACGCATCGGGTAGATCGAACGACGAATAGCTGAAGCCTGCAAGCCCGCGGAACGTCCCAGCCCGGTTGTTGTCGACAAAGGCCATCAACCACACACCCCGCAAGGTCCATTTGAGCGTGGCTCGCTGGCGCGGCGACAGCACGTAGCCGTCGTAGTGGGCGTACACCATGACGCAACCGAACACCTGCTTGGTGTAGTGCCAGCCGACGGTCAGTACCATCAGGTTGAAGGCAAGGGTCAGCAGCACGTTACCAACGAGAGGACCTGCCACCACCTGCGCATTGACGCCGAACGGCAGGAGCATCCTCGCCGCCAGGCGAATCGCGCCAACATCACGTGCCGGCGTGTCAAACCACATGTACGCGGCAGCGAGCAGCGCAATCAGCGCTAGGGGCACTGCTATCAGCTGCCACCAGTGCGCAACGACGAAATCGACGCCCCGACTGTAGGCGAGTTTGTACGACCACATGAAGTGTGGATAGTTGATGAACAGCGCGAGGGAGAGGGACAGCCCATAGAGATTGCTGAAGTGCTGCGCGATGGGGCCTGGCCAGTCGGTGCGGATTGGTTCCGAGACCACCAGCAGCAGCCATACGGCGATGCTGGCACCACCGATCAACCAGAAGTCGAGAAAGCGGGTGGTCAGTGCGCGAGAGGAAGCATTCAGCGGAAGCCGGCCCGCGTCCGTCGCTGCGGGCGATAGTGTCGACACTGTCGTGGTCATGCGCTGGAGGATCCTAGCAGGATCGCACGCCCGGTCACGAGGACTTCCGTTCCTCCTTACAGGCTTCGCCCGCGCGGACGCGTGGTCCTATCATGCGTCTCATGCAGCATGTCGTTCGCATCGTTGTTGCGATGGCCCTTGTGTGCGCCGACGTTTGGCCTGGCCAGCCGCGTGCAGTCGCGTGTGCCTGAACCGGATGCAAGTCCTCCTCTAATGTTTCCTATCCGCCGCAATCCATGCGGGGCGTAGCCAGTCAGCTCAAGCAACCGCCCTCTATTGAACCAATCGACCCGACGTCAGCGTCGCGCCCGGGCTGAGTTCGACCGCCGTGGGGAACAGCCGTCGGCTTCAACGACCTGCATCAGCAAACCTATGGGTAGTGCTCAACGTGAGCAAGAGCTGGGTCTACGAACACACTCGCAGTCGTAGCCTGCCGCGAACAGAACAACTGCCCTTCGTCAAGCTCGGCAAGTACGTCAGATTCCATCCCCGCCTCGTGCGCGAGTTCATCGCGCGCTGTGCCACCGGTGCGTGACGACTGAAGCCGTCGTCATTACAATGTCGGCCCAGCTACAGCGCGAGAAGCCAACGAGAGAGGAGCGCTCTCGAATGGCTCGATAGAAACGACAATACGGCAGTGGATGTTTACTCAAACGACGCCGGCGGGCACAGACGACCCTGCCGAAGGCAGGCCGCCGAGCGAAGCGAGGGCAAGAAATAGAGAGCCAAATTCCTCTTGAACTCGGAATTTGGCTCCTCGGGCTGGATTCGAACCAGCAACCCTCCGGTTAACAGCCGGATGCTCTGCCGTTGAGCTACCGAGGAATATGGGGGCAGGCTGCACGGTGTGGCGCAGTCTGCACAGGCAGAACACTGATCGTAACGGAAGAATGGGCCTCGGCGCAACGGATGAGCGCGATTTCCGCCTATCGCCCGGCCCCGGAAGCCATCCAGTAGGACGGCAGGCCCGGCTTCGTTTCGCGAATGATCTCCAGCGCAGCGAGGCGATCGGGCGCCGAAACCCGCGCCAGGCCAGGCGATGGTGCGACGGCGGTGAGCTGATCGTAAACCCGCCTGTAAACGGCCTCACGGACGACATCCGGCAGGCCGTCGAACAGTTCGCTGTAAATCATGTAGCTCACCGGGTAGCGGAACACCCGCCGGGTCAGATCGAAGTCGCGCAGCGAACGGCCCTGCCCATCCCGCGGCCCTGCCGCCGGAAACGTGCGGGCAAACGTGGACACACCCTGCACTGGCTCGCGCAACGACTCCGCGTCGGTGGACAGCACGGCCGCGACGAGTTCGTCAATCGCACGCGCCAGCACGGCAGCCGGCGCCGAGGCGGGGTTCGTGGGTGGACGGGACCCGGCGGCAAGCGGTGCGGCAAGCGTCCGCGCCGCACGAATCGACGCGAGCATGGTGTTGGTGACCCGGGCCTGATGCTCGAACGTCATCAACGCCACGATGTCGCTCGTGCCCGCAAGATAGCGCGATCTATCGAACCGCCCATCGATCGTCGTCTGATTCTGGCTGTTCGGTGCGACCGGGCTCGTCCCGGCCAGCGCCGCGGCCGCGTCCACGGTGAACGCGTTGCCACGATGACGCTGCGCACCGTGCGTGCCGGTCACGTACCAGCCACCCCACCTGAGGTCGAAGGGCGTCCGCTGATCGACATACTCGAACGGCAAGGTGTCGAACGTGCTGCCATCAGGTCGCGTCGGGAGCGACATCATCACCAGGCTCAACACATTCGGCGTCGTCACGCCCTGGTGACATCCGCCGCAGTCGCCCCGCTGCTCCACCCGCGGCTGTGCCGCTTCGCGCACGTCAAGGGAGTAGAACGACAGCCCCGCCCGAGGACCGACGGCCGCGAACTCGATCTCCGGCGCCCCGGCGGTGAGCGCCACAACGGCGGTGTCGTTGAAGTAGATCGCCCGCGGCGTGCGCGGCGACACGTAGGGCGCGTCCAGGCTCGTCTTGGAGAAAACGAGCATCTGGGAGTCTTCGTTGATGCCGAGCTGACCAAGCACGCTGCGCAGGTAGCCGGTGGGACCGTCGAACAGCAGCGTCGTCTCACCGGCCTGCAACCGTTGGGCAAGCCGGGCAACGACGTCAGCCGGCGGTGACGCGACGGGGCTCTGGGCCGCCGTGGCGACGACAGTCAGCCAGACCAGCGCCGCGGCCGCGAGACAGATTCGAACAAGCTTCATTTGTGACGACGGGTCCTGCGGACCCGTCCTACGTACCTCATGGCGGACCTGACGGTCCGCCCTACGTGGCCCGTCCTACGTGGTCCGCCCTACGTACTACCAACCAGCAACTAGGAACTAGCAACTAGGAACTAACAACTAACACCCCCCTAAGGCTTTTGCGGGGACTCGGTGGCGCCGGCGCGGGCGCATTCCTCGGCGACATTCAGGAAGCGCTGCACCGAGGCGGTGCCGACGACATACGGGTGGATGGCGCGCGGGCCGCGGGTGGCCAGTGCCTTCGTCTTTGCCGGGGTGCCGTCGTACTTGGTGTGATTCGACAGGATCACGCCCGCGCTCGCCTTCGCCGCGACATCACGGAAGCGCTGCGCCGACTTGGCGTAGGTGTCAAACCAGAAGTGCGCCGGCCGGTCCTTGGTGATGTAGTTGGCTGGTCCGCGTACCCAGTTGAACGCAGTGCCGCCCCAGTACGCAGCCATGTGCGTCACACCGCGATCCTTCACCGGCAGGATCGTCGACAACGTGCCGAGCGTGTGCCCGGCGGTGATGTACATCGTCACCGTCGTATCACCCAGCGTCAGCTTCTCGCCATCCTTCACCACGACATCGCGCTTCGGCTTCGGGAAGTTGACCGTGGCCTTCTCCATCAGTTCCCAGTCGGCGGCCGACATCACGATCTTCGCGCCCAGGTCCTGCAGCTTCTTTGCGCCACCCACGTGGTCGCCGTGCGCATGGCTGACGATGACGTACTTGATCTGCTTCGGGTCGAGACCGAGCTTGGTCAGTCCGCCGACGACTTCATCCTCGACCGAGTAGTCAAAGATGGCATCCATCACGATGATGCCCTCGGAGGTCGTCAGTGCCCAGGCCGAGTACTCGCTCTGCCCGAGGAAGTATAGGTTGTCGAACACCTTGACCGGCTCGGCATGCCAGGTCGACCGGTCGATTGGCACCGCCGGCGACGCGACGGCCTTGTTGAAGAGCAGACTCGGCCGAATCAGCCCGCACGTGGTATCGAACAGGTCGGTATAGTCCTTCTGCGCGGCCGCCTGAGCGGTGGCCACGTGTGAATCGGCCAGGTTGGTGCCCGCGGCGCCCTGAAACGCCACCGTCCCCGACACCGCCATGGTCAACGCCGCACAAATCGCAAGAAGGTGTTTCATGGCGGTGGATACTACTATGATCTGAACGTCCTCATGGCCAACATCCTTCAGCGTGTTCCTGCCGGCCAGAAAGTCGGCATTGCCTTCTCCGGCGGCCTCGATACGAGCGCCGCCCTTCACTGGATGCGCGCCAAGGGCGCGATTCCTTTCGCGTACACGGCGAACCTCGGCCAGCCCGACGAGCCTGACTACGACGAGATTCCCCGTCGCGCCATGCAGTACGGCGCGGAGAAGGCCCGGCTGATCGACTGTCGTCAGCAGCTGGTCTTCGAGGGCATCGCCGCGATCCAGAGCGGAGCTTTCCACATCACCACCGGCGGCGTCGCCTACTTCAACACCACGCCGCTCGGACGTGCCGTCACCGGCACGATGCTCGTCGTCTCCATGAAGGAGGACGATGTGCACATCTGGGGCGATGGGAGCACGTTCAAGGGCAACGACATCGAGCGTTTCTACCGCTACGGCCTGCTGGCCAACCCGGACCTGAAGATCTACAAGCCGTGGCTCGATCAGCAGTTCATCGATGAGCTGGGCGGTCGCAAGGAGATGTCGGAGTACATGCTCGCTCACGGGCTCGCCTACAAGATGAGCACCGAAAAGGCGTACTCGACCGACTCCAATATTCTCGGCGCGACACACGAAGCCAAGGACCTCGAGTTCCTCAACAAGGGCATCCAGATCGTCGAGCCGATCATGGGCGTCGCGTCATGGCGACCCGACGTGGACGTCAAGGCCGAAACCGTCAGCGTGCGGTTCGATGAAGGCCATCCGGTGGCACTCAACGGCAAGGAATACACGGACGTCGTCGCGCTGATGACCGATGCCAACGCCATCGGCGGGCGTCATGGTCTCGGGATGAGCGATCAGATTGAGAACCGGATCATCGAGGCCAAGAGCCGCGGCATCTACGAGGCACCCGGCATGGCGCTGCTCTTCGCCGCCTACGAGCGCCTGGTCACGGCGATTCACAACGAGGACACGATCGAGCTGTATCGCGACAACGGGCGTCGCCTCGGCCGCATCCTCTATCAGGGCCGCTGGTTCGATCCACAGGCGATGATGCTGCGCGAGATGTCGCAGCGCTGGGTCGCGCGCGCGGTCACTGGCGAAGTGACCTTCGAGCTGCGCCGGGGCAACGACTACACCATCCTCAATACCGAGAGCCCGAACCTCACCTACAAGCCCGAGCGGCTGACGATGGAGAAGGGCGAAGCGTTCTTCACGCCGCAGGATCGCATCGGCCAGTTGACCATGCGGAACCTCGACATCGCCGACACGCGCGAGAAGCTGTTGACGTATGTGAAGACGGGGCTGCTTGCGCCGTCGCTGGGAGCCGGCGTTCCGCATTTACTTGGTGAGGGGACGGTTACGGACGGAGACGAGGAAGAATGACGGTTGCTAGTTCCTGGTTAGTTGTTGGTTGTTAGTTGTTGGTTGTTAGTTGAGGGTACGAGGAACTTGCGTACCTGACGAGGCGACGACAGGGCGCAAACTGCGCGGCCGAAACCCGCGTCCCCAAGACTCCTCAGGTTTTCCGCCGGGAACGGTTCCTGCTGTGCCAGAGACATGGCCAACGGGCAGTCGTTTCGGGATCTCCTGGTCTGGCGCGAGGCGATGAGCCTCGTCGAAGATGTTTATCGCGCCACTCAGTCATTTCCGACCGAGGAACGCTACGGGCTCAGCTCGCAGCTGCGCCGTGCCGCAGTTTCGATTCCGTCCAACATCGCAGAAGGCAGTCAGCGGAAGTACGCGAAGGTGTTCGTTCACTTTCTGCGCATTGCGCTAGGCTCACGGGCCGAGGTCGCCGTCCAGATCGAGATCGCCAAGCGCCTCAATCTCGTCTCAGTGGCCGAGCATCAAATGCTGGCACAACGAACAGACGCAGTAGGGAGGATGTTAAACGGCCTAATCAGCGCCCTCGAGCGCCCGCGCCCGCCCAACCACCAACCAATGTGCAACCGGGAAGATAGGTAACAGCGTTAACCGGGAACATGGGTAACACGCAGTTGTCCTTGTCTCAGCGCTGTTCGTTCCTCGATCCGGCCGAGTA
>JBEBGV010000151.1:0-5208 GCA_040081265.1 Vicinamibacterales bacterium
GATAGGTATCGAGCAGGCGCTCGAACTTCACAACGGGCTTGTCGTAGAAGGCGACGTAATCGATGTCGCTCGCGGTCAGGCCGGCGGTACGCAGGCAGTAGTCGACTGCCCGTTTCGGGAACGCGGGGTCGTTCTTGATCCGGCTGAATCGCTCCTCCTGGACCGCGGCCACGATCTCACCGTCGACAACCAGGCATGCCGCGCTGTCATGAAAGAAGGCCGACAGGCCCAGAATGGCCGTCACGCTGGGACGACGCCCGCACCAGCGTGCACCGGGCCGTGCTCGAGGAACCAGTCGTAGGTGTCACGGATGCCATCGGCGAGGGCGATCCGGTGCGTCCAGCCGAGGGCGCGGATCCGGGACACGTCAAGAAGACGGCGCGGCGCGCCGTCCGGCTTCGTCGGATCGAACTCCAACTGCGCGCCCGGGCACACGACATCGCGCACCAGGGAGGCCAGCTCGGCGATCGATACGTCCTCGCCGGTGCCGACGTTGACGTGCGTCCGATCGCTGTAGTGCCGCATCAGGAACACGCAGGCATCCGCCAGATCATCGACGTGGAGGAACTCCCTCCGCGGCCGTCCCGTGCCCCAGACACTAACGGCACGTTCGCCCGCGACCTTCGCCTCGTGGCACTTCCGGATCAGGGCCGGCACCACATGTGACCCGGCGAGATCGAACCGGTCGCCTGGCCCATAGAGATTGGTCGGCATCGCGGAGATGAAATCACAGTCGTACTGCAGACGATAGGCCTCGCAGAGCTTGATCCCGGCGATCTTCGCTATGGCGTAGGACTCGTTGGTGGGCTCGAGCAGCCCTGTGAGCAAGGCGCCCTCCGTGGTTGGCCGCGGCGCCTCACGCGGATAGATGCAGGCACTGCCCAGATAGAGCAGCTTCCTGACGTCATGGCGGTACGCGGCATCCACCACCGTGGCGTGAATCATCAAGTTGTCGTAGATGAACTCCGCCGGTCTAGTGGCGTTGGCGAGCACGCCGCCGACCGTTCCCGCGACGAGAAATACGTATTCTGGCCGATGGACGCGGAACCAGTCGTCGACCGCGGCCTGATTCCGCAGGTCGAGCTGGCTGCGCGACGCCGTCAGCAACGCGGTGTGCCCGTCCGCGCGCAGCCGGCGCACGACGGCGGAACCGACGAGCCCCCGGTGTCCGCTGACGAAGATGCGGCTCGACGCGTCCATCGTTCCGGTAGTCTACGCCAGGCGCCGTGGCCGCAACGCCGTGCTCACGACGTGAAACACGGCCAGCCGGTCTGGCGCCACACGCCCGCGGCCCGTCCGCGTCGGGCGAAGAGCTTCACGCTGGTGCCGTTGCCGAGGTCCACGTCGCCGAACTCATCGAACTCGGCCCGCACCCACGCGTCAATGCGAGGCATCGCGGTCTGGACACTCGTGTAGTCGTTCCCCGTCGGCATGACGACCAGCGGAACCTGCTGCCGCTGAAGGCGATCGAGCGCCAGCTGCTGGTCCTCGGGGGCACTGTAGAAGCCGGGCCGGAGATCGCCGTGCCCTGCGGGAAACGGCCGCTGGGCGAGAGCGTGTACGAACGAGAGGTACGGGGAGATGAACGTCCGCTCGTGGCCGGCCGTGCAGTCACGCATGTAGAACGCCAGGCGGATGGCACCCGGCGCGTCGGGCGCTGTCCACTGCTCGAGCGGCCATGTGACGAGCCGTGCCGTCATCATGCGCACCCGATCGATGACCCGGAACCTGCTGTCGACCATGCCGGCCTGATCCAGATGCCGCCGCATGGAGGGCGTCACCACGAGCACGGTTCCTGCCACCAGCGCGAGAGCCACACAGGCCGCAGCGGCGCGCGGAACAACCGGACCGCTCTTGCGGACGAACCGCACCGTCGCCCCAAGAAGCCAGGCGCTCAGCACGGCGGTCGTGACGGACACATCACCGAACCGGATCGAGAGGTTGCCCCGAACGAAGCCCCAGATGAGCACGAGGCCCAGCAGGGCGATGACCAGGATCTTCTGCCGTGCATGTGGCCAGTTGTCGCGCGGCGTGAACCGGCCCGCTTGCGCGGCCAGTACCATCAGGGGAACGGCCACGATCAACCAGAAGAGCCACGGCTCGTAGTTGCGTGTCGCGTACACAAAGACGCCGCGCTGCCACCACGCGCCTTCGTCCTCGACGTGATCGTCGTTGTCCGCCCGGGCCGACAACGCGAATTCCGGCAGGATCAACGGCGCGCGCTCACGATCACGCTGGGAGTACGAGTTCGCGGCCCGGACGTGCGCCACGACGCCGCCGTTCAGCTGCACCCAGCCGAGATACGGAAGCGCAATCACGACCGTGAGCAGTACGTAGGACGCCAGCTGTCTGATGCGGCTGCGCCACTCGACGTGACTCTGCAGCAGGATCGTGCCGGCACAGGCCAGACCGAGGAAGAGACCGTGGTCGTGCCGCAACAGCAACGCGACCACGCTGAGCGCAGCCATCGCGAGCCGCTTCTTCGCGCTCGGTCTGTCTACGTACGCCCACAGCAGCGGAAGCGCCACCGCGTAGGCCAGCACCTTCGGATAGTTGTAGTAGCGCGGCAGCAGCGACGCCTGAAAGAGTGCCGCCAGCGTGGCGATCGCTGTCGAGCCTGACACACGCCGGGCTGCCCAGAACGTGAGCACCGTCGCCGTCGAGAGCGCCGTGACGCAGAAGACGATCTCCGACCACGTGCCACGGCCGCCCACGATCTGGGTCAGCGCCTCGAGCACGAACGTGAGGGGCGCGCCGGGATCGACGAAGTCGCGATCCGGCCACTCGCCATAGAGGAGCTGCCATCCGCGCACGAGATAGTAAAAGTGATCGTCCGTCAGGCCCGCGACGGGCCCGTCGAAGTCGTTGTAGCGAAAGAGCCAGGACCAGACAAAGAGCAGCGCCGCCACTGCGGCCGCCCCGACACCGCTACGACGCCAGTGCCCGGCGGTCATCGGTCGCGATTCCGCGTCTTCACGGCCGCACGGGTCTCGCGGTCGACCTCGCGGCGCCGAATCGTCTCGCGCTTGTCGTGCAGCTGCTTGCCCTTGGCGAGGGCGATGGCCACCTTCACGCGGCCGTCCTTGTAATACATCCGGAGCGGGACGAGCGTGAGTCCCTTCTCGGCAACCTTCCCGGTCAGCTTCCGGATCTCAGCCTTGTGTAACAGCAGCTTCCGCTGCCGGCGATCCTCATGCGACGCGTACCCACTGTGGCTGTAGGGCCCGATGTGCAGGTTGAGCAGCCAGACCTCGCCGTTGTCGAGCCGGGCATAGCTGTCGCGCAGGTTGACGCTGCCCTCGCGGATCGACTTCACCTCGGTACCGAGGAGGACGACGCCCGCCTCGAAGCTCTCGATGACGTGGTAGTCGTACAGCGCTTTGCGGTTGTCCGCGATGATGCGGCCCGTGTCGTCTTTCTCAGGCACAGTGGTCGTTCAGAGTAGCACGCAGGTTGGCGGCTACTTGAGGCAGGGCCAGCCCGTATCGCGATACGTACCGTGCACCGCGCGGTCACGGCGGACGAAGAGCGTGATCTGGCTGCCGTCGCCCAGCTCGAACTCGCCGTACTTCCGGAACTCGGTCTGCAGCCAGGCGTCGATGCGAGGCATGTCTTTCTGCACGTTGGCGTAGTCGGCGCCGGCCGGCAGGACGGCAACCGCCACGCGTTGGCGTGCGAGCCGCGAGAGCGCGAGCCGTTGGTCGGCGATGGTGCTGTAGAACCCCGGGCGCAGATCCGCATGCCCGGCCGGGAACGGCCGCTGGGCGAGCGCATGAATCTCAGCCATGTAGGGCGAGACGAAGACGCGGTCGTCCTCAGCGGTGCAATCTCGAACATAGAAGGCGATCCGCACGGGTCCTCGCGTGTCGGGAGAGGACCACGACTCGAGCGGCCAGGTCACGAGCCGCGCGGTCATGGCGGTCGCCTTGTCGACGGCGCCGAGCGGGCGGTCCGTCATGCCTACGTGGTCCAGCCGCTCGCGAACAGGCGGCAGCAGGACGAAGACCGTGCCGGCCACGATGGCGAGCGTCGCCACCGCGGTCGCCACACGGGCCACGAATCCGCGCCCGGCTCCCATCGAGCGAATCGCCGCGCGCAGCAGCCAGGCCGCGAGGATTGCCGAGGGCACACCCACATCGCCGAAGCGGGCGCCCAGATTTCCCCGGATGAAACCCCAGAACAGCACGAGCGCCAGCAGCGCTGCCACGCTGAGCTTCTGCCGCGCATGGGGCCAGTCGCTCCGCGTCTCGACCGCACCCACCTGTGCCGCCAGCGCTGCCAGGGGCACGGCGAGGAGCAGCCAGAAGAGCCACGGCTCATAGTTGCGGCTGGCCTGCTCGAAGATGCCGCGTTGCCACCAGTCCGCGTCGTCCTCCACGGGATCCTCTTCCGGTTGCGGCGTGACCGCAAAGGACGGCAGCAGCAGCGGTGCACGCGCGCGATCGCGCTGGGAGTAGGAATTCGCCGCCTGGATGTGCGGCAGCACGCCACCGTTCAGCTGCAACCAGCCGAGATACGGCAAGGCGCACGCGACGGTCAGCACTACGTACGCCGCCAGGTGTTTCGCGCGATCCAGCCAGCCGACGTGTGCCTGCAGGACGATCGTCGCCACGCACGCCACGCCGATGAACACGCCGTGGTCGTGCCGGAGGAGGAGCGCCACCACGGTCAACGCGGCCATCGCGATCCGCCTCTTCGTCGTCGGCGTGTCCACGTACGACCACAGCAGCGGAAAGGCCGCGGCGTAGATGAGTACCTTCGGGTAGTTGTAGTAGCGCGGCAACAGCACCGCCTGGAACACCGCGGCCAGCGTGCCGATGATGACGGAGCCTGACGCCCGTCTCGCGGCCCAGAACGTGAGCGACGTCGAGACGGAGAGCGCCGTCACGCAGAAGACGATCTCGGACCAGGTCCCGCGGCCGCCGATGAGCTGCGTCAGCGCCGCCAGCACGAACGTGAGGGGCGCACCCGGATCGACGAAGTCGCGGTCCGGCCATTCGCCGAAGAGCAGCTGCCACCCTCGCACGAGATAGAAGTAGTGATCGTCGGTGAGGCCCGCGATCGGTCCGTCCAGGTCGTTGTATCGGTACAGCCAGGACCAGACGAAGACCGCGGTCCCGGCGAGAGCCGCGAGCACGCCGGCCAGCGTCACAGACGTCCGCTTCATGGCGCAATCCTCGGATACCGCACGTCCGCGCAGTCTGCGGG
>JBEBGV010000082.1:0-19049 GCA_040081265.1 Vicinamibacterales bacterium
CTCTCGAGGTCGGTTCGATGCCCAGATCTATACCGATAGCACCGCGCACCTCGGCGACGTCCTGAGCCGGCAGGTCGGCAAGCTCTCCGCGATCGAGGCGAGCCGTGCTCCGGAGGGCCAGGGGCAGATGGTCGGACCAACGTCCGTTGGGCGGCAGGAGACGCCGCTCGTCATCGAACGATAGGAGTGGGCGACTTTGAGGACGACCGATCATGACTCCACCGGCTGTGGCCCAGGCGTCCAGCGCGCGCCGTTCGGTCGCGGGTGCTGGGGACCAGCGACCCTCTCCGGTGGTGTTTGCCCTCGACCGGCTGTTCCCCAAGCGGGGCCGCGCTCCCTACACAACCTTGGAGCGCCTTGTCGTGCTGGTCATCATCCGGGCCATGGGCCCAGACGAGGAGACGGGGGAGTGGAATTGCTTTGTCAGCTACCCGACGATCGCGAAGTGGTCAGGAGTGAGTCTGGCGTCTATAAAACGAATGCTGCAGCGGCACTGCGATGGACCGGCTCCACTGTTCTACCGAACGAAGTCAGGGCAGACACGGGGTCGCCTTCACACGTGTTATCGCTTCACCTTGGTGAGGCATCCGGAGACGTTCGCCGCATCTCGCGATCGTGCGCGCCTCGATCGAGCGACGGTGGTAGACCGATCGCTGCGAGAACTCCAGCCCGAGCGTCTGGCGCTGCAGCGACAGCTGCAGGACTTCGGTGGAACCCTGACGGAGGCCGAGTATCGACGCAGGCTGAGCGACCTCGAGCGCTCGGCCCGGGGCCGCACGCCGCCGCGCGCCATGGCCAAACGGGAGTCACGTTGCCCATGAATACCCTGACCCGCCGCGGCACGGATGTCTACGTCAGCGCACCGAGCGTTCGCACTCGGCTCGTCGACAGTCCACACACGGGCGCACACCGAGCGGCCGATGAGTCAGGGGAGAGTCGCGCCCACCACCGGACCGCCGCCGACACCGCGAGACGCACACTTCCAACGTGTACTAGCCTGCAAGGGAGAGACTCGTGGCCGGGGTTCTAAGTGAGGCGGAACGTGAATATGCGGCGCGTTTAGCGCGTGAGTTGCCGTCTGTTATTGAACTCGACGAGCTCCCGAAATGGATCGGCATGTCACGCGCCACGATCTTCCGCCTTCGGCAACGCAACCGATTTCCGATTCGTCCGCTCCACCCGACAACGCGGCGCGTCCAGTTCGCTGGAATCGACGTACTGCGGTATCTTTTGCGCAGCAAGGAATAGAACACGCATGGCGTCACCACAGCAACTGCCCATCGGTATCACGCGCGTCCACCCGCACACTCGACGCACGTTACGGACACCTGCGGATCTCGCATCCTGCGTGAACTGGGTATGGCGTGTTCGAGCCAAGCGACGAGGGACAGGAGACTTCGACCAGCTCTATCCGCAGGATGTTCGAGACTCGATTCAGACGACCCTTGACTACCTGCAGCACGAGCGCTCGACGGCCATCAACGACCTCCGCCGAGATGCGGCCCGACACGGGTCTGGTATCTTCACAGACGACGTCAAAACCTACCTGGCGCGGCGCGCCAGCGCGTCAGACTACCGTGGCCGTGTCCGTAACTTGTTTCTGTGGGACGAATGGTTGTCGAACAAGCTGGGGTCGAGATTCAAGACCACAAAGATCACACCGGAGCTCGTTGAACTGGCGCTCGAAGACTGGAAGCAAGCGACCGTCGTTCGGAAGAAGAAGGGCGGAAAGCTGCAGCGCCGCTGGGCCTCTGCGACGTTGCGCACGCGTGCCCTGCACCTCTCCAACCTGTTCGGCGTGTTGTACCCCGATGTCGCGAACCCGGTCCTAGCGTTGAAGGACCGGCTCCCACCGAAGTCTCCAGAAGTCGAGAAGGCGCAGCCCCTGTCGGTCGTGATGACGCTGCTAGACCAAATCCGCAATCCGCCGGTCGTGGCCCAACGACAGTACCCGTCGTTTTCCTCAGTACGCGCCGCACTCCTCGGCTTTGCGCGCATCACGATGCAAGAGCTGTGGTCGATTCGTGACGCCCGCGCGTTCGACCTGCGCGCCGGTCAGCTCCGCATTCCGGCCAAACGCGTCGTCGAGCGCTACACGACGGTCGATGGACACGGCGTGGTGCGCGTAGTCGTGGAACAGCGGGAGCCGCGTGTGGTGAACTTGACCCCGGATGGACTCGAAGCCTCCCGGCAGTACCTCGCGTATCCCGATCGGTACCAGGGCGGTGGGAAGCTGACGAAGTTCGGATATTTCGCCATCGGCTCGTTCCGCCAGATGCTGCAGTCCGCCTGCCGCAGTGCCGGCCTGGAGTTCCCCATCTCGCCCTCGGACTTCGGAACGACGCACGCGCCCTCGTACGAGGAGGTCAGGGCGATCGTCCACGCGATGCGCCATGACGTCGTCCCCTATCGCCCCACCGCGGATCGCACGCGAAACGCGAAGGCGTTTATCCGAGCATCGGTGATGGCGCACACGGGCGCCCGTGTCGGGGAGGTCGCCATGTTGGAGCCGGAGGACGTGCGGCTGAACGAGCGCGCCGTCCTGATGCCAACCGAGAAGCACCGCCGACATGCCGGTCGGATGGAGCGGGTGATCAGCCGCCGGCGCATTCCCCTCAACGACTATGGCCTCGCCGCACTCAAGCTCTTCGTGAAACACGACCTGTTTGACCGGTTGTTCGACCGGTCCCGCGTACCCGACGAAACGATGGTGCCGTGGTATCAGGAGCTGTACTACCAGGTCGTCGTCGCAGCGCGCCGCGTCAAGGACCCGTATACGGGGGCGTCGCTGTACTTTACGCCGCACTGTTTCAGGCACTCCTTCGCCACGGCGCTTGCGCCACTGATCGGCGGAGACGCGAAAACCGGCGCGAAGATCATGGGGCATTCCGCGCAGACGTTCATGCGCTATGTGCGCGCGAACGACGAGACAGCACGGACGGCGGTCGAGAAAATGATCACGGACCTCCCGCCGTTGGGGCAGCCCATGACCACGCCGACTGGGACGTCGTCCCTGCGCGTTGTCGTCACGGGAGGGGCCTCATAGGAACAGGATGCCCTAACAGAAGTCGCAGCAGACCGTGGTGGCCTGAGTCAAGCAATTCACCCTCCGAGATTCCCGCTGCGATTCACTCCCAATTCCAGGGCATCGGTGACGATCCTCGCAATGGCGCGCTAGGCCACGCGTCCTTCAACAACTCGCCTATTGGGTCTGCGGCTTTCAGCCGAGCCGATGCCCACGCAAGCCACCGTTCGGCGTTCCCTCGTTCGTCAGGACTCACGGCGCCGTCTTGTAGGCGGCGTTCCACAGCCTCCACGAAATCCACGTTGCGCTGGTGCCTCCCCCATCGAATAGCGGCCGTCCGCAGGCGCCGTCGCCGTAACGCTTCACTGTCTCGTTGCTGTTGCGCGAGACGGTTCTCCTCGTCCTGAATGGCCCAACGCTCCAGCCGTTCGGCATGGATCGCCCTCTCGCGTTTTGTTTCCAAGGCACGTCGAACAAGGTTGACGACAAATCGATTCAGTGAATTCTCAATGCGTCGCGTCGCGCTGTCGGAAACGCCGGCGTTGTGATAAATCGAGCCGATTCTCAGCATCAGCCGACCCGACGGCTCCAGATCGACGCCGGTGCCGTAGGTGTGCTTGACCGTCACCTGCTTCAATCGCTCGACCAATGCGATCTGAAACGCCTCGCCCAAGACCGTCAGAAACGTCTCGTTCTTCTCCGTAATTCGAACGGCGAAACCGCGTCGCTCGAACGCTGCAAGCAGCGCCTGCAGGATCCGCGATGCCCGTGGCACCGACGCCTTCGACACGGCGATGTCCAAGTGTCCGGGGCCGGGCTTCACCAGCTTCGCCTGATACCGATCCTGCCATCGCACAATACGGTTCTTCGAAGACTCGCGAGAGGCTTTGCGAATTGCGGCTGCAGCCCGCTTCACCAACGGATGGGAGATCGCGAGATCTTCAGGAGCCTCGATTCGCCATTCAGTGGTCTTCTCCCGTGCGATGGCAGGCGGGTCCTCCGGCTTATCCACGGTCTCCCTCGGTTCGAACACGATCTGCTCCTTGACGGAGATCTCTGGCAAGGGAGTCTGACGAACTCGATGCCCATGCTGCTTCTTTGCCCACCACCCTCGTGGCGGCACTGGAATCTCATGCCGCGCGCACAACTTCCCGAGCCCGCGACCGGACAAGCCGAGCCGCGTCGCTACGTGGACGATCGGTTCCGACCAGACTTCGCCGTAAAGGGCCTCGCGAGTCAGCGCGATTCGCTGCTTCCGCACTGGCAGATTCTAATCTCTGTCAACATTCCTCTAGAATCGCTCGGCCCGTCCTTTTTACTTAATCGAGGCAACCGCCATGTCGGAGCCAACGGAGAAAAAGCCAGCTCGCAAAGGAGCCCGACGCAGACAGCCGGAGGCGCCAAGGGGCTTGCCTCCGATCGTCTGTTCGCGCTGCTGCGGACCGATCCTTTTAGGTCAGCACGTTGCCCCGCTATTCGCGGCAAAGCTCGTTCGATGGTCTGAGCACCCGGTGCTGTCCAAGCCTCCGATGATTCGCGGAATCATCCCGACGGATGGCTCGCCTGGGCGGGCGGACATGTCCGTCGGCGACCAGTTGAGGCAGCGCGCCGCAATGGGTGGCGAGAGGGAACGCGCCGAGCTCGCCGCGTTCGAGGCGTTGCTCTCGAGGTGCATCGCGGACGCGCTTGTCGCGCAATTGCGGAAGGAAGCAGACGCGCACGGAGTGGATGTGCTGACGTGGCTCACGCGCGATAAGAGCACGGACGAATAGCGGCGGCTCCGACCACTGGACGGCGGACCGGCTCAGGCGTCGCGGCGCTTTCCCAACTGCTCCGTCGAAAGACCATCGCCGTTTGGCAATAGGGGCAGGTGACCTGCGTGCCGTTGGACGCAGACGCGCGAAAAGCTGGCTGCGGCGACCGGCACCCGACTGCACATCAGTTTGGAGACTGTCGACGCGCAGCCTTGAGCGTTGGTTCTATGACGGTTAGCCTTGTGAAACTGGAATTCATCAAGGACCGGTACGCACTAGAGAGCTTGACCGCAACGACCATCTCCCCAGTGACACCTAGCGCTCCCCGTGGGCGTCCACGGCCTCGGCAGACCGGCATCGCGATGACTAGGACTTTCACGCACCTCAAGGTGCCAGGAACATTCCGTCCTAACCTCCGGATGCGGTGCCGGCCCACCCTGACAAACCCTTGTCCGAGTGCGCTGTTGTCGGGCATTCTGCGGTGATGGTGTCTAGCGATGCTGACCTGGATTCCTAGCCCTCGCGAATCGCCGGTGTGCGGGTCTGATCGGGGGGCCACCTACGGATGCGCATAAGCCATTACCCGCCCGCGTCGGTTACGCCGGAGTAGTTTTCGGCCGTCAGTGCTTACAT
The DNA here is from genome assembly GCA_040081265.1 of Vicinamibacterales bacterium. Taxonomy (GTDB): domain Bacteria; phylum Acidobacteriota; class Vicinamibacteria; order Vicinamibacterales; family UBA2999; genus JBEBGV01. The sequence continues at coordinate 5,413 of JBEBGV010000082.1, forward strand.
CTCTGACAAAAGGTTCAGGAAGTCTTCAGCTGTGCACTGGCGCGCTTCACCTAGAATCGACCACCAAGTCCGAGTAACGCGGGTTGTTGGAGGAAGCATGAGTTCTCGTAGGTCTCAGCTAACGCTCGCTGGAGCCGTGATGTGCATAGTTCTCGGTGCCGCCGACGTCGCTGTGGCGCAGGGGCCAGCCCCTCAAGCGCCGATGAACATGGCAAACATGGATCGGCGTGGTGGCATACGAGGGACGGTGAGGGGTGCCGACAGTGGACCCGCTGCCGACACCGTGGTCATCGCCGCTGACGCCGCCAATGGTGCGCGCTTCACCGCGACGAGCGATGCCCAAGGGGCATACGCCTTCGCGGCCCTCCCGGTAGGAACCTATAACATTACCGTTGTCTCTGCCGGTCTGACAGCATTCAGACGACAGGCGGTGGCGGTCGCAGCCGACCAGAACGTACAACTGGACATTGCCCTCGATGCGGCGTCCGCCGGGCAGGCCGCCGATCTGGAGCGGCAGGAACTGCTGCAGCAGCTCGCGGAGCTCAAGGACCGCGTCACCGAACTCGAGTCGAATACCGTGCTCTCGGAGCCCGAGACACGGGTTCGCCGAGTCGAGGTCTTTGTTGACGCGAATGGCAACGAGACTGACGTGCAGGTGCCGGGCTCAAGGCCGGCCGTTACCTATCGACGCGAGCGCGTCTACCGTCGGCAGACCATCAACGAGAAGATTGAAGAGGCCCTTGCCGATGCCGAGGAGCACAGCGTGCGCATTGGCGTCGACGCCGCCATCACAACGCAGTTCGCGAAACGCACAAAAGGCAACGACCCCCTGATCGACAAACACGCCTACGCGCTCGCCTCCGCCGACCTGTTCTTCACGGCCGGCATCGCGCAGAACACGATCTTCTTCGCCGATATCGTCGCGTTGAGCGGAGCCCCGCCGGACGCAGAAATCCCCAGCTTGACGCTGCTGAATGGCTACACCGCGCGGCTCGTTCGGCAGAACGAGCTCAATCTCCGGGAGGTGTGGCTGCGCACCGAGCTCTTCGGTCAGCGCCTGGCGCTGACGACGGGCCGGCTCGACCTCACCAACTACTTTGATCAGAATGCCCTGGCGAATGACGAGAGCACACAGTTCCTGAGTGACGCCCTCGTCAACAATCAGATGCTCGGGCTCTCCAGCAACGGGACCGGCATCGCCACCGAGTTTGATGCGAAGAATGGCTTCCGCTTCAAGTTCGGTCTGCAGCAGAGCAACACCGACGCCACTAACCTGTCAGACTCCATGTATACCCTCAGCGAGGTTGGCTACACATTTACACCGTTCGCTCTGCCCGAGGGTACTTATCGCGCCTGGTTCAGGACCGACAACACCTCGGACGACATTCGCAAGGGCGTCGGGGTCAGTGTCGATCAGAAGCTCACGAACGCCCTCGGACTTTTTGCGCGCTATGGCAGCCAGGACCTCGAGGGCGATGGCCGCGATCACTATTGGAGCGCGGGAGTCGGGTTCCAGAACGGCTTCATCTTCAACCCGCAGGACACCTGGGGTGTGGGCTACGCACAGATGAGTCTGAGGTCCGGAGATCGTGAGAAGCTGATAGAGGCGTACTACAATGTACTTCTCACTGAGAAGCTGCGTCTATCATTCAATCTCACGCACGCGCTCGAGACCCCGGCCGTGGGCGAAAAATTCGGGTATCTGCTGCCGGGCGTCCGGTTGCAGGCCGCGTTCTAGTTGAGTCCCGTCAGGAGCGACATGATGTTCAATATTCTGCGACGCATCGCCATCGCCAGTGTCATTGCCGGGTCCGCCGCAGCAGTCGCGACCGTGGCGCTTGGCGCGCAAGGCGTCAAAATCACTGATCCGACATCAGTGGTGATGATCGTGAACCGAGACTCGAATGACATCGGTTTCATGGACATCAAGACCAACAAGATGATCGGCAACGTGTTCCTGGGGAACAACGTCAACCCGCACATGGTGATGATGTCGCCTGACGGCCGCTACGTCGTGACCGGTGGCACGCGCGCTAACAAAGCGTTCATTATCGACACGCGCACGCTCCAACTGGTCAAGGTCATCCCCACGGACATTGCGCCGGAGCACCTTGCGTTCTCCCCCGACAGTCGCTGGTACTACCAGGGGAACCCCGATGGCGATTCGATCTCGGTCATCGACATGCAGTCACTCAGCAAGATCAAGACGATTCCCGGCTTCGTGGAGCCGCTCAACGTCACGTTCCTTCCTGATGGATCGAAGGCGTACGTTGGCAACTATGGTGCGCACTGGGTCGGGGTCGTCGACGTTCGGCGCCACGAACTGCTGAAGAAAATTCAGGTCGGCAGCATCCCTGGCGTCGCCAAGCTCGACCCGGCCAAGTACCTCGGCGGGATCAAGGGGATCAACATCGCCGCCCCGTCGATTGACGGGCGATATCTCTACGCGGCCGACAGTGATCTCGCCGTGGTCGGTGTCATCGACACCCGCGAGGACAAGGTGATCAAGACCATCCGAGTCGGCCGCGATCCGTGGCGTATTTACATGAGTCACGACGGGAAATACGGCATCACCGCCAACAACGGCGACGAGACGATCTCGATCATCGACACGAGGTCGAACAGTGTGGCGGCGACGCTCGAAGCCGGTCCCGACATGACCGGCATCAACTTCGCCGGCGGCAAGGCTTATGTCATCAGCTCCACGAGCGGATTCGTGTATGTCTACGACATGTCGAGCCTGAAGCCGGCCGGGCGCATCAAGATTGGCACCAACGTCCAGCTGGAGACGGCGACGACGGATGCTCAGGATCGGAAGATCTACTTGGCAGAGTCGACCAACCACGAGGTGGTGATCATCGATTCGATGGACAACTCCCTCCAGCGGGTCAGAAACGTTGGCCTCTATCCCTGGGGGACGCACATCATGGATAGTAAAGACAACTACTGCCATTGAGCTCTGACGGGAGGCTGTCGACTGGCCGTGTCCCGGCAGCCTTATCCGCCAGCACGAACATGCAGGTCACCTTTCGCGCGTCTATTGCCGGCGTCCTTCTCCTGGCGTCGATCAGTGCCACACCGCTCGCCCAGAGCATCCGGGACCGCATCCGTCTCAGCAAGGACAAGCAAACGCCGATTACGGAGGCCCAGGCGACCGAACTGACGCTGACGCTCAGTGACGTCGCGGTTCGGCCGATTCAGGTCTGGGTCCGTACCGCCGGGCGCATCGACGGTACGGGCCGGACCATCACGGCCTCCGTGGCGCCCATGGATGCCGGCCATGTCAAGGTCGGCCAACGCGTTCGGGCGTTTCCGCCCGAGTCACGGTCGTCGATGTTCCAGGCAAAGATCTCGAAGGTGGCGGTGCAGGGCAACATTATGACGGTGACCGCGACGCTGACAGGGCCTGCGCATACGGGCAGTTCACACTACGTGCTCGAGATCGTGACCGAGCCGCTGGAAGTCTTGGCGGTGCCGAATGAAGCCATTATCGAAGCGGAAGGCAAGCACGTCGTGTATGTGCAGGTCGAGAAGGGCCGCTACCAGCCACGGAACATTGGGCCGGGTCTTCAGGGTGAGCTGTATACGCAGGTGCTGAGTGGTCTCAAGGCAGGTGAGCAGGTCGTGACGTTCGGGAGCTTCTTCATCGACGCCGACCACCAACTCAAAGGTTCGTAAGCGGTCTAGGATGATCACGGCCATCATCAGGAACGTCATCCGGTTTCGCCCGCTGGTCTGGGTCATCACGGCGGTGCTGGCCGCTCTCAGCGCGTCCGCGCTGTGGACCGCACCGCTCGACGCCATCCCCGACATTGCCGATCCCCAGGTCATCGTCTACGCGAAGTGGTCTCGCAGTCCGCTGGTCATCGAAACAGAAGTGACCGAGCCGATCATCCGCGCGTTGGCGGGCTCGCCGGACATCCAGTCGATACGGGGCACCTCACACATGGGGTACTCCTTCGTCTACGTCATTCTCCGGGACGCCAGTCGTCGAGCGCTCGTCCGGCAGTACATCGCCGACCGCCTCAGCGCGATTCGGACGCAGCTGCCCGCCGACGCCAACGTGGTCATCGGCCCCAATGCCAGCAGCGTTGGATGGATTTTTCAATACGCACTCGTCGACCAGTTACGTACGCGGGACCTGCGCGAACTGCGGTTGCTCAACGAAAGCCTGGTGAAGCCGACGCTGCAGTTGGCCGCCGGTGTGGCGGAAGTGGCCTCGGTTGGCGGGCTCGACAAGCAGTATCAGGTGCGCTTGTTGCCGCCGCTCTTGAGCAGCCGTGGAATCACACTCAGGCAGGTCATTTCGGCGTTTCAAGGCGCATTTCAGGAGGCGGGCGGCCGCACCATCGAAGTCACGAACCGCGAGTATCAGCTGCGCGGTTCGGTCAACACGGAGAACCTCGACAAACTCGAATACCTGGTCGTCGGTCGCGACAAAGCCGGGCTGGCGGTCCACCTGCGCGACGTCGGCTACTTGCAGGTCGGTTATGACGTGCGCCGCGGTATCGCGGATCTGGACGGCGAAGGCGAGGTCGTCGGCGGCATCGTCATCATGGAACAGGGGCGCAACGTCCTGGCGGTCACCAACTCGCTGCGGGACCGGCTAGCGCAGATCAAGCTAACCTTGCCAGAGGGGCTCGACGTTGTCACCACCTACGACCGATCCTCGCTGATCTGGGACACGCTCACCAACTTCTTCCAGGCGATCGGCTATGAGTTGCTCGTGGTCATCGTGATCATCGCCGTCGCGCTGAAGAACGTCAGGGCGGCAGTGGCCCCGGTGTGCGTCCTCTTGCTCGGCACGCTCTTCACCGCGCTGCCGCTCTCGGCCTTCGACCAGACCATCAATCTGTTCGCCCTTGCCGGGCTCGCCATCGCCATCGGGGAGATGGCCGACGCGACGATTGTGATCGTTGAGAACTGCACGGCGGAGCTGGCCAGACGCGGCACCTCCACGGCCGCAGAGCGCATGGAGACGATCATTCACGCCACCGCGACGATGACCCGACCGCTGCTGTTCTCGATGCTGATCATCGTGACGTCGTTCCTGCCGATTTTTTTTCTCGGCGCGCGGGAAGGTCGGCTCTTCAACCCCCTGGCGTTCAGCAAGACGTTCGCGATGGCGCTGTCAACGTTACTGACGCTCTTCTTGCTTCCGGTGATCATCGTCTGGATTTTCAAGCGCCACACGGTCCCCGCGCCTCGCAGGGCTGAAGGCCGGATCGTCGGCGCCTATCGCCGCGCCCTGGTTGGGACGATTCGCTATCGATACGCGTTCGTGGGCATCAGCATCGCGCTGTTCGTCGGCGCCGCCGTGGTCATGATGGGCTTCCAGAAAGACTACATGCCGGAGATGGAGGAAGGCTCCATCCTGTACATGCCGACGACGTTGCCCGGCCTGCCCTCCAAAGAGGCTGGCTGGATCCTCCAGCAGATGGACAAGAAGCTGAAAGCCTTTCCGGAGGTTGAGCGGGTCTTCGGCAAGCTCGGGCGCGCGGACACGGCCACCGATCCCGCGCCTGTCGAGATGATCGAGACCACGGTCACGCTCAAGCCACGGTCGCAATGGCGCGAGGGCATGACCAAGGACAAACTGATCGCTGAAATGAACGAAGCGATGCAGGTGGTCGGGTACGTCAACAGCTGGACCCAGCCGATCAACACCCGCGTCATGATGCAGGATACCGGTATCCAGACGCCTGTTGGCATCAAGGTTAAGGGCGCGGACCTGGCGGTCATCGAGGAGGTGGCCGGCAAGGCGGAAGCGCTGCTCAAGGACTACCCAGGCACGCAGGCGGTCATCGCCGAACGGATCTCGCGTGGCTACTTCCTGGACGCTAGGCTCGACCTCGAGCGTATGGCGGCGCACGGCGTGACGGTTGATGAAGCGATGCCGACCGTGCAGTTCGCGCTGGGTGGCGACAACGTCATCGGCATCCGGCAGTCGGACAAGACGGTCGTGCCGCTGGCGATCCAGTATTCACCTGAGTACGTCGACACGCTGGCTAAAGTCAAAAACGCACCGGTCATCACGGCCGACGGCCGATCGGTCCTGCTTGGTGACATCGCCGACGTGGCGGTGCGTGAAGCCCCGGAAATGATCCGAAATGACAACGGCATCCTCGCCGGCTATATCTACGTCTATCTCGATGGGATCACCGCGCCGGAGTATGTCGAGGGAGCACGCGCGCACCTAAAGGAGCGTCTCACGTTGCCGGCAGGATACTCGTTGGAATGGACCGGACTCTACCAATACGCTCAGGACGCCCGGTCGACGCTGCGTGTCGTCGTGCCGATCACGTTGGCCATCATGTTCGGGCTGCTCGTCCTCGCGTTCCGATCCGTCGCCGATAGCTCGCTCATCATGCTGTCAGCGCCCTTCGCGCTGGTCGGTGGCGTACTGCTGCAGTGGTATCTCGGCTACGCGATGACCACCGCCGTTATCATCGGCTACGTGTCGCTCTTCGCCGTGGCCATTCAGACAGGCATTATCATGATTGAGTTCATCCGGGAGGCGCTGGCGCGGCGAACCGGAGACGAGTCCTACATGGACGCCGTGATTGCGGGATCCGTTGCGCGACTCAGGCCCAAGCTTATGACGGTGGCGACGACCGTGCTTGGACTCCTGCCGATCATGCTGGCTACTGGCTCCGGACTGGACATTACCAAACCGATTGCTGCGCCGACATTTGGCGGGATGGTCACGTCGACCATCTACGTACTATTCCTGATTCCGTGTCTCTTTGCGATTGGCGAAGATATTCGACGGCGCTGGCCCGAACGGTTCCATGCTGGGGCTCCCGCAGTGTTGGTCGGAGAGGAGTCATGACCGGGCGGAGGTCGCGGATGCTCGCCTGGACGTGGCTCCTGAGCGCGGGCCTGGCGGCAGCTGGCTGTTCAAGCAGCGGAGCGCCCCCGCCGGTCACCCAGGGCACCACGACCGGTGCAGGCATGGAAATAGGATTTCAAACTGACGCGGAACCGCCGGTCGCGGGCGACAACACCGTCCTCGTGACGGTCGCACAGGGCGGTGCGCCGGTTACCGACGCCGCGGTGACCGCCGTGTTCTCGATGCCGGCGATGCCCGCGATGAACATGCCCGAGATGCGCAGTACGGCGACACTGACACCGCGCGGCGACGGCCGCTACTCCGGCACGGGTCACCTGGCGATGGCAGGGACATGGAATGTCCGCGTGACCATTTCTCGCGGTGCCGAGGAACTGGGCACCAAGACCCTCAGTATCGTCGCGAAGTAGCAGGTCGTGGCAACGGGGGTCAACCGTCATCGCCGGACTCGGACCCGTGACAACCTTCCTCCAGCGCGGCGTCGAGCGGTCGTGGCAACGCTCAGTATTGCAGTGCTGGTCGCGACAGGGGCCGTGATCCTCCGCTCGCGGGTGACGAAGGAGCCAGACACGCGTGCGGTGATCACCGTCGATTCTCAACAACGCAATCCGCGTGTGCAACCGACGGTGAGTGACGCGGACCTTCAGCGAGCCGCCGATAGTCTACTCGCGGCGACGAATCCTGAGCTTCCAGAAAACAAGTACTTCACCGAGTTCGCCCGAGACAAGCTCCGGTGGATGGTCAGGGAAAGCGCTGCTGGTCGCCTCACCGTGGCCTTCGTGATCGACACGGCTGGTGGCGACCTGCCCCCGGAGGTCATGATGGCAGCGACACGGCTGGACGGCCAGCCAACGATCTTTATTGCGAAGCCGCGATTTGCCAGGTTCCTGTCCGAGGGAGGGCGCACCACGCCGCCCTTCAGCCAGCAGCAAAAGAATGACTTCTCGGTTGCTTTAATTCACGAAACCGTCCATCTGCTGGGATGGGCAGGGCCACCCCCCACTCGTGAACAGCGCGCGCAGGAGGAATCACGGGCATGGCGCGATGTCACCTTGGGAGTCGTCAGGCCGTGGCGAGCCGCGAACCAGCCACTCCATCACCGTTTGATTCAAGTTGACGATGCGTTTCTGAGCTGCGACGACGCAATTCCGTGCCCAGCGATTGCGCTGCTGGTCAGGTTGACTCAGTGACGGGGCGTCCACGGTTCTACTCGATCGTCCCACGTGAGGTGACTGAGGACGGCGAATGAGCGGCAGCACGATCATCACGATCAGTGCCGATCGTGCGTGGAACAGGAACACCAGGCAGATGACCGTGACGACCACCGCCTGCTGGATCAGCGTGTTCTTCAGGGTGTTGACAGAGCCGAGGATCAGCTCCGACCGGTCGTACGTGGGAATGAGGCGGACACCGTCCGGGAGGCGCAGTGTGGCGATCTCGGATTCGAGTGCTTGGATCACCTGCAGCGCATTCGAGCCGATGCGCATCACGACGATTCCGCCCACCGCCTCGCCCGTGCCGTTCCAGTCGGCGGCGCCGCGACGGATCGACAGTGATGTTCGTGTCTGTTGACGGCCGTGTCGCCGGCCTGCTGGCCGTGGCCGACCCGGTGAAGCCTTCCACGAAAGAGGCGATCGACTTGCTCCACCGTGAGGGTCTGCGGGTGGTGATGCTGACCGGCGACAACCAGACGACGGCGGACGCCGTCGGGAAGGCGCTGGGGCTCGACGACATTCGCGCCGACGTCCTGCCCGCGCAGAAGCGCGACGTCATCCTCGAGCTGCAGCGCCAGGGTCGCGTGGTGGCGATGGCGGGTGACGGAATCAATGATGCCCCGGCGCTCGCAGCTGCCGAGGTCGGCATCGCAATGGGCACGGGAACGGATGTCGCGATGGAGAGCGCGGGCATCACGCTGGTGAAGGGTGATCTGCGCGGCATCGCGCGGGCGCGTCGGCTGAGTCGGGCAACGATGCGCAACATTCGCCAGACGCCGCGAAACCGTCGCCATGGCCCTGGGCCGACGCGTACGAGGCCTGCGGCACGCGCACGAATGGACCCAGGAACGGCTGGCGGAGGAGTCCGATCTGGATCGCAGCTACATTGCCGGCATCGAAATGGGCAGCCGCAACCCGTCTCTGAACGCACTGGACCGTCTCGCGCAGGCGTTCCGACTATCGCTCGCAGAACTGTTCAAGTTCTAATCCGGCGTCAGCCAGGATTCAGGCTCGAACCTCGCGGCCGGCTACGCGCCCCATTGGCACCCGTTTGACATCCCTTTGGCCGCGGGCGAACATGCTACTGATGGTTCGAGCGGTTACACGGCGTGTGTCAGTGTGGGCCTTGGTGCTCGCCCTGGCATCCGTCTACTCGGTGACTTGCCTCGCCGGCGCGTTGCAGATGAGCGCAGCCCACGACGCCTGTGCTGGCATGGCCGGCACCGAACGCCCCGCGGTAACCACCGATTGCTGTGCCGCTGGCGACATACGCGCGGTGACGAGCGGTCCAGCGTTTGCGCTCGCCGCCCCGGTCCCGATGGTCATCGCGACCATCAACTTCGACATTACCGACCCGCTCGATGTGGGACAACAGGTCCAGTCGGACGCCTCTCCTCCCGGCAGGCCCACCTATCTCGGCATCTCGTCCTTCCGCATCTAGTCTCTTCGCCATTTGTTCGTAACGGTGCCACACGCGCTCCAGCGCGGTGTGCTGTCACTTGTTTCTTTGGCGAAGGTACATATGAAACGATTTGTCTTTCTTCTAGTAGGTCTTGGGTTGCTGGCGCACGCGCCCGTGGACGCACAGACACCTGATCATCAGCATGACGCAGAGGGCCGGCACGTCTATGCAGGCCTGTCTCTGAGTCTGACTGGAGCGATCGAGGAAGCACTCTCGAATAACCCCTCGCTCACGGCGGCGAGACTGGAGGCTCGCCCGTTGCGGAGTCGCCGCACCCAGGAGGCGTATCTCGCCCCGCCCACCGTCGAGGCCGAGATCTGGCAGTGGCCGCTCACCACCGCGAACCCGATGGACACGAACATGTACATGTTCACGATCCGCCAGGAACTGCCCGGCAAGGGCAAGCGGGCGCTTCGTGCAGCCACTATCGACAAGGACATCGCGCGCGTCGACATTGACGTGGTTGCTGGGTCACGGTCGATCGCCACCGATGTCCGGCAGACCTACGTCGAGCTGTTTGTCGCACGGCAGGCGGTCGCGGTCCACGAGGAGAGCGTTGTGCTGCTGCGACAGACCGCCGACCTCATTACCGCACGCTACGGCGCCGGACATGGCGGGCAGAGCGACGTCCTGAAGTCGGTGACCGAGATTGCCAGCGTCCACAGCGACCTGGTGATGCTGGAGGAACGGGTGCAGCTCGCGACCGCGCGGCTGAACACGTTGATGAACCGGCCACCGGGGGGGCCAATTGGGGACATCAGCGTCGTGACGGACGACGCCCCGCTGCCCGCGGTCGATGATCTGCAGCGGCTGGCGCTCGACGCCCATCCTGAACTCCGCGCCGCACGCAGCGACATCGAACGCGCAGAAGCGCAGGTCGCGCTGGCCAACAGCGATCGCAAGCCCGACTTCGTGGTCGGGGGTGGCTACCAGCTGATGCCGCGGAGCGCGGGCGCATGGACCGCGATGGCCGGCATGACATGGCCCAGTGCGCCGTGGTCGAGAGGCCGAATCGACGCCGCCGTCGCGCAGGCGGCCGGGGAGGTGCCGCTGGCCAGGGCCAAGCAGCAGGTTCTGGCGAATCAGATCGCCGGCGCCATCCAGCAGGCGTTCATCCGCGCGACCGCGGCCCGGTCGCGCGCGACGCTACTTCGGACCGGCGTCATCCCCCAGGCACAGCAGCTGCTTGCCGCCGCGCAGGTGGCGTATCAGTCGGATCGGGGCGACGCATCGGCACTGATCGACAACCAGCGCATGGTGCTCGACCTGCAACTGCAATACTTCCAGGCGCTTGCCGATTTCCAGCTGGCGCACGTGGACCTCCAGCGCGCCGTAGGCACTGACTTGCCCGCGGCACCGCCGGCGACACGGACGGCTATGGCGGGGGTGCGGTGATGCGACCCTCATTTCCGTCTCGTCGCGCCGCCCTCAGCATCGCGGTGGCTGTCTTCGTGACGGGCGGTTTGGCGTCAGCCTACGTCTACCGCGACCGACTGGCTACCATTCCTGGCATCGATCGCCTCGGGCGGTGGCAGGCTGCGCCGTCGGTCGCGGAGGCTCCAAATCGATCTGACACGTCGATGGCGGCCGGTGGACCCACACCGGCAGTGGAGCCGGCTCGAGCCGAGGTGACCATCGACACTCGCCGCCAACAGCTCATTGGTGTCCGGGTTGTGTCCGTCGTTCGCGACTCGGTCACGAGCGCGGTGAGGGCGCCAGGCGTCATTCGCTATGACGAGACTCGCCAGACCAATGTGAACGTCAAGATCGACGGCTGGATTCGCGATCTCGACGTGGACTTTACCGGTCAGCCGGTGCGCCTCGGGCAGCGACTGTTCACGCTCTATAGCCCCGAACTGATCGCGACACAGAACGAGTTGATCCTTGCGTTGCGCAACCAGGAGCAGGCGGCCTCTTCGTCGCTCGTAGACGCGCGCGAGTTTTCACAACGACTGGTCGACGCCGCCCGGCAGCGCCTCAGGCTGTGGGATCTCTCTGTGGACGAAATCGCCCGTGTCGAGGCCTCGCGCGAGCCGCTGCAGACCGTGGCGATCGTCTCTCCGGCATCGGGGTTTGTGACGGAGAAGCTGGCCGTGCGCGGCATGCGTGTGACGGCCGGTCAGACGCTCTACACGATTGCCGACCTCGGTGCCGTGTGGGTCGAAGCCGACGTCTACGAGCAGGACATGTCACTGGTCCGCATCGGCCAATCAGCCTCTGTGACGGTTGACGCCTATCCGGGGCGGCAATTCAGAGGACGCGCCACCTACATCTACCCGGACGTGAACCAACAGACACGCACCGCAAAGGTGCGCTTTCAATTCGACAACGCCGCCGGGCTCTTGAAGCCGGGAATGTTTGCCAACGTCGAGCTACGCGCCCCCGAACGCGATGGCCTGATGGTTCCGGCCGATGCCGTCCTCGATGCGGGGTTGCAGCAGACGGTGTTCGTCGCTGACGGCAACGGCATGTTCACTCCGAGGCGCGTGACCGCGGGCCAACGAACCAGCGACAGCGTAGAGATTCTCGAGGGACTGAAGGAAGGGGAGCAGGTCGCCGCGGCGGCGACATTCTTCCTCGACTCTGAGAGTCAGCTCCGCGCCGGCCTGCAGAACTATCAGGCACCGGCATCCTCCACCTCGGCGACAACGGCGCCGCAGAACCTCGACCTCGCATTCCGTCCACTGGCGGATCCACCTCGGACGGGCGACAACACATTTGAAGTGACGCTGAAAGATCAGCGAGGACAGCCGATCGCCGATGCCGAGGTGTCGGTCACGCTCTTCATGCCGGCGATGCCGACGATGAACATGCCAGCAATGAGGAATGAGACGCGCCTGCCCTCGATCGGCGGCGGGGTGTATCGCGGTCCCGGTCAAATCATGAGCGGCGGCCGCTGGGAGGTGACGGTGACGGTTCGTCGAGCAAACCAGCAGGTCGGAAGCAGGCAATTCACCGTACTGGCAAGGTAGGGCGGGTGCTCGGTGTGCACCCGACGAACAGGAGATGACGATGAGAACGATGAGTCTTTTACTTGCGATGGCGGTAACAGCCGCGGCGGCATGCAGCAGTCCGCAGAACTCGACGGTCGCGAACAACGCGCCGGCGACCACAGCGGCGGGGCCCGTGGACATCACATTTACAACCGATCCGGCCGAACCGAAGATGGGCGACAACACCTTCCAGGTGATGGTGATGCAGGCCGGTCAGCCAGTGAACGACGCGCAGGTCTCGGTGGAGTTTGTCATGCCGGCGATGCCACAGATGAACATGGCCGAGATGCGCACCAAGGCGGACCTTCAACCCACAGGCAACGGCACCTACCGCGCAACCGGGCAAGTCATGATGGCCGGCAACTGGGACGTGACCGTGATGGCGATGAAGAACGGCCAGGAGATCGCCTCAAAGAAGCTGAAGGTAGCCGCGAAGTAGACGTGCAGGTTCACGGTGGGAAGGTGCGAGGGCTTGCAGTCTGGGGGTGATGGGTGATCGCGCGTCTGATTAACTGGTGTGCCGGCAACCGGTTCCTGGTGTTCACCGGCACGCTGGCGTTGACGGCCTGGGGCATCTGGGCGATGACCGCGACGCCGCTCGACGCGGTCCCGGACATTTCTGACGTGCAGGTCATTGTGTCCACGGAGTGGATGGGCCGCAGCCCAGACATCATCGAGGATCAGATCACCTATCCAATCGTGACTGGCCTGATCTCGGCGCCGCGCGTGCGCACGGTCCGCGGCTTCACGGACTTCGGCATCTCCTACGTCTACGTGATTTTCGATGACGGTACTGACATCTACTGGGCACGCAGCCGGGTCGTCGAATACCTGCAAGGCATCCGCAACCGCCTGCCCGAGGGCAGCAACCCGACCATTGGTCCGGACGCGACCGGCGTCGGATGGGTGTTTCAGTACGCGCTGGTGGACGAGAGTGGTGAACGAAACCTGGCCGACTTGCGCGGCATCCAGGACTGGTTTCTGCGCTACGCGCTCGCGTCGGTCGACGGCGTCGCCGAAGTAGCCAGCATCGGCGGGTTCGTCAAGCAGTATCAGGTCAATCTCGATCCGAATCGCCTTGCCGCCTTCGACAAGTCAATCAAGGACGTCGTCGACGC
>JBEBGV010000152.1:0-5150 GCA_040081265.1 Vicinamibacterales bacterium
GTCCTTGAGAATGCCCTTCGAGCCAGGCAGCTGGATCGGACGCTCACCACGGCGATCGCTCCGCTCGCTGCCGCAGACGGAAGCACCGCGGCCACGGGCATCAACCAGCTCGATCGCGTGCTTCACGGCGGGTTTCCGCATGGGCAGCTGTCCGAGATTGCCGGTCCCCAGTCCTCGGGGCGCCTGACCGTTGTCCTGCAGGCAATGGCTGCCGCCACGGCGCGTGGAGAACTGGTGGCTTTTGTCGACACCTTCGATCGACTGGACGTGGCGTCGGTGGTGGCAGCGGGTGTGGCGCTCGACCGGCTGCTGTGGATTCGCGGCCAGGCCATCACCCGCACGGACGCCGTGACGGATCTTCGCGATCGCACCCTCGATCGTGCGCTCACCTCGCTCATGCTCGTGCTTCAGGCTGGCGGGTTTGGCCTGGTCGTGCTCGACGTGGCTGAGGTGCCGATGACGGCGTTGCGGCGATTGCCACCGCCGACATGGCTCCGTGTCCAGCGTGCGGTTGAAGGCCGCGATTCGGCGTGTGTGCTGCTCGCCCCGGAACCGCTCGCACGCAGCGCCGGGGGACTCACGTTGACGCTGACCGCGCGCGCCACCTGGAGTGGCGATGCCGACAGTCGCGGGCGTGTGCTGACCGGACTGGCCCTTGAAGGCCGCGTCATCTCTCCGCGTCGTCGCATCAACGATCGGTTGATGCTGTCGGCGCCGGTCAGTCAGGCCGTGTGATGGTGGCGGTGGTGTCGGTTGCCGAGCCCGGTCATCGGGATGCGCTGGTGGCCCTGGCCCGCGATTTTTCGCCGCGGGTTGAGTCGCAAGTGACGCTATGCGGGACGTGCGAGGTGGCGCTCGACGCGAGCGGGCTCGCGCGACTGTTTGGAGACGCGCGTACGCTCGGCACCGAGTTGCGTCGTGCGGCCGCCGACAAGGGACTCCAGGTGCGCGTGGCCATCGCCGGCACGTGCACCGCGGCCCGGCTGATGGTGCATCACCGCGCCGGCCTCTCTATCGTCGAACCCGGTACCGAAGCAGCGGTGCTGGCCCCGCTGCCGTTGCGCCTCTTGCAGGGGCTCGACACCGATGGAGACGCCGGCAGGCTCGTGGACACGTTGCGGCGCTGGGGACTCCGCACCATGGGCGAGCTGGTGGCGCTGGCGCCGGCTGCGCTGGCAGCCCGCCTGGGGCAGGACGGGACACGCTGGCAGCGGCTGGCCCGCGGAGAGGACCCGCGTCCGCTCGTGCCGGCGGTGACCGAGGAAGTATTCGAGCAGGCCCTCGATCTGGAGTGGCCCATCGAAGGTCTCGAGCCGTTGTCGTTTGTGCTGGGACGCTTGATGGAGCCGCTGTCGGCCCATCTCGAGCGACGCGATCGCGGCGCAGCCGTGCTGAGGGTCAGGCTGCACCTGGTGACGCGCGAGGTGCATGAGCGCGCCATCGAGCTTCCGGCAGCGATGCGCGATGCGCGCACCCTGCGGACGCTGGCGCTGCTCGATCTCGAGTCGCACCCGCCCTCTGCAGCGATTGATCGCGTGGTGGTGTCGGTTGATCCCACGCCGGCCCGCGTGCTGCAGTTCTCGCTGCTGACGCGTCCCATTCCCGCGCCTGAGCAGATATCCACGCTGCTGGCGCGCCTGCAGGCGGTGATGGGGGAGGGGCGTTGTGGGGCCCCCGCGCTGGTCGATTCGTGGTCGCCAGGCGCGTGCGCGGTGACTCGCTTCGCTCCAGTCGATATAGCTCCAGTCGATATCGCTCCGGCCGCTGTCACGCCCCCCGCGGCTTCCGAGCCCCAGGCACCGCCCGAGCCCGTCGTCGCCCTGAGACGGTTCAGGTTTCCCGTCGCCGCGCGCGTGCGCACCGAGGGCGGGCGCCCGGTGCACATCCTTACCGATCGACGCAGCGTGAGCGGTGGCGCGATTGTCGCCAGCGCCGGCCCCTGGCGCACCTCCGGCGGCTGGTGGAATGAATCACCCACCGGCAACCGGCCACCGGTAACTGGCCACCAACCACCAACCAGTAACCGGCAACCAGCAACCAAGAACCAGGAACTAGCAACCAGGAACCAGCAACCAGCTACCAGCTGGAACCGCGACGAATGGGAAGTGACCCTGCGCGACGGCATCAGCTACCGGGTGTTTCGTGAACGCGATCGCGACGGCTGGTTCGTCGACGCCGTCGTGGACTGATGGCGGCGGGTCTTTCAGACCCGCCCTACGTACTGCCTACCGCCTACCGTCCCTCCGCTTACTGCCAACTGCCCACTCTCCCGTGCCCTATCTCGAACTCCACGCCTCGTCGGCTTTCAGTTTTCTTCGGGGCGCGTCGCTCCCCGAAGCACTTGTCGCGCGTGCGGCAACGCTGGGGTATTCCACACTGGCTGTGCTCGACGCCGACGGTGTCTACGGCGCGCCGCGTTTCCATAAGGCCGCGCGCAAGGCCGGCATCAAGCCGATCATCGGCGCCGAACTGACGATGACCAGCGTGCTGGGGCGAGCCACGACAGGACGCTCGACGACAGTGGCGCGAGCCAGCCGTAGCCTTGGCGAAGGCTGGGTTCTGCCCGTGCTGGTCGAGAGCGCCGCCGGCTACCAGAACCTGTGCCGTCTCGTGACACAGATGAAGCTGCGCGCGGCCAAGGGGGAGGGCGCGCTGAGCCTCGACGAACTGGACGGCCACACCCGTGGCCTCGTCGCACTGGCGGGTCGTCCTGTGCTCGATGCCCGGCGGCACGGGGTGGGTGGGTTGCTCGACCGTCTTGTCGGCGTGTTCGGTCGCCAGCAGGTGTACGTGGAACTGCAGCGCCATCTGCTCCGCGACGAGGAATCCGACAACATCGCGTTGACGTCGATGGCCCAGGCGTTCCGCGTGCCGGTGCTCGCCACCAACGACGTCCGCTTTGCCGAACCGGCCGACCGACCGCTCTTCGACGTGCTCACCTGCGTGCGCCAGCACACCACCGTCGACGCCGCCGGCCGGCTGCTCTCGCGCAATGCCGAGCGCTACCTCAAGTCACCAGAAGCGATGGCGGAGCTGTTTGCCGATCGTCCCGATGCCCTGGCGGGTACGACCGCGCTGGCCGAGCGGCTCGAGTTCACGCTCGCCAACCTCGGCTATCGCTTTCCGTCCTATCCGGTCCCTGAACGCGAGACCGAGATGTCGTTCCTGCGCCACATGACCGAGGCCGGGGCCCGCGATCGCTATCGTCCCTACACCGACAAGGCTCGTGCGCAGATCGCCCGCGAACTCGACCTCATCGACAAGCTGAACCTCGCTGGCTACTTCCTCATCGTCTGGGACATCGTCAATTTCTGCCGGCAGGAGAACATCCTGACGCAGGGACGCGGGTCTGCCGCCAACAGCGCCGTGTGTTACAGCCTGGGCATCACCGCCGTCGATCCCGTGGGCATGGAACTGCTCTTCGAGCGTTTTCTGTCCGAGGAACGGGGGGAGTGGCCTGACATCGATCTGGATCTTCCAAGCGGCGATCGCCGCGAGCGCGTGATTCAACACGTCTACGAGAAGTACGGACCCCGCGGGGCAGCGATGACCGCCAACGTCATCACGTATCGAGGTCGAAGCGCCGCTCGCGAGGTGGGGAAGGCCCTGGCGCTGCAGGAACCGCACATCGATTCGCTCGCCAAGGTGATGAACAACTTCGAGTTCGTCGATCCCCACGAGACGTTCAACAAGCACCTCGCGTCGGTCGGCCTCTCGCTCGACAACCCGCGGATGCGGACGTTTGCCGACCTCTGGCTGCGCATTCAGGATTTGCCGCGACATCTGGGCCAGCATTCCGGAGGCATGGTCGTGTGCCAGGGCGCACTCGACTCGGTAGTCCCGCTCGAGCCGGCCAGCATGCCCGGCCGGGTGGTGATCCAGTGGGACAAGGACGACTGTGCTGACCTGGGGCTCGTCAAGGTCGATCTGCTCGGCCTCGGCATGATGGCGGTGCTGCAGGACGCGATCGAGCTGATCAACGTGTCGGCCAACCCGAAGATCGAACTGGCGCGCATTCCGCCCGATGATCCCGCCGTCTACGAGCTGCTGCAGAAGGCCGACACCATCGGCGTGTTCCAGGTGGAATCACGCGCGCAGATGGCGACCCTGCCGCGGCTCAAACCCACCAGGTTCTACGACCTCGTCGTCGAGGTGGCGATCATCCGCCCTGGTCCGATCGTCGGCGAGATGGTGCACCCGTATCTCAATCGCCGCGCGGGGAAGGAGCCGATCGTACCGCTCCACCCTTCGCTCGAGCCCGTGCTGGCGCGCACGCTGGGTGTGCCGCTCTTCCAGGAGCAGTTGCTGCGCATGGCGATGGTGGCCGCCGGCTTCACCGGCGGTCAGGCGGAGCAACTGCGCCGGGCGATGGGATTCAAGCGCTCCGAAAAGCGCATGCGCGAGATCGAAGTCCAGTTGCGCGAGGGGATGGCCCGCAACGGCATCACGGGCGAGACGGCTGAGCGCATCATCACCTCGATCACGTCGTTTGCGCTCTACGGCTTTCCCGAATCACACGCGGCCAGCTTCGCGCTGCTCGCCTATGCCAGCGCGTGGCTGAAGGTGCATTACCCGTCGGCCTTCTACACGGCGCTCCTCAACAACCAGCCCATGGGGTTCTATCACCCGGCCACGCTCGTCAAGGACGCGCAGCGACGCGGTGTGCGCTTTCATCCCATCGATGTGCAGCAATCCGACTGGGACTGCCGCGTTGATGACGATGGCGCGATTCGTCTGGGGTTCAGATACGTTCACGGACTTCGTCAGGACAGGGGGCAGGCCATGGCGGCATTCGATCGCACCCGCACGTTGGTTCCTCCACTGCTCTGTGCCAAATGCGGTGGAGACGATGAGTCGATGATCGAGATCGTGCGCGACACACGTGCCGCGCGGACGTATTTCTGCAACATCTGCTCGCACGAGTGGACCGTGCAGCTGCGGCCGGTGGGCCGCTTCGAGTCCATCGATCATCTCGTGCGCTCGACCGGGCTCAGACGGGACGAGCTGACGACGCTCGCCGACATCGGCGCGCTCAACGCCTTCACCAACGAGCGTCGCAGCGCGCTCTGGCAGGTCGAACGCGCGGTGCGTCCAGCTGGAGAATTATTTGAAGAGGGGGAAGAGACTGTCGTGGGGCGAGCCTTGTCAGG
>JBEBGV010000153.1:0-5141 GCA_040081265.1 Vicinamibacterales bacterium
GTGCCACCATCAGCCAGGTCTGCGCGCCGCGCGGCAGGACGCCGCGCGGGGGCGTGCGGTGATCGGTGACGATCGTTGTGCCGGTGGTCGGTTCGGCCATGGCTCTACCGCCCTTGCTGGAACTCGAAGCGTTCCTTACCCAGTGCCAGGTAGGCGCGATCCAGCACCTTGGGCACGACGTACGTGCCGTGCTGCACCTGGAAGTTCACCAGCGCCGGCTCGCCGTCCTTCATCTCGTAGAGTGCGGGCAGCTCGCGAGCATCAGCTTTGATGTACGTGAACTGGCCGTCGTGCCATACCGACCGGACGAGGAATGGGCGCTCGTACTTGGCGGTGCCGTAGACGAACTGCAGGGCGACTGGATACTGCTGCTTGAATGCGGCGATGGCTTCGTCGGCCCGCTGCCGCGCGGCGTCGGACGAGGCCCGTGCGGCCGTCACTTCGGCTTGCAGGGCCGAGACATCGGCGGCCGAGTAGTACTTGCGAGGTCCGGACGAGACACTTGGGTCTGCGGTCACGTACACCTTGAGGTCCGGGGTCGCCGTCTTCTGCTCTGTGAGAAGGAACGAGTAGACCCGGCCGCTGGCCGTGACGAGATTCAGATTCGTCGCGGCGCCTTCTTTGGCCGGTTTCACGTGAGCGATGTTCTGCGTCGCGGAGATGACCCAGAAATCGCGGTCACCGCATACGACGTCGAGAATCTCCTCCTGCTCAGGCAGGAGAATCATCGTGGTGTACCGCAGCTTTGTTGTCAGCGAGATCAGCGTGCGCTCCGAGGCGGACACCTCTCGGACACCCTGCACCTGGGCACTGACGCCCACGACACCGACGGCCAACAACGCTAACGGCAGCAATAGGCGATGCGCACGCATGGTGAATCTCCCTTCGTCACGCTGAAGCGGCCAGGCGATCGAGACCGGCCTCGAAACCGTGCTCTCGAAAGACGGCGCGGACGCGCTCGTTGTCGACCGGCGTGTTGGTGTAGAGCCAGTAGGAACGGGGATCGACCGCGAGTGTCAGGACTTTGGCGATATCCGGTCGCTTTACCAGTAGCTGGCGTCTCGGCATGAGGCCCGAGATGAGGTCGAACTCGGTCTCATTCAACTGGAACAGGTCCGTATACTGCTGGCGGTCGAACGCCGGGTTCGCTAGGAGCAGCTTGGTCGGGCAACTCTCAACGACGGTCCGAAGAAGATCGGATGAAGCGAAGTCGTCGACCGCCTGCGTGGCGAGGACCATGGCCGCGTTTCGCTTCCGCCATGTCTTCAGTGCTTCCTGCACATAGGCGCGCAGAGTCTCATGCTGGATGAATCGCCAGGCTTCGTCCATCACGCACAGCTTGAGCGTGCCCACGGACGCCGGATCCATCATCCGAGTGCCGACACGGTGCAAGACGTAGAACAGGAGCGGTTCCAGCAGCGCGGGATAGGCCCGCATGGCCTCGAAGTCGAAGACCTGAAATTGCTGGATGTTGAATGTGTCCTCCTCGTGATCGAAGAGCTCCGCGTACCGGCCTCCCTCGACCCATTTGGAGAGCCGGCTTGCGAGCGCGCGCGGGAGCAGATTCGCAAGCGTGAACAGTCGACGCTGTGCGGTGTCGAGCACGTAGAGGTTCTCGATGGCCTCGTAGACCTCGCGGTCCTCGGCCTCGCTCAAGCGATAGCTATCCGCGCCTTCAAGCAGCACGCGGACGAAGGCATGCAGGAAATGCAGATTCTCGGCGGTGGGCTCCAGAGCGAACGGGTTGATGTGGACGCTGCCCTGCCGCAGTCCGAGCTCAAGATAGCTCCCGTCGAGGAGGGTTGCGAGCTTCCGATAGCTGTGCCCGAGATCGAAGATCACGGTCAGCGGATCGTACTTCTGTGCGTGCAGCACCAGAAAATTGAGCAGGAAGCTCTTGCCGCTGCCAGTGGCGCCGAGGACGAGCGTGTGACCAACGTCGTCCACGTGCAGATTGAAATGGTAGGGCGTCTGGTGTTGCGTCTCGAAGACCGCCAACGCTTCGGCGTTCAGGTGGGCGCTGCGTACCTGTCCGGTGTCCAGCGTGAAGAGGAAGCTCAGATCGGCGTAGTTGGTCTCCAGGATGGGGAGCCGGCGCAGATTGTGGGCGCTGTTGCCGGGGACGATGCTCAGCCAGGCGTTCAGAAGGTTGTACGTTTCGTCGATGAACGTCCCGTCGTGGGCCGCCATCACCTTTGTCGCTTCGGCGGTTGCGCGTTCCAGCAGGCGGGCGTCCTCGTTGAACAGCACGAGCGCCAGCGAGCAGTCGCCGAAGAAGTGCCCGTTTACCTCCAGTTCGGTGAGCGCGTCGCCTAGCTGGCGCACCGTGGCGTTGGCGCTCTCGTCGACGAGCATCTCCTCGGGCCGCGTGTCTGGCGATACGTAGTTCACCATCGAGACGCGTTTGTTGAAGAAGTGGCGTCGTCGGAGCTGGAGCGTGCGCCGCATGCGGTCGTTGGAGATGCGGCACCACTCGAGGCAGGCGATGAATTCGCCCGGCAGCGTGTACAACTCTTCGAGCACTTGCGGGAAGGTGGCACTTGGCGGCTCCTTCATGGTGAGCACCTTCACGTGTGCCGCACCAAGATCGAGGTGGTCGCGATGGCAATCGAGCGCGCTGTCCGTCATGAAGTAATCAAGGTGGGTGTCGTACTGCAGTGCGGCGCCGTCGGCGATGTGGGGCGTGTAATTCACCAAGCGGCGGAAGAACTGGAAGGCGTCCGCCTTTGTGAGCCGAGTGGGGTGAATGCTGTCGGCGAGCTGCACCTGGAAGGCTTCGGCCTTCTGGTGCAGCTGCCCGATCGCGCGTTCCAGATCCGCCTCGACCAGCGCAAGGGTGGCGCTCGGCGAGAGCCAGTCACGTACAGCGGCTCGCGGCTCACTCCAGAGGCTGCGCAGCCGACGACCGGACGGCGCGTGGGATCGAAGCCCCTCGTACACGAGCACCAGATGCAGGTCGAGTTGGAACAGCTCGTCACGCCTCCCATTCAGATAGGCTGCGCGTCGGTGGACGGCCTCGTGCGCGACGCGCTGCCGGCAGGCCGCCGGCGTGATTGCCGGCATTCTTCGCTTACAGAGGTACTGGTAGACGCGGCACGACTCATCCAAGCCGCGGAGCGCTGCCTCGTACCGATGGACGATATCCCGGCGCTGTGCCTGGTCGAGGCACTCGAAGTCGACCCCTGCCAGACGGTATACAACGCCCACGTGCCCCGCCTTCGTGAGAAACGTGCAGTCGTCGACGAAACCCCAGAGAGCAATGAGGCTGTTCAGGCTTCCAGCGTCCTCGTAGTCGCGGAGGATGCGACGAATCCTCAGCATGGCCGCACCGTGATGTGTACGGGGATGTGCTTGGCGGGGTCGTAGCGTGGCCGGAAGCGGGACGACGACAAGAGGATCCGCAGCATCTGCGGGTCGCGCTTGGTCGTCCACAGAGCAAAGGCGTAGAGCCCGACGAACATCAAGAGACCTGCCAGAAACGAGTAGAAGAGGTTGAACGTCGCGGCGCCCATGAGGAGTGCGAGGAAGAACAGCCGGCGGTCCACACCGCACACCGTCAACGTGCGGTGCAGCGCCTTGTGAACGGGCCTGGCGACGGGGCGACTCGCGGAGTGCGTCACGGTAGCACCTTGTCAGAACAGCCAAGCCAGGAACTGACCGGCGAACAGGGCGAGCCCGCCGCCGAAGACGATGCCGGAGATCTGGCGCTTCGCGCCACCTTCCCCAAACATGAACATCAGGCCGCCGACAACGATGGCGACCAGCGCCAGCGATCGGGCGAGCGGGCCGGTGAACGTCGCTTCGAGGTTCAGCGCCGCGCGCTCCCATGGGCTCTGCTGCGCGTACAGCGCGCTCGGCAACAGCACGAAGGCAAACAGGACTGCCAGGCGAATGACCCTGCGAACATTGCGACGCGACATCCCCATCTGACACCTCCAGATGCTCGGAAGGGCGCATCGCATCTCAGCGCCCCACTCTCCACCATCACAAATGCAACCACGCTCGAAGCAGATCGGCCTTGCCAGCCCAGAGTGTGTGCGCGCGCTGCGATCCGCGAGCGACTCGTTCCCTGGTCACCAACAGCAAGCACACGAATCCGTATGACGTCACGACCACGCCGCGCAACAGGAGTTCCTCGAAGTGACGAAACCGTCGGCGGACAATCTGTTCTCGCCGGAATGGATCCGCCGCATGCGCCGGCGTACGGTGCGTGAGCGAGGTCTGATGAGAAACTGCGTTGTGCATGGTCGGTAATCGCCGTGACGGCGCATCCCGCATCAGTGCAAGAACTGTGACTGGAAGTGGAGCGAGAACCGGAGGCGTTTGCGGGCGGTGGCAGGGTCGCCGAGAGACTTGGTGAAGTCCGGTGAACCGCGATGAACGAACGAGGTCTCTCAGCGGCCTTGCGGGGGCCTATCACTCATTTCGAGAGAGGTCGCTCATTCTGAGTGATGCACTCCTTCCACTGATCCTGCATTCGGTACGAGTTGCGCCTGAAGCCCGCTGGCACGGGGCGTGCTCCAGCGTCATGTCTCATCGCTTGCGACGCCAACGCGCGTCGTCAATCATAGGAAGCACAATCGAGAGGGCGACATGAACGGACTACCGACGAAAACCAACGGCGGCGTGCGGGTCCGTTCACTTGATCGAGTTCGTGAAGGTTCAGCGGTGGCCCCACGGACTGCGACCGTCGGAACTGCGCAAGCCCCCTCAGGCGGGCGAATACTGCCTCTCAAGCTCTTGAGGTTCCCGGTGGTGCGGGAGATGACCGGGTTGTCACGCTCGACGATCTGGCGGTTGGAGCGTCGCGGCGAATTCCCGAAGCATCATCGTATTGCGCCTAACGTGGTGGCGTGGGTCGAGGAGGACGTATCCGACTGGATTCAACTCAGGACGAGCTCTGTTGCGTCGTAGGACAGGCTCGGACCCCTGTCGAAGGAGGCGCGAGACCTCCCGCGTGCACTCGCCAGCAGCGCGTCGTTATTCCAACGGGATTGGATCCGAGCCGAAAGCAGCGGGATCTTGAACAGTACTTGTGTCGTGAATCGAGCGTCGCAAAGGATGGCATGAACGAGGTTCGGCACAGAACAACGTGATGTGCTAGCATCCCCACTTGCCTTGGGTGCCCACGAGGGCATAAA
>JBEBGV010000083.1:0-18760 GCA_040081265.1 Vicinamibacterales bacterium
CGTCTACCTGACGTGGCTCGACACGGCGACCACCGAGACGGCTTTCCACATCGAACGCCAGACCAACGGCGGGGTGTTCCTGGAAGTCGGCATCGTGGGCGCGAACGTCCAGAACTTCACCGACGGCACGGTGAGCGAAGCCAACAACTACGTCTACCGGATTCGCTCGGCGAACGCGACGTTCTCGGGCTACTCCAATACCTCGGCGGTGACGACGCCGGCGCCGGCGCCTGAAGCGCCGACCGCGCTGACGGCGACCGCACCGGCGGCGGCGCAGCTGGTGTGGACCGACGGCTCGACCAACGAGGTGGCATTCCGCATCGAGCGCGCGGGCACCAATGGCGTGTTCGCCGAGATCGCGACGGTCGGAGCCGGCGTGACCAGCTACACCGACACGACGGTACTCGGGTCGACCGTCTACACCTACCGCGTGCGGGCGTCGAACACCGGCGGCTTCTCGGCCTACTCGAACACGAGCACGGTGACGACGCCGGCAGTCACGACGCCGCCGGCCACTCCGACCGGCCTGAGCGCCACGGGGGCGTCGAGCACCCAGGTGCACCTGGTGTGGACCGACGCGTCGAACATCGAGGCTGGCCTCCACATCGAGAGAGCCGGCAGCAACGGCATCTATGCCGAGATCGCCATTCTCGGCGCTAATGCCACGACCTACACCGACGCCAGCGTGACGGCCGCCACGGCTTACACGTATCGCGTGCGCGCGATCAACGCGGCCGGCTTCTCGGCCTACTCGAACGTGGCATCGCTGACGACGCCGGCGCCGAATGGTTCGAGCGTCATCAAGGTGATGAACTTCGAGGTCGCCTCGTTGACCGACGCCAACACGGGTGCTGATCTCGTAGGCGGCGCTGGTGTGGCGCTCGAACCGGTTGCCGCGCTCAAGGGCAACTACTCGGCGCGCATCTCCTCGACCAACTCGTATCTCGAAGAGACCTTCGGAGCGGCCACCGACTTCTACGGCAGCTTCTACCTGAAGTTCGACTCGCTGCCGACGAGCGATGTCCGCCTGGCGCTGATTTCCAACGGCGGGGTGGACATCGGCGAGGTCCAGCTCCGCGCCGCCGGCAACCTCCGCCTGCGGTTCTTCAACACGACGACGTCCGTATTCGTGGTCGTCGGGTCGCAGTCGGCCGCACTCTCACCCGGCACGCTGTATCGCGTCGGCTTCCACCAGGCGGCTGGTTCGGGCGCAAACGCGGTGCTCGAAGCCTGGTTCGCGACAGGTGAAACTGCCTTCGGGGCGCCATTTGCCTCGATGTCCAACGGCACGTGGACGGACGGAGCGACGCGGGTTCGCCTCGGAGCATCGTCTGGTGTCGCCCTGGCGGGTCTGATTGACGACGTCAGGCTCGACTCCAGCTCGATGCCTGGCGGCGCGGTTCCGGCTGCTCCCGATGCGCCAACCGGTCTTGGAGCCTCGGCGCCGAATGCGACCACGGTGAACCTGACGTGGACGGATGCATCGACGACCGAGACGGGCTTCGTCCTGGAACGGGCGATCGGCGCCGGCAGCTACGTTGAGCTGGCCACACTGGCGGCCAACGCCACCACCTACGTCGACACCACGGTGGCGTCGACGTCCTACAGCTACCGTCTGCGCGCGGTGAACGCCGGCGGCTTCTCGGCCTACTCGAATGTAGCGACGGTCACGACGCCGGCGCCGCCCTCGGCCCCGCCGGCAGCGCCGACCGGTCTCGGTGCGACCGCGCCGACGGCCAGCTCGGTGCAGCTGACCTGGACGGATGCCTCCACCACGGAAACGACGTTCCGCATCGAGCGGGCGCCCAATGGCGGCAGCTTCGTCGAAATTGCCACGGTGGCGGCCGATGTGACGGCCTACACCGACAACGCGGTGTCGCCGTCGACGGCCTATCAGTACCGCGTGC
This sequence comes from Vicinamibacterales bacterium, assembly GCA_040081265.1. Taxonomy (GTDB): domain Bacteria; phylum Acidobacteriota; class Vicinamibacteria; order Vicinamibacterales; family UBA2999; genus JBEBGV01. The sequence goes on from JBEBGV010000083.1 coordinate 1,908, forward strand.
GTGCGGGCAACGTAGCCGGTAACTCGGACTACTCGAACACCGCCAGCGTCACGACACCTGCCGATGCGAACGTCATCAAGTCGATGACGTTCGAAGACAACGCTCTGGTGCACCCGACGACGGGCGCAGACAGCGCGACGCAGCCACAGGGTGGTGTGTCAGTCGACGGTGCGTCACCCATCAAGGGCACGAAGTCGGTGCTCTTCACCACGCCAGCGGCGCCAGCGGGCGCGTATCTGCAGGAGGACCTGCCCGCGACGACCGACCTGTTCGTGAGCTTCTACTTCAGGGCGACGGCAGCGCCGGGCGGTGACGTCAGACTGGTGCTGCTGACCAACGGCGCGGTCGACCAGGCCGAGCTGCAGTATCGGGCCACCGGCGTGCTGAGGGTCCGTGTCGCGGGCATAGTCGTCGGCACTCAGTCGGCGGCACTCACGCCGGGAACCATCTACCGCATCGGGTTCCATCAGAAGGCCGGGACCGGCACCAACGGTGTGGTCGAGGCGTATCTGGCCGTTGGCGACGCTGCCTTCGGGGCACCGTTCATGTCGTCGACGACCCAGACCTACACCGATGGCGTGACGCGGATGCGCATCGGAGCGGCCACGAGCGTCGCCCTGAACGCGACGCTCGACGACATCAAGCTGAACGGCGCGTCGATGCCGGGTCCGTCGAACTAAGGTGCGAATCATGAAGAACAACATGACCAACATAGCCACGCCAATGGGCCCACGCAGGGCTCCGGTGTACGCGGACCACGTCGACTTCCGCGACGAAGTCACGCCGCCGTACTCGCCGGCGCCAAAACGGTGGATCTGGGTCGGCATGATCGTCGTGGCCATCATCGCCCTCGCGGCGGTGGTGGTGCCGCGGTACCTCTACCCACCCGTGCCCGAGGCGCATTCGGTCGGGCAGGTCATCAAGGAGATGACCTTCGAGAGTGGCTCGCTGACCGATACGAGCTCGGGTGCGAAGAAGGTCAACAACGGCGTGCGACTCGAGCGCGGCGACCTCTCGCTCAAGGGGCTGTATTCAGCGCGTGTGTCGAGCGGCTCGGCCTATCTCCAGGAACCGCTGCCTGCCACCGGTGACGTGTTCCTGAGCTTCTACATCCAGTTGATGGAACTGCCGACCACCAGTGCGGTTCGTCTGGTCCACCTCACCAGCGGGAAGGAAACGGTCGGCAACCTGATGTTGCGCGACGGTCGCCTCCGGCTGCGGATTGATAGCAAGAGCGTGGGAGCCGATTCTGATCCGCTGGCTCCTGGCCAGCTATACCGCATCGGCGTGCACCAGCGTGCAGGCGGCGGGTCGTCGAGCCTGCTGGAGGCCTTCTTGGCGAGCGGCGACGCGGAATTTGCCGCGCCGTTTGCGGCCACGGTGGCTGGCGCGTGGCCGGAAGGTGCGGATCGAGTGCGGATAGGGATGACCACGAGTGTAGGGGTTGATGCGCTGATCGACGACGTGAGGCTGAACGCCGATCAGATGCCGGGTCCGTCGGGCGCGAAGTAAGCCGCGGGAAGCCAGCAGGGAAGTCAGGGTGATGAAACGGGTCCAGACAACGAGAGCGGCGGCGCGCATAGGGGCGAGCCGGATGCCGGCCTATGCGGGTCAGGCGGGGATTGACTCCGCATGGTCCGAACGCCCCGTGTCGGTCGCCGCGCGTCCCGCCCTGTGGTTTGCGCTCATCGCCGCCGTCGCGACAGCCGTCCTTGCGCTTCTCGTAGCACGGTTCGACCCTTTCATGGTCATGGGCCTGCTGCTGGCGGTCGCCGCGCTTGCCGTGGTGGTCATCCGGCCGGGAATGGCGGTCGGGATCGTTGCGCTGGTGATCTACCTGAACATTCCCGCGATCCTGACCCAGCGATACGACATCCCCGAAATAGCGGCGGGATCGATCATCCTGCTCCTGGGTGTGCCTCTTGTGGCGCACTGTGTGCTGCGGCGGCGTCGGCTGCGCGGCGACCGCGCCTTCACGATGATGCTGGTATTCCTCGGAACGCTGCTGCTGTCGTCGACAGTGGCGATCGACAAGAACCTCGCCCTTGGTCGCGTGCAGGGCTATGTCTTTGAAGGCATCCTCCTCTTCTGGCTGATCCTGAACGTCGTGCGCGACCTGCCGTCGCTGCGCAAGATGATGGTCGCGTTCCTGGCAGCAGGCGCGGTGGTCAGCGCCCTGGCGCTCTATCAGGACGTGTCCGGCAACTACAGTCAGGACTTCGGCGGACTCGCCTACCGGAACTATGACGTCGCCCGGGACGGCACGCTCGACACGCTGGCCGGTGCCAGGACAGAGCGGGGACGATTCGACCGCGCGCAGGGGCCGGTGAACGAGCCCAACCGCTTCGCCCAGATCATGGTCGTGCTCCTCCCGATGGCTGTGTATCTCATCCGCACCAGCCGGTCGCAGCTGTTCCGGGGCGGCGTGGCGGTGATGGGGCTCCTCGTGCTGATCGGGGTGGTGCTGACGCTGTCGCGTGGCGGGATCATCGCGCTCGGCTTGATGGCTCTCGCCATGTCGGCGGTCGGCTGGATCCGAACCTCGCGCATGGCGATCGGGGTTGCGGGCGTGCTGTTCATCGTGCCGGTGCTGACGCCGTTCTACATGGACCGCATCGCCAGCATCACCAACATCACCTATCTGGTCGGCAATGACGGTTCCACGATTCGTGAAGCGGACGGCGCCATGCGGGGCCGCCTGACCGAGATGCTGGCGGCATTCAACGTGTTCCTTGACCATCCGCTCGTCGGGGTAGGACCGGGACAGTTCGCGCCGTACTACGTGCAGGACTACAGCCGCGACCCCGACATCCAGTTCCGCGACATCCGCGAGGCCCGTCGCGCCCACACGCTCTACTTCGAGCTGGCTGCCGAGAACGGGATCATCGGGCTCGTCTCGTTCATGGCGATCGTCCTGCTGCTGGTGCAGCGGCTCTGGAAGGCACGCAAGGCGCTGGAGCATCGCCTGCCTGGCCTGGCCGACCTGGCCACGGCGTGCTGGCTCAGCCTGCTCGCCTACCTGTGCACGGCGGTGTTCCTGCACATGTCCTATCAGCGTTATTACTGGCTTCTGCTGGCGACCGCTGCTGCGGCGCTGCACGTCGTGACCTCCGAGGCACATCGCCGCGGCGTCGGCGACTCAAACGGTTTTTGAGGAGAAACGATGCCGACTGTGGCGTTTATCGGACCCGATGGTGCAGGCAAGACCACGATCACGCGGATGCTGCTCGATGCCAGCGTGGTCAAGCTGAAGTACCTCTACATGGGGGTGGACGTCCCGGAGGGTGGGATGGCGCTGCCGACGTCGCGACTGTTCCGTCGCTTCAAGAGCTCGGCACCGAAGACGGGCAACGCTGCTGGACGAGCAGGGGCCAGCGGGGGGCGCGGTGTGCGCGGCGCCGTTCGCGGATTCGCGCGGCTTGCCAACCGGCTGAGCGAGGAGTGGTTCAGGCAGATCCTGTCGTGGTCCTATCAGGCGCGCGGGTTCACGGTGCTCTATGACCGCCACTTCGCGCTGGACTTCGCGCCAGAAATCACGCCGCCGGGCCCGGAGTCGCTCGATCGACGCATCCACAACTGGTGCCTGCGGCGGATGTATCCGCTGCCCGACCTGGTGATCTTCCTCGACGCACCGGGCGCACTCCTCTTTGCGCGCAAGGGAGAGTTGACCATCGAGGAGCTCGAACGGCGGCGACAGGGGTTCCTCACCCTCGGCAAGCGCATTCCGGGTTTCGTCCGTGTGGATGCCACCCGTCCTCTGCAGGAGGTCTACGCAGAGGTGACCAATCACATTCTGCGTGTCTGCGGCGATACGGGGTATCGCGCAGTCGGCGAGGTGGCACGATGAGCAGCATCCAGACGCTTCGAGTCCTGACCTACCACCGTGTGATGGAGCCGCGGCTGGCCACGTCGTGCGATCCGACCCTCATCAGCGCCACCCCTTCGGGCTTTGATGCCCAGATGCGTCACCTGGCCAAACGATACCGGGTCGTCTCCGCGGACGAAGTGGCTGATGCCTGGGCGGGCGGCGAGCCGCTGCCGCAGAAAGCCGTGCTGATCACGTTTGACGATGCGACCAGGGACTTCGCCGACGTGGCCTGGCCGATCCTGCGGAAGTGGAAGCTGCCGGCCACCGTCTTCGTGCCGACCGCGTACCCCGGACGACGCTACCGCGCGTTCTGGTGGGACCGCCTCTATTGCGCCGTGGCGTCCACGACGTTGTGTGTGATCAACGCCGGCCCACTCGGCCTGGCCCGGCTCGATTCCGCCGCCGCGCGTGGAACCTTCCTCAAGCGCGCACAGCGCTTCATCAAGAACGTGCCGCACGGCGACGCCATGGAGATGGTCGATCGGCTCTGCCGCGACCTGGGCGAACGCAAGCCGCCAGAGGGCGACGTCCTGTCGCTGAGCGCGCTTCGGCGCCTTGCGGCTGAAGGGGTGTCACTCGGCGGGCACACGCATACGCATCCCGCCCTGACGCAGCTCTCGGTGAGCGAGGCGGCCGAGCAGATCCGCCGATCGCGGGACGAACTGGTCGAACACACCGGCTACATGCCCCGCGTGTTCGCCTATCCCTTCGGCGATCACAACGATGCGGTGGTCGATCTCGTGCGAGAGGCGGGGTTTGCCATTGCGGTGACCTGCCTGGATGGCCACAACCGGGTCGGCGACGACCCGTGCCGGCTCCGCAGAACCAACATTACGCCCCGCAGCACCACCGGAATCTTCAAGCTCCGGCTCACCGGCCTGGGCGCGAAAATCGATCAATGGCGCCACGGCGTCGGCTCGGCGAAGAAGCGTGTGGTCGGTCCGCTCGCGCCGCCGCTCGATACGGCGGTGGCACATCCCGGCTTGAAGGTCGGCTACATGATGTCGCGCTTTCCGAAGGTGAGCGAGACGTTCGTGCTGAACGAAATGCTGGCCGTCGAGGCGCAGGGTGTGCCGGTCGAGGTGTATCCGCTCATCCGCGAGCGACAGACGACGATGCATCCTGAAGTGGCGCAATGGGTGGAACGTGCGCGCTTCAGGAAGGTGGTGTCGCTGCCAGTGCTGCAGGCACACGCGCACTTCCTGAAGCACCAGCCGAAGGCTTACCTGAGTCTCGGCGTCGAAGTGCTCTGGAAGACGCTTCGGAGTCGCAATCTCTTCGTGGGTGCGCTCGGGACGTTCCCGAAAGCCGTGTGTTTTGCGCGTGACATGCAGCGTGACGGGGTGACGCATGTCCACGCGCATTTCGCCACACACCCGGCGCTCGGCGCATTCATCATCAACAAGCTGACCGGCATCCCATACAGCTTCACGGCGCATGGGTCCGATCTGCACGTGGACCGCACGATGCTCGATACCAAGGTCGAGGCAGCAGCGTTTGCGGTCACGATCTCCGAATTCAACAAGAACGTCATCGTCGGCGAGTGCGGTGACCGGGTGCGGTCCAAAGTGCACGTGGTGCACTGCGGCGTGAATGACGAGTTCTTTGCCACCCGCGCCTCGAGCCAGAAGTCGGGACCTGCCCACATCGTCTGCGTGGCGTCGCTCGAGGAAGTGAAGGGTCACCGGTTCCTCCTCGACGCGTGCCGCAAGCTCGTCGACCGCGGCATCGACGTGCGGTGTGATCTGGTGGGCGAGGGTCCCATGCGAGCGTCAGTCGAGAAGCTGGTCGCCGACCTCGGGCTCAGTGAACGCGTGCAGCTGCTCGGTGCCCAGCCGCGGCCGGCCGTCAAGGCATTGCTGTCCCAGGCTGACGTGGCGGTGCTGGCGAGCCATCCGACGAAGGAAGGCAAGCGGGAAGGCATTCCAGTGGCGTTGATGGAGGCGATGGCGTCGGGTCTGCCGGTGGTGTCGACCAGTATCAGTGGCATTCCCGAACTCGTTGAATCGGGCGTGTCCGGTCTGCTTGTTCCCTCTGGAGACGCGGCCGCTCTGGCTGATGCGCTCGCAGCGCTCTGCGCCGACCCCGGCCTGCGGGTCCGGATGGGCGAGGCCGGGCGCCAGAAGGTGCAGCAGGACTTCAACCTCGAGTCGAACGCACTCCGGCTCGTGCAGCTGTTCTCCGGAAGCGCGACGCCGCGACCCTCGATCCGGGTGGGATCTCAGCTGGCGCCAGTCGCTGGTCGGATGGCACCAGCAGACGCGTCGTAATGCCCACTCAGGCCGCCAGGGCCGTCTCGTCGGCGGCCATTTCAGGCTATCTGCGCGGCTCCAGCCTGCTGCTCGGCGGACGACTGCTCTCGGTCGCCTTGAACTTCGCCGTCCAGGTGTTGACCGTCCGCTACTTTGCCAAGGAGGACTACGGCGCGTTCGCGTTTGCGCTGGGCGTGGTGTCGATGACCACGAGCATCATCCTGCTCGGCATGGGCAAGTCGGTCCCACGCCTCGTGTCGGTGTACCACGAGAAGAACGACCACGGCCGGGTCTTTGGTCTCATCGCGCTCGCGCTGAGCGTCGTCTGGGCACTGGGGCTGCTGCTGGTCGGGCTGCTGCACTCGATGCAGCTGGTGGTCGGGCTCTATCTCGTACCGGACCCCGACTCGCTGGCGGTCCTGCTCATCCTGATCGCGCTGGCGCCGGTTGACGCCTTCGACCACCTGCTGCAGCACCTCAGCGCCATCTTCCTGGGCCCGCGCGCGATCTTCGTTCGGCGCCAGGTCGTAGGACCGGCCCTCAAGCTCGCCAGCGTCCTGGCCGTGATTTACACGGCGGGTGACACCTACATGCTGGCCTACGGCTATCTGCTGGGGAGCCTCGTCGGCGTCTCGCTGTACGTCTTCGGCCTGCTTCGCGCCTGGCGCGCGCAGGGCCTGCTCGCCGGGGTTCGGCGCCGGCGCCTGGCCCTGCCGGTCAGGGAGTTGGTGGGCTTCAGCCTGCCGCTGCTCTCATCTGACGTCTCGATCATCTTGCGCGGGTCGGTCGCGCTGCTGCTGCTTGAATACTTTCACGCCCCAACCGAGGTCGCCGAGTTCCGCGCGGTGCTTCCGGTGGCCGGGCTGAACATGCTCGTGTTCGAAGCCTTCGGCTTCCTGTTCGTGCCGCTGGCATCGAGGATGTTTGCGCGCCAGGACCGCACGGGCATCAGCAACCTCTACTGGCAGACGTCCCTCTGGATTGCGGTCCTGACGTTTCCCATCTTTGCCGTGACCTGCGCACTGGCGGCACAGCTCACGGTGTGGCTGTTCGGGGTCGATTACGCGAGCGCGGCGCCGCTTCTCTCAATCCTGGCCGGCGGCTATTACTTCAACGCCGCGCTGGGGTTCAACGCGGCGAGTCTTCGGGTGCACGGACGGTTGCGGACCATTGTCATCAACGACCTGCTCACAGGGGCGTTCTGTGTCGTCATGAGCGTGGTGCTGATCCGCCGCTATGGAGCCCTGGGAGCGGCGCTGAGCACGATGGCAACGCTGGTGGTGCAGAACATCCTGAATCAGATCGGGCTATGGACCAACGATACGGCGGTCAAGCTGTTCGCGTGGGAATTCCTGCGCTCGTATGTCGTCATCGCGGTCTCGATGGCGATCCTGATCGCGAGCCAGCAGTTGCTGGACGTGCCCGTCTATCTCGGCCTTGCCTCGGTCGTCGTGGCGTTCGTGCTCCTGGTTCGCCTGACGAGGCGCGATCTCGACGTCAACACACGTTTCCCCGAGATTCTTCGGCTGCCGCTGATGCGGCAGCTGTTCACGTAGCGAAAGGGCGGTACGCACAGTTCTCATGGCCCCAGTCACAGTAGACACATCGAACGCGCTCGAGGCGGGCACCGGGCTGATCATGCCGTCGGGCGGGTCGACGGCGCGGCAGGTCTCGACCGGTGAGACCGAGGCCCGCAAGCAGGTCCGGGGCTCGAGCCTGTTGCTGCTGGGACGCGTGCTGTCGCGTGGCAGCAACTTCCTCGTCCAGGTCCTGACCGTCCGCTACCTGACGGTGAGTGACTACGGCGCCTTTGCCTACGCGCTGTCGCTCGTGACGCTCGGCCAGACGATTGCCACCTGCGGGCTCGACCGGGCGGTCACGCGATTCGTGCCCATGTATCAGGAGCGGAAGGACTACGACCGCCTCTTCGGCACGTTGCTGATGACCGGCGGAACCATCCTGTCGCTGGGTGTCCTCATTGCCCTCGGCGTGCTGCTGTTCAGCAGCGGGATTGACATGGGGCAGGAGAGTCGTCAGGCGACCGCCCTGCTGATGATCCTCATCTTCCTGGTGCCGCTGCAGGCGCTGGACGATCTCGTGGTCGGCCTGTTTGCGGTCTTTGCCGCGCCGCGCGCCATCTTCTTCCGTCGCCATGTGCTGGCCCCCGGGCTGAAGCTGGCGGTCGTGCTGCTGCTCGTGGCACTCAAGGCGAGCGTCCTGTTCCTCGCCGTCGGGTATGTCGTCGCGAGCCTGATCGGGGTGGCGTGGTACGGCGTCATGCTGTATCGCCTGACGCACGCCAACGGCCTGATGAGCCAGTTGTCGTGGAAGTCGGTGGTCGTGCCGTGGCGCGAGGTGCTGTCGTTTACGGTGCCGCTGCTGACCTCCGACCTGGTCTTTGTCGTCCTGAACTCGGTCACCGTCATCAGCCTTCAGCACTTTCATGGGCTGACCGGCGTGGCGGGCCTGCGGGCGCAGCAGCCGATCGCGGCGATGAATCATCTCGTCATGGTCAGCTTTCAGACCCTGTTCACGCCGCTGGCCTCGCGCCTGTTCGCCCGCGACGATCGAGCCGGCATCAACGAGTTGTACTGGAAGACCGGGATGTGGATGGCGGTGCTGACCTTCCCGATCTTCGTCCTGACGTTCTCGACAGCCGGCCCGCTGACCTCGGTGCTGTTCGGTGCGCGCTATGAAGGCTCGGCGGCGCTGCTGACCGTGCTCGCGCTGGGCTACTACTTCGACGCGGCACTCGGCTTCAACGGCCTCGTGCTCAAGATCTACGGGATGCTCCGCTACGTGATGTTGATCAGCTTCATCACCGTGGGGATCACGCTGGTGGCAAACCTCGCGCTGATTCCGAAGTTCGGCGCGTTTGGCGCGGCGGGCGCCATCACGATCGGCATCGTCGCCCACAACATCCTGAAGCAGACGGGCCTCCGACTGGGCACCGGCATCAACGTGTTCGAGTGGCGCTACTTCAGGGGCTACTGCGTGATCGTGGCGGCGGCGGTCGCCGTCTTCACGCTCCAGTGGGTGGTGAAGCCGCCGGTCTATGTCAGCCTGGCCGCCGCGGCGGTCGCGTCGTGGATCGTGTTCTGGCTGAACCGCCACCTGCTCGAACTCGACGAGACCTTCCCCGAACTTGCGCGGCAGCCTGTGCTCAAGCGTCTGTTGGGGCTGGCGGGCACGCGCTGATCTGCACCGTGCTGGAGACGACACTCGCTTCATCGTTTGTGCCCGGGGTGAACCTCAAGGGCGACGTGGCTGGCGCCAACTGGATGTTCCTGCGCCCGTCCATCCCTGCTGATCACATCGCCTGTCTCGGAGTTCCCTCGGCGTCGACGCTGGCGACTCTGCGTCGCTTCAGCGGACAGGTGACGATGATCGCCGGCGCAGGCAGTTCGGCGCTACCGGACGGCTGCGTGGATATGCTCCTGGTCGTCGGCCACTTGAGTCAGTGGCGTCTGCTCTGGGACACCGGTCTCCGGTCCGAGATCAGGCGTGTGCTTCGCCCCGACGCGCTGGTCTATTCCGAACACTTTGGCATCCTGGACCGACTGAACGGGGCCCTCCTGGTTGCGCCTGATGCCGCGACTGCGTCCGCAACGCAGCGCTTCTATCTGACACCGAGGGGCGGGGAGCTTCACACCGCGATCCCGGATGCCGACCCGGCCATGGCTGCGTACTTCGCCCAGCACTCTCTATACAGCGAGACGCCGACGGTGGCTCGGTTCAAGCGAGTGCTGAAGCTGGTTCGCGGGAGGGTGCTCGGACAGAAGGCCGCCGGCAGCGCTGGCCAGACGAAGGACCCGAAGCGTGTAGTCGATCATCTGCTCGGCCGCCACGGGGTGGTCATGGGAAACACCGGGGCTCGCCTCAGTGCCAACCCGCCGGAATATCTGCAGACGATCGCCGCCGCATCGGGCATTGACCTGAGTCGCTTTCGCTGGGCCCTGTCGGCCAAGGGTGAATACAGCTCGAGAAAACTGCTGTTCTTCCTGACCGACGTGTCGCGGCCCTCAGTCGGACGACCGACCTACATTGCGAAGATGGTGCGGGACGCCGCGTTCAGTCCCCGTCTCGAGAACGAGCATCGGGCACTGGCCAGGCTGGAGGCGCTGAAGATTGGTGACCTCGGGACGGTGCCGCGTTCGGTCTTCTACGGACATCATGCCGGCCTGGCCATCGTCGGGGAAACCATTGTCGACGGCGTCCCGCTTCTGGACAGGACCGACCTGGCAGCCGGCTGTCGCTATCTGCGCAGCGCGATTGACTGGTTCACGACCCTTGGTGTGGCGGGCGCGGCCGGGCGTAACGCCGCACCCGGTGAGACCGCCGCCACGGTCGGGGGCCTGTTCGCCCGCTTTCAGGAGATCTACCAGCTGCCACCCGAAGAGGAGCGGTTTCTGAGGCGGCAGGTGGAGGTGCTTGGCGAGGCGGGGGCGTCGTTGCCGCTGGTAATGCAGCACGGAGATCCAGGAATCTGGAACATGCTCGCGACGCCTGAGGGCCGGGTCGCGATCCTCGATTGGGAATCGGCCGAGGAAGCGGGCGTCCCGCTCTGGGACCTCTTCTACTTTCTCAGGACCTACGCTGTTGCGGCGGCGCGCGCCGGCGGCACACGCGACTCACTCGCCGCATTCACTGAAAGATTCGTGCGACCGTCGCTGCTCGGTCGCGCGTCGAGCGAGGCGGTGCGCAGCTACTGCGCTGCGGTCGGCGTGCCACGCCCGCTCATCGAACCGCTCTTCTACACGTGCTGGATGCACCGCGCCCTCAAGGAGGCGACACGGCTGACGCCGGCGCGCCTCGCGCAGGGACGTTACGTCAGTCTGCTGAGACTGACGATCGCCCAATCCCACGCACTTCAGTACCTGACTGCAGGATGACATCAGGTGGCACCCTGCGCGCGCCTACGTGTTCCATCCCAGCCTGGAGCTGCTGACGACCGCGTCCTGCCACAGCTGGAAGTAGCGGTTGCCGCGGAGCCAGGCGGCGGTGTCGGCGGACACGTCGTCAGAGGACGCGGCTTCTTCGATCAGGCGCGAGAACAGCGTCGCCGTATAGCGCGCCCAGCAGACCACGAACAGCGCGCCGAGCAGCGTCGAGGGAATGCCCGCCCGCTCCGCGTAATTGCGCGCGGCGGTGACGCCCCACCCATCCGGCGTGAAGAACGCGGCACGCACCGCAGCAACCTGTTCGTCAACCGTACGCGCCGAACTCCTGCTGAAGGCGACGTAGGTCAGAAACACGAACAGGTCGTAGGCCACCAGGCCGTTCATGTGCGCCAGCTCCCAGTCGACCACGCCCACCGAGTCGGGGCCCTGAAGGAAGACATTCGGGTGGCTCAGGTCACCGTGCTCGCAGACGAAGGGGAGTCCTGCCGACCGCAGCGGCTCGGCCAGCGCCAGCGTCCGATCCACCAGCAGGCGATCGTCGGGCGTCAGGGGAAACGTCTCAGAAAACTGGCGAAGCGGCTGCTCGATGATGGCGGTGAACCAGTCGGCTCCGGCTGGATGCGCGCTGGCGGTCTGGAGATCAATGAGCCAGTCGGCGATCAGCTGACAGCAGTGGTCAGGCCGCTCGCGCACCACGGCGGGATCCATCGGCGAACCGGTCAGCGCCGTCTCAATCAGCATGGGCCGACCCGCGTGCAACTCGAACGCAATCAGCCTGGGCACCGAATCAAATCCCGATGGTCGCAGACTCTGGACGGCACCGAGGCTGGCGGCTTCACGCGTCAGGCTGGGATGACCATCGGTCAGACGTGGAATCTTGGCCACCAGCGCCGGCACGCGTCCGCCTTTCGAGAACAGCAGAAAGACGACGTGGCGCGAGGCCTGAAAGCGAGGTGTGAGCACCAGCGCTGTCAGGGGCATCGAGATCCCGAGGCGCGCCAGGTTGAGGCGCTCTCGATGTTGTTCGAGATAGGACAGGACGACGTTCATCGCTGCCCGGGCGCCTGGCCGACGATGCTCAGGCAGGGGACGGTCCAGCCAAGCAGTCCGCTGCGCGCCAGCAGGCGCGCCGTGGCCCCCTTCACATGGGCACCTGCGCCCGCGCGACCGTGGGTCAGCACGAAGGCGAAGGCGTCGCCGTCATCAACGGGCACGATGCGGGTGCAGCCTTCAAAGGAGGGCCAGTGCCAGTGAGCACGGACATCGATCAACCCCGAGGCCTGCGCCAGACCGACAAGCGCGGATGCGCTCCGCAGCGTCGTAGAGAGCCGTGTGACGGGGACCCTGCCGAACTCGGCGTAGAGCGAGCCTCCTGGCTTCAGGGCCCGGCGAGCCGCATCGAGTGCGCGTGCAGATGCGTCGTTGATCACGATCAGGTCGTAGGCGGCGGGGTGGTCGGCCAGCGCCTGCGCACCACTCAGGACGTCGGTCGACGTGCTGAACAGTCGCAGCGCGTCAAGCAGCGAACCGCGAGAGGGACCCAGGTATCCAACGATGCCCAGAGACGGGTCCGGGAGCAGGAAGCGCCAGTCCAGCCGTCGCGAGGCGTGCAGCAGGCGCACGTTCTCGAGATGGGTGTGCGTGGACGTGTGCATCCGAGGCTGGCGATCGTAGCACGCAGCGCATGCGTGCTGGTGCTGACCCTGGCGGCGTGTACCGGGTGCGCTGCCGTGGAAGCGGGTGACGCCACCGGCGAGATCGCTCCGCTGGTCCAGACCACCCGTGTCGATCAGGATGTCGATGACCCGGCGATCTGGATACATCCGACAGACCAGGCCCGCAGCCTTGTCATTGGCACGGTCAAGGCAGCCGCGCCGGCAGGAGCCGTCGTCGTCTATGGGCTCGATGGCGGCATCCGGCAGGTGATCGACGGGTTGAACCGTCCCAACAATGTGGATGTGGAGTACGGCGTTCGCCTGGGTGGCCAGACCTTTGACGTTGCCGTCGTCACTGAACGTCTGGCCAGGCAGCTCCGCCTGTTTCGCATCGCGTCCGACGGCAAGGGGCTCGCTGAGATCGCGCGCCTGCCCGTGCTCGAAGGTGCGCGCGGCAATGCCGGCGCGCCGATGGGCCTCGGCCTCTACCGCCGTGCCCGTGACGGGAAGGTCTACGTCATCGTGGCGCCCAAGCAGGGTCCGCGTGAGAACTATCTCTGGCAGTACGCGCTGGAGGATGAGGGAGGCGGGCGAGTCCGGCTGACCTTTGTGCGTCGCTTCGGCCGTTATGGCGGCCACGGCGAGATCGAGGCGGTCGCGGTGGACGATGGTCTGGGCTACGTCTACTACGCCGACGAGGAACGCAGCATCCACAAGTGGCACGCCGATCCGGACGCTCCGGGTGCCAACCGTGAGCTGGCCGAGTTCGGCATGGACGGGTTTGCCGGCGACCGCGAAGGCATCGGCATCTACGCCCGTCCCGACGGCACGGGCTATATCGTCGCCGCTGACCAGCGGCCCGGGCAGAGCGAATTTCGCCTGTACCGACGCGAAGGCGAGGCCGGACGGCCCCACGACCACAGCCGCGTCGTCAAGGTCGTGAGCAGCCCGGCCGATTCCACCGATGGGATCGAGGTAACCGAACGAGCGCTTGGAGCGCCGTTCAGGCAGGGGATGCTCGTGGCGATGAACAGCAAGGCTCACAATTTCATGTTTTTTCCGTGGGAGCGGATCGTCGGTGCGGATTCTTTACCTCACTAACGGCTTTCCGTATCCGCTGACGAGCGGGTATCTGCGCCACTACTTCCTCATCAAGGAGCTGGCGCGGTTCCACCGGATCACGCTCCTGTCGGTGGTCGGACCAGGGTACGTCCCGCAGCACGCGGAGGCGATGGCTCCCTATGTCGAACGGGTGCGTACCTTCGTAGCCGCCCGTCGTGGTGGCTCTCGTTTGCGGAAGGTGGCCGAGCGGCTCCGGTCGGCAGGACGCGGCCGCGCGGAGATGCGCGCGATGCGGACTGCGGTCGAGGAAGAGATCAAGACCACCTGCTTCGACGCCGTCGTGCTGAGCGGCAAGCCCACCTACGACGCGATCGCCGGGCTCGCGCTCCCGCCGATCGTTGCCGACATGTGCGACGCCACGTCGATGCGTCTTCGCGGCCAGATGCCGTATGTCAACCTGGTCCGCCGGGCCGTGCTCTGGCTCGACGCCCGCTATGTGATGAGCGCCGAGCGCGCCATCCTCGACAAGACCGACCGGGTGCTCTTCGCATCAGCCCGTGACCGCACGGCGATTGTCGGCGGCCCGACGCCGCGCGCGTCGGTCGTGCCCAACGGCGTGGACGTCGAGTTCTGGAAGCGATCGGCTCCGACGCTCGGAACCAACACGATGATCTTCACGGGCGCGATGAACTACCCGCCCAACGTCGATGCGGCGATGTTCCTCATCGAGCAGATCCTGCCGCGGGTGCGTCAAACGGTGCCTGATGCGCGGGCGCTGATTGTCGGACACAGCCCGCCGCCCTCGCTGGTCAAGGCCGGGACACTGCCTGGTGTCACGGTGACCGGGTTCGTCGACGATGTTCGACCGTATCTGGAGCAGGCGACGGTGTTTGTGGCACCGGTGCGCTTTGCGGCGGGGATTCAGAACAAGCTTCTCGAGGCACTGGCGATGGAACTGCCGGCCATCGCCTCGCCCCTCGCCGCCGACGGCCTGCGCATGGAAGACGGCAGCTGGCCGCCAGTACAGACGGCCGATACGGCCGACGAGTACGCGGACGCAGTGTGTCGGCAGTTCGCTGAGCGCGGCAGCCACAGTCGTCCTGCGCCGGAGGGACGGGCGTATGTGCAGAGCCAGTTCAACTGGACGCTGAACGGCGAGAAGCTCAACGGCATCATCGAGGCCGCGGTACGCGACAACGCGCAGGCCCAGGTCGCCTGAACGAGGCACCATGAGTCCCTTGACCACCGTCTTCGAACGGTGCGAACGCGAGAACATCTCGTACTGTGTCCTCCGCGACGCCGAGGATGCCGGCAGCCAGGCTGCGGGCGAAGTTGACCTGCTCGTCGCTCCTGGTGACCTGCCGCGCCTGACCTCCGTCCTTGTCGATGCCGGGTTCGTGCGCCTCGCCAGCTGGGGGCGCTCGCCGCATCGCTTCTTCATCCGCTATGACCCGGTCGAAGACTCCTGGCTGAAGTGCGACGTAGTGACGGAGGTGGCCTTTGGCCGCCCGGTCCACAACTTGCGAACGACACTGGGGGCCTCCTGTCTTGCTGGCCGGCGCCGTGTGGGCGCCACCTACGCTCCCGGCGTTGAGGACGAACTCATCGCGCTGCTGCTGCATGAGATGCTCGACAAGGGCGCGTTCCGTGAGCACCGCATCGCTCGCCTCAAGGTGCTGCGCGGGCAGGTCAGCGACGAGCGACGGCTGACGAGTCACCTGTCGCGGTACTGGCCGGGTCAGTCGTGGCCCAGGCTCTCTGACGCGATCGCTCGAGACGGGTGGGAGAAGCTCCTGTCGGAACGCTCGGCGGTCAGCAGGGCAATCGCGCAGCACGCACCGCTGCGGACGGCCCTGACCGGCGTGCGGGACCGCGGGCTGCGCTCGCTGTTCAGGCTGGCCGGCCTCTTCAGGCCCAATGCGCCGAGCCTGGCGCTGCTGGCTCCCGATGGTGCCGGCAAGTCCACCCTGACCTCCGGCATCGAGTCGCGCTTCTTCGGACCGGTCTGCCCGGTCTACATGGGCCTCTATCAGGCGAGCGCGGTCAAGGGACGCGGCAAGACGCCAGGGTTGGGTCTTGCCGGACTTCTCGCGACCCAGTGGCGTCGCTACGGCAAGGCGAGGTACCGCCAGGCGGCCGGGCAACTGGTCCTCTTCGATCGCTACAGCTACGACGCGCTGCTTCCGGTGCGGGGCAAGCCGACGCTCCTTCGCCGCGTGCGGCGCTGGCTGCTGGCCTGGACCGTTCCCGCGCCGAGCCTCACGGTGGTGCTGGACGCGCCAGGAGACATGCTCTTTGCCCGCAAGGGTGAACACACCGCTGACCTTCTGGAGAGCCAGCGTCAGGCGTACCTGGCGATCAGTCGTCGGCTGTCACGCGTGGCTGTGGTGGATGCGCAGCTCGGACCGGACCACGTGCGCCGAACGGTGACCAATCTGGTCTGGAACGAGTATCAGCGGCGCGCTAGTTCGACGGCCACGGCATCACGTTCGTCGTGAACATCGCGTCGTCGACGATGGCGCTGAGGGAGCCGGTGGTCGCGCCGATGCGGACCTTGGTGGCCAAGGTCTTCCAGATGCCGGCGGCGGTTGTGGCAAACGGTGACCCGAACTCCCCATCCCCAACCGCGGCGAATGCCTCGAGCATGGCGTTTGCGCCGGTTCCGGCGCGCTGATGGAGCCCAATGCGGTACAACTGCCCCACGACCAGTGGTGCCGAGTCGGCACCGATCGTCGTGCTGCTGTTGCGCAGGCGCAACTGTCCCCCTGCTCGAAGCACCAGATTGCCGACTGTCGTGCTGCTGTTCATCACCTGCAGGAGCCGCACGTCGGAGGTTGGCAAGGCTGTCAACCGGACGTACACCGAGACATAGAGATCCACCGTCGCCGTGAACCTTTCCTCGAGGTACTTCGACGTGCCGATCATCTTCGCGGAGTAGCGGCCCTTGAGCGGCGTCACGCCTTCCAGGGCCACGCTGCCGCTGACCGCATCGGCCCCGGTCGTGAGGTCCTTCAGCGAACCACCTTCGAACGTCATTGTCTTGAGGAGCAGCGGCAGCGTCGGCGTCGTCACCGTCACAACGGCGCTGTATGGGGACACGCCCACGGCGTTCGAC
>JBEBGV010000027.1:0-59433 GCA_040081265.1 Vicinamibacterales bacterium
CCCCCTCCGGCGCGCGCCCCGTCGGCCGCTGTGGCCGCTCGAAACGGGTCGAACCCGTTGGCGTACTGCCACTCCGCCGCAGAGAAGCCCTGGAGGCTTGGTGCTCCGGTTGCCGAGGTCGGTCGATCGAAGTAGAGAAGGCGGGTCTGCTGCCCCGCATCAGTTTCAATCTTGAGCGTCCCCGCGTCCTGCCAGCTGATCCGGACTCGCCCGGGAATGCGCATGATCGCCGGCGCCCCGTAGGCCTCGCACGCACGCCCCGCGGTGGCTACTTGCGTCATGTCGGTGCGGTTCGCCGCGTCCTGCGCGGCCCGCGTGAGCGGCAGGCTCTCGAAGTCGCCTTTGGGCGGTGGAATCATACGGACCGCCCAGTCTTCAGTGACGATCGACACCCACGTACCGCTGAGGTCGATCGGCGCATAGCGCTGGGCCAGGCCGGTCGGTACTGTCTGCGGAGCCTGAGCCAACACTGCACCGGACAGGAGCAGCAGCGCCACCAGGGCAACCGCGCACCGCGACAGCCCTGGGAGGTGGCGCGCCGTCATCGCTGACCTCGTGCACGGGGCGCGGCGGGAGCAGCCGCAGGTCTTGGTGCGGGTGCGAACTCCGGGTAGATGGCGTCGATGAACATGTCTATGGTCCACCCTGGCTGGTTGTAACGGCCCTCCCATCCGATCACCGGTCGCGCCGATTTGACCTGGGCGAGGGTCTTGCCATCGCTGACCATCTTCCTCACACGATCGCGAATCTCGTAGACCATGTCGCGGTACTCGACCAGGTCAGCCTCGTCACTCACACGTCCGTGGCCAGGAATGATGTAGGTGCCGCCTTCCATCAGGTCGTCAGGCACGGTGATGTCGAGCAGGACGTTGAGCGCGGTGAGGATGCCCGCGTAGGAACCACCCTGCGCCCGGTTCACCATGGGCAGGTTGGTCGTCGTGAAGACGTCGCCGGTGACGAGCACATTCGAGCCGCGGAAGTAGACGGCGCTGTCGCCGTCAGAGAACGCCTTCGGCATGTGGATGATGTCGATTGCTTCGCCGTTGAAGATCAGCCCGCGCCGCGGGGCAAAGTATCCGTCAGACGGCCACGCGGCCGAGGGGAACGGCGCCTTGCCGTCCGGTCCCGGCTGTGTCATCCGATTGAAGACATTTTCCTGCGCGATGACCGCCGCGGTCGCTCCGCGCGATGCGCCGACCACGGAGCCGCCTGGCAGCGCCGCGAGGGTCGCGTTGCCGCCGACGTGCTGCGGGGCGATTGACGTGTTGATGATGTAACGGATGGGCCGCGTGCTGATTCCACGAATCGCCGCCATGACCTTGTCGGTGATCTCGCTGGCACCCGTATCCACCACCACGACGCCCTGTTCGCCGGCCTGCACCGCGATGTTGCCACCAGCGCCAGCGATCATCCAGACGTTGCCCTGAACCTTGAATACCTCGAGCGCCTGTTCAGGTGGGGGTTCGGTCGGGGCAGTCTGCGCGAACGCCGACGCGGCGCAGGCGCCAGAGACGAGCGCGAGTATGAGTGCGCGAATCATTTCCTGAGCGTGTCCTTGTATTCCGGTAAGGCGGTGTCAGCGCCGCCGAGCGTGGCGTTGACCGGGATCCCGAGTTTCCGTGCGTGTTCACCGATGAACGGGTTGGTACCCTCGAGGTAGTGCGGAACGTAATGCAGGTCGGGCCGCGCGATCTCCTCACGCGGAAAACACTGCGCAAAGAAGCCGTTACCGCGATCCTCAGGCGCCACTCCGAAGGCCGCCGTCGTGGCGCCACGGGGCGCGGCGATGAAGTCGGCCGACTTGACGTAGGGCTCGGTCAGATAGAGCGGGTCGAGCACCATCCAGGTGATCGTCAGGACATTTTCGTTCCGCGTGTAGTGGGTGACGACCGTTGACTGGTCGCTGGCCGGCACGCCGTTACGGCGGACCCAGCCCCACTTGAGATGCGTGGTCGTCGTGACGAGCGTCGAGCCCTTCCACTCCCCGGTCGTGAAGCCTGCCCAGGTGTGCGGCGCGTACTTGGACGGATGCGGCCGCCCGTCCATCCAGATGACGCGGTCGGCGCGTCTGAACGTACCGCCAATCTCGTAGGCGACGACATCAAGGTTCGCATCGAGCTGCGCCTCGACCCGCAGGCGCGCCGGACCCCAGTACGAATACTGGGACGGGTGGCGCATACAGACGTGCTCAGGCACGCCGAGCAGGGCGCCGTCGTAGGCGAGGGCGCGTGCCCGTGCCTCCTCGTTCAGCGGAATACCCAGGTAGTCGACCAGCGTCGGGCCATCAGCTCGCTCGTTCCCTTCCTCGGTGAAACCGAAGATTGCTGCGATGCCTCCCCCGAGCACGGTGCCGAGTGCGGGCTGGTCCCACGAGCCGACGATATCGAAGTCGATCTGGGCCGATGCGGGGCGGGCGAGCGTCAACGTCGCCACCACGCAGAGCGCGGCGGACACGCGAAAGAGTGCGCGGGTCATTTTTTCAGCGTGTCCTTGTACTCGGGGAGCGCCGTCTCGGCGCCGCCCAGGGTTGCCTCAACCGGGACGCCGAGCCGCTTTGCCTGCTCACCGACGAAGGGGTTGGTGCCTTCGAGATAGTGCGGAACGTAGTGCAGGTCCGGCCTGGCGATTTCCTCGCGCGGGAAGCATTGCGCGAAGAAATTGTTGCCGCGATCGGCAGGCTCGACGCCGAACGCCGCTGTGGTCACGCCCCGCGGCGCAGCAATGAAGTCCGCTGACCGCGTGTAGGGTTCGGTCAGGTACAACGGGTCGTAGACGATCCACGTGATCGTAAGCACGGCCTCGTTCCGTGTGTAGTAGGTCACCACGGTGGCCTGATCGCTTGACGGCACACCGTTGCGGCGAATCCATCCCCACTTGAGATGCGTGGTGGTGGTGACGAGCGTCGAGCCCTTCCACTCGCCGGTCGTGAAGCCGGCCCAGGTGTGGGGCGCGTACTTGGACGGATGCGGTCGACCATCCATCCAGATGACACGGTCGGCCCGGCGGAAGGTGCCGCCGATTTCGTACGCCACGACGTCAAGATTGGAGTCGAGCTGTGACTCGACGCGCAGGCGCGCGGGGCCCCAGTAGGAATATGTCGACGGGTGCCGCATGCAGACGTGCTCAGGCACGCCGAGCAGGGCGCCGTCGTAGGCCAATGCTCGCGCTCGCGCTTCGGCGTTCAGCGGCATCCCGAGGTAGTCCACAAGGTTTGGACCGCCGGCCCGCTCGTTGGAGTCTTCCTCGAACCCGAAATTGGAGGTCAGGCCAGCGGCCGGTTGATCCCAGAAGCCGACGATGTCGAAGTCAATCTGTGCGGCCGCAGGCCGCGCCAGCAGCAGGAATGCGAGCGCACAGGGGACGATGGTCAGCCGGATACGGCGCATGCGTGGCATTGGTGTGACTCCGCCCCCCTGCAAACAGGGGGACGGCGTGCAGTCTATAACGAGCGCGCATCTTCATGCAGGCCTCACAATCGGCCCTACTTAAAGATGGTTAGCGTCAGTTGCCGAAGCTGTAGTACACGCCGATCGTGAAGCGTGTAGCGGTGTCGTCGTGCACGAGAAACTTCACTTCGGGACGGATCCCCCAGTTCGCACCCGCCTGGTACCGCAAGCCACCGCCGAGATTCAGCCCGGTGTCCGTGTCTGAAATGTCATCGCCTGGAACCGATACGTTGAAGCGAAGAATGCCAAGCCCGCCCAGGATGTACGGGGTCAGCTTGGGCCTGTTCGCCAACGGAAAAAGATAGTTGGCGTCCAGATCGATGGAGAGGCCGCTGGTGTCTTGACCTTCGAGCGTCAGGTAGCCCACTTCAGCCGAGAAGATCAGCCGTCTGGAGCCGAAGTGCATGCCACCGCCGAACGTGGTGCCGAGGTTATCCGTTACCGCGCCGACGAAGCCAACGGCCTCAACGGTCGACTCACTGACCTGGGCCTGGGCCTGGCCCTGAAGGCCGAATACGAGCAGGGATGCGGCGAGCACCCCACGAATCATCCATTTCGTCACAATCACTGCCTCCTCGATGTGCAATACGCAGCATCAGGATAACCGACCGCGACGAGGGATGACGGGGGAGAGGCCTCTGGTGGATGCCAGAGCGCGTCAGGGACGGAGCTTCTTCTGCGCGTCCGCGTAGTGGGCGGTGCCCTGTGCAACCGCACCGTAGAGCTGGAGCGCCTTCTCCTGATTCTTCAGGCGCTTTGAGTAAAGCTCTGCGGCACGCCAGGCGGCGTCGTACCGGTTGACGGGGTTCTTCGCGGCCAGCATTTCAAGCGCCTGTGCCGCGAGGTCATAGCGCTTGAGGTCTTCGTACATCGTTCCCAGCTTGTCGAGCGCGAGTTCAGTCGACTCGGCACTCGGGTACTGTTCCGCGATGGCGCGATACGACACGAGCGCTGCGGGCACCTGCGTGCCGAGCTGCGGGTCGACGATGCGCGTCTTGGTGCGTTCCTCGAGGCTGGCGCGCAGCGCAAGTGCGCGGGGGGCGAACGGCGTGCGCGGGAAGTCGCTGGCGACCTGGGAGAGCAGAGTAGCCCCTGCTGCATCGCGATCGGACCGCTTGGATTTCAGGATCAGGTCGGCCAGCCGCAGCGTGCCTTCCGCAGTGACATCATCGCCCCCGTGTCGGCTGCGCAGCTCCACGTATGCGGCCATGGCGTCTTCGGGTTGGCGCGCCGCTTCGTGGATGCGGCCCATCAGGAGGAGCGCGCCGGGGGCGCCGGGGCTCGCGGGTGAAGCCGTGATGCCGTTCCTGAGATCGGCAACCGCCTGATCAAAGAGCTTTGCATCGAACTTGGCGGTTGCTGTCCTGATGACGTCGGTCAGCGAATCAGTCCGTGTCACCGCTGCGGTGGTGGCTGGCGAGGGCGCCGTGGCCGAGGGGGCCGATGCTGCACCCGTTGAGGCGGTGGCCGCATTGGCGGGGCGCGGTGTCGCAGGCGCGCGTGGCGTTGCTGGTGCCGATGGCGCAGGCGGGCCCGACACGGCCTCCGCAGGCGCCACTTCCGCGACGGCATCAACGGCCTGTTCGCTCGCCGCAATCGCTGCGTCCTGCGTCACCTGTGCCGAGTCGGCGCGTCGTGACTGCAGGAAGACGACCAGCGCGGCAGCGAGGGCCGTTACGCCGACGGCGGCAACGGCGATATTGGTCCAGGAACGCGGGGCGGCAGCTGTGCCCGTCGCTGTCGCGCCCGCAACCTGGGCCGGTGCGGGGGCTGTGACCTGCGCAGCCGGAGCGGAGGTCGAGAATCCGGATGCTGTGGTTGCGCCGGTGACCATCGTGCTGTGGGCCGCCGCGACGGCGGCGCTGCGGGGTCCCGATTCGCGGTCGCGTCTGATTCGCTGCAGCTCTTCGCGAATCTCTCCGGCGCCCTGATAACGCAGCGTCCGGTCCTTTTGAAGGGCGCGTCCGATGACGGCTTCGAGCGCCTCCGGGACGTTGGCGTTCAACTCCCGTGGGGCTTGTGGCGCGCGGTTCAGGAGGCTGTCGAATACGACCGCCGTCGTATTGCCTTGAAATGCGCGTTCGCCGGTGGCCATCTCGTAGAGCACGACGCCAAAGGAGAAGAGGTCTGATCGTCCGTCGAGATCTTCGGCACGCGCCTGTTCAGGCGACATGTAGGCGACCGTACCCATGGCCACGCCGGCCTGGGTGGTGAAGACGTCCTGCATGACGGTGACGGCGTTGGTGAGTCCGAGCGACGCCGAAGACGAAGCCACCGGCTTGGCGAGACCGAAGTCGAGGATCTTGGCTTGCCCGCGGTTGGTGACGAAGATGTTGGCGGGCTTGATGTCGCGGTGCAGGATGCCCTGGGTGTGCGCGGCCTCGAGCGCGTCGCTCAGCTGCAGCGCGAGGTCGAGCACGGTGCTGACCGGAAGCGGGCGCCCGCCAATGGCGCGGTCGAGCGTACTTCCCTGCAGCAGCTCCATCGCGATGAAGGGCGATCCTTCATGCTCACCGACCTGATAGATCGTGCAGATGTTGGGATGGTTGAGTGCCGAGGCCGTGCGCGCCTCACGCATGAAGCGGTCGATGGCCGGCTGATTTCCTTTGAAGGTCGGTCCCAGAAACTTGAGCGCGACCTGGCGGTTGAGCAACAGGTCTTCGGCGGTGTAGACCACGCCCATGCCACCCTCGCCAAGCTGGGCGAGCACACGATACTGGGCGATGGTTTGACCGATCATCAGAGGCGTCACGGAGGAGCTTAGGATCGAGGAGCGGGGTCAGTCAAACCGTTTGCACATCTGCACGACAACTTTGACTGATCGGGGGCAGCCTTTAGTCTGCCAGTGCGCTCCAGGCGCCCGCAGCCTGGGCTACCACGCTGTCGACGTCGTCCCGACGAAGGAACCGCCCGGCGACAAGCGCGTCCGCCGCGCGCCTCACCGCGTCGAGATACACCTGACGCGTCGGATACCGCTCGGCGATGGATGGTCGCGGATCACCGGTCCGCTCCCGTTCCTCGCGCGTCTTCGCCAGCGGCTGGAACGCGCCAATGAGACCGGCCAGATACCGCAGGCCTGGTAGCGGTGGGTCCGAGAGGTTCCATCCCGTGAAGGTGCCCAGGGGCACACTCACGTCCGGCAGCGCCACGCCACCGACATCATTGCCGTCGGAGTTCACTTGCGGCACGAGCACGGCGTAGGGAGCGCCGAGCGTCGGCGGCTCACGGGTGATCACGCGGGTCGTGGTGAACTGGGCCCCGAGGTCCATCCTGAAGACGGGCGGCACGTGCTCGGCGAAGGGCAGTCCCGGAATCAGGGGGAACCGCACGCGTTCGCGCGGCACGAGCTCCGATCGCGCGATGGTGGGATAGGTCGACGCCGGCGGCGCGGTATCGCTGCGAATCCACGCATCCAGATCGAGCAGCAGTGCCCGGAGGACCCAGCGCTGCTCCGCGAAGTTGAGGCCATAGGTGTACCCGCGGAAGCGCTCGCCCCGTTGCCGAGGCTGAGGGCCTGAGGCGTGGGCCGTGCCGGTCAGAAAGTAGAGCCTCGAGGAGGGCGCCAGCGCCACGTCCCTCAGGCCGTCGTCGGTTGTGTGCGTGAGGGAGCCGGCACGAGCCCAGTACTCCGTCGAAGTAAGGGTGTAGAAGATGCGCGGTGTGACGCCGTCGGCGCGGGATCTGGCCAGCAGGTCCTCATCGATAAATGGCGGCAGGTCCACGGGGCGGAGGATCGACAGAACGGAGTTGCCGGCCTGACCCGGCATCGCGAAGCGATGGTTGAAGCTGCCGGCGCCGGCAGACGCAATCATCAGCGCATCGAATGCCTTCCGGCCGCGCTCATCACGATTGAAACCGTCGCGCACGAACTCGCGCAGCAGTCGCCCGCTTTGCGAGTATCCGAATCCGACGACACGCTGGGAGAGTTGCGGCGTTTCCCGGAGCGTGGAGATGCGTCCGCCGTACTTGAGGTACGACGTGAAGTCGCGAATCGCCGCCAGACCGAGCCCGGCCACAGCGGATCCCTTTGCGGTGTAAACCGCCTCGAAGACGCCGGCTTGCTCGGCTGGCTTGACCAGCACCGCGCAGCCGTCAGGTGTGAACTGCCACGCGTCCCTGGCGATCGGCGTTGGTGGGTCCTCGAACCGCGCGCGGAACGTCAGCGTCGCCGTGGCCTGGCCCGGATCGGCCGCGCAGTGGGCCACGGCAAAGCCGCGCGGGCGGTTCCCCACACCCGAGTCGATGTAGGTGGCGCGCACGAGACCTTCCACAGGGGCGATCGGCGCCTGGAAGGTCAGCCCCGCGTCGGGTTCGACATCGAACTGCCAGCCCAGGAAGGCCACTGTGAAGCCTTGCTCGAGCACGAAGCGATCACCGAGGTCCCAGTTCGCCGGCGCCAGGTTGCGAGTCTGCGCGTCGCTCATCAAGCCCAGCGACTGGTCGCGCCCGCGATTGACGACCTCGAAGAACACGGTCCCGTTGGCTGTCGCGACGTCCTTGGGCTGGAAGAAGAGCAGATCGCCCGAGAACTCGACCCGCCCCTCAGCGTTGCGCGGCGCCAGCATCACGTCGGCAATCTGGCTGTTCGCCTTGTCAGCCGGGTCGATTGAGAAATACACCTTCCCGATCAGTCGCTGGTGGGTGCCGACGTCGTCACGGCGGGTGACCTCGATTCGGGTGACTTCAGCCGATGCCTGCCCTGTGCATGCCAGGACGCACGCAAGCACGACGATTGCCGGGAAGCGCATGGCGAGAGTGTAAGACGAATGTGCTTCCGCGGGGGGCAGACGATGCTATCTTCGTCCCGCCTCAGGATGTCCGGCACTGTTGTCGCACCGTCCAGCGCGCCGCCGATGGCGATCATCGCCGAGCGTGTCGGCAATCTGGAGGTGCGTGATGCAGATGGATTGGCTGGAACGTCTTGGAAGACTGGAGGATAGGGTGTCTGCGCTTGAGAACCTGCCGGAGAGACTCGAACGAGTCGAGGAGCGGTTAGGAGTTGTCGAAGAGCAGATTGTGCACATCCGCGGCGAGATCGCCGTTGGATTTTCTGCAGTGCACGGCAAGCTTGACAGCATAGACAACAGGCTCGACAGCATAGACAACAGGCTCGACAGCATGGACAACAGGCTCGAGGAGCAATGGCACCAGACGCGTGCGTTGCACGAAGATTTGGTCGACCGAATCAAGACACTCGGCGAGCACTTCGGATCCCAGCGATAGGAGGCTCCAGATGCGAAGGATCTATCTCACCACGCTGGTGGCCGTTCTTCTGGCGGGGCTTCACGGGTCCGCTCAGGACCGCTCGCGGCAGGTGATCGATGACGCGGCCAGAGCAATGGGCGGGCGCGAGCGTCTGCTGGCGGTCAAGAACCTGACGATCGAAGGCTTCGGCAGCAACCCGAATCTCGGGCAGCAGATGCGCCCGGACTCGGACCTGCTGCTCTGGATGGTGCCCGATTTCACGCGCACACTCGATCTCGAGCACGACCGCATGCTTCTCAGCTTCACGCGCCGGCCGGCCTTTCCGGCCGTGTTCGACAACCAGCGCACTCGACAGGGGCTCGATGGCGACGTGGCCTACAACGTACCGCTCGGGTTTGGGGGGCGCGGTGGCGCGCCCGCAGCGCCGCCGGCTCCTGTGCGCGCCTCGGACTCAGTTGCCCGGGAGCGGCGCATCGAGATGCTGCACCACCCGCTCACCGCTGTGCGGGCAGGGCTTGCGCCATCGTCAGCAGTCTCGAATTTCAGGCAGTCGGGTGCGACGCGTCGTATCGACATCACGACAACGAAAGGCGACACGGTCACGCTGACGGTTGACGATCAGGGCCGACCGCTCTCGGTTGCGTCGGCGGTCTACCACACCAACCTCGGTGACGTCGTCCGCACCACGACCTTTGGCGGCTATGAAGATGCGGGAGGCATCCGCCTGCCCAAGCGCATCGTCGGCACGATCGACCGCTGGACCGAATGGGACATCGGCGTGACGAAAAACACCCTTGATGGAGACATCGGCGAACTCGCGCAGCCGACGACCGCACGCAGCGTGCCGGCACCACCCGCCCTTCCCGCGCAGAACGTCGTCGTGACTGAGGTCTCGAGGGGAATCTGGTTTCTGACAGGAGCTGGTGTCCCGAGCATGGTGGTGGAGTTTGCAGACCATGTCGCGATCGTTGAGGTGCCGGGCAACGAAGCGCGGACGCTGGCCGTTATCGCGAAGGCGCGCGAACTGGTGCCGACAAAGCCCGTGACTCAGGCCATCGTCACCCACCACCACTTCGATCACACCGGTGGCCTGCGCGCCGCCGTCGCTGAGGGTCTGACGATCGTGACCCACCGACTCAACGAGGCATGGTTTCGAGAGGTCGTTCGACGCAAGCACTCGATCAGCGTTGACGCGCTCGCGAAGGCTCCACGTCCGTTGAAGATTGTCGCCGTGGACGATGAGCTGACCCTGAAGGACGGATCGATGGAGCTGCGCCTCACGCACCTGGCAGGCAGCACGCACGGCGACGCGATGCTGGCGGTCTACTTTCCGCGCGAACGGGTCTACGCCGAGCCTGATGTCTGGAATCCCGGCGCCGCCATCCAGCCGCATGTTCGGAGCCTGTATGCCGACATCACACGCCGGGGCCTGACCATTGACCGGATCGTTCCGCTGCACGGGGCGATGATTCAGCCCTATGCGGAGTTCCTGAAGATCGTCCAGCAGTGGACCGGCATTGCCGCGGGAGCGCCCAACTAGGGCGCGGTGCGGGAGTCGAGTTCGTCCCAGCGCGCGTAGGCGTCGAGGATGTCCTGTTGAAGAGTCTCGACGCGGGCCAGCACCTGGTGGATCTTCTCAGCGCCTTCCTTGTAGAACGCGGGCGACGTCACTGAGCTGTTGAGCTGCTCCAGTTCGCGCTCCATCGCCTCGATCCGCGACGGCAGTGTCTTCAGGTCCTGCTGCTCACGATAAGACAGCTTCCGCGTCCCACCCGGCGACGATGCCGGTTGCCGCGCCTGTTCGCGGTCGCCCGTACGCGATGCCCCCGGCAACGCATCCACTGCGTGGTGCCGCTGTCGAAGCCAGTCAGCGTAGCCTCCGACGTATTCGCGCACCCGACCCTTCTCCTCGAACACAACGGTGCTGGTGACCACGTGGTCGATGAAGGCACGGTCGTGGCTGACCAGCAGCAGCGTGCCAGGCCACTCGACGAGAAGCGCCTCGAGCAATTCCAGGGTCTCGATGTCGAGGTCGTTGGTCGGTTCGTCGAGGACGAGCAGGTTGGCAGGACGCGTGAACAGCCGTGCCAGCAGCAGGCGGTTTCGTTCGCCGCCCGACAGGGCCTTCACCGGCGACAGCGCACGCTCCGGAGGAAACAGGAAGTCGCGCAGGTAGCCGTGGACGTGCCTGGGCTGCCCGTTGACGGTCACGGTGTCGTTTCCGTCGCCGATCGTGTCAAACACGGTGCGTTCCGGGTCGAGCTGCTCGCGCTGCTGATCGTAGTAGGCGATCTCGACGTTGGCGCCGCGTCTCACCGCGCCGGCGTCAGGCTCGAGCTCGCCCAGCAGCAGGCGCAGCATGGTGGTCTTGCCCGATCCGTTCGGCCCGATCAACCCGACGCGATCGCCGCGCATGACCCGCACTGTCGCATCGGCGATGACGATGTGGTCGCCAAAAGCCTTCGAGACGTGTTCGGCTTCGAGCACCATCTGGCCTGACCGCTCCCCGGCATCGACCTGCAGGTTGACGGTGCCCATGCGCGATCGCCGCTCGGCGCGTTCGGCCCGCATGGCGAGCAGGGCGCGCACACGCCCCTCGTCGCGTGTGCGACGCGCCTTGATGCCCTGGCGGAGCCAGACCTCTTCTTTTGCCAGTTTCTTGTCGAACTTCTCCTGCTGCACCGCCTCGTTGAGGAGTGCCGCCTCCTTGTTGCGGAGGAAGGTGGCGTAGTCGCCTGGCCACGACACCAGATGCCCTCGGTCGAGCTCGATGATCCTGGTGGCCACACGCTGGAGGAACACGCGATCGTGGGAGACGAAGAGCACGGTGCCGGCGTAATCGATCAGGAACGTTTCGAGCCACGTCATGGCCTCGATGTCGAGGTGGTTGGTGGGCTCGTCGAGGAGCAGCAGGTCCGGGGCACCGGCAAGTGCCCGGGCCAGCAGGACGCGGCGCTTCCATCCCCCCGACAGCGTCGAGACGATCAGCTCCGGCGGCAGGCTCAGCCTCGACAGCACCTGGTCGACGCGCGACTCGCGCTGCCATTCCTCCTCTCCCAGGTGCTCGAGTCCCTCCGACACGACGTCGACGATGCGTCGGTCGTCCTGGAGGGGCGCGTCCTGTGCCAGTCGGCCGATGCGCAGCCGGGGCTCGGTCCACACCGTGCCCGCATCTGGCGGCACTGCACCGCCGACCACCTGCAGCAGCGTTGATTTCCCCGTGCCGTTGCGCCCGATCAGGCAGATGCGTTCACCGGCCTCGATGTGCAGTCCCACCTCGTCGAGCAGTGGCAGGTGTCCGTAGGCCAGGGAAACGTGGTCGAGTGAGACGAGGGGCATGGGGTAGGGATAGGGTACCTGCCTTTACATGCTGATGGCTTGTCGCCGACAATCGCTCTGACGGAAAAACATGAGCTGGTGGTTGTGGATAGTCCTCGGTCTGGTCCTCGCTGCGATCGAGTTGATGACCCCCGGCGGGTTCTTCGTCATCTTCTTCGGGGTCTCGGCTATCGTCGTCGGCCTGCTCGATGTGGCCGGCATCGCCGCCGCACCCTGGCTTCAGTGGCTTCTCTTCCCAGTGCTTGCCGTCGTCGCGCTGCGGCTGTTCCGCAAGCCACTGCTCGCGATGCTCAATACCGGTGAGCCGACCGCCGTGGACTCGCTCATCGGAGAGATGGCCGTGGCGGAGAGTGACATTGCCGCCGGGCAGCATGGCCGCGCAGAGCTGCGGGGCACAACCTGGCGGGTGCGTAACGTGGCGGACGCCGCCGTTGTCGCCGGGCAGCGCACGCGTGTCGTCAGAGTCGATGGGTTAACGCTCGACATCCGCCCGGAGTAGCCGCCAATGGAACCCACACTGATCGTTCTTGCGCTTGTCGGCCTGCTGGTGCTGTTTGTCCTCTACCAGACCGCGGTGGTCGTCCCTCAGCAGAGCGCCTTCATCGTCGAGCGCCTGGGTCGGTACCACGGGACGCTCGATGCCGGCTTCCACATTCTCGTGCCGTTCGTTGACGCGATCCGCTACCGACACACGCTCAAAGAGCAGGCCTTCGACATTCCGGCGCAGGTCTGCATCACCAGGGACAACGTGCAGGTGGGCGTCGACGGCATCCTCTATATGAAGGTGCTCAACCCCGAGCGGGCCTCGTACGGGATCCAGAACTACGTGTTCGCCATTTCGCAGCTGGCGCAGACCACGCTTCGCAGCGAGGTTGGCAAAATCGATCTCGACCGCACGTTCGAGGAGCGCAGCAGCATCAACCAGCAGGTCGTGGGGGAGCTGGACAAGGCGTCTGAATCGTGGGGCGTCAAGGTGCTCCGCTACGAGATCAAGAACATCGAACCTCCCCAGGACATCCTGTCGGCGATGGAGAAACAGATGCGCGCTGAACGTGAGAAGCGTTCGGTGATTCTGACCTCTGAAGGCCAGCGCGACGCCGCCATCAACACCGCCGAAGGTGAGAAGCAGCAGGTCATCAAGGCGTCTGAAGCCAACCGTCAGCAGCAGATCAACGAGGCCGAAGGCCAGGCCCAGGCGATTCGTGCGGTCGCCTCCGCGACCGCGCAGGGCATTCGCGAGGTCGCCGCGGCAATCGGCGCTCCCGGTGGCATCGAAGCCGTGCAACTCCGGGTGGCGGAGCAGTACGTCGCACAGTTCGGGCAGATCGCACAGAAATCGAACACTGTCGTCGTGCCGGCCAATGTGTCTGATGTGGCAGGCATGGTCGCGGCGGCGATGAAGGTGTTTGGCGCTGCCTCACAGAACCCCGCGAGGTAGGTGAGTCCTGACAGAAGCGGCAACCGAGGCACACGCTCCATTCGTCACGTCAGGCCTTGTTCGTCTGACCCGTCCACAACTGATTGGCACGCTCGCGGGCCTGATGCTTGCGATGCTGCTCGCCGCACTCGATCAGACGATCATCGGTACCGCCGAACCCCGCATCATCGCCCAGCTGGCCGGCTTTGATCGCTATCCCTGGGTGGCGACGGCTTACCTGCTGACGTCGACGTTGACCGTGCCGATCTTTGCCCGGTTCTCGGACATCTACGGTCGCAAGCCGTTCTTCATGCTGTCGGCGACGCTGTTTGTCGCGGCATCAGCCCTGTGCGGCGCGGCAGGAACGTTGCCCCTTCCCCTCGACGGCATGAATCAGCTGATCCTCTTCCGCGGGCTGCAGGGCATCGGGGCCGGCGGTGTGATGGGTCTCATCTTCACCATCGTCGGCGACATCTTCTCGCCGCAGGAGCGTGGACGCTACCAGGGACTGTTCTCAGCCGTGTGGGGCGTGTCCTCGGTGCTGGGGCCGACCCTCGGCGGGTGGCTGACCGACCAGGTGTCGTGGCGCGCGTGTTTCTACGTCAATCTTCCGGTGGGACTGATTGCGCTGGCCGCCATGCACTTCGAGTTCCCGAACCTGAAGTCGAACCGCGGGGGCAGCCGTCATCTGGACTGGGCGGGAATTGCGGCCCTCATCGCCTGCATCGGCCCGCTGCTCATCGCACTGACGCTCGCCACCGATCTGGGATGGGGGTCCGGCCGTGTGATCGGGCTGCTCGCCATCGCGGTGGTGATGCTCGGCGTGTTTCTCTTCGCTGAGGGACGTGCGATCGAGCCGCTCATTCCCCTGAGCCTGTTCCGGAATCCAGTCATTGCCGTGTGTTCGGTGTGCGTGTTTGTCATCGGCATCGGCATGTTTGGCGTCATCATCTACCTGCCGCTGTTCATGCAGGGCGTGCTCGGGGTGTCGGCGACGCGCTCGGGCGGATTGATGATGCCGATGATGATGGGGACCGTGTTCGGCACGGCGTTGAGCGGCCAGCTGATGTCGCGTCTGGGGCGCTACAAACATATCGCGCTCGTCGGGTCGGTGATGATGGCGAGCGGCATGACGCTCTTCGCCCGCATGACCCCGGCCACGCCGCGGATGGTTGTCGTGCTCGGGATGATCGTCTGTGGTCTGGGCATGGGGCTGCTGCTGCCGGTCTATACCGTCGCGGTGCAGAACGCGGCTCCGCGCAACCAGATGGGAGCGGCGACGGCGTCGACAATCTTTTTCAGGTCGATTGGCAGTACGGTGGGCGTGGCTGTCTTCGGCACGGTGATGCTGATGAACTACCATCGCGACTTCGCTCGAGGCATTCCGGCGGCGGCGCCGGTCAACACACCCGAGCTGTTTTCAAACCCCCTGCTGCTGCAGCAGATGAGGCCGCAGCTCGATGCCGCCTTCCCTGGCCAGGGCGGTCAGGCGATGCTTGAAGTGCTCCTGCGGGCGGTGCCGCAGGCGCTCAACCACGGCCTGCACCTCGTGTTCCAGGCCAGCGCGATCCTGATGGTTCTCGCCGTCGTGCTGCACGCCGCGATGCGTAACGTGCCCTTGCGGGGACACACGCCTGAACCGGAGATGCCGTCGCATTGACGGCGGGCGCTGGACGGTGGGTAGTGGGTAGTGAGTAGTGAGTGGCACTCACCACTCACCACCCTCCACTCACCTTCTCTACACGAACGACAACGGCCCGGTCGGGAAGTTGACGAGGTTCGGGAAGACCGACGCCAGCTGCATGTCTGTCGCGCCGAACCACCGGCCGAGCGTCGCGCCGTACTGGTCCGTCGATGTCGTCGGAATCCAGTAGCCGCGGTCCCCTGCGTCATCCCCGGTATTGAGCTGGTGCACCGGGAACGTGCCGTGCGTCCCGCCCTGCACCGCACCACCTACCGCGAAGCAGTGGCTGCCCCACGCGTGATCGGTGCCGTTGGTGCCATTCGCGTCGCCTGTGCGGTTGAACTCACTCTCGGTGAACAGCGTGCACTTGTCGTACTGTCCACGGGCTTCGAGCGTCTTCATGAACGCGTCGACCGCCTGATCGAAGCCACCCATCAGGCCATTCTGCGCGGCGACGAGGTTCTCGTGGTTGTCGAACCCGCCGGTGCCGGCGAAAAAGATCTGCCGGTTCATGTTCAGGCTGCCTTGCACCGCCATGATCTGCGCCACCTGTCGCAACTGATTACCCAGTCCGGTATTCGGGAAGGTGATCCCGGCCGGAAGCGCCGGCGCTGCGCTGACCGCAGCGTTGATTTCCTGCGCCGATCGGATTGAGTCACCCAGGACGCCGTTGGCCGCGCCAACGAGCTGAACGCCGGAATCGAAGGTCAGGATGCTCTGCAGCGGATTGAGCAGCCTGGCGTTGCGGGTGTTCGACGGACCGAATGTGGTCAACCCGAACGATGTCGGGTTCGAGTAGTTCATGCCCTGGGTGGTGACCCCGTTCAGGAACATGGCACTGCCACCGTTGACGGTGATCCCTGGCGGCAGCGTGCCTCCGTTCTGGGTGCTGGTCACGTCGTTCAGCCGGCCACCCCAGCCGGTTGCTCCGCCGCTCGCGATGGAGGTCTGCCACTGCGTGGTCTGGTCTGAGTGCGAGAACAGGTTGACCGGTCGACGCTTCGTCCCGTTCCGATAGTCCGCCCGGGTCAGAGGCTCGAACAAGGTGCCCACATTGAAGACCATGGCCACCCTGTTCTGCTCATACCGTGCCCTGAGGAGAGGCAGCCGGGAGTGCAATCCGTAGCCCGAGGA
Source organism: Vicinamibacterales bacterium (assembly GCA_040081265.1). GTDB lineage: Bacteria > Acidobacteriota > Vicinamibacteria > Vicinamibacterales > UBA2999 > JBEBGV01. The sequence goes on from JBEBGV010000027.1 coordinate 16,226, forward strand.
TCCGGCGGGGAGGAGGGCATCCGGATTGGCCGGGTTCGGTCCCGCCAGCGCTACCGCTCCGCGCATCGTCTGGTACGCGCCGTATCGGCTGTCGACGGGCACGATCATGTTGTTGGCATCGTTGCCGCCGAACAGGAACACGCAGACCAGCGCCTTGTAGTCACCGGCCGACTGGGCCATGAGCGACATCGGGGCGAGTCGCGTCATGTGGGCCGCCATTCCGGCGGCGCCGACTGCACAACAGCTCTTGAGAAATTGACGACGATTTTTCGGATTCATGTTGTCGGCTCCGCTTAGCGATCGACCTGGGCCTGGGCCGAGGTCAGGATGAGATAGATGGCCGTGCGCGAACGCTCGAACGCGTCGGTGCCCGAGGCGTTGACGGCATTGACGATCGCGTTGCGATGCTCTGCCGAGATGCGTCCACCGAGGAACACCTCCGCGCAGTAGTCAACGAGCGTGGCGGCTGTAGTCGCCCTGGTGGTGAAGGGCGAGTAGTCGATCGTCACGTTCGTGCCGTAGTCACCCCGCAGCAGCGAACCAAGGAAGTTGGCGCGTTCGAGCGCGGTGACCGTCGTGAGCCCCTGGAACTCGGGGCCCTGGAGCGGGACGCCGCTGCCGTTGTTGGTGCCGCGCACGCGGAAGCCCGGTGCGAAGAAGCTGAAGACCGACGGGGGATAGAAGACCCGCTGGCCCATGACTTCCGACCGATCAGTCATGAACGGATGGTCGGTGACCGTCGCGTTGAACGCCCGCATCGTCGACGTGATGTAGAGCACCGGCTCGGCGAGCTTGCCGCTCATCGTGTTCGGGTCGTTTGACGCCAGCGCTTCAGGGTGCAGCAGGATGGCCCTGATCACAGCAGCCATGTCGCCCTTGACCCCGCCGCCGTTATCGTTGAATACCGCGGCGATGTCCTGCACGTAGCCGGGGGTCGGGTTCGACGTCACCAGCTGCTGAATCAGCTGCCGGCTGACAAACGGCGCCAGAGACGTCTGACTGAAGATCAGGTCGAGCGCGCGGTTCAGTTCGGCGAGCGCCGTGCCACCGGGAGCGAAGTCTGCCCCGAGGAACGTCTTCTGCGTCACGTCGTGGCGCGACGCCACCGGTTCCATCGGCACGGTGTAGTTCTCTCCACCGGTCGAGGTCGGAACCGTCAGCGGATTGCCGTCGCCGAATGTCCAGCCGGTCAGGATACGCGCCAGTGCCTTGACGTCGTCCTCGGTGTAGGTCGGCTGCGGGCTCGCCGGGTTGGTCGGCGTGCCGTTCGGGTTGAGCTGCGTCAAGCCGAGCGTGAACAACTGCATCAGCTCGCGAGCGTAGTTCTCGTTCGGCAGCGGGTCAGTCGGCGCATTCTGCCGTCGGCTGTTGAGCATGTTCAGATAGCGACCCATCGCCGGGTTCACCGTGATGTTGAACATCAGGTCGCGGTAGTTGCCGAACGCGTTGTTCAAGAGCAGTCGGTGGTAGGTCACGATGCCGCGTGTGCTGGCGACCTCGACGGCTGATACCACCCAGATCTTGTGCAGCGACCACGCGACGCGTTGCCGCAACTGGTCCTGACCTGTCAGCGCCAGGCCCATGAAGTGCTCTTGCGCGACTTCGGTGCCCATGTCGTAGAGCGTGTCGGGATAGAGCGAGGGTGCTGCGCCAAACTGTTGCGCGATGAACGCTTCGCGTCCGGACGCACCGAGGGGCGCGAGCGCGGCGATGTCGCCCGGCCTGGCACCCCAGGTGGCCTGACGGAGGAAGCGGAAGGTCTCGAGCGTCGAACTGGCGACCGGCGCGGCGCTGGTCGGCGTCGCACTTGCCTCAGCCGAACGTGCGCTCTGGCTGGTCGGGCTGACCGCCGTCACCTGATAGAAGTAGGTGACCCCGTTGGTCAGAGGGCTGTCGATGAAGTTCGGCGTCAGAATGCCCGTGGCGATCGGGGTGGGGCCCTCCGCGCCCGTGGCGGTACCGCGGTAGAGGCTGTAACTCACGGCGCCGGTGACCGTTGCCCACGACAGCGAGACCTGCCCATTGCCGGCGGTGGCAATCAGTCCTGTGGGTGCCGGCAGCGGCGCGACCGGCGTGGCAGAGGCTTCAGACGAGCGCGGGCCTTCGCCGCCCGCGCCAACCGCCGTCACCTTGTAGAAGAACGGCGCGCCGTTGACCAGACCTGAGTCCACAAACGCTGACGTCGTCAGTCCGGTGGCCACCGGGGTTGCGCTTTGCGCGCCCGCGGCCGTGCCTCGGTACACCCGATAGGACGTGGCTCCGGACACTGGCGTCCAGGTCAGAGTCACCATCGCGTTCCCGGGGGTGGCCATCAGGCCCGCAGGCGCCGCCGGTAAGGCTGTCGGCGTCGCGTTGGCCGACGCCGACATGGGACCTGTGCCGTTGGCGTTGTATGAGGCGACCTTGTAGAAGTAGGTCGAGCCAAGCGTCACTGTGGTGTCGGTGAGTGTGAGCAGCGCGGTCGTGCCGATTGGCGGCGCGGCGACGGCGATGTCGCTGCCGCCTCGGAAGATCTTGTATCCCGTCACTCCGGCAACCGCGGACCACGTCAGCTTGATTTTGCCCTCGACCACCGTTGCGGCCAGGCCAGCCGGTGCGGCTGGCGGTGGCACCGGAGCCACCGACACCATGTTGGACATCGGGCCGGTGCCGCCGGCGTTATAGGCCGCCACCTTGTAGGAGTAGGTCGTTCCGGCTGCCATGCCCATGTCGGTGAACAGCAGCGCCGCAGTCGAACCGATCATCGACGGCGACGTGAACGCGTCGCTCGTGCTGCGAAAGATCTTGTAGCCGGTCACGCCGGCCACTGCCGACCAGGTCAGCTTGGCCTTCCCTTCGACGAGGGCTCCGGTGAGGCCTGCCGGTGCAGTCGTTGGCGCTGGAGTCGGAGGCGCCACCGGCTTGACCCTCGCTGCAGGCGAGAGGCGGCTCTGGTTGGTGCCATCGATCGCGCTGACACGGTAGAAGTAGATCGTGCCATTGGTCAGCCCGGTGTCTACGAACTCGAGCCCGGGCAAGGTTGCGACGGGCACCATCGCTCCCCGATCCGCACGCGGGCCGCGGTAGAGAATGTACTGGGCCGCTCCCAGTGAGGCGCGCCACTTCACGGTCGCCTTACCGTCGCCAGGTGCAGCCGCAACGATCTCCGGCGGGGCCAGGGGCTTCGCTGTGACGATGTTCGACACCGGTCCAGCGCCGGCCCGGTTCACCGCGACGACGCGGTAGGAGTAACTCCTGCCGTTGACGACACGGAAGTCGAGGAACCCCGACCCAGGGACGCGCGCAAAGGGTGTCGCGTCGAACGTGCCGTTGGTGCTGCGGAACACGCGGTACTCGCGGGCGTCGGGCACCCGCGGCCAATCCAGGACGACGCGTCCGAAGCCGGATCGCGCCGACACAGTCGGTGCCGCAGGGACACTGGTGACGACCGGTGCCGGCGCGCCAAAGCCTGGCGTCGTCCAGGTGGTGGATACCGCGGCGGTCAGCACCGCCAGAAGCCAGACTCGACAGGTTCTATTCACACCTATCCCCTTTGTCGGATCGCCGGTACAGGCGTCCGTGGTCAGCAGAACGTTTTTCGGAAGCTCGAGGAGAAGCTGCCGAACCAAATGCGCGGCGTCGCCGTCAGAAGGTGCAAGCCCTCCGACCATCGCCGCGGGGGGGACGCGTGCGGGCCGTTGATGAGATGGGCAAGGCTCGTGCCTCACGGTTTCTTCAACAAAACCCTCTTCGGCCGAAGAGAGGCTGACGGTTTCCGCGACCGCGATTACCAAACGGAACCTCGAACCCATGACCAGTGAGTCCGAAACCCTGATGTCCCTGGGCCGTTCGATCCTCGAACGCTACGCCGCGCTGCCGGGAGCCGCCTGCGGCGCGATCACAGGATCGTCAGCAGAAGGCAAAGCGGATCACTATTCAGACCTCGACATGACGGTGTACTACGACGTGCTGCCGTCCGAGGTAGACCTCAGGCAAACGCGCGAGCAGGTGTCAGATGGCGTCCTGGTCTGGTCGATGGGGAGCTACGCCGATGGGGAGTTCGCCGAGGCGTTCAACATCAGCGGCGTTGAGGTACAGGTCGGGCACACGCTGGTTTCGAAGTGGGAAGCGGCGATCGAGAGCGTCCTGGCCGGAGAGGAGCCGGGTTCGCCGATACACAAGGCCATGTCGGGGACGCTCGTCTCTATCCCCGTGTTCGGTGCAGATCGCCTGTCCGCCTGGCAGGCACGCATTCGCGACTATCCGGACGCACTGCGCCTGGCGATGGTCCGGCACCATCTGAAGTTCTTCAGAGTCTGGGCGCTGGTGGGTCGTCTCGAGACACGCGACGCACGTTTATGGTTTCGCCAGATGCTCGTCGAGTCGTCCTTCAACGTGCTTGGTGTCGCGGCGGGTCTCAGTCGCTGCTACTTCACGAACTTTCAATTCAAGCGCGCACGCGCCTTCATCTCGACGCTCACGCTGGCGCCGGACAATCTGGCGGATCGACTCGAAGGTCTCTGGGAGTTGCCGCCCGCCGCTGCTGCCATGCAACTTCAGGCCCTCGTCAGCGAAACCGTGGCGCTGGTCGAACGAGAACTGCCGGCCGTGGACACCTCGGCGGTTCGTAAGGCGCTGGCCAGTCGCGACCAGCCGTGGGGATGACGGGGTGATCGCGCCGGGTCCTGCGGACCCGGCCTACGGATCGCCCTACCGAGGCCCGCCCTACGTACGGACTGTGGCTGCAGCGGCGAGTTTTCGTGAGAAGTAGTCGAGGATCACGGCGAAGCGATCGACGCGGTGACTCGGACGCCCGCTGCGGGACAATTCGTGGTTCTCGTCAGGGAATCGGACGAACTCCACATCCTTCCCGAGTCGCTTCAATACGACGAAGAACTGCTCGGCCTGTGAGATCGGGCAGCGCAGGTCGTCTTCGCTGTGCAGGATGAGGACCGGTGTCGTGACCTGCCTGGAATAGGTCAGCGGCGACTGCCTCAACACCTCTGACACCTCGTCCTCGATCGACGCGCGCTCGCCGAGGTACTCCTGGTTGAACCACGAGCCGATATCGCTCGTGCCCTGCATCGTGTACCAGTCGTTCACGGCGCGTTCGCTGATCGCGGCCGCGAAGCGGTGATCGTGGCCGATGACCCAGCTCGTCATGAACCCGCCGTAGCTGCCGCCCATGATGCCGAGCCGCGTACGGTCGGCCCACGGCATCCGGGCCAGCGCAGCATCGAACGCCGTCATCACGTCCGAAAAATCGTCGCCGCCCATGTTGCCGATGATCGAGCGCCCGAACGCGGTCGACTGGCCAGCGCTGCCGCGCGGGTTGCAGAAGACCACGCCGTACCCGGCGCCGGTGTAGACGTGGAATTCGTCGAAGAAGGTTTCGCCGTACTGCGTGAATGGGCCACCGTGCACATTCAGGAGGACGGGATAGGTCTGGCCCTCGACCAGGCCCGCAGGCTTCATGAACCAGACATCGATTTCCACCTCTGGCGTCACCTGGACGCCAAGGCGCTCCGGTGCGCTCAGCGTGGTCCGCGCTGTCCACGGCACATTGATTGAGGTCAGCCGGCGTTCTGTTCCGGTTGCCACGTCGAGAACGAAGAGTTCGGCAGGCGTGGCTGGCGTTGACGCGATGAACGCGACACGCCCCACTCCAGTTCGCGCCGAGTGTGCCGACACCATGCGGCGCTGCCGGGAAAGCCACCGCGTCGGCTGGCCCGAACTGGCGAGCATCAGCGAGACGTCACCGCGGTCGGCCGCCGTGCTCAGCAAGGTCTCGGCGGTGAGCCACTTCGGGGCTTCGGGCGCCGACAGGTGTCCAGTCACACCCGATTGCCGATCGAAGGCCGGATCCACGGGTACCGGATTGCCTCCGGTGCTGGGCAGCACGTGCAGCGTCTCGTTGGACCCCGCGAGGAGCTGGTGACCGAGCAACGCGAGTGTGCGGCCGTCGGGGCTCCAGGATGGCGAGAAGTAATCACCGTTGGTGCGGGTCAGTCGCACCGGTTCGCCACCGTCTGGCCCGACCGTCCAGATGTCAGACCAGCCGTCTCGATCCCGTGTATCGTGCCGCGACGACACGAATGCGATCAGGTCGTCCAACGGCGACCACGCGGCCCCGCCATCATCCCAGGGACCGTCGGTGATCTGGTGCGGTTCCGCGTCTGGCGCCTCCACGTCGATGACGAACAGGTGCCGTCGTACGTCGTAGGTCCAGCCTTCGCCGTTGAGCCTGCTCTTCAGTTCGGTGATTCGACGATACGGGCGTGCCGCCTTCGACAGGGGATCCGGCGGCGTTCCTGTCTTGGCACTGAAGACGATGCGCCTGGAGTCAGGTGCCCAGACGGGCACACCCGCCCCGTATCCCAGTTTCGTCAGCAGTCGTGACTCGCCGCCAGTCGCCGGCATCACGGCGAGTTGTGGGCGCTGGTCCGGGCGTTCGCTCAGGAAGGCGAGTTGTGTGCCGTCGGGAGACCACCGCGGCGCGAAGTCGCGTCCGGCTCCAGCCGTGAACTGCCGTGCGCTCCCCGACTTCTCGTCGACCACCCACAGCGCTGACCGGTAGGCGTCGGCCTCGCGATCCAGGCGCGTAACCGTGATCGCGATCTTTGAACCGTCCGGCGACAGGTCGCACTCGACCGGCAACCGAAGTTCGAAGAGGTCCTGGGGTGTGAAAGGCGGCATGACCGCGAATTGTACCGCTGACGCATACGGCCGCGGCTTGTCAGCGCCTCCCGACTACAGGTACAAGCGAGGGGCGTGTCAGACAAGCGCCGCACGACTTCTCAGGCCCAGACCGATCTCGGGACCTACTACGACCGCCTCGGGCTGTGGACGACGCTGATGCGTCCGTTCGGGTACGGTGGCGGCTCCGCCCAGTTGACGGTCCATCGCCTTCTTGCCGATCCGCTGGCCGGCGGCCGACCGACAGCCACTCGTCTCCACGATCTCATCGTGAGCAGGCTCCCGGTTCACGAGCGCCCGCGCATGCTCGACGCCGGCTGCGGGCTCGGGGGGACGATGCTGGATTTGACAGAGCGGTGGGGCGGAAGCGCCGTTGGACTTACTTTGAGCCAAACCCAGCGCGACTCGGCGCTTCGCGCCGCTGCCGCCCGCGGCCTTGCACAACGGGTGGACGCCCGGGTTCAGAGTTACGATCACCCGCCGGCGGGGCCTTTCGACGTGATTGTGGCGATCGAGTCGCTGGCGCACAGTGTCAGCCCGTGGACCAGTGTGGCTGCGCTTGCCCGGGTCCTCGCCCCGGGTGGGTTCTTCGTGATCGTCGATGACATGCCCGAACCGGCAGCCCTGGGATCCTCGACTCTGCAGGCGTTCAGGGAGGGATGGCGTGCGCCTGTCGTCTGGGGACGTCGCCAGTACCTGGAAGCGTTCGGCGCTGAGCGTCTGGCGCTGGTGACAGATGACGATCTTACGGGTGAGTCGCGGCTTCGAACGCTCGCCCAGATCGGCAGGATGGAACGGCTCAATCGTGTGGCGCGTACCCTGGCTCCTGCGAGGTGGCGCGTCGTCCTCGACTCCTACTACGGCGGGCTGGCCCTCGAGAGAATGTACCGCGAGGGGCTGATGCGCTACCGGATGCTCATTGCCCGGCGCTCCTGACGTACCATTAAGCCCATGTTCAAGAAGCTGAGCGCACTGATTCTCGGGGCCCTGGCGTTGATGGTGTCTGTCCGTGTGGGCGTCCACGCACAGGGCACGCCGGCAGCGACCGACGGCGCCAGGTTTTCGGCCGCCGGAGCGCTTCAGCGCCCCGCCGACTACCGTGAATGGGTGTACCTCACGAGTGGCCTTGGCATGACCTACGGCCCCACCCAGCCCACTGCCGGGGAGCCGAGGTTCTTCGACAACGTCTTCGTCAATCGCGAGTCATATAAGGTGTTCCTTCAGTCCGGACGTTGGCCCGAACAGACGCAGTTCATCCTCGAAATCAGGCAGTCCGAACAGAAGGCTTCGATCAATAACGGTGGGCAGACGCAGGGCGCCCGCATTCTGGCGATCGAGTCGGCGGTCAAGGATTCGGCACGGTTCCCCGGCAGCGGATGGGGCTATTTCGACTTTGGCGGCGGCGATACGGTGAAGGCGGAAGTTGCGGCCCTGCCCACGACCGAGCGCTGCTACGCCTGTCATCGCGACAACACCGCTGTCGAGAACACCTTCGTCCAGTTCTATCCGACGCTCATGGACGTCGCCCGCCGCATGGGTACGGTCAAGCCGGGTTACGACCCCAATCACAAGGTGTCGCAATAGCGCGTCAGAAGCTGAGCAGGTGCGTGACCTTCAGCACCAGCGCACGATTGGGAACCTGCGCGGCGGTGGGCTGGCTGATGTCGATGAACCTCGAATCGTTGTAGACGATGAAGACGTCGCTCAGCGGGTGGTGGATGAAGTCGTAGCGGATGTTCGACGCGAACTGCCTGGTGACGCTGTTGTACTGCAGGAACGCGTTGAGGAACATCCGGGTGGAAAACGACGCGTCGACGCGCAGCGACGACAAGTTGGTGTCGAAGGACGTCCCTCCTGGCAGCTCAATCATGTCCCGCGTGATGCTGAGGGTGGCGGCCAGTTTCTCGTTCACCCGCAGGCGGCTGGTTGCCGTGAAGCCCTTCCGGGCTCCGTTGTAGAAGTCACCAAATCGCCAGGCCCCGTTGAAGGACACTTTCTGCGCGTTGCTCGAGTCGTACGACACCGCCTGACTGTTGAAGCGATAGCGACCCGCCGGGATGAAGCGACCCGCAGGCATGCCTTGCGGCCGGAACGGGGCGGTGAGGAGTTCCTCGTTGCGGGTGAACGTATAGTCGGCACCCGCGCCATCGAAAAAGTCCACCGACAGGCCGGGCATGGTTGTGGCGGTCTCGACGCCGATCTCGCCGCCGGTCGCCGGGTTGAGCGCGTCGCGCGTGTAACGGGCATATGTGAGTTGCGGGCGAATCTCACGGACGGTCGGCGCCAGCGAGGCTGGTCGGATCCGCCGCAAGGCGTTCGCCGTGATGATGTCGACACCCTGGCGTGGAATGAACCCCAACTCGTCGCGGAACGAATCCCCGAGGGAGGTCATGCTCGCCCCAACCTGGGTGAGGCCGGAGTCGAACTGGGCACCGCCACGCCATGCGTCACCGCCGCCGATGCCAGTCTTGTCGGAGTGCATGAACATCCCGTCAACGGTCCACGCGCGGGTCGGGTAGAAGCGGAGATCCGCGCCGACAAGGCGATTCGACGTCCCGCCGCGTTCCTTGTCCAGATAGAACACACCCGCCGACGAGTTGCTCAGGAACTCGCGGCCGACGCGGAACACCGAGTAGTTCGCCGAGGGCAGGGACGCGGCGTTCGGGCGGTGTTCGCCCTCGGTCTGCATGTTGAGCAGCGCGATGCTGGTGCGCCCCACCTTTCCGGTCAGGCGGAGTCCTCCAACGATAGGAATCGGCGTCCCCGAGTCGCTCAATCCGATCGTGCGGCTGAAGAACGGCACCAGATTGCTGGCGCTGGTGGCGGGCGGGCCGATCTGAAACGCACCCTGGTTCTCCAGAAAGAACTCGCGCTTCTCGGGAAAGAACAGGCTGAACCGCGTCAGGTTGATCTGTTGCGCGTCGGTCTCCACCTGCGAAAAATCAGTGCGCCAGGTGCCGTCGAGCACGAGATTGGTGCCCAGCCCGACCTTGACATCCAGCCCGCCATCAGCGTCTGACTGGTTCCGTCCAGGTGTCTGTCGCGTCGTTCCCGTTACGAACGGCTTCACCCGGATGTTGCGGCCAGGACTGACCCCTGAAATGCCCTCGAGCAGTCCCTCGTACGACGTTTTGAACTGGTTGAACTGCCGTGGCGTCGGGCTCCAGACGGTCTGCTCGTTGGTGTGCCGGATCAACCGGAAGATCTGTAGCCCCCAGACCTGGTCGTCTCTCCGCGGGAAGCGAAGCTGCTTGAACGGAATGGCCTCCTCGACGTACCAGACAGTTCCCTCGACGGTCGAGCGGCAGACCCAGACCGCGTCCCAGTTGGCATTGATACTCCGTCCGTCATCGTAGGATTGCGAGTCGCGAAGGGCGCAGCCGGGGTTGGTCTGGAAGTTGTACGCGTTCAGCCGATCGAGGAAGGTGTCGAGCACGACGACGTAGAGATCACCTGCGCGGGCGGCAAAGTCCCGCTTGAGCTCATTGGTGACCAGCTTCTCGGGCTCGGGCTCGTGGAAGGTCGCTCCGATGTAGAGGTACTCGTCGTCGTAGAGGAAACGCACTTCCGACCGATGCTCGTCGGTGATGGGCGCGCCTTCGCGGGGTTGCTGCTGCACGAACCCGTCTGCTGCCGGTGTCGTCGCCCACTCCTTCTCACTCAGGCGTCCATCAATGACAATCGCTCCCCGGGGAATGCGGGTGGCGCTGGCCCGTTTCTGCGCTGCGGGTGCCGTGGGTCCGGTTTGCGCTGCGGTCTGAAACGGGATGAGGAGGGTCAGCAGGAGCCAGACGGCGAGCGCACGCTCGCGGCACGGTGACATTGCGCGGAATTGTACCCGGCTTTGGCGGCGCCCTCTTGTGATGCCGCAAGGCGACACGCTACTGTAGCGCTCGACGCTCGTCAGCGCAGGGGGAGAGATGCTCGAAGTTCGACGGTCTGAGGATCGTGGCGTAGGAAAGCTCGACTGGCTCGATGCGAATTTCACCTTCTCGTTCGGACCCTACAAGAATCCCGAGCAAATCGGATTCTCGGATCTTCGGCTGCTGAACGACGACCGCGTCAAAGGTGGCGGCGGGTTTGCGTCCCACGAGCACACCGACACCGAGGTGTTCTCGTACGTGCTGAGCGGCGCGCTCGAACACAAGGACTCGATGGGCTACGGGTCTGTGGTGCGCGCTGGCGAGGTGCTCACCATGAGTACAGGCACGGGCATCAGCCACAGCGAGTTCAACCACTCTGCCACCGAGGGTGTGCACTTCCTCCAGATCTGGATGGTTCCCAGCCGCAAAGGCGTGACACCGCGTTACGGCCAGAAGCACTTCGGCCCCGCTGAAAAACGCGGACGGTTCGCCTGCATCATTGCGCCAGACGAGCGCGACGGGTCATTGCCGCTGTATCTGGACGGCTGTGTCTATGCGGGCCTGATCGACGGCGACGAGGAGGCAGAAATCACGCTGGCACCTGGCCGCTATGCCTACGTGCACGTCATCGGTGGCGGCGTGAGCGTCAACGGGGTGGAACTGGCTGACGGCGATGGGGCACGGGTTCGACACGAGTCACGCCTCTCGTTCTCTGGTGGACGCAACGCCGAGGTGCTCGTATTCGATCTGCGGCCACGCGAACTTCCCGACGCATGACCACCAGGTTCGCCTGCGCCTGCGCAACGATCCTCCTGCTGGCCGGCGCCACTCACGCCGCAGGGCAGGCGGTGGCCCCGGCGTTTGACGGACCAGCCGCGCCGATGGCTCCAGCGGTTCTGGCGCGTGACAGCCAGGGCCGTGTCACCGTCCGCGCCGTACGACTGGCGTCCCCGCTGACGATCGACGGCACGTTGTCGGAGCCGACCTACGAAGTCACCGAGTCCATGGGCGGGTTCATTCAGAATGAGCCAAGCCCGGGAGCTCCCGCGACCGAGCGCACCGAGGTCTGGCTGTTCTTTGATGGCGACAACGTCTACATCTCCGCGCGGTGCTGGGACAGCGACCCGTCCTCAATCGTCTCGACCGAACTGCGTCGGGACAACAACACGATCTTCAACGGCAACGACATCATCGCGATAGCCCTCGATACCTTCCACGACGGACGAAATTCCCTGCTCTTCACCATCAACCCCAGCGGGGGCCGTCAGGATGGCCAGGTCACCAACGAACGGCAGTACAACGGGGACTGGAATCCCATCTGGAGAGTGCAGACCGCGCGCTTCGATCAGGGGTGGACCCTCGAGATGGCGCTGCCGTTCAAGTCGATCCGGTATGGCGGGGCACCGGGGCAGCTCTGGGGCCTCAACGTCATGCGCGTGAAGCGCTCGAAGGTCGAAGTCTCGTTCCTGAGCCAGGTGCCGCCCGCCCGCGGACAGCAGGCGGTTCAGCAAGTCTCGATGGCAGCGACGGTCACCGGTCTCGAGCTGCCGACCTCGGCCCGGCCCCTGGACCTGAAGCCGTACGTCACCTCGAGCCTCACATCGGATCTTCGTGCCACACGCCCCAGCCACAATGTCATCGGGAGCGACGTCGGCCTGGACGCGAAGTATGCGCTCACCAAAGGCGTGACCGGTGACTTGACCGTGCGCACAGACTTCGCGCAGGTCGAAGCCGACGAACAGCAGGTGAACCTCACACGCTTCAGCCTGTTCTTTCCTGAAAAGCGGGAGTTCTTTCTCGAGAACCAGGGCATGTTCGGTTTTGGTGGCGTGTCCAGCTCCGGGCAGAACGCGGGTCAGAGCGATGCCCCGATCCTGTTCTACAGCCGACGCATTGGCCTCAATCAGGGCCGCGTGGTCCCGCTCGAAGTTGGCGGTCGTGTCACGGGACAGGCTGGTGGCTTCGGTATCGGGCTGCTCAGCATCCAGACCGGAGACGATAGTGCGGACGGGCGACCGGCGACCACCCCGTCGACCAATTTTTCCGTCGTGCGACTGAAGAAGGACGTTCTTCGTCGCAGCAGCATCGGCGTGATTGCCACCAACAGAACCGTGTTGCAGACAGGGCAGGGCGCCAACCGCGCGTACGGTGTCGACGGGTCCTTTTCCTTTTTTCAGAACCTTCTCATCAATACCTACTGGGCGCGAACCGACACCGACGGTCTGCGCGGTGATGCCCGGAGCTATCGCGCGCAACTCGACTACACCGCGGACCGGTACACGGTGCAGGCCGAACGTCTCGCGATCGGCGATCACTTCAACCCGGAAATCGGCTTCGTGCGTCGCGACAACATGCGGCGCAACTACGGTGTGTTCAAGTTCACTCCCCGTGTCTCCTCGCCATCGATCCGGAAGCTGTCGTACGGCGCCTCGCTGGCCTATGTGACAGGGGGAGATGGACTGCTCGAGACCCGCGAGCAGAATGGGGAGTTCGGCATCGACTTTCTGAACAACGACAAGCTCTATGTCAGTGTCAGCAATCTGTTTGACTTGTTGCGGCGGCCGTTCGCGATTGGTCCGGGCGTGACGCTCCCTTCAGGCGGCTACGCCTATCGCAACGTCAAGGTCAACTACAACATGAGTCAGGGGCACGCGGTCGGAGCGAACATCACCTTCGACCGGGGCTCGTTCTATAACGGCGACAAGACGTCGCTGTCGATCGCGCGTGGCCGCGTGCGCGTGAGCAGCCGGATGTCGGCCGAGCCGACCTACTCCGTCAATCGCGTGTCGCTCGATCAGGGCCGGTTCACCACCCATCAGGCGGGCGCCCGCCTGACCTACACGATGACGCCGCTGATGTTCACCAGCGCGCTGGTGCAGTACAGCTCGAGCCAGAACACGGTCTCAGTGAATGCGCGGCTGCGGTGGGAGTATCAGCCGGGCAGTGAATTGTTCATCGTCTACAACGAAGAGCGGGACACGCTCGCGCGCTCGTTTCCGGACGCCATGAACCGTGCGCTCATCGTCAAGGTGAACAAGTTGTTCCGGTTCTAGAGACCGCGCCAGATCTGGTCGGAAGAAAAATGGGGTCGGAGGTCATTTAAAGAGGACACCCGCCTTCCGGCACGGCATCTCGCTTGCGTAGGCCGACACCATGCCACGCCCACCGCGAGGACCAATGTCTGGTCTGCTCTTTCACCTCATGAACAGGGCCGCAAAGCGCGCAACCCTGTTCGAGGGTCACGGGGACTACGAAGCATTCATCGCACTGCTACGGCATGCTGCCAAACGTCTTCGCGTTGCAATCTATGCGTACTGTGTGATGCCGAATCACTGGCATCTCATTGCTTCGGCACGGGACGAAGGAGGAATCTCCCGGTTCATGCACTGGCTGACGACGACCCATGCGCGTCGGTGGCAATTATTTCGAGGGACTGACGGACAGGGTGCCGTCTACCAAGGGCGATTTCGCGCGGTGGCGGTTGCCGAAGACCGCCACTTCCTGTGGGTGTGTCGATACGTCGAGCGGAATGCGGTGCGTGCGTCGCTCGTCGCGAGGGCAGAGGACTGGCAGTGGAGCAGCCTCGGTGCACGTGTCAGAAACGGCGACATCGACTGGTTGGCGACGTGGCCAGTTCCGCAACCTCCCGGATGGGTCGAGCACGTCAACCTTCCCCAGACAGCCGCCGAGCTGGCGGCGTTCCGCTCCAGCGTTCGGAGAGGCGAGCCCTACGGTGATGCTGAATGGTCTGCCAGGATTGCGCAGAGGACAGGGCGTAACTGCAGTAGGCGCCCACGGGGCCGCCCGAAGCGGACCGTCCTCTTTAAATGACCTCCGACCCCATTTCTGTTTCGGAGATCCGCTCAGATCAGTGTCTGAGAGGTACGGGCGCGCGAGCGCGTAGTGAATGTGACGAACGATTCAAGTATCCGACGCCTGTATATGAATGCCGCATTCGAGCTTCTGGCCCTGCCATCGGCCCGAGCGCGGGTTATTCGGGTCATCGGGAAGCGCGGTGCACGGCTCGCACCCGATGCTGGTATATCCCTGATCATATAGAGGGAGAAGGCCCAGCTTATAGGCCTTCGCATATGTCCAGACATCCTTGTTGGTCCAGGCAGCCAGCGGGCTGACGCGCTGGATGATCTTTCCGCTCGGCAGCTTGAACGGCTCCACCTGCTGCAGGTTGGCGCGCGACGGCGACTGGTCGCGGCGAAGCGCGGTGAACCAGACGTCGTACTGCTCGAGGGCCGAGAACAGGGGACCGACCTTGTGGCGATCGCAACAGGCCTTGGTGCCCTCACGTTCCCAGAGTCCCTTCTGCGGTTCCGCCGCGCGCAGGGTGATCAGGTTCAACTGCTGCGAGATCGCCTGTTCGTCCTTGTAGCGGTAGGTCTCGGCGAAATGGTGCACCGTGTCGAGGAACAACACCGGGATGTCGGGCTGCTCCTGCTGGAGCATGTGTGTCAGCACGACGCACTCCGCCTGGAAGCTCGACGTGATGCACGGCGCCGTGGCCGTGCGGAGCATCTCGGCAATCACCACCCGTGGTTCGCTCATGTCAGCATCTCCTCGAGGGCACGACGGACCAGCGCGACGGCCTCTTCATCGCTCGCCGCGCCGCGGGCAAGCCGTGCGATACGCTCGGCGGCTGTCACCGGCGCGGCATCGGTCACGGTGGTCGCTTCCCGCACCGCGTTGCCGATCATCCCGGCGCCGGCGGTGAAGTGCGTGCCGGGGTCAATCAGGATGAAGCTGCCGGTCGTGCGGTTTGTGTCGTACCGATCGAACACCAGAGGACGCGCGGTCGAGACGGTGACCGTGCCGATCTGGTTCAGGACCATGCCGTGGTTGACCTCGGCGGTGACGGTGCGTGTCCCGTGCTTCAGCAGGTAGGTGCGTCCGGGATCCAGCGGGCGCTCATCCATCCACACCAGTTCGGCCTCGAAGCGCTGCCCGACGACCGGGGGTTCCAGTGTGAGCGTATCGCCGCGGCTGGTGTCGATCTCCCGATCGAAGGTCAGCGTGACCGACATCGGGGCGAAGGCCCAGTCGAGGTCGCCGTCGTAGGTCACGATCCGCTTGACTTGTGCGCTCTGACCCGACGGCCACGAGTAGACCGTGTCGCCCACGCGCACGGCGCCGGACGCAATCTGGCCGGCGTAGCCGCGAAAATCCTGATCCGGCCGCACGACCAGTTGCACCGGCAGCCGGAAGGGCAGAGCCGGGAGATTGCGGTGCACGTGCACGGTTTCGAGATACTCGAGCAGCGGCGGCCCCTCGAACCACGGCGTGCGCTCGCTGACGGTGGTGACGTTGTCGCCGTGCAGCGCGCTCATCGGAATCGCGTGGACTGTGGCACCCGACAGCAGGTCGCCGAAGTCGTCCTGAATCTTCTCGTAGATGTCCCGGTCGAAACCGACCAGGTCCATCTTGTTGATCGCCAGGACGAAGTCCTGGATGCCGAGCAGCCGGGCGATGCGGGCATGGCGACGGGACTGGGTCAGCACGCCGTTGCGGGCGTCGACCAGCAGGATAGCCACGTCGGCCGTCGACGCACCCGTGGCCATGTTGCGCGTGTACTGTTCATGCCCGGGCGTATCGGCGAGGATGAACTTGCGCCGCGCGGTGGCGAAGTAGCGGTACGCGACATCGATGGTGATGCCCTGCTCGCGCTCTGCCTTGAGCCCGTCGGTGAAGAGCGAGAAGTCAATCGGGCCGGCTGAGCGGTTTTTGGAGGCTTTCTCGACCGAGTGAATCTGGTCGTCGTAGATCGACTGCGAATCGTAGAGCAGGCGCCCGATCAGCGTGCTCTTCCCGTCGTCGACGCTCCCTGCCGTGCAGATCCTGAGTAGTCCTGACACGTTCAGAAGTATCCTTCCCGCTTCTTGATCTCCATCGACCCGTCCTGGTCATGATCGATGATGCGCAGCTGTCGTTCGGACTGACGTGTCGCGATCAATTCCTCGATGATCTTCGGCACGGTGTCGGCCTCTGATTTGATCGCTCCCGTGCACGGTGAGCAGCCGAGCGAGCGCATCCGGCACTTGACCACCTGCGGCTTCTCTCCAGGCATCGTCACCACGAACGGCTGCTCCTGGACGATGAGCGAGTTGCCACGGACGATGACTTCGCGTTCCCTGGCGAAGTAGAGCGGCACAATCGGGATGTTCTCGACGTGGATGTACTGCCAGACGTCGATCTCGGTCCAGTTCGACAGCGGGAACACTCGAATGCTCTCGCCGTTCCGGATGCGGGCATTCAGCAGGTTCCAGAGTTCGGGGCGCTGACGCTTGGGATCCCACTGTCCGTTGACGTCGCGCACGGAGAACACACGCTCCTTGGCGCGGGACCGTTCTTCATCCCGCCGTGCGCCGCCGAGGGCGGCGTCGAAGTTGCCGGCATTGAGGGCGTCGAGCAGCGACTTCGTCTTGAGCAGGCCGCAGCAGCGCTGGGTGCCGACCTTGAACGGCTGGGTGCCGTCGGCAATCGCTTCCTCATTGGTGTGGACAATCAGCCGCGCCCCGACCGACTTGGTGAACTCGTCCCGGAACGTGATCATCTCGCGGAACTTGTAGGTCGTGTCGACGTGCAGCAGTGGAAAGGGAATTGGCCCGGGATAGAAGGCCTTCTGCGCGAGGCGCAGCATCACCGAAGAGTCCTTGCCGATGGAGTAGAGCATCACCGGACGCTCGAACTCGGCGACCACTTCCCGGAGGATGTGGATGCTCTCGGATTCGAGGGCACGCAGGTGATCGAGCGTCGGGATGACTGCGGCGGTGTCGATGGTGGCTACGGAAGACATGATGATGTTCTGACGCATTCCAGGGGGCGGTTGTCCCCGACAACAAAAAAGCCCGGCGGTAACCCCCGGGCTTTCGATCTCATTGGTGTTGAAGGACTTGCGTCGCTTACCCCAACCTCAGGACCGAGTGCGCGGGACCGCGCGTGCTCGACGGCAACAACAACAGGAACAGGGGCGACAGGGACGGCCGGACACGATGCCTTGAATTCTACCCGTTGCCGGAGGAGCCGGGCAACTGAACCCCTCGCGGGCCGCCGGGCGTCCCTTCCTTCGGGTTATCTTTGGGGGTAGGGTGAATCCGTCCATGAGAAAGCGACTGGTGCTGGTTCTGGCCGTGGTAGTGCTGGCGAGTGTGTGGGCGAGTGCCCAGGTGCGGCGCCCGACCGCAGAGGTTGCCGCGCGCGTTGACACCAGGACCCCGAAGGCCGGGGGCACGGTCCGCCTGGTTGCCCATGTGCGCCTGCCTGCTGGACTGCACGTGCAGTCGAACAAGCCGAAGGACCCTGATCTCATTCCGACCGACCTGGCCGTGACGCCACCCAAGGGCGTGCGGATGGTCGATATCGTCTATCCGAAGGCCACCGACATCACGCTGCCTGGCTATAAGCTGCCCCTGGCTGTGTACGGGAACGAGTTCGACATCGTCGTTCGTGTTCGTCTGGACCCGGGGGTGACGCCTGGATCGCTCACGGTGCCGGCAACGCTCCGCTACCAGGCGTGTAATGACTCAGTGTGCTTTCCCCCGGCCCGTGCCGAAGTGAGCTGGTCGGTTCAGGTGGTTAAAGGGTGAGACCGGCGTGCTGACCAAGAAGTCCAAGTACGGGCTCAAGGCCATGCTCCAGCTCGCTGAGGATGCCGGACGCGGACCCATTCTTGTCTCGGAGCTGGCGGAACGTCAGAGCATTCCCAAGAAGTTTCTTGAAGCGATCCTGCTTGATCTCAAGCGACACGGGTTCCTGCAGAGCAAGAAGGGGAAGGGCGGAGGCTATCTGCTCAGCCGCCCGCCCAATGCCATCACCGTTGGCCAGATCATCCGTGTACTCGAGGGTCCGCTGGCGCTGGTGCCCTGCGCCAGCCAGACGCAATACCGTCGATGCGAAGAGTGTGCGGATGAGGCGACGTGCGGCGTCCGCCGAGCCATGCTCGAGGTTCGCGACGCCACATCGAAGATTCTCGACCGCACCACCCTGTCTTCGCTGAACGCCCGGAGCCGCAAGGGCACTCTCCGTCGCGGCTGACAGGCCCTCATATTCCCACCCCACGCTGACCGTCCGGTACTGGCCGCTTCAAGCCATAAGTCTATCGACTTGATAGGCTAAGTCGGGTAAGCTTTCCCTCGGTCATGTCGGTCCACCTTTTCTCTCGTTGTCGGTTCTGCCACACCGCGGCGTCCTGTTGCTGCGCGTGTACCAAGCCGACGACTGGCCGCTGAGAGAGAACCGTCCGCTAGACCTTCGGGTCCCCTCCCACCAGTCGCTCGGCCGCAACCGATCCAAGTCTATTTGTCGTGTCCCTGCCAGGCCTCAATGCCCGGCCAGGTCGAGCACTCTTTCCAAACAGTGGGTCCTCAATGTCGATATCGAGCGCGTTTCGTATCCTCCTTTCCCTCGTCATTCTCTTTCCCGCCGCGGTGCTGGCGCAGGGCGCGGGCTCAATTGCGGGCGTGGTCCTCGACTCGACCGGTGGGGCTGTGCCCGGCGCCACCATCCGAGTTGTGAACACGGTGACCAATGCCGTTCAGGAACTCGTCACCAACGAGCAAGGCAGTTACCGTGTTGAAGGCTTGGCGCCAGGTAACTACCGCGTCGAGACCGTACTTGACGGGTTCGAGACCACCCAGAGTCAGGCCGTCGTCGGCGCTGGCGAGAATGTGACGGTCAACGCCACGCTGGCGCCGTCTCGCTTCAGTCAGTCTGTGGTTGTGACGGCCAGGCGCGTTGAGGAGCAGGCGCAGGAAGTGCCGATTCCGGTGTCTGTCGTCAGGGGCGATCTCGTTGCCGATGCCGGGGCCTTCAATGTGAATCGTCTGAAGGAGATGCTGCCGACGGTGCAGTTCTACTCGACCAATCCCCGCAATTCGGCGATCAACATCCGTGGCCTGGGTTCGCCGTTCGGTCTCACCAATGACGGTCTGGAACCGGGTGTGGGCTTGTACATAGACGGCGTGTTCTACTCGCGGCCCGCATCGGCGACGCTCGACTTCCTCGACGTCGACCAGGTCGAAGTCCTGCGCGGCCCTCAGGGGACGCTGTTCGGCAAGAACACGACCGCGGGCGCAATCAACGTGACGACGCGCAAGCCCAGCTTCTCGCCCGGCACTGAGGTTGAGCTCAACTATGGCAACCTCGGGTTCGTTCAGGCGAAGGCGTCGATCACCGGGCCGATCTTCCCGAAGGTGGCCGGTCGCCTGTCCTTTTCAGGCACGCAGCGTGACGGCGTTCTGTTCAACACCGTCACGGGTGACGATGTGAACGACTTGAACAACCTGGGGCTTCGCGGCCAGGTGCTGTTTGCGCCATCGGACAGAGTGGCCGTCACGGTCGCCGTTGATCACACCCGGCAGCGTCCTGAAGGGAACACCCAGGTTGTCGCAGGCGTTGCGCCGACGCTGCGGGCGGCCAATCGGCAATACGCTGCGATCGCTGCCACTCTTGGCTACGCGCCCCCGAGTTTCAATGCGTTTGACCGGGTGACCGACATCGATACGCCGATGCGGTCGTACCAGGATCTGGCCGGCACGTCCCTGAACATCGACTGGCGGGTTGGTCCGGGCCGACTGACGGCGACGACGGCGTATCGCGTCTGGGACTGGAAGCCGTCAAACGATCGCGACTTCATCGGGCTGCCGATCACGACGGTGTCGGCGGCCTACTCCTACCAGAATCAGTGGAGTCAGGAGGTTCGCTATGCAGCGACTGTGACCCCGCATGTCGGCTTTGTCGGCGGCGCGTTCTTCTTCGGCCAGGGAATCGACTCTGATCCCGCGTTCAGGCAGGAGCAGGGCTCAGCGGCATACGCGTTCCTGCTCGCGCCGAGCGCCAACGCGTCAACGCCGGGGTTGCTGGACGGCTACGGGTACAACCAGACCCTGAAGTATCGGAATACCAGTTCCGCTGCATTTGGCCAGGTCGAGTGGTCGATCACCGATCGCCTGAGGGTGCTCCCTGGTCTTCGCCTCAACTATGACCGTAAGAAGGTCGACTTCGACCAGCAGGTGTACGGGGGGCTCCAGACGACCAACGCTGCACTCATCGCCCTGCAACGTTCGGTGCTCGCGCCACAGACGTACACGGCTGATGTTGACGACACCAACCTCTCCGGGCAGGCGACCGTGGCGTACAAAGTCGCCAGGCCTGTCAACACCTACGCCACCTACGCGACCAGCTTCAAATCGGTTGGCTTGAACCTCAACGGCGTGCCCAACGATGCGCAGGATCGTCCGGTGCTGTCTGCCGCCACTGTGAAGCCTGAGGATGTCCGCCACTTCGAGGCCGGCATCAAGACCGAGCCGTTCCGCGGTGTCACCGCGAACCTGTCGGTCTACAACACCGTCGTCAAGGACTTTCAGGCGCAGGTGACCAATGCCGGGGTCGGGGTGCTGCGTGGGTACCTCGCCAATGCCGAGAAGGTTCGCGTCCGCGGCGTCGAATTCGACGGGAGTGCCGGCGTGACCAACAGCTTCTCGCTGTACTTCAACGCGGCCTACACCGACGGCAAGTACATCTCCTTCAAAGACGCCCCGCCGCCCTTCGAAGAAACCGGGGGCCCGCAGGTGAAGGACATCTCGGGGTCACTGCTCCCTGGCATCTCAAAGGGTGCAGTGTCCTTCGGTGGCGAGCACGTGAATCGGGGCAGGCTGCTGGGGCGTTCGGGGCAGTTCTTCACGGCCGCGGACGTGAGTTATCGCTCGTCGTTCTCGTCGAGTTCGACAGCGTCGAAGTACCTCGTGGTTGATGGGTACTCGCTTGTGAACGCACGAGTAGGCTTCCGCGCCACCGACGCATGGACGCTATCTATCTGGTCGCGCAACCTGCTCAATGAGGACTACCTCGACCTGCTGAGCGCGGCTCCTGGCAACACCGGGCTCTTCGTCGGTCAGCCTGGCGATCAGCGAACATTCGGCGTGACGCTGCGGGTGAGTCTCAGGCAGTAGCAACTGGCATCAGGGCAACCCGTCCACGTCCTTCATCACCTGCCTGGCAACGTCGATCTCATCGTCGATGATGAGGTGGCCGATGCCAGGGTAGATGCGGCAGGTTGTTGTCGCCCCCATCTTGGTGAAGAGGGCGGCGCTCTCTTCGACGCGCACCCTCGGGACGTGACCATCGACGTCGCTGCACCCGAGGAACACCGGCGTGCCTTTGAGGGACCCCTGGCTGGCTTCGAGCGAGCCAGGGGGCCCGATGAGGCCCCCGCTGAAAATCAAGACGCCGCCGTACCGCCGCGGATGACTGGCGGCGAACTCGGCGGTGAGACACGCGCCCTGGGAAAAACCCAGCAGCACGATGCGCGACGGCAGCACGCCCGCCTTGAGGACACGCTGAAGCAGGTCACCCAGCATCTCGAGTGCGGAGGAGAGCCCTGGCTCGTTCTGCGCCCGGTTGGCCATGAAGCTGTAGGGATACCAGGACCGGCCGGCCGCTGTTGGTGCCAGGTACGTCCAGCCGGTGCGTCCGAGTCTGGGAACGAGGTCGAGGATGTTCTGTGGGCCGGCTCCTCGTCCGTGAACCATGATGAGAACAGGGGCCTTGCCGAGCGGCTCGCCGTGTTCGACGAGCGGCTCATCGCCGTGAGGATCCATCGTGTGGTGTGGTCTCCGGCGCGTCTACTGCGCCTATGCGTAGGTTATCTGAGGCAGCCTGGTTTCGATCTCGCTGCGATGGGGTTCTTCCCACGGTGGCAGCTTCAGGTCGAGGCCGAGCGTGCGGAGGTCTTCGTCGATGGTGAATCCCGGCCCCATCGTCGCCACTTCGAAGAGCACTCCGCCCGGCTCGCGGAAGTAGATGGAGGTGAAGTACTGACGGTCTCGGACTTCTGTCACCTTGAGCCCCTGACCGATGAGCTCCTCCCGGAGCGCCAGCTGTTGTTCGCCGTCCGCAATCGCCATGGCCACGTGGTGGACGGTGCCGAGGCCGTTTCTGGCACCGGTCGCGTGAGAGTCGTGCAGGATGTCGATCGTGTGGCCCGCGCCCGAACCACCGACCGCGACGCGCACGCGGCCGTCGGTTTCCGCTACGACCACATAGCCGAGCGTTCCGCACATCAGTGCGAGCGTTGGTTTCGGGTCGCGAACCACGAGCGAAACGCTGTGGAGGCCGCGGAGGGCGTGGGCGCGGTCGATGGTGCTCACCCACGGCGTCCGTACATCTTCGTTGTCTCCGACCAACTCGAAGAGTAGTCCGGATGTATCGCGAAAGACCAGGACCTGGTCAGAGAATCGAGGCCGCCCTTCAGCGACAGGCACTCCGTGTTCGCGGAGGCGTGACTCCCAGAAGCTGAGCGAAGAGGCTGGAACCGAGAAAGACGTGGCGACGATCTGGCCTGCGCCCTTTTCGCCGACCGGGACCTTCCAGCCCTTGTATGGAAACGTTGTCCAGAGCGTCCCGGGGGTGCCGTGCTCGTCGCCGTAATAGAAGTGGTAGACGTTACGGTTGTCGAAGTTGACCGTTTTCTTGACGAGGCGCAAGCCAAGCAGGTCGAGGCAGAAGTCGAGGTCTTCCTGTGCGTCCGCGACGGTGGCGGTGACGTGATGCAGCCCGAGGAGGGGAGGGGGCACGGTGGGCAATTATTTTACAATCCATTTTCCCGTGCCGTCACCGGGCCGCTCATTCAGCTCCTTGAATCGCCCAGGCACGCTGTCGCGAGATTTCCTAATGAACCGCGGGCCGGAGCGGGCGCGACCCACGGAACGGATTTCGCTCCCAATCTCCTGTTCATCCCTTATACCGGGCAAGTCGGATAAGGTCGCGGCCTCTTCACTCCCGTATACCGGAGAGGCGCGATTTGGAGACGAACCTAAGGAGGCAGTGGAATGCGGTCAATCGTAAAGTGCAGCATTGCGTGTCTGTTCGCAGTGCTGGTGCTCGCGCCGTCGATGGCCTATGCACAGGCATCGATCGCGGGTACGGTCAAGGACACTTCGGGTGCGGTACTGCCCGGAGTCACCGTGGAAGCAGCAAGTCCAGTCCTCATCGAAAAGGTCCGCACGGTCGTGACCGACGGCAACGGTCGGTATCAGATGATTGATCTGAGACCGGGCGCCTACTCAGTGACATTCACGCTGGGCGGATTCAATACCGTCAAGCGTGAAGGCGTAACGCTCGCAGGGGCAGCCATCTCGACCATTGATGCCGAGATGCGCGTGGGCGCTCTTGAAGAAACAGTGACCGTCACCGGCGAAGCGCCGGTCGTGGACACGTCGACGATCACCAGGCAGGCGGTGATGAACTCTGAAACGGTCGACTCGCTTCCCACCGCGCGTAACTACTTTGGCCTGGCGCGCATGGTGCCCGGCACGAGCGGTGGCGGCAACGACGTCGGCGGTTCGGCGATTCAGGACGTCGGCACCGGTGTGACCGTCCACGGCAGCCGGTCGACAGACCAGCGTGTCACCGTGAACGGCGTCAGCACGATGACGCTGCAGGCTGGTGGCAGCATCGGCGGCCAGACGCCGGACGTCGGTTCGGCGGCGGAAGTGACCGTCGACACGACGAACCTGTCGGCCGACCTGCCGACGGGTGGTCTGCGCATCAACTTCATCCCTCGCGACGGCGGCAATAAGTTCGCGAGCTCGACGTTTTTCACGATCTCTGATGACTCGCTGCAGGGCGACAACTTCTCTGATGAGCTGAAGGCGGCGGGCCTGCCGACGCCCAACGCTGTGATCCGGAACTGGGACGTCAACGAGGCGCTTGGTGGCCCGATCAAGAGGGACAAGGTGTGGTTCTGGTTCTCGACGCGTTACAACTCGGTCAAGAACCAGGCGGCGATCTTCAACAACCTGAATGCGTTCAAGCCGACCGAGTTCCTCTACGTGCCAGACACGACGAGCCCGGGCGTGATGAAGGGCTACCAGGCGAACAACAGCGTGCGCGTGACCTACCAGGTGAGCCCGCGCAACAAGGTCGCGGTGACGTACAAGGCCGACAGATGGTGCAACTGCCCGGACAACATCAGCGGCACGGTGTCGCCGGAAGCGGGTCGCGATCGTCGATTCCCGCGTCTGCGTCAGGAGCACTTCGAATGGACCTCGCCCATCACGAGTAAGTTCCTCGTCGAAGCCGTGGGCCTGCACTTGTTCGAGCGCTGGGGCAACATGAACCTGCGCCTGGAGGACGGCGGTGGCTCACTGACCGATCCGGCGCAGGCGGCGGTCCTCTCCCAGATGATCCCAGTGGTTGAGCAGAGCAACAACCTGAACTACCGTCAGCAGAACGGCACCTACAACAACACGCTGGTTCCGAGCTGGACCTACCGCGTTGCCACGTCCTATGTGACCGGCACGCACGCATTCAAAGCCGGCATCAACAATCTCACCGGTTACCTCGACAACGGGCAGTACCGCCTCACGGACCTGTCCTATGCCTTCAACGGTGGTGTCCCGACGCAGCTGACTCAATGGGCGACCGGGTACACGGTGAAGAGCCAGATGCGGTCTGACTGGGGGATCTTCGCCCAGGATCGGATGAACCTCGGGCGCGCGACCGTGCAGGGCGCGATCCGGTTTGACGGTTTCAACACCGGATTCCCGGAGCAGACCGCGGGGCCGACGCAGTACGCGCCGAACCGCAACATTACCTTCCCCGAGTCAGACAGCACCTCCTGGAAGGACCTCAGCTACCGCACCGGTTTCATCTATGACCTGCGCGGTAACGGCAAGACCGCTCTCAAGGTGTCGGCCAACAAGTATCTGTATGGTCAGACGCTGAACGGCATCGTCATTGCCAAGAACCCGATCAATACGCTCGCGACCAGCACCAACCGCTCGTGGACGGACGCGAATCGCAACTTCACGCCGGATTGCGACCTGCTCAACTCCGCGGCCAATGGTGAATGCGGTGCGTGGGCGAACTCCGCCTTCGGCACGGCAGCGGCGACGGCGCAGTTCGATCCGGATCTGCTTGGTGGCTGGGGCAACCGCGCCTCCAACTGGGAGTTCTCGGCCAGCGTGCAGCATGAGCTGATGCGTGGCGTCGGTGTGGACTTCGGTTACTTCCGCCGCATCTGGCAGAACTTCACGGTGACCGATAACCTGGCGGTGACCGCGGCTGACTACACGCAGTTCTCGCTGAACGTGCCGACCGACTCGCGTCTGCCTGACGGCGGCGGCTACACGCTCACGAAGCTGTATGCGCTGAACCAGAGCGGCGTCGGCAAGGTGCAGAACTACAACACCGTGTCGGACAAGTACGGCAAGCAGATTGATCACTGGAACGGCTTTGACCTGACGGTCAACGCTCGTCTGCAGAACGGACTCTTGCTGAACGGTGGCATGAGCACCGGCAAGCAGGTGACGGACAACTGTGAGATCGTCGCCAAGCTGCCGGAAATGCAGTTCGTGTCGGCGGCGTCGACGGCGCAGCCGATCGAGGCGGCGGGGACGCAGATTCCTGGCGATTTCTGCCACAACGAGACTGGATGGGCGCCTCAGTTCAAGATGTACGGGATCTACACCGTGCCGAAGATCGCTGTCCAGTTGTCCGGTACGTACCGCAACGTCGCCGGCGACTACCAGGTGGCCGTTCTGACCGCCACCAACGCGTTTCTGGCGACCAATTCGACGCTCGGCCGCACACTGGCTGGGTCGACCACAACGCCGATCTCGCTGACCTCCCAAAACAATGCGTCGAGGGGGGGTGTCAACGACATCCTGGGACCGAACTACCTCGACCGTCGCAACGAGCTGGATGTGCGTATCGGCAAGGTGATGCGCTTCGGGGCTGCGCGTACGCAGATCAGTCTGGACATCTTCAATGCGTTGAACTCTGACGCAGTGGTTCGGGCGAGTTCGGCCTATG
Organism: Vicinamibacterales bacterium; assembly: GCA_040081265.1. Lineage (GTDB taxonomy): Bacteria > Acidobacteriota > Vicinamibacteria > Vicinamibacterales > UBA2999 > JBEBGV01. Next base: position 42,586 of record JBEBGV010000027.1, read on the forward strand.
CCACCTACAATACGCCTCAGGCGATTTTGAACGCCCGATTGATGAAGGTCAGCTTCAACGTCGACTTCTAGAGCAGTAGATAGCAGGCGGTAGGCGATTCGCCGCCAGAGAGAAGGCAGAGGCGGGGTCGATCATGGGATCGACCCCGCCCTTGTCATGTACCGGCCCTGAATCCAATTCGCCGTTTCGCGGCGTAGCGTCCCATCCAACTTCTTGAATCGCATCGCCCGCTTTCGCAACATTTCTTAACAAACTGAGGGGCGGACCCGGTTCGTGACGCGGAACGGATTTTGCTCTTCGCCCTCTGTTCATCCCTTATACCGGGCAAGTCGGATAAGGTCGCGGCCTCTTCACTCCCGTATACCGGAGAGGCGCGATTTGGAGACGAACCTAAGGAGGCAGTGGAATGCGGTCAATCGTAAAGTGCAGCGTTGCGTGTCTGTTCGCAGTGCTGGTACTCGTGCCGTCGATGGCCTTTGCACAGGCATCGATCACGGGTACGGTCAAAGACACCTCGGGTGCGGTACTCCCCGGGGTCACCGTGGAAGCAGCAAGTCCAGTCCTCATCGAAAAAGTCCGCACAGTCGTCACCGATGGCAACGGGCGCTACCAGCTGATCGACCTCAGGCCCGGCGCATACTCGGTGACGTTTACCCTGGCGGGTTTCAATACGGTCAAGCGCGACGGGGTCACCCTCGCCGGTGCCGGAAACTCAACCGTGGATGCCGAACTGCGGGTCGGTGCGCTCGAGGAAACGATCACTGTTACCGGCGAGGCGCCGGTCGTTGACACGTCCACGATCACCAAGCAGGCGGTCATGAACTCGGAAACCGTCGACTCCCTGCCGACGTCCCGCAACTACTTCACTCTGGCGCGCATGGTGCCCGGCACCTCAGGCGGCGGCAGTGACGTGGGCGGTTCGCAGATTCAGGACGTCGGTACCGGTGTCACCGTGCACGGCAGCCGGGCGACCGACCAGCGTGTGACGGTCAACGGCGTCAGCACGATGACGCTGCAGGCCGGTGGCAGCATCGGTGGCCAGACGCCGGACGTCGGTTCGGCGGCGGAAGTCACCGTCGATACGACGAACCTGTCGGCCGACCTGCCGACCGGTGGACTGCGCATCAACTTCATCCCCCGCGATGGTGGCAACCGTTTCACCAGCTCGACCTTCTTCACCATCTCGGACGGCGCGCTGCAGAGCGACAACTTTTCGGATGAGCTGAAGGCCGCGGGCCTGGGCACACCGAACTCGGTGATCCGCAACTGGGACGTCAACGAATCGATCGGTGGCCCGTTCAAGCGCGACAAGATCTGGTTCTGGTTCTCGACCCGTTACAACTCGGTGGAGAACGAAGCTGCGGTCTTCAACAACCTGAACGCGTTCAAGCCCAACGAATGGCTGTACGTGCCGGATACGGCGCAGCCGGGCGTCCTGAAGGGCTATCAGGCGAACAACAGCCTGCGTGTCACGTATCAGGTGACGCCACGCAACAAGGTGGCCGTCACGTACAAGGCCGACAAGTGGTGCAACTGCCCGGACAACATCAGCGCGACGATCTCGCCTGAGGCTGGACGTGATCGCCGCTTCCCGCGTCTGCGACAGGAGCACTTCGAGTGGACCTCGCCGGTGACCAGCAAGCTCCTCCTCGAGGCCGTGGGCCTGCACCTGTTCGAGCGCTGGGGCAACATGAACCTGCGTCTGAAGAGTGGCGGTGGCTCGCTCGAGGACGAGGCTCAGGCGGCCATTCTTCCGCTGATGATTCCGGTGACCGAGCAGAGCACCGGCATGAACTACCGGCAGTGGGCGACGACCTACAACAACACGCTCGTGCCGAGCTGGACCTACCGCGTCGGTGCGTCCTACGTGACCGGCACGCACGCCATCAAGTTCGGCGTCAACAATCTGACCGGTTACCTCGACAACGGGCAGTTCCGCCTCAACGACCTGGCCTACCGCTTCAACAACGGTGTGCCGAACCAGCTGACGATGTTCTCGACGCCGTACACGATCAAGAGCGAGATGCGCAGCGACTGGGGCATGTATGTCCAGGACCGTATGAACCTGGGCCGGGCGACCATTCAGGGTGCCATCAGGTTCGACGGTTTCAACACGGGCTTCCCGGAGCAGACCGCCGGTCCGTCACGGTTCACGCCGAACCGGAACATCACCTTCCCGGAAACGGACAGCACCTCGTGGAAGGACCTCACCTACCGCACGGGCTTCATCTATGACCTGTTTGGCACGGGCAAGACGGCCATCAAGGTCTCAGCGAACAAGTACCTGTTCGGCCAGACGCTGAACACCAACGTGATCGCCAAGAACCCGATCAACACGCTGGTGACGAGCACGACGCGGTCGTGGAACGACGCGAACCGGAATTTCTCGCCCGATTGCGACCTGCTCAACCCGGTGGCCAATGGTGAGTGCGGCGCGTTCGGCGATCGCAACTTCGGCACGGCCACGCCGGCGGCGTCGTTTGACCCGGAGTTCCTCGGAGGCTGGGGCAACCGCGCCGCCAACTGGGAATTCTCGGCGAGCGTGCAGCACGAGCTGATGCGGGGTGTCGGCGTCGACTTCGGCTACTTCCGTCGCATCTGGCAGAACTTCCAGGTGACGGACAACCTGGCGCTCAGCGCGGCCGACTTCACCAAGTACTCGATGGTGGTGCCGTCTGATTCGCGGTTGCCCAACGGCGGTGGCTACACCCTCACCGGCGTCTACAACGTCAACCCGGACAAGTTCGGGCTGGTGAGCAACTACAACACGCTGTCGGACAACTTTGGCAAGCAGACTGATCACTGGAATGGCTTTGACCTCACGGTCAACGCGCGTCTCCAGAACGGGCTGCTGCTGAACGGCGGCATGAGCGCCGGCCGACAGGTGACCGACAACTGCGAGATCGTGGCCAAGCTGCCGGAGATGAACTTCGCGACCGCCACGGTGACCAACGGCACAATCACGCCGGCAGATTTCTGCCACAGCGAGACGCCGTTCCAGCCGCAGTTCAAGGCCTACGGCATTTACACCGTGCCGAAGGTCGCCGTGCAGCTGTCGGGCACGTATCGCAACGTGCCGGGCGCAAGCCAGGCGGCGAACTTCACCGCCAGCAATGCGTACCTCGCGGCCAACTCAACCCTCGGTCGGGTTCTGTCCGGTGCGGCAGCGAGCTCCACGATTCAGCTCGTGGACACCAACACCCAGTACCTGGATCGGCGCAACGAACTCGACCTTCGAGTGGGGAAGGTTCTTCGCTTCGGTCGGGTCCGTTCGCAGGTCAGCCTGGATATCTTCAACGCGTTGAACTCGAACGCGGTGTTGACGGCGAGCACGGCCTACGCGACGTGGCTGCGTCCGCAGTCGATTCTGAACGCGCGCTTGATGAAGGTCAGCTTTAACGTCGACTTCTAAAGCAGCAGGCGGTAGGCAGTAGGCAGTAGGCCGCCACACCGAAGGCAGGGGCGGGGTCGACCGAGGGTCGCCCCGCCCTTTCCATGTACCGCGGGCACCGGTATCGTTGAGCCGGGCGACGGCTCGGTGGTACGATACGAGACGCTTTGGCCCACATCGTTCATCTCAGAGACGCTATCCGGGAGCTGGTGCACGACGGCGATTTCGTCGCGCTCGAAGGCTTCACCCATCTCATTCCCTTTGCCGCCGGGCACGAAATCATCCGCCAGGGGCGCCGCGACCTCACCCTGGTACGGATGACGCCTGACGTCATCTATGACCAGCTGATTGGGGCCGGCTGCGCCAGGAAGCTGATCTTCTCCTGGGGCGGTAACCCCGGCGTCGGGTCGCTTCACCGGCTTCGCGATGCGGTGGAGAAGGACTGGCCGGTGCCGCTCGAGATTGAGGAGCATGCCCATGCGGGCATGGCCACAGCCTACGCGGCCGGCGCTTCCGGCTTGCCGTTCGGCCTGTTGCGCGGGTACCTTGGGAGCGACCTGCCGAAGTACAACTCGACCATCAAGTTCATCGATTGTCCGTTTACTGGCGAAAAGCTCGCGGCGGTGCCGGCGATACGACCCGATGTGGCGGTCATCCACGCGCAGAAGGCGGACAGGCAGGGGAACGTCCTGCTCTGGGGTGTGACCGGGGTTCAGAAGGAAGCCGTGCTGGCGGCCAAGCGGTCGATCGTCACGGTCGAGGAGGTCGTCGATCACCTCGACGCGCCGACCAATGCCGTGGTGCTGCCCACGTGGGTCATTTCTGCCGTGTGCCACGTGCCTGGTGGAGCCTTCCCCTCGTATGCGCTGGGTTATTACGGCCGCAACAACGCGTTCTACAAGAAGTGGGACGGTGTGGCGCGGGAGCGCGAGACCTTCACCGCGTGGATTGATCGGCACGTGCGAGGAACCAGCGATTTCGCCGAGTTCAAGCGCAGTCTCGAGGAGAAGGGGGCAGCGCAGTAATGGCTGAACAGGCGTACACCGCAGACGAGATGATGACCATTGCCGCCGCGCGCATGGTGCGCAACGGCGCGGCGCTCTTTGTCGGCATCGGGCTGCCGAGCGCGGCGGCCAATCTGGCGCGCCTGACGCATGCGCCCGACGTGGTCCTGATCTACGAGTCGGGCACCATTGGCACCAAGCCCAAGGTCCTGCCGCTTTCCATTGGTGACGGCGAACTTGCCGAGACCGCAGACGCGGTCGTTTCGGTTCCCGAGATGTTCGCCTATTGGCTGCAGGGGGGGCGGATTGACCTGGGTTTCCTCGGGGCGGCTCAGATCGACCGGTTTGCCAACATCAACACGACCGTGATCGGCGACTATCACAAGCCGTCCACACGACTGCCAGGGGCCGGTGGGGCGCCCGAGATTGCGGCGTCGTGCAAGGAAGTGCTGATTACGCTTCGACAGAACAAGCGCGCCTTCGTCAATACGCTGGACTTTGTCACCTCCGCTGGTCATCTCGACGGCGGAGACAGTCGCGCGAAGCTGCGATTTCCCGGAAAGGGGCCCGTGGCGGTCATCACCGACCTGGGGATCCTGACGCCAGACCCCGTCAGCCGCGAATTGACGCTGACCAGCGTGCACCCGGGCGTGACGGCCGACGCTGTGGTTGCCGCGACCGGCTGGGCCCTCAAAGTGGCGCCGACGCTGACCACCACAGCGCCGCCGACCGATCAGGAACTCGCGGTGCTGCGCGATCTGCAGGCACGCACCGCCAGGGCACACGCGGGTCAGGCCTGACCACAAGTTCAGGAAATCTTCAGACGCTGCACATCTGACGCGCGGATATAGTCGGGGCGTGTGCGCATGTGGCGGGGCGTCGGCATCCTGTGCGCGCGGGTGAGCACGTGCCCCGTGCGAGGTTATTCGCATGGACTTTCGCGGTATCGACAACATAGAATCCGGCCCGGTTTGAGGATATCGACAACATGGCCTTTGAATTCACACCGACACACCTGCACCTGCTGCTGAATCACTTCCCGACGATCGGGTTCATCATCGGCCTGTTTTTATTCGTGGCGGCACTCGTCGCCAAGAGCGAACACCTCAAGCTCGGGAGCATGGCGGTGCTCGTCGGCATCTCGATCATCACCGTGCCGACCTACATCACCGGCAACGCGGCGGGTGAGGTGATCTGCATCGCAACGAACCTGCCGGGGCCGTGCCCCGACGGCGTCACGTCGCGATCGCTCATCGAACAGCACGAGGGTTGGGCCCTCGTGTCGCTTGGTTTCATGGTGATCACAGGCGGGCTCGCCTGGCTCGGCATCTGGCAGTGGCGCCGATATGGGGCCATGTCCAAGTTGACGCAGAATCTTGTGCTCGTTCTCGGCTTCGTCACGTTGGGCCTCGTTTCCCGCGCGGCGGCCCTCGGCGGCGAGATTCGCCATCCGGAGATTCGCGTCACGGCAGACACCGCGACAAAGCAGTTCGGACGGATTGCCGGGGACTTCATCTCCAACACGCCTTGGACCTGGATCGCGGCCGAAACGCTGCACTTCATCGGCCTGACCCTGCTGCTCGGGGTGCTGACGCTCATCTTCTTCAAGGTGCTCGGCTACCTCCCGAAGGTGACCTACGACGCGCTCGACCGCCTGCTCCCCTGGGCCATCCTGGGGTACGGCCTGAACACGTTCACCGGCATGGCCTTCTTCGCGGCGGCACCGTACCAGTACATCCACAACGTGGCGTTCTATTACAAGCTGGGCTTCCTCATCGCGGCAGGGCTCGTCACGATCTTCTACACCTTCGATTCGTCCTGGGCGGAAGAGGCGGAGAAGGCCCCTGGCCATGCCAAGTTTCTGGCGGGCGCGGCGCTCTTCCTCTGGGTGGGAGTGATGTTCTGGGGCAGCATGTTGCCATTCATCGGCAACGCCTTCTAACGGGGACCAATCGATGCCTATGTCATCTTTCATGTTGGCGATGGTGGTGTTGACCGCCGTCGCGGGCTGCACCCTGGTTGTCGTCATCCTCGGCGTGCTGATTGACAGAACGGCCGAAAGCCACGAACGCGGAAAGGGCCGGTAGGGGCGCTATGGACTTTTTTATCGCAATCGAAGAGATGGGCTACAGCACGTTCCTTCGGGAATCGGGCTCGCTCTGGGCCTTTCCGATGTACCTGTTCATGCACACCCTGGGAATGGCCACCATGGTTGGGGGGGCCGTGATGATCAGCTTCGGTCTGCTTGGCCTGTGGCCGAAGAATGTTCCCGTCAAGCCGCTCGTCCGCCTCTATCCGATGATGTGGGCGGCCTTCTTCGTCAACCTGTTCACCGGCGTTTCGATTTTCATGAAGGACGCCAACAGCTACGGGCGCAATGAAGATTTCTACATCAAGCTGATCTTCGTGATCCTGGGGGTCATCCTGATGCGCCGTATGAAGACCGCTCTGCTCACCGACCCCCAGCTTGACAAGGGGCCGGTTCCCGGCCACCTGAAGCGGCTGGCCGGTTTGTCCCTGCTATGCTGGTTCCTGGCCATGGTGACCGGACGCTTGATCGCGTACGTGGGCCCGGTTCCTGGCCTGTAGCGACCGGCCCCGTCGGGCAGGAGATGTGAGAGTCGCTTGTGGCGTGCGCACGGTGTCCCTATACGTCCAGATATGACGTGATTTGGCGCGACGAAGCCGACCCGGAGCTTCTGTGTGTGATGCTCCGGTGCTGCTCGGGGCCGGAACTGCGCATTCTGAAGGGGTCTGCCGTGCTGCGCTCGGAACTCTTCACGACGCCCGAGGACGTCAAGGCGCGGGCGGCCAGCCTGCGGGGGCAGTCCCTCGAGGCCCTCGTCCAGCCTGCCTGACGACTGCTTAAGAATGAGGATGGACATCGACCCTCGAGGAGCACTACTATTCCTGCGCCGTCCAGCGTTGGGGTAGACGTGTCATTTCTGTCGATGGGCTACCGTTACCCCTGCTGTTGCCGGTCAATTTTGTAAACTCGGATGCCCGAGTGGGCGTATTGACGAGCAGCCGCCCTGCTGTCACGTCAGTATTCGCGGTCTTTTCAATGGAGTGTTCTATGCGCAGGTACGCTCGTCTGGCCGCTTTTGTGGTCGTCGTTGCATCGCTGTTCGTTGGTCGGTCCGCCTCGGCGCAGGTGGTTGACCTCAGTGGTGTGTGGGCTCCGATCATGCACGAGGACGCCCCGGAACGCGCCGGCGGCCCCGAGGTCGGTGATTACCTCGGCCTGCCCCTCACCGATGCCGTGCGTCTGCGGGCGGACAGCTGGGACGCGTCCCTGCTGACCCTTCCCGAACACCAGTGCAAGCCACACCCGTCCACCTACGGCTTCCGCGGCGTGGGCAACCTCCGCATCTGGAATGATGTGGACGATGCGACGCAGAACATCATCAAGATCAACACGCAGATTCAGTGGATGGAGCAGAAGCGGGAGATCTGGATGGACGGCCGCGCTCATCCGCCCGCCTATGCCCCGCACACCTGGCAGGGTTTCTCCACGGGCGAGTATCGCCAGGGGCAGCTCATCGTGCGGACCTCCCATCTCAAGGCCGGCTGGGTGCGCCGCAATGGCGTCGTCCTGAGCGACCAGGCGGTCATGGAAGAGCGGTTCCTCCGCCACAATGATTTGATCACCCACGTCTACCTCATTACCGACCCGTACTACCTCTCTGAACCGCTCATCAAGACGAGCGGCTTCCGGCAGACCAACCAGGTCACGCTGGCGCCGTATCCGTGCGAGTCGGTTGAGGAAGTCGATCGCGCGCGCGGGATCGTGCCGCATCACCTCCCGGGCGCCAACCCCTATCTCCATGAGTTTGCGGATCGGTTCAAGCTGCCCTACGAGGCGACCCGTGGCGGCGCCGAGACGGCGCTTCCCGAGTACGCCAAGAAGATTGCGACCCCGGCGCGCACCGCTCCGGCCAGCCGCTGAACGCTTTCGCACGGATAGCTTGACGAGGCGGACCCCTTTGGTCCGCCTCATGAAAGAGGGATTACGGTGAAGCACGCACATACGAAGACGACAATCCGCACCTGGGGTGCGGTAGCGACCGCGGTCGCACTTGGAGCGGTGCTGAGCACCGCCACCGGCGTCGCCCAGGGGCGGCAGGGTGGCGCGGCCCCGGCGCCGGCCGCGGGCGCGCCCAACATGGACAACGTGCAGGTGAATGCGCTGCACGTGCAGGGGAACATCTGGCTGTTCACGGCGGGCGGGTTCAACTCGGTGGTGTCGATCGGTGAGGACGGCATCCTCGTGGTGGACACGTTGATTGCGCCGCTCGGCGAGAAGCTCCTGGCCAAGATCAAAGAGGTCGGGGGCAACAAGCCGATCCGCATGATCATCAACACGCACGCGCACGCGGATCACGTCGGCGGCAACGTCGCCATCAACACCGCGGCCGCGTCGATTGTCGCGGGCAACTTTGCGGGTCAGGCGACCGACCGCCGGGCGCAGATCTTCGCCAGCGAGAACACACAGAACCGGATGCTGCAGCTCACGCCAGCGCTGCCTGGCAACGCGCTGCCGACCGATACGTTCTTTGGCTCCGAGAAGACCATCTTCTTCAACGGGGAGCCGATCATCCTGCATCACCAGCCCAACGCGCACACCGACGGCGACATCACGGTCTTCTTCCGTCGCTCCGACGTGGTCGCGACCGGCGACGTGTATGTGAACACGGTGTTCCCGATCTTCATGGCGGCCCAGGGCGGCAGCTATCAGGGCATCATCGACGCCCTGAACAACATCATCGACTACGCGGTGCCGAAGGAGAAGGAAGAGGGCGGCACCTACATCATCCCGGGCCACGGGCGCGTGGGCGATGAGTTTGACGTGGTGGATGCGCGCGACATGAACACGATCATTCGTGACCGCTTCCAGGACGCGATCAAGAAAGGCCAGACGCTCGAGCAGGTCAAGGCCGCCAACCTGGTACGGGACTACGAGGGCCGGTGGGGCGCGAAAGAGGGCTTCTGGACCACCAACAGCTTCGTGGAGGCGGTCTACAACAGCTTGAAGACGCCGCCGGCCGCGCGCACGTCGCGATAACACACAGGACTCCGGTCGCCGTGGGGCGATCGGGACAGATATACATGGTCGTTGGAGGACAGCAATGAGCCAGAGGATTGTTCAGGGACGTGCCGCGCTCGTGATGGGCGCAGCGGCCATCGCCGTGGGCCTCGCATGGGCCGGCGCTTCGGTGGCCGCCCAGGCGCCGCAGGCCCCACCTGCCGCACCGGCGGGTGGCCGCGCAGGGGGTGCTCCGGCCGGACAGGGTCGGGCAGGGGGCGCGCCCGCCGCGCCGCTCACGGCGCAGGCTGCGCCCGCCATTGATCTGACCGGGAACTGGGTGTCGGTGGTCAACGAAGACTGGCGCTGGCGCATGGTGACCCCGCCCAAGGGCGATTACGCGAGCGTGCCGCTCAACGCGGAAGGCACCAAGCAGGCCGACACGTGGACGCCGGCGATGGATGGGCAGTGCCAGGCCTATGGCATGGCGGGGCTGATGCGTCAGCCGACGCGTGTCCGGATCTCGTGGCAGGACCCGCAGACGCTGAAGGTCGAGACCGACGCCGGCGTGCAGACGCGCCTGCTGCGGTTTGATCCGGCGGCGGTGAAGCCGACGACGCGGTCGATGCAGGGCTTCAGCGCGGCCACGTGGGAGCGCGCGGGTGGCGGCGGTCGTCGCGGTGGCGGTCCGCCCCCTCCGGGCGGCAACCTCAAGGCGGTGACCACGATGCTGACGGCCGGCTGGCTGCGCAAGAACGGCGTGCCCTACAGCCAGGACGCGACCGTGACGGAATACTTCGACCGCTTCACCGCCCCCAGCGGCGACGAGTGGTTCTCGGTGACCACGGTGGTCGACGACCCGAAGTATTTGAACCAGACGTTTGTGACGAGCTCCCACTTCAAGAAGGAGCCCGATGGCTCCAAGTGGAGCCCGTCGCCCTGCCGCGTTTCGTCGTAGACGCTGCAGTCTGAACCGAAGCCCGACGGTCCCCTCAGGGGGGCCGTCGGGCTTTTTCTTTTTGTGCTGGGACTCACATGAATCGCCGCGCGCTTCCTACACGCTCCTCGCTGGCTACGGCTGGGTCGTGATCGCCGCGTTCCGGGGAATTCCGTACGGGGCGTCGACCGCGGATCCATCGTGCAGGCGACAGGATTCTCCAACACGCGTCCTTGACGCCTTCCCTGGCGTCGCAGGCGGCCATGACGCGTTGTGCAGCGCCCTGGCGTCCGCCGGTCGAGCAGCCGTTGAAGTTCGAGAGTTGCGGCCCGTTGCCGTGGTGGGTGCTGCTGAGCGCCTGGCCGCGACCGTCAGTTCGTGAATGGCGCGGTACGCGAAGTCCGTTGTCCGCTCGGGGTGTCCAAGCATGAAGCTCGGGTCGCCGCCGGCATGGCCGGCATCTGTGCTCGTCGCGACGTAGCGCCCCGAATCGCGGTGCCGAGTGCCGGCTATCCGATGGCGCCAGCGAATCCGCCGTTGCCCACGACCTGCAGTTTGCCGTTACATCCGTTCACCGGGAGCCAGACCTCGATGCGGACGTCCGAGTCTGCCGAGGGCTTCAGCTGGGCCATCACGCGGCAGAACGCCCGCACGTCCGCGTAGGGATTCGCGACCGCTGCCCGGCCTCCGCGCCCTGCCTGCGGCGGTGCAAACTGACCAGCGGGGACAGTGACGGATGAGGTGACCGAGCCGCCCGCGAGCGTCATGGCTCCCAGCCGCTCACAGGTCATCGTCGGTGTCTGAGCCGATGCGACCGTTGCTGTCACCACCGAGAGCAGCGAGAGAATCGTGGTCTTCATCGAGCTGACCTTTCTACCCACCACCCACTACCCACTACCCACTACCCACTAACGATCAGAACCGAAACAGCCGGTTGATCTTGAACACGATCGAGCGGTTCTGCAGGATCGGAGCGCCAGAGAGCGTGGTGTCGCGTCCGTCGTTATAGACCACGAAGAGTTCGCTGCCCGGCTGATATTCCCAGCGGAAGCGCACGTTCGAACCAAGGGTGTGATTGCTGGAGTTGTACTGTACGAGACCGCTGATGAACATCAGCGGCGTGATGGTGTAGGTTGCGCGGGTGCTCACCAGTTTTGTGGTGAACTCGCCAAACGGCAGGTCGACGCGATTCACCGATACCGACGGTTCGAGGGCGAACTGGGGGTGTAGTTTCACGCGCGCGCCGCTGAATCCCAGGGACACCCGGGTGCCGCTGTAGAACTGCCCGGCTTCGAGGTTGACCGAGCCTGAAACCCGCCGCTGCTGTCCGATGCTGAGGCTCGATTCGATCGCCGTGTACTTGTATTCACCGGCTGGAACGTCCACGCCACGAGCGAGATTGAACCCTTCGAGCAGGTTCTCGACGTTCTCGACGACGTTGAACTCGAACTGCTCGCTGCTGTCGAACTCGATGCCGAACTCGGCGCGCCGTTCGCGGCTCTCGAAGGCACCGTCACTGTTGGTGTAGTACTCGATCGACGTCTGGTAGTTGAACTGCCGCACCGCGCGGAAGCGGTTGCGCGGTCTCGGGTTGAAGCGGAGCATGGCTCTCGACTTGTGGAAGTCCTGCCGCCGCATGAACCCGAGCTGCGGGTCGAAGTCCTCGCCCACTGCCAGCCGCTCCATCTGCGCGCCGTAGCGGTCTGCGTTGTAGAAGAACTGCCCGCGGTAGCTGGTGTCGTCATCGCCGGTTCGAGGGTTCTTCGTCTGGGCCCAGTAGGTGTTGGCGTAGACGTTCTGGAAGAACGCGAAGGCGCCATCGACGCCATACGATTCGGCGTCGCCGAGATGGTTGGTGGCGACCGAACGTCGGGTGTAGACGGCGCCGACGGCGCTCCGGCGCAGGATGTCGCGCCGCACGCGGGCGACGCTGAAGTTGGTTGTCGGTACGTTGAACGCGGCCACATCGTCGGTACGGATATTCATCAGGCCCAGGCTGAACTTGCCGAGGCGTCCGCTCAGACGGCCACCGGCCTCGAGCGGCACGGGACGGCCGCCGTCAAGACCGATTCGCCGGCTGTAGAAGACGGTCGGCGTCTCGCTCGTGTTCTGGTTGTTGTTGCCGGTGTTGTTGGCGGCGAACTGGAACAGTCCCTGGTTCTCGAGGAAGAACTCGCGCTTCTCCGGGAAGAACAGACTGAAGCGCGACAGATTGATCTGTTGTTCGTCGGCCTCGACCTGGGCGAAGTCGGTGTTGAAGGTGAAGTCGGCGGTGAGATTTTGTGTCACCGCGTACTTGGCGTCGAAGCCGAAGTCCTTGCCGAACTTGTTGTTCAGGTTCGGTTGTGACGTGCGGTCGGTGGTCAGGTTCGACGTGACGTACGGCTTCAAGTCGAGCGGACGCGATCCGCTCGGGACCTCGAGCCCGACCAGCGTGGCGAAATCGACGACCCTGACGTGGCCGTTGATCCCTGTCCCCGATGGAAGTGCCGTCAGGTACGACGTCTCGTTCTTCCATCGGCTGATGCGCCGCGCCTGGAATCCCCACACCTGCGCCTGGCCGGGCTGGAAGCGCAGGGACTTGAACGGCACCGCTGCCTCCGCAGTCCACGAGCCGTCGGGATGTCGTCGCGTCTGGACCCGCCAGATTGGATTCCAGTCAAAGTTGAACTGGCTGCCGTTGGTCACCTGGCCGTCCATGCGGCCGCCGATCGGGTTGAACTGCAGGCTGACGGCATTCTGCCGGTCGTGAAAGGTGTCGAAGACGAACTGGAAGTTCTCGTTCTGCACCAGGGCGAAGCTGTCACGGCGCATCTCGTTGACGATCATCCGTTCGGGCTGGCTCTCGTGCATGCGTGCCGAGACGTAGACGTTTTCGCTGTCGAACGAGATCCAGACTTCGGTCTTCTCCGTGGCCGGCGTGTTGTTCTGCGGCTCGTTCTGGATGAAGTCCGAGATCGGCGTGATGGTGCGATAGATGTCCTCGTCGAGGACCCCATCGATCGTGAGCGGGCGCACCAGCCTGACGGCGCGCACCGTGGTGCGGCCGGCGTCATCCCTGGAAATTGTGGCCGGGAGCTGAGGGGGAGGGGCACCGTCGAACCCCTCGGGCAGCGTGACGGTCTGCTGGGCGTTGACGCCCTCAGGTGGTGAGGGCGCGGGACTCTGCGCCCTTACGTAAGCGGTCGGAACCAGCGAGATGACGACGAACAGGCAGATCTTCAGCATGAGTGTGAAGTGAATGAAAGACGCTGGAGGGCCGTCTCCGGCCTGAATCAAAATCTGAACAGACGGTTTATCTTGACGACGACGGCACGGTTCTGCAGCCCGGCGAAGCGGTCCCCTGCCGTGTCGCGTCCGTCGTTGTAGACAATGAACACCTCGCTGCCCGGCTGATATTCCCAGCGGAAGCGGACGTTGGTGCTCAGCGAGTTATTGCTCGAGTTGTACTGGACCAGGCTGCTGACGAACATCAGCGGCGTCACGGTGTAGGTGGCGCGCGTGCTGATGAGTTTGGCGGTGAAGTCACCGAACGGCAGCGTGACGTGGTTGATCGACAGTCCCGGCTCGAGCGCCAGGTGCTGGTTGACCTTGACGCGTGCGCCACGGTAGCCGAACGCCGTCCGGTCGCCGTCATAGAACGGGCCGGTTTCAACCCACCAGGTTCCTGATGCCAGCCGCTGCTGGCCGACCTGAAACTCGGCCGTGTAGGTTCTGAGACCGTACCCTCCTGAGGGAATGGTCACGCCCGAGGCGATGCCGAACGGCGCGTCGAGGTGTTCGTAGTTGTTGTCGAGCGACACGGTGAGCTTGTCACTGGTCTGCCACTCGATTGAGAACTCGAGATTTTGTTCGCGCGTTTCGAGCTGGCCGCTGCCATCACGGAAGTAATTCACAGCACCCTGATAGCTGAACTTCCGGACACCGCGAAAGCGCTGCCGCGGCCTCGGGCTGAAGCGGAAGAAGGCGCGGTCTTTCGTGAAGTCGGTTCGACGCATGAAACCGACCTGCGGATCGAAGTCGTTGCCGACGCGTACGCGCTCGACCTGCACGCCCCATCGATCCGCGTTCCATTGCGCCTGACCGCGGTAGCTCTGATCGTCGCGGGTCCGGCCCGGATTGGACGTCTTTGCCCAATAAGCGTTGAACGAGATGTTCTGGTAGAAATTGAAACTGGCGTCGATACCGTAGGTTTCCGAGTCTCCGCCCCCGCCTGCTGCCTTCGAGCGCCGGGTATAGAGGGCGCCCACGGCACTGCGACGCATGACGTCGCGCTTGAGGCGCGCCACGGTGAAGTTGTTGGACGGGAGGCTGAAGGCGTCGAGGTCGCTCGACTGGATGTTGAGCACCCCCATGCTGTAACGACCGACCCGTCCGCTGACGCGTCCACCCGCATCAATCGGGACCTGTCGTCCGCCTTCGAGACCGATGCGCCGACTGTAAAAAAGGGTGGGCGTCGTACTGTTGTCGTTCTGCTGATTCGACGAGAATTGGAACAACCCCTGATTCTCGAGAAAGAATTCGCGCTTCTCCGGAAAGAACAGACTGAAGCGTGTCAGGTTCACCTGCTGCTCGTCGGCCTCCACCTGCGCAAAGTCAGTGTTCACCGTCAGGTCGGCGGTCATGTTCTGCGTCAACGCGTACTTGGCGTCGAGGCCCACGTCCTTCCCGATGCGGTTTCGCACCGCCGACGGCCTTGCGGTCAGGTCGGTGGTGACGTCAGAGGTGATGTACGGCTTGAGGTCGAGGGCTCGTGTGCCTCCAGACGGGACCTCGAGTCCAACCATCGTGGCGTACAAAGACACCCGCTGGTGTCCGTTGTTTCCAGAATTGGATGGCAGTTGCGTCAGGTATGAAATTTCGTTCTTCCAGCGGTTGATTCGTCGGAACTGCACCCCCCAGACCTGGGCCGTACCCGGCGTGTACCGCAGGGACTTGAAGGGAACGGCGGCTTCCGCCGTCCACCCGTCAGCGACGCGTCGAACCTGCAGGCGCCAGATGGGGTTCCAGTCGGCGTTGAACGTACTCTCGTTCGACAACTGACCGTCCATGCGCCCGCCGATCGGGTTGAACTGGAAGCTCACGCTGTTGCGATGGTCGTAGAACGTGTCGAAAGCGAACTGGAAGTTCTCGTTCTGAAAGACGTTGAAGCTGTCGCGGCGCATCTCGTTCATGACCATCCGCTCCGGCTGCGATTCGGAGGCGCGCAGGGAGACGTAGATATTGTCGGCATCAAACGACAGCCAGACCTCGGTTTTCTCGGTGGCGGGCGCGCCTGCGATGGGTTCGACCTGGATCAGGTCGGAGATGGGCGTGACCGTACGATAGATGTCCTCGTCGAGATTGCCGTCTACGCGCAGCGGGGCAGTCAGCTTCACTACCCGGACCGTAGTCCGGCCCTCGCCATCACGAGACATCGTTGCCGGGAGGTCCGGGGGAGTGGCGCCCGCAAAGCCGGGTGGCAGCGTGAGGGGAGTGGCGTTGGCCGCGGCGACAGTGGTGCGAGGTGACGTCGCGTCCTGGGCGGCGACAGTCGGTACGCACACGACCGCCCACGCCAGGGCCGCAAGGATGCAGACTCTGGTGATCAAGGCTGGGCGATTTTACCCCGCCAAGTGCTGTTTTCCCTAGCGTTTACAGGAAATGCGGGGCGCCAGGGTGGCGCCCCGCGATGGGTCCGGTTACTGCGCGATCGCCTGAATCGACAGGTTGACCTTGACCTCGTCACCGACCAGGAGACCACCCGTTTCGAGGGCAGCGTTCCAGTTCAGGCCGAAGTCTTTCCTGTTCAGCGTCGTCTCGGCTTCAAAGCCGACCTTGTTCTGACCCCACGGGTCCTTGGCCTTGCCGAGAAAGCTGACCGGAAGGCTGACTTCCTTGGTGGTGCCACGAATGGTCAGATCGCCCAGGACGTCAAAGCTGTCGGCGCCTTTCTTCGTGATCTTCTTGCTGACAAACGTCAGCTCCGGGTGTTCGTCCGCAGCAAAGAAGTCGCCTGACCGCAGGTGGTTATCGCGGTCTGTGACGTTGGTGTCCACGCTGGCGGCCTTGATGTTGAACTTGACCGACGAAAGGCCTGGGTTGTCCTCGTCCATGACGACGCTGCCGTCAAAGTCCGAGAAGCGGCCCCGAACCTTCGTAACGAGGTGTCGGACCTGGAAAAAGACCTCGGAGTGCGCTTTTTCAATCGCGTATGTCGTTGCCACTGGTGTTGTTCTCCGTATCTGCTGCTAACTGCTGCGCCCTGACGACACCCTGTCGTGCCGGGGTCCGCTGGCAGGAATCTCGCGGGTTGGTGCGTCGATCAACTTAGCTGGCCCTCTCGCGGTGCGTCAAGCCCTGAACCGCTTCGGGCCACTACTCAAATATGGGTACGACCAGGTTTCGAGGCTGGTGTTGTGACTCGCTGATAGTGTCCCCTCGGCGACTCGTTAGAAATGTCCCCTAAGCTCGCGATCGTGGAGGTCGCGGTTGGGACGGACAGCAATGA
>JBEBGV010000084.1:0-18599 GCA_040081265.1 Vicinamibacterales bacterium
AAGAGTGAAGTCGAAGGGCGCCTGCTCGAAGTCTCCGGCCGCGAATACATGGTTCGGGGCCGCGGCTATCTCCAGTCGATCGAAGACATCGAGAAGGTCTCGCTTGGTGCCAACGCGCGCGGGACGCCCGTGCGCATCGCCGATGTGGCCACCGTTCAACTCGGGCCGGACCTGCGCCGCGGTGTCGCGGAACTCGACGGCAAAGGCGAAGTCGTCGGCGGCATCGTCGTGATGCGGTTCGGCGAGAACGCGCTGCGTGTGATCGATCGGGTGAAGGCGAAACTGCAGGAGCTGCAGGCGTCGCTGCCGAGGGGCGTTCGGGTGATTCCCACCTACGACCGATCGGGCTTGATCAACGAGTCGATTGCGACTCTGCGACGGACGCTGATCGAAGAGGTGGTCGTCGTCTCACTGGTCATTCTGATCTTCCTGCTTCACGTTCGCTCTGCGCTCGTGCCGATTCTCGCGCTGCCCATTGCTATCGTCGGTGCGTTCATCCCGATGTATTACTTCGGCATCACCTCGAACATCATGTCTCTGGGCGGCCTTGCGCTGGCCATTGGCGTCGTCGTTGACGCGGCTATCGTAATGGTCGAGAACGCCTATCGACACATCTCCGAGCCGCCCGTCGCGTACGAGAACCAACCCCAGGCGATACTCGCCGCGGCCAAACAGGTTGCCAGACCCATCTTCTTTTCATTGGCGATCGTCATCGTGTCGTTCGCGCCGGTGTTCCTGCTGGAGGCCCAGGAGGGGCGCATGTTCCGGCCGCTGGCGTTCACCAAGACATCGGCGATGGCGTTGGCGTCGCTGCTGTCAATCACGTTAGTGCCGGTCCTGATGACCATCTTCATCCGCGGCCGGCGGCTGAAGCCCGAGTCTGTCAATCCGCTGTCGCGGGTGTTCGCGTGGGTGTACGAGCCGATCCTCAGGCTGGCGTTGCGGTGGCGCTGGGCGGCGCTGCTCGTCAACGTCGCGGTCATTCCGCTGACGATTCCGCTGGCGCTCTCGCTGGGTAGCGAGTTCATGCCGCCGCTCTACGAGGGGTCGA
The DNA here is from genome assembly GCA_040081265.1 of Vicinamibacterales bacterium. Taxonomy (GTDB): domain Bacteria; phylum Acidobacteriota; class Vicinamibacteria; order Vicinamibacterales; family UBA2999; genus JBEBGV01. The sequence goes on from JBEBGV010000084.1 coordinate 1,052, forward strand.
TACTGTATATGCCGACGGCCGCCCCAGGCATGTCGGTCACCGAAGCCACCCGGCTCCTGCAGACGCAGGACAAGATTCTGCGGCAAGTACCGGAAGTGGAGCGGGTGTTTGGCACGGTCGGGCGCGGCACCACACCGACCGACAACACGCCAATGGGCATGGTCAATACCACCGTGATGCTGAAGCCTCGCGAGCAGTGGCGACCGGGCATGACCTTCGAGCGGCTGCAAGCGGAGATGGACGAGCAACTGCAGTTCCCCGGGTTTCCAAACGTCTGGACACAGCCGATTCGCAATCGTCTCGACATGCTGCTGACGGGCATCAAGACTCCGGTGGGCATCAAGGTCTTCGGGCCTGATCTGAGCGCGATCGAAATGATCGGACGGCAGATCGAGCAAATCGTGCAGGCTGTCCCGGGGACGCGCAGCGTGTACGCCGAACGCGTCTCGCAGGGCTACTTCACCGACATCCGCATCGACCGCGATGCCATCGCGCGTCACGGGCTGCGCATCCAGGACGTGCAGGACGTCATTCAGTCTGCACTCGGCGGCGAGAACGTCACACAGACCTTTGAGGGCCGCGAGCGGTATCCGGTCAACGTCCGCTACGCGCGTGACTTCCGCGAGTCAATCCCGGCACTCGAGCGGGTGCTCGTGAAGACGCCGGCCGGCGCAAACATCCCGCTCGGCCAGCTGGCGACGATTGAGCTGACGACGGGTCCGGCCATGGTACGGGATGAGGATGGGCAGCTCGCCGGGTACGTCTACGTTGATACTGCCACCACCAACGTGGGTGGATATGTCGATGCGGCAAAGGCGGCCCTTGCCGATCAGCTGCGGCTGCCGGCCGGTTACACGCTGCAGTGGACGGGGCAATACGAATTCCAACTCCGCGCACGGGAGCGGCTCCGCATCCTGATTCCGATCGTGCTGTTCATCATCTTCATGCTGCTGTACCTCACCTTTCATTCGGTGGCGGAAGCCGCAATTGTGATGCTGTCGGTGGTCTACGCCATGACCGGCGGCATCATCCTGCAGTGGCTGCTCGGCTATAACTTCTCGGTCGCGGTGTGGGTGGGCTACATCGCGCTCTACGGTGTGGCGGTGCAGACCGGCGTGGTGATGGTTGTCTACCTCCACGAGGCGCTGAACAAGCGGCTGGCGAGCCGGCATCCTCTCACGGCGCAGGACATCTGGGACGCCACCATTGAAGGATCGGTGTTGCGTCTCCGTCCCAAGCTGATGACGGTCACCGTCGTGATGGCGTCGCTCATCCCGATCATGTGGAGCACCGGCGTTGGCTCCGACATCATGAAGCCAATAGCCGCGCCTATCATCGGGGGGATGGTGACGTCGACGATCCACGTATTGATCATCACGCCGCTGATTTTTTACCTGCTCAAACTGCGGGCCTTCAGACGCGGGCGGTTGGCAACATCGGCGACGGCAGCGGAAGAGGCGCAGCCATGACTGCCCCCGCACTCTAGAGCCAGAACTGACGCGCCCCGGACGACTCCTGTAGATTGACTGTAATGGCCGAGAGCCGGCTGCGTCTTATCTACAGGAATGCGGAGAAACGACCATGACCATGCACCACCACGACTCTGCCGCAGAGCGAGACCCGGTATGCGGAATGACCATCGACCCCGAGAAAGCGGCCGGCCACCTCGACTACAAAGGCACGACCCACTACTTCTGCAATCCGTCGTGCCTCGAGAAGTTCCGCGCCAACCCTGAGCAATTCGTCGATGGCCCACCTCCCACGGCGTCTGGACCCGCCGCTCCAGAGGGGGCGGAATACACCTGTCCGATGCATCCGCAGATCGTGCGGAACGCGCCGGGGCCCTGCCCGATTTGCGGGATGGCCCTCGAGCCACGCATCCCTACCCTGAACGAGGACACTGTCGAGCTCGACGACATGACGCGGCGCTTCCGCGTCAGCACCGTGCTCACCATCCCGGCGGTGGTGCTGGCGATGGCGGAATACCTCCCGGGTCGTCCACTCGAGTCGCTGGTCAGTCCAACCGCGGCCGGCTGGCTGCAACTCGCGTTGGCGACACCTGTGGTCCTGTGGGGCGGGTGGCCGTTCTTCGAGCGTGGCTGGCAATCTCTCGTCAATCGCAGCCTCAACATGTTCACCCTCATCGCTCTGGGCGTGGGGATCGCCTACCTGTTCAGCGTCGTCGCCACGGTGTTCCCGGAGCTGTTTCCCGCGTCGTTCCGCATGGACAGTGGCCAGGTCGGTGTCTACTTCGAGGCCGCGGCGGTGATCGTGACCCTGGTGTTGCTCGGTCAGGTGATGGAACTGCGCGCGCGCAGTCAGACCGGAGCAGCAATTCGCGCGCTCCTCGGGCTCGCGCCCAAGACCGCTCGGCGGCTGCGAGACGACGGGAGCGACGAGGACGTGGCGCTCGAGCACGTGCAGGTCGGCGATCGCCTGCGGGTTCGACCGGGTGAGAAGGTTCCGGTGGATGGGGCCGTAGTTGAAGGGGCCAGCGCGGTCGACGAGTCGATGGTGACCGGCGAATCCATTCCCGTCGAGAAGCATGGTGGCGACAAGGTGATCGGCGCGACGATCAACGGAACCGGTTCTCTGGTGATGCGGGCTGAGCGGGTTGGCTCCGACACACTGCTGGCGCAGATCGTCGCGATGGTGGCGCAGGCGCAACGCAGCCGTGCCCCGATCCAGAAACTTGCCGACGTCGTCGCCGGATACTTCGTGCCGGCAGTCGTGGCGATTGCCGCGGTCACCGCCATTGTCTGGGGAACGATCGGGCCCGAGCCGCGGATGGCCCATGCCATCATCAATGCGGTGGCGGTGCTGATCATCGCGTGCCCCTGCGCGCTCGGTCTCGCAACCCCCATGTCGATCATGGTGGCCACCGGCAAGGGTGCGACAGCTGGCGTGCTTTTCAAGAACGCGGAAGCGATTGAAGTGCTCCGCAAGGTTGACACGCTGGTGGTCGACAAGACAGGGACATTGACGGTCGGCAAGCCGCAGCTGGTGTCAGTGACGACCACCGCTGCCGTCGACGAGCAGACGTTGCTCAGGCTGGCAGCCAGTCTGGAACGTGCCAGCGAGCACCCGCTCGCGGCGGCGATTGTGGCCGGTGCGGAGGCGCGTGGAGTGAAGACGACGAGCGCCGAGTCGTTCGAGTCGATTACGGGCAAAGGTGTCACCGGGCGTGTTGACCAGCGACGCGTGGCGCTGGGCAATCGTCGACTGCTCGAGGATCTCGGCGTCCAGGCGCCAGAGGCTCTCGACCGGGCCGACCGGCTGCGACAGCACGGTCAGACCGTGATGTTCGTCGTTGTTGACGACGTCCTCGCAGGACTGATCGGGGTGGCCGATCCAATCAAGGAGACGACGCCCGAGGCGATTCGTCAGCTGCACGACGAGCATGTACGTGTCGTGATGATGACTGGCGACAGCCGCGTCACTGCCGAAGCGGTGGCGAAGCAGCTCGGCATCGATGAGGTGATCCCGGAGGTGCTGCCCGATCAGAAGGCGGCGATGGTGAAGCGCCTGCAGGACGAGGGCCGGATTGTGGCGATGGCGGGCGACGGGGTCAACGATGCCCCGGCACTGGCCCAGGCGCACGTGGGTATTGCGATGGGGACCGGGACGGACGTGGCGATGGAGAGTGCCGGCGTGACGCTTGTGAAGGGAGACTTGCGGGGCATCGTCAGGGCGCGCCGGCTCAGCCGGGCCACGCTGACCAACATCCAGCAGAACCTGTTCTTCGCGTTCGTCTACAACGCTCTTGGGGTGCCGATCGCGGCCGGGGTGCTCTATCCCGTTTTCGGCCTCCTTCTCAGCCCGATGATCGCGGCTGCGGCGATGAGCCTGAGTTCCGTATCGGTGGTCGGCAATGCCCTCAGGCTTCGCCGCTTCGCGCTGTGACGCGTGGTACACTGCGATGGTGAACTGGAAGCGGCACATCAGCGTCCTCACGCTGACTATTCTGTTCGGCCTGCCTGTCTCAGGGCTGGCCTGCGGGCTGCTGTGCCAGAGCGCCGCTGCGGACCCGACCGCATCCGGGCATCATCACCACTCATCAAGTGAGAATGGTGGTGGTGCGACGACCACCAGCGAGCGTCTCACCGTCGATAACCCCCTTTGTCCCAACCCAGGCAGCGCCGTCCTTCAGCAGGTAACCATCGCCGCCGATCGTGCCGACCGCCTGGGCGGGGTCGTCGTGGGCGCACTCATCAACGCCCAGTCCGACTTGTGGGTCCGACGAAATTCCGGCGTCCCGCCCGTTCGTCCGCCTGATCAAATTTCGCCCTCCCTCACAGCGACGCCATTCGTTCTGCGCGTCTGATTCCTTCACCCTGAGCGCCTGGCTGCGCTCCGTTCCTGCCCCGAACCGTTCTCGCGCGTTGCCCCGCGACCGGCTCTGGGCGTGTGTCCTACGTGGTGAGGGAATACGTTCATGTCAACACAGCGGCGGCGACCCGGCAAAGGGATGCCGTTCAGGAGTGCATCGGCGCCTCGGCGCCCTGGTGCGTGGGGCCCCACGATTCGGGCGCTTGCCGTCCTGGTCTCGATTCTGGCGGTGGTTGGCGGTCTGGTCGCATACACGATCGTGAGGCGAGGCCTCAGTGCGCACGACCAACCGAGCCGCGCTGAAGCGGTGCTGGCGCGGTGGATGCGGGGACTCGCTACCCCGCAGGCCACTCGAGTGCGGCGCAATCCGGTTCCGGCGACGCCGCAGGTCCTGCAGGGCGCACTCGAGCACTACGCCGATCATTGCGCGACGTGTCACGCCAACGACGGCAGTGGGGACACGGCAATCGGGCGTGCTCTCTATCCGAAGGCACCGGACATGCGGGCGTCGGCGACGCAGTCGCTTTCCGACGGCGAGCTGTTCTCGATCATCGAGCACGGGATTCGTCTGACGGGCATGCCGGCGTGGGGAAATGGCACTGCGCAAGGCGAGCGTGACAGCTGGGGGCTGGTGCACTTCCTCCGTCGTCTGCCGACGCTGTCGGCCGACGATTTCGAGCGTATGGAGGCACTCAGCCCCAAGACGCCCGCGCAAATGAAGGACGAAGAGGAAACGCGGCGGTTCCTTTCTGGTGGCGGACTATGAACAGGACTCACATCTCGCGGCGTACCTTTGTCAAGGGACTCACCGTCGGTGGCGCTGTGGCTGGGTTGGGACTGTGGCCCGCCTCAGCGCCGGCCGGCGAGCTGGCGCGGTCCCCATGGACCACACTGGTCGGCCCGGAATTCGATCTGCGCATCGGTGAAACGCCGATGAACTTCACGGGCCGTCCGCGCACGGCCATCACGGTCAATGGCTCGGTGCCGGCGCCGATCTTGCGCTGGAAGGAAGGTGACCTCGTCACGCTGCGCGTCACGAACACCTTGCCGGATGTGGCCTCCATTCACTGGCACGGCATCCTTCTGCCGGCCAACATGGACGGCGTTCCCGGCCTCAGCTTCCATGGCATACCGCCCGGCGGAAGGTATCTGTACCAATTCAGGGTCCGTCAGGCGGGCACCTACTGGTATCACTCGCATTCCGGCTTTCAGGAACAGCAGGGCCTGTACGGCCCGCTGGTCATCGAGCCGCGCGCGCCTGAGCCGTTCGTCTTCAACCGGGACTACGTCGTGATGCTCTCCGATTGGACCGACGAGAGTCCCGAACGGGTGTTCAGCAAGTTGAAGAAGCAGTCTGACTATTACAACTTGCGCCAGCGCACACTGGGCGACTTCCTGCGAGACGTGCGCAGGCAGGGTGTCAAGAGCACGCTCGCCGATCGGGAGATGTGGGGCGAGATGCGGATGAAACCGACGGACATCGCCGACGTTTCTGGTCACACCTATACCTACTTGATGAATGGCACGGCGCCGGCGGGCAACTGGACGGGGATCTTCCGCCCTGGCGAACGCATCCGCCTGCGGTTTATCAACGGATCTGCGATGTCGTACTTCGATGTGCGGATCCCGGGTCTCAAGATGACCGTGGTGGCCGCCGACGGTCAGTACGTCCACCCGGTGACGGTCGACGAATTTCGTATCGCTACCGCAGAGACCTTCGACGTCATCGTCGAGCCGTCTGGTCAGGACGCGTTCACGATCTTCGCGCAGTCGAACGACCGCACCGGGTACGCCGCCGGAACACTGGCCGTCCAGGCGGGCCTTCAGGCCCCGATTCCGCAACTCGACCCAAGGCCCATGGTGACGATGGCAGACATGGGTCACGGGAGCCCGGCACACGACATGTCCGCGATGGCGCCCGTGGCGGCCCCAGGACCCGAGTCACCGGCTGCCGTTCCGCCGCCTACGGACCCGCCGGCCGCCGATCCGCATGCCGGGCACAACATGGCGGCGATGGGAAGCGCGACTCAGCAGCATCCCGCCAGTGAAGAGGGCAACCCCCTGGTCGATATGCAGGCGACGGCGCCGACATCCCGGCTCGACGATCCGGGTATCGGGCTGCGCGAGAACGGGCGGCGAGTGCTGACCTACGCGGACCTGAAGAGCGCCTTTGCCGACCCCGACGGCCGTGATCCAGGGCGCACCGTCGAACTGCACCTGACGGGCCACATGGAACGGTTCGCATGGTCGTTCGATGGAGTCAGGTTTGCTGACGCGGAGCCGCTTCGGCTGACCTATGGCGAGCGCCTGCGCGTGGTCCTGGTGAACGACACGATGATGACGCATCCCATCCACCTGCATGGCATGTGGAGCGATGTCGAAGACGACAACGGGCAGTTCCACCTGAGGAAACACACTGTCGATATGCCACCGGGAACGAAGCGGTCGTATCGGGTGACCGCCGATGCGCTCGGTCGCTGGGCCTACCACTGCCATCTGCTGTTTCACATGGAAGCGGGCATGTTTCGCGAAGTGCGGGTGGAAGAATGACCGTGCGTGTGGGCGTTGTGCTATTCGCGCTTGCCAGCATGGTGGGGGTCGGGCCAGGTTCCACGGCCTGGGCGCAGGCGCCATCCACGACCGAGCCGCAGGAGACGGCGCTGCCACCCTTCATTCCGGCTCTAACCGAAGAGGACAGAAAGGCCGCCTTTCCCGACGTCGACGGACACGCGATGAGCGGAAACCGCGTCAACTATTTCGCCCTGTTCGACCAACTCGAGTGGCAACGCGCGAACGGCGTCAATCATCTCAACCTGGACGCGCGGGGGTGGGTCGGTCGCGACAGCAACCGGGTTTGGTTCCGGGCCGAAGGCGACGGCGATCGTCATGGCGTCGGCGATGCGCAGGCACACGCACTGTATGGGCGACAGGTGTCACGCTGGTGGGACCTGGTGGCCGGCATCCGACAGGACTTCAGTCCGGGGGCGGCGCAGGCCTGGGCAGCGGTGGGAGTTCAGGGACTCGCGCCGTACTGGTTCGACGTCGAGGCGACCGCGTATGTCGGCGCCTCCGGGCGCACGCACGCGCGTGTCGAGGTCGAATACGAAGTCCTCGTCACCAACCGCCTGGTCGTGCAGCCGCTGTTCGAGATGGAGCTGTATGGGCGGACGGACGCGCAGCGGGCAGTCGGTGCGGGGCTGAGTACGACCGACGCTGGCCTCCGGCTCCGCTACGAGTTTCGTCGTGAACTGGCGCCGTACGTGGGGATGACGTGGAATCGAAAGTGGGGCAAGACCGCAGATTTCGCCCGGGCCGCAGGCGAAGACACCGCGGGAGCACGTGTGGTGTCGGGGGTGCGGCTGTGGTTTTGATTCGTATCGACTGATGGAGAACAACATGAAAAAACGAATGCTGTTTGCGATGCTGGCGTTGACCGTAATGACCTTCGGCTCACGCGTGCAGTTGTTTGCCCACGAAGGGCATGATCATAAGGTGATGGGAACCGTGACGATGGCGGGTGCGGACCACGTGATGCTCAAGGACCAGGACGGCAAGGACGTCACGGTCCACGTGACGAAGGACACCAAGGTCAAGGCGAAGCCTGCCGTCAAGGTGGCCGATATCAAGCCCGGTACGCGCGTCGTCATCACGGCCGAGATGGAGAAGGACCAGATGATGGCGAAGACCATCGAGGTTGGCGCCGCAGCGACGTCCAAGTAGCCGACGGGAAGGAATACGGTGGAAGGGACCGTTGGAACCGCCCTGGCCGACCTGGAGCGTTCCGGGCTGGCCAGGACGATTCGCGATTCGTTTGCGCTCACAGCAACGTTGAGCGCCGTTCATGCCGTGGGATTCACCCTGATCATGGGCGGTGCACTGTTGTCGAACCTTCGGTTGGCGGGCGCACTCTTTCGGGAGCGTCCCGCCGGCGAGGTGGTGCTGCCGGGCGTTCGCAGCATCCAGGCCGGGCTCGCGATCAGTATCGTCACGGGCTTGCTGCTGTTCGCGCCGCGCGCAGTCGCGGCGGCTGGAAGCGGCATGTTCCGGCTGAAGATGCTCGCCCTCATCACGGCGGTTGCTGTGCAGTTTCTGGTGATTCGGCCCGCGGTCCGTCGCGGCGTGCGAGCGGGAGCAGCCAGATATCTCGGGATTGTCGGGCTGGCGTTCTGGACGAGCCTGGCGCTGGCGGCCTGCGCGTACATCCTGCTGGAATAAGGCGATGACCTTCCTCGAGATATGTCAGTGGCTCGAATCCAGCAGGCTCGGCGAGATGGTCACGCTGTCCCAGTGGGGTTTTCCCATCCTGGTCACAACGCACCTGCTGGGACTCGGTGTGTCTGTGGGCACAATCATGTGGATGGACTTTCGACTGCTCGGGTGGTTCCTTCCATCGGTGCCCGTGCCTGAGGTGTATCGCCGCGTGGCTCCACTGGCGCTCACCGGGTTCGCCGTCATGTTTCTGTCCGGCATCGTCTTGTTCGTCGGGTATGCCACCTCGGCGTACGGGAACACGTTCTTTCGCATCAAGCTGGCGGCGCTGCTCGTGGCCGGTGTCAATGCGGCGGCGTACCACTTGTTTACCGAACGGCAGGTCGCGACGTGGACAGGCCGGCGCCTCCCATGGCCGGCGCGAGCGGCCGGTCTTGTTTCGATCGGCGTCTGGACGACCGTGGTGCTGGCCGGGCGGATGATGTCCTACACGATGTTCTGATCGACCGGGCGTGCCAGTGTGGCTCGTCTCAGCGGACGCATCGGTATATCCTGTTTCGGAGGAGCACTTATGAGAGTAAACCGACGAGATCTGCTGGCCCTGGTCCCACTGGTGCTGGTGAGCGGGAGTCGTGCGTTGGCGCAGACGCCGCAGATTGACGTGGTCAGGGATCCGACCTGCGGCTGCTGCTTGAACTGGGTGACGCATCTCGAGAAAGCCGGCTTCACCGTCACGGTGACCGAGTCTACCGACATGGACGCGGTCAAGGACAAGCGCGGCGTGCCGAAGGGCGCCCGCTCATGTCACACCGGCGTGGTCGCCGGCTATGTGCTCGAAGGCCACGTCCCCGCCGCCGACGTGAAGCGCCTGCTGAAGGATCGTCCGAAGGTCGCCGGCCTGGCGGTTCCGGGGATGCCGGTCGGCTCGCCGGGCATGGAGTCGTCAACCGGTCGCGTGCAGCCGTACGACGTGCTGGCCTTCGACACCGCCGGCAAGACCTCGGTATTCGCGAGTTACGGCCGCTGACGGGCACCTGGTTGGCCGAGCCACTTCTGGCCCGGCCTCCGAGCTCTGTCGTTACTTCGTATACTGCGCCGGGTTGGCGTCGAACTTGGTCTTGCAGCCTTTCGCGCAGAAATAGTAGGTCTTGCCTTCGTACTCGCTTGTCGCCACCGCTTTGGCGGGGTCGACCTGCATGCCGCACACAACATCGCGTTCCATAATTCCTCCTCACATGAGTGCCGTCGTGACGCCGAGCGACGCATTCGTCCTCGCGATGGACTCATCCCCGTTCCTCACGAGTCCAGTTAGCGCTCGAATGGCGTCGATCGTTTCCGGAATCACGATAGCCTGGTTGTCGACCATGTAGGCATAGAACAGTTCGTCGCCTTGGACACTCAGCATATCGGCCCACAGCGCAACCTCATAGAGGTTGTCGTGCGGACGGCCGCGATCGGCCATCAGCTCTTTCACCGTGTTGAGGGCAACCAGCCCGTCGCCCGTGTTGATCAGTGCGATTCGTGATGAAGTGCGGAACGCGTTGAGGACTTCGTCCTTAGTGGCGGCGCGTGTCATCTGAATGGACCAGTAATGCAGGTGGGCCAGCGTCTCGGGAACCTTGACAGCCATCGTCACGACGTCGAGGTCGGGATCGACGCTCTGCGCGTCGGGACCCTGGTGACTCGGAATCTCCGGCTCGGGTACCAGCGTGTTCATGATGCCGCTCTCGTGGCTTTCCCACGGATCAGTGGCCCGCCGCAGCAGCGTCCCTCTGGCCCGCCGCAGCAGCCCGCCCCGCTTGAGGGCGCTCAGCGTGCGGACGATCGACGTCGTGTTGCACGACACGACGCGCGTCGCATCGCGATTGAGCGCGGTGGCATAATTCGCTTCAGCGACGAAAGAATGGCCGGTGGCGTCGTGCTTCTCGCCGCCCTGGACGATGAACTTGAGGCCGCGGTGGCGATAGCCGTCGACGTTCTTCGCGGCGATACGCTTGGGCGTACAGTCCACAACTACGTCGGCCTGATCAAGCAAGTCGTCCAAGGTTCCCGCGACCTCAAGGCCGACTGCGCGCATCGCGCTCGCATGCTCGTCTGTGGCGCCAAACAGACGAAAGCCACTCCGGATCGCCATACGCGCCCGCCAATCCGTCACGACGTCCGACACGCCGGCCAGTGACATGTCCTCCTGGAGCGCCACCGCGGCGGCCACGCGTTTGCCGATCACGCCATAGCCATTGACCGCGACACGCACCTTCTTTGGCTCAGACATCGATACCCCCACACCATCCTTGATCACGGTGAGAGGTTCGGGTGTACCGTTTGAGACGCATGGCCACAGCCCCTGCGTCAGTCCTGGTGATGAACGGCGGCTCCTCCGGCATCAAGTTTGCGGTGTACCCGGCCGGCGCACCACTGAGTCCCTCGCTATACGGCAAGCTCGACCGGGTCGGTCTAGGCAGCACAACGCTGTCGTGGCGTGCGACGGAAGGCGCGTCCCGCGAGGGTGATACTGCGCTGCCGGACGACCAACTGCCTGCGCAGCGCCTGATCGACTGGCTCGAAGCGCGCGAAGAGTTCGCTACTGTCGGCGCCGTGGGGCACCGCGTGGTCCATGGGATGGCGCATACGGATCCGGAGCGAGTCACGCCAGAGTTGCTCGACGAGCTGCATTGCATCAGGCCTTATGCACCGGATCACCTGCCGCGCGAGATCGAGGTGATCGAGATGTTTCGCCAGCGCCATCCACACCTGCCGCAGGTGGCCTGCTTTGACACCGCGTTTCACAGCCAGATGCCGCGAGTTGCCAAGCTGCTGCCGATTCCTCGACGCTATCAGGCTAAGGGCATCCAGCGTTACGGCTTTCATGGCCTGTCGTACGCGTACCTGATGGAAGAGGTTGCTCGGGCGGCGGGGCCGGAAGCCGCTCAGGGTCGCGTGATCCTCGCTCACCTGGGCAACGGGGCCAGTCTGGCGGCGGTGCAGGGGGGCGCGAGCATCGATACCAGCATGGCGTTCACGCCCGCGGCCGGGTTGGTGATGGGCACGCGGACGGGAGACCTGGACCCAGGGTTGGTGTCGTTCCTCGCCCGTACCGAGCAGATGACCGCGCCGCAGTTCCATCAGATGGTCAATCACGAGTCGGGGCTGCTCGGCGTGTCGGAGGTCAGCGCCGATATGCGCGACCTGCTCGCGCGCGAAGCCGACGATATTCGGGCGGCGGACGCTGTGGCGCTGTTCTGTTACCAGGCGAAGAAGTGGGTGGGCGCATTCTCCGCTGCACTCGGCGGGCTGGACACGCTGGTGTTTTCAGCGGGTATCGGCGAGCGGAGCGCCTCGATTCGCGCCCGCATCTGTGAGGGCCTTGGCTTCCTCGGCATCGAACTGCACGAGGGGCGCAACGCAGAACACGCCGCCGTGATCTCTGCGGAGACCAGCCGGGTCACCGTACGCGTCATTCCGACCAACGAAGAAGTGATGATTGCCCGCGCGGTCTCCCGGGTGGTTCACTTGGGCGCCGACCCAACGGAACGTGAGCCATGAACCCAGAATCGTCACCCCTTTCTCGAGACGCGCTCCGCAAGATCGACGCGTACTGGCGAGCCGCGAACTACCTCTCCGTCGGCCAGATCTACCTCTATGACAATCCGCTGTTGAAGCAGCCGCTCACTTTGGCGCACATCAAGCCTCGCCTGTTGGGGCATTGGGGCACCACGCCCGGGCTGAACTTCGTGTACGTGCACCTGAACCGGGTGATCACCGAGCACGACCTGAGCGTTCTCTACATCGCCGGTCCGGGTCACGGCGGTCCCGGCATGGTGGCGAACGCGTATCTGGAGCAGACGTACAGCGACGTGTATCCACACATTTCGCGGGACGAAGAGGGGATGAAGCGCCTCTTTACGCAGTTCTCATTCCCAGGGGGCATCCCCAGCCACGTCGCGCCGGAGACGCCTGGCTCGATTCACGAGGGCGGGGAACTGGGCTACTCGCTGTCGCACGCCTTTGGTGCGGCGTTCGACAATCCCGCTCTGCTTGTCGCGTGCGTCATCGGCGACGGCGAAGCGGAAACGGCGGCACTCGCCACCAGTTGGCACTCGAATAAGTTTCTCAATCCGGTCCACGACGGCGCCGTGCTGCCCATCCTGCACCTGAACGGGTACAAGATTGCGGGCCCTACCGTGCTGGCGCGTATTCCGCGCGAGGAATTAGAGGCACTGATCCGCGGCTACGGGTACGTGCCCTATGTCGTCGAGGGCGACGACCCGATGGACATGCACCAGCGGATGGCCTCGACACTCGACACCGTCGTCGCCGACATTGGTCGCATCCAGCGCGATGCCCGCGCGAACGGGTTCACGACGCGTCCGCGCTGGCCCATGATCATCCTCCGTTCACCCAAGGGGTGGACCGGCCCCAAGGTGGTGGACGGGAAGCAAACCGAGGGCACGTTCCGTTCGCATCAAGTGCCGATGGCCGAGATGAGCCGGCCGGGCCACGTGAGAATTCTGGATGAGTGGCTGCAGAGCTACCGGCCGCAGGAGTTGTTCGACACGACAGGCCGCCTCATGCCAGAACTCTCCGCGTTGGCTCCCAGAGGGGAGCGGCGGATGAGCGCCAATCCCCACGCCAACGGAGGTCTGCTGCTACGCGACCTGCGGCTGCCGGAGTTCCGCGACTACGCCGTGACAGTGCCGCAACCGGGCGCGGTGGATGCCGAGGCTACGCGCGTCCAGGGCGAATTCATCCGCGACGTCATCACCCACAACCCGGACAATTTCCGCGTGTTCAGCCCGGACGAAACGACCTCGAATCGGTGGAACGCCGTGTTCGAGGTGACGAATCGGTGTTCGACCGCCGAGATCCTTCCCACCGACGACCACGTTGCACCCGATGGGCGCGTGATGGAGATGCTGAGCGAACACCAGTGCGAAGGCTGGCTCGAAGGCTACCTGCTCACGGGCCGCCACGGCTTCTTCTCCTGCTACGAGGCGTTCATTCACATCATCGATTCCATGTTCAACCAGCACGCCAAGTGGTTGAAGGTCTCGAATGAGATCCCGTGGCGCCGACCGATTGCCTCACTCAACTATCTGCTCACGTCCCATGTGTGGAGGCAGGACCACAACGGCTTCAGCCATCAAGACCCTGGCTTCATCGACCTCGTGGCGAACAAGAAGGCCGACGTCATTCGTGTCTATCTGCCGCCCGACGCCAACACGCTGCTGTCGGTCACCGACCACTGCCTGCGCAGCCGCAACTACGTCAACGTCATCGTGGCCGGCAAGCAACCGTCGCCACAATGGCTGGACATGGACGCGGCCATTACGCACTGCGCGGCAGGGCTCGGGATCTGGCCCTGGGCCAGCAACGATCAGGGTGGAGAGCCGGATGTGGTCATGGCGTGCTGCGGGGACGTACCCACCCTCGAGACACTGGCCGCGGTCGAGTTGCTCCGGAGCCATTTCCCAGACCTGAAAGTCCGGGTGATTAACGTCGTCAATCTCATGAAGCTCCAGCCTCAGAGCCAGCATCCCCACGGCCTCAGCGACGAGGAATTCGACCGCCTCTTCACGACAGACAAGCCGATCATCTTTGCCTATCACGGGTATCCATTGCTCATCCATCGGCTGACTTATCGGCGCACGAATCACCACAACCTGCACGTGCGCGGCTTCAAGGAGGAAGGCACGACGACCACACCATTCGACATGGTTGTGCTGAACGACCTCGATCGCTTTCACCTTGTGGCCGACGTGATCGCCCGCGTACCCGTCCTGGGCTCTCGCGCGGCCGCCGTCCAGCAGGCGATGCGCAACAAGCTGGTCGAGCACAAGCAGTACATCAACAGGCATGGCGAGGACATGCCGGAGATTCGGAACTGGAGATGGACTCTGGGCACGGCCGGGGGAGCACGGCACTGACGTGATTGGCAGACGCCTGTTCGCCCTGCTCGCCTGCCTCTTCGTCGTCATGATCGGACTCGGGATCACCCTCCCTGTGCTTCCGTTCTATGTCGAGCGGTTGGCGCTGGCAGAGGGAGCGACGCGACGAGAAGTCGTGATGCACGTGGCGCTGTTGACCGCCGCCTACCCTTTGGGTCAGCTCGTCTTTGCTCCGCTGTGGGGACGCTGGTCCGACCGACTGGGTCGAAGGCCTTTGTTGCTGATGGGCATCGCGGGTTACGTCGTCGCGCAGTTCCTCTTCGGCTTGGCGACCTCGCTGTGGCTGCTCTACGCCGCGCGCATGCTGGGAGGCATGCTGTCCTCCGCCACCCTGCCGGTCTCAGCGGCGTACGTCGCCGATGCAACTACCGAAGAGGAACGTGGTCGAGGCATGGCCTGGCTGGGCACGGCGACGAGCCTCGGCTTCGTCGTCGGCCCGGCGATCGGCGGAATCCTGGCGCGTCGAGATGTCCATGTCACCGCGCGCTTCGGGCACCTGCTGATTGACAGCTTCTCGATTCCATTTGTCACGGCCGCCGCACTCGGGCTGTGCGCTCTGGCCGCGGCGATACGCTGGTTGCCCGAGTCCCTGTCCGCCCAGGCCCCGCGCTCAACACGTGAGGAGCCGGAGCCGGACTGGCGAACGCTGGTGCGGGGCCTCGGCCCGCTCCTCGGTCTGGCGCTTGTGGCGCAATTCGCACTCGCCATGTTCGAGGCGACCTTCGCCCTTCATGCGCAAGCGATCCTCGGTTACGGGCCAACGGACGTGGGAGCCGTCTTCGTCGTGTGCGGGCTCGTGATGGCCGTCTTTCAAGTGGGGGCGAGCGGCCTCCTGGCGGGGCGCGTCGATGAGATGGGCCAAATAGGGGTGGGCTTTGGGTTGATGGGAACGAGTCTCGCCGTCCTGATGCTACCGCGCACGACGGTGTCTATCCTGGCGCTGGTCGGCCTGCTCGCGCTGGGCATGGCGCTCATCGCTCCGAATCTGTCGGCCCTGATCTCGAGACGCGGCGGGAGCCGCTGCGCCGGCACCGCACTCGGTGCCCAGAATGCGGCCAACAGCCTGGCTCAGGCGGCCGGTCCGCTGGTCGGAGGGGCGCTCTTCGTCTGGCAGATGAGCGCGCCGTATGTGCTCAGCGGAGGCGTGCTGGTGGCGATCGCGTTGGTGATCGGGTGGAATGCCCTGGCCGTGCGGCGCGCGGCGACCCTCGCGCGATGAGGCTGCGGACGAGCGCAGACCCTCCCTGTCCCCAACTGCACAGACCGCTGGGGCGCGATGGACCACACTCCAACCTGGACGTGTGAGGTTCAACGCCTCGCGGCGTCATAGCGGGCGCTGGTGAGCGACGGCAAACAACCGGAAAGACACAGTCATGGCATGGCTTACGGAAAACTGGTTCTCGGTCCTGGTGTTCATCGCCTTTGCGGCGATGCACCTGTTCGGTCACGGTGGGCACGGTGGGCATAGCGGTCACGGTGGAGGTGATCGTCAACGAAGCCGAGATGGCACAGACAGAGACGAACCGCGCGGTCGCCCCGTGAGCGTGAGCTCAGGCGGGCATCAGCACTGAACAACCGCAGCGCGTAGAGGAGTACTGGCAATGCTGAATGTCAAAGTCGTGAGCTGGTCGCTTGGCCTCTTTACCGCCATCAGCTTCGTCCTGTGCGTCGTCTACGGCCTGATCGTGCCGCCGAGCCTGCACATGGCCCCATTTCTGGAGGCGGTCTTGCCGGCGTTCACGTGGCTGACGTTCGGGGGCTTCGTTCTGGGGTTGATTGAGAGTTTTCTCTATGGTGCCTACGCCGGACTCGTGTTCGTCCCCATCTACAACTTTTTCACGCGCCGGTGGGCTGTGCCGACCAAGCGGTAATGATGCATTGGTGTCGTCCACGTGCGCATGGGCCGTGCTCGACATCGCCGGTGGGTCTAAGGAGAGACGATGAAAACGAGTGTGCTCGAAGTGCACGACATGCTGTCGGTCTTGAGCGTGGACGGAGTGGAGAAGCGGATTGGTGAGGTACCAGGCGTCGAGAGCGTGACCGTGAATTTTGCCGCGGGAAGCGCGACCGTGCGCTATGACGAGACCCGCCTCGAGATCACCGACATCAAGTCGGCTGTGCGCCAAAGCGGGCATGAATCCGCGGCGCCTGCCGCCACCTCGCCGACCGACAGTCCAGCAGGCCACGCCGCACCTGGCTCGCCGCCGGCAACCCCCGCGCCGGCGGCGCCGACAGCAGTCCCTGACCCACCTGCCACCGCGGGTACCGCTCCCGCAGGCGGCGAACAACCACACAAAGCGGCGCCGGCCAGCAGTTGACCGTGGAGAGCATGATGACGATAGCCAATGCTTCGCAAGTAGGCGCCTCGGGTTTGCCACGCGCATTAAGAACGGCTCAGGAGGCGATCCATCTCCCGGACGTCCAGGAGATGCTGCGCAGACTCTCTGAGCATAACCTCGGCATCTTCATGCCGCACATGCACGACCACGACACGGGGGAATTCCAGCCACTGTCCGCTGACGTCACGCAGGTGGAATCTGGTTTGAACGTCTCCTTCCGACCAGCGGCAGACATTGCACACCAGACAGATCGCTTTCTCCCTGTGGGATGGTTGTGGCGTGCCGGCACCGTGATACCCGTGGCTGCGTGCGAAATGGTCTGCGAAGAAGGACAGGGCGATCCAAAGCGCCCGACTAAACACAAGATGTAGAACGGCATCTTCATGCCGTGGAGACTGGATGAAAACGAGCGTTCTTGACGTGCATGCCATGTTGTCGGTCTTGAGCGTGGACGACGTGGAAGAGCGGATTGGCGAGGTCCCGGGTGTCGACAGCGTGACCGTGAATTACGCTGCCGGAAATGCCACTGTGCGCTACGACGAAACGCGTCTCGAGGTTGCCGATATCAAGTCGGTCGTGCGCCAACGCGGGTATGAGTCCGCCGCGCCCGCCGCCGCGCCGACGGGCGGCGGTGACGAAGGCGACGTGGCACCGGGCGCGCCGGCCACGCCCCCCGTACCGCCGGTGCCGACAACAGCCGCGGCGGCGGGCGCGGCGGACTCATAC
>JBEBGV010000028.1:0-59412 GCA_040081265.1 Vicinamibacterales bacterium
GACCGGCACGAGCGTCGTCGATCTGGCGACCGACACGGTGTGGTTGCGTCGGTGCGCGTGCTGGTCGCAGGTCGCGCCCTTTTCCTCGACGTAGGTCAGCTCGCGACCACTCGACAACTCGAGGTATTCGCCAAGCACGCAGCCACAACCGAGGGTCTGAAATCCGAGTAGTCGAACGAAGCTCATTGCTCCCCCCTGAATCGTGTGGAGCAAACGGCGTGCCGACCACTCTGGTGTGAGCGATCGAGCCAGTGGTTGACCGTCGCCCGAGGCCCTCACGGGTGCGGGCCGACGAAATCAAAGCAATTTGTCCGTGGCGGAGCCGGGAGCCGCGTTCGGTGGTCGTCGGGGTCACCACGCAGACGCATGGCGCCGTTGGATCGTCTTCAACGCGTTGAATGTTCAGGATGCATGCAGCCCGCTGAAGTTCTGCACGCTCGGGGCAGACTATGGCTGGTCGCGTTGTCGCTCTCGAACGGCCTTGAAGCTCTCGAGCTCGACCGCTCTTTGACGTGCCGATGCTCCCCGCGCTCGCACCAGGCGGAGAACAAATCCCACGTGCAGCACGCCGATCACCCCGAGTTCGATACGGCTGGGCCCGGGAAGCAACACGAGCATCATGTTGAGGAACGAGGCTGCTGCAAATGCAAAGGTGAACAGCGGGTCGATGCCGCCGCCCGGAAGTCCCGGTCCGACCGAGGTGACCGAGGTCTCCCAGCGTGGTCCGTCCTCGCTGCCCTCGTAGTAGACCTGCAGGAAGCGACCGATGCGTTCGACGCCGACGTGCAGCGCATGCACTGCCTCGAAACCGGCGACCAGGACGATCAGCGTGAAGAGTGCCGCCACCGGCACATCCGCGAAGAGCAGGATGACCAGGCTGAGCGCGGCCCAGGCGATGAAAGTCACCGGGACCAGTGCCATGCGCGTCGTCCCGCGGCGAGCGATCGTCTGACGGAGGACCTCAAATTCTGATTGCTGCAGATTCACAGTGATGCCAGTTCCTGCACGAGGACCCTCTTCGGTAGGCGAGCGTGCGTCCCGGCGACGAGCAGAGTCAGCGGGAGCATCGAAGACGGACGACAGGATACGTCACAGATGCCACTAATTGCCGGACCAGGGCGACAAAAAGTGCGCAGATGCTGAACAATCGCTCTTGCCATCTACAGCATTGTTGTTAGAATGCCGAATCTAGTCTAAGAGCTTAATTCCCAGTAGGATGCCTGTGATCAGAACCGCGTGCGTCAAAGTCGGTCGGCTGCTCGCCCTGCTCGTCTGCGTCGCCATGATCGGCGTTCCCACGCCGGCGGCGGCTGCGGCACAGTCGACAACGGCGCGTAAGACTGCGACCAAGGCTCCTGCAAAGTCCACAGCGGCTCGCACGACGGCCGCAAAACGACTGGCCACAGCCAGGACGTCGGCGGCCAGCCGGCGCGTCCGGGCTGCCCGTGCCAAGGCCGCACTCCAGGCACGACAGCTCCGTGAAGCTCAGGAGCCGCAGTACAAGCTCGACGCGAGCGGCGCCCTGGTCCCGGACCTCCGCGCCGAGGCCGCCATCATTTATGACCCGCAGACCGGCCATGTGCTGTGGGAAGAAAATTCCACCAACCAGCGCTCGATTGCCAGCATCACCAAGGTGATGACGGCCACGGTGTTTCTGGAAGATGCACCCGACCCGAACCGCGAGGTGCTGATCGAGCGGGCCGATATGCGGGGCGCGTCCACCACCTACCTGCGCGCCGGCTACAAGGTCACCGTCGATAACCTCCTCCACCTGCTCCTGATTGGCTCCGACAATGCGGCTGCACGGGTGCTCGCGCGCATCTCGCCGTATGGGGCACAGGGATTCATCGACCGCATGAACGAGAAGGCCAGTGAACTCGGCCTCGAGAGCACGCACTACGCCGATCCGTCGGGCCTGCTGTCGGCCAACGTGTCATCGGCGTATGACATGGCTCGGCTGATTACCTTTGCGACCACCGATGAGCGCATCGGCAGCATCATGCGCATGCCGCAGTACAGCTTTGCGGTGGGTCGCCAGACGATCAGCCTCCACAGCACCAACCAGCTGGTCCGTGGTGGTGATGTCGAGGTGGTTGGCGGGAAGACCGGCTTCATTCGCGCTGCCGGCTACTGCCTGGCGACCCTGCTGCGTCTGCCGCAGAGCGGCACGCAGGTCGCCGTGGTCGTGCTCGGCGCGCGCTCAAATGCCGGGCGCTTCTGGGAAACCCGGCACCTCTTCAACTGGCTCTCCACCAAGACGCAGGAAGTCTTCGGCGCGACGCCAGCAACCGCTACCGCTACCGCGAACTGACCTTGGCGGGTCCTGTGGACCCGCCCTACGTACGCCGGCGAACTAACCGACGTAACCGCGCTGCATGGCCGCGGCGTCAAGCGTCAGTGTCACGATCGAGTCCACCAGCGGCATGACCGGCCGCCCGCCCTTCCTGACGTCGTACGCCTTCACATAGCGCCGACACGCGTCGCACGCCTCGACACGGTACTTTCCGTCGGGCGTGGCGAACGATGAGATTCGCGACGGCGTCGTGCGGCAGAACGGGCACACCGAGGCGTCAAACGCCCATTGCAGGCCGCAGCGTCCGCAGATCAGCAGGCGGTCTCCTGCGGCCGTGATCACTGAGAAGTCCGGGTCGCCACCGCACACGGCGCAGTGGCCACACGTCCACGAGGACAGTTCAGGACGCTGCTGCACCACCTCTGCGCAACGGGAGAGAAACGGTCGCATGGCCAGCGTCAGCACCTGACCGAGCACCGGGTCCTCGTCATCAGGCTCCCGAGACGGCAGATCGACGTGCTGTTCTGAGGTGGTGCGATACCACTTGCCGACGGCCACGAGCAGCCCCATGTCGCGTCCGAGTGCCTGCACGCGCGCATGGTCACTGTCATCGAGGACGCCGTGGCGTCGCATGGCTTCTGCGGTCTGGCGGACGAGCAGGCGGAGGTCGGTCAGCTCGACAGGGATGGCGTCGAAGGTGACGAGCGGTCGCCCCGTCTCGGCGTTCTGGGTCAGGTGTGTGGTCGAGATCTCAATCCACGGGACCGGCACGCGGCCCTGGACCCGACGATAGAGCTCGAGGATCTCGATCTGAAGGTCGATCGCCTCGCGAAGCTCCGGACGACTGGTTCGAAGCGCCTGCAGCTCCACGATTTCACGGGATTCGGTTCTGGGACTGCGCGGGGCTCGCGGCGGTTCAACCACGTCGCAATCATACACGCGGGTGGTAATGTTGGTGGGGCATGCGGGTGTTGATGGTGGCGTCAGAAGTGACGCCCTTTTCCAAGACGGGCGGCCTTGCCGACGTGACTGGCGCGCTGCCTCGTGCGCTCGCTCGTCTCGGTCACACGGTGGACGTCGTGGTGCCGGCGTATCGCGACACGCCTCTTGATGAGTCTCCCCGGCGTCCGCTGAACGTCACCATCGGCTCGACGATGCATGCGGCTGAGGTGTCGGAGCACCTCGTCTCGGGTGTGCGCATCGTCTTGCTCCATCACGACGGTTTCTTCGACCGCGCGTCCCTTTATGGAGAAGGCGGTGAGGACTACGCGGACAACGCGGAACGGTTTGCGTTTCTGGCGCGGGGCGCACTCGAGTGGGCGGCGTCCGGCACCGAGCCGTACGACGTGGTGCACACCCACGACTGGCAGACGGGTCTGGTGCCCGTCCTGTTGCGTCATGCGTTTGCGTCGCATCCGCAACTCGCCCAGGCCACCACGGTGCACACCATCCACAACCTGGCGTATCAGGGGACCTTTGACGCGAGCTGGCTGCCCAGACTCGGACTCGGTTGGGGAATGTTCCGACCCGACGCGCTCGAGTTCTGGGGGCGCGTGAGCTATCTGAAGGGCGGCATCATGTTCAGCCGCCGCATCACGACCGTCAGCCGCCGCTACGCCGTCGAAGTGCAGACCGAAGAGTTTGGCTGCGGCTTCGACGGAATTCTCAAGACGCGCGCCGCCGACCTGTCGGGGATCCTCAACGGCATCGACTACGACGAATGGAATCCGGCCACCGACCCGCATCTGGCCGAGCCCTTCGACGCGCTAACGCTGGACCGGAAGGTGGCGACCAAGCGCGCGTTGCTCGACGAGTTCGGGCTGCTGTCGCCGGCGGCACTCGAGCGTCCCCTGGTCGGCCTGGTGTCGCGACTGGTCGATCAGAAGGGTTTCGATCTGATTGCCGGCCTCGTGGACGTGTTTCCCACGCTCCCGGCGACGTTCGTGTTGCTGGGGACGGGCGACAAGCGATACGAGGATATGTGGCGCACGCTGGCGTCCAGGTATCCTGACCAGGTTGGTGCCCGGATCGGATTCAACGAGGCGCTGGCGCACCGCGTGGAGGGTGGAGCGGACCTGTTCCTGATGCCATCCCGGTTCGAGCCGTGCGGGCTGAACCAGATGTACAGCTCACGGTACGGGACCCTTCCGGTTGTGCGCGCCGTCGGCGGACTTGCCGATACAGTCGAGAACCTGGACGTGGCGACGGGGCTCGGGACGGGCTTTGTGTTCGACACCTACTCGCCCGCGGCACTCCTCGAGGCCCTGCAATGGGCCCTCGATACATATCGCAACAGGACGCTCTGGCGGGCCATGCAGGTGGCCGGAATGTCAAAGGATTTTTCCTGGGACGCCTCAGCCCGGGAGTACGTCAAAGTATATGGATGGCCGGTCGCATAGGCCGGTCGCCGAGAACACCCACGGAGAGCCAAGATGGCATCTGAAAAGGTCAAGACGTTCACCGACAGCAACTTCGACGACGAGAGCCGCAAGGGCGTAGTGCTCGTAGACTTCTGGGCCGAGTGGTGCGGGCCGTGCCGCCGCCTGGCTCCAACCGTCGATGCGCTGGCTGACGAGTACGACGGCCGCGCAACGGTGGCCAAGCTCAACATCGACGAGAACCCCGGCGTACCGACGCGCTTCATGATTCGCGGGATTCCCACGATGCTGCTGTTCAAGAACGGGCAGGTGGCTGACACCATCGTCGGCCTGACGGCGAAGGAAGACATCGCCCGCATGATCGACAAGCACCTGCAGGGCTGATCCTCACTTTCTCGCACATGACGGACCGCAACGTAGTCATCATTGGTTCGGGCCCGGCCGGGCTCACCGCGGCACTCTATTCCGCTCGCGCCAACCTGTCACCTCTCCTCATCGAGGGCCTGGAGGCCGGTGGTCAGTTGATGCTGACCACGATGGTCGAGAACTGGCCGGGGTTTCGCGACGGCATCATGGGACCCGACTTGATGGGAGACATGCGTGCCCAGGCGGAACGCTTTGGCACTGAAGTCATCCAGGGCAACGTGTCGAAGGTGGACCTGAGCCGCCGACCGTTCACGATCACGCTTGGAGACGGCCGCAGCTTCACCGCGAAGGCGCTGATCATCGCGACCGGTGCGTCAGCGCGATGGCTTGATATCGATTCCGATCGCAAGCTGAGTGGTCACGGTGTGTCGACCTGCGCGACCTGTGATGGGTATTTTTTCCGTGGCAAGCCCATCGCCGTCGTCGGCGGGGGAGACTCGGCCATGGAAGAGGCGATCTATCTGACGAAGTTCGCGTCCAAGGTCAGCGTGATCCACCGACGTGACCACCTGCGTGCGTCGAAGATCATGCAGGACAAGGCGTTTGCCAATCCCAAGATCGAGTTCGTGTGGGATTCGGAGGTCGCCGAGGTGAAGGATTTGTCGAAGGGCGTGGTCACGGGCATCGTCGTGAGGAACCTGAAGTCAGGCGCGTTGTCCGAGGTTCCGCTGGACGGCGTGTTCATCGCGATCGGCCACACCCCGAACACGACCCTCTTCCGCGGGCAACTGGAACTGGACGAGACGGGCTACATCAAGACCCACTCCGGCAGCTTCACCAGCGTGCCCGGTGTGTTCGCGGCGGGGGATGTTCAGGATCACGTGTATCGGCAGGCCATCACGGCCGCCGGTTCCGGGTGCATGTCGGCGATCGACGCCGAGCGCTTCCTGGAAGGCCATCACGACGCCGCGCACGAAGCGGTTGCCTCGACCACCGCTTCCTAGCTCTTTCCCCTAAACCCCTATCCCTTATCCCCTATCCCCTAGTCGATCCACCCACCCCCGAGCACCGCGTCGCCGTCGTAGAAGACGGCGGCCTGGCCAGGGGTGATCGCCGACTGCGGCGTGTCGAAGCTGACCTCGGCACGTCCTGAATCGAGTGGCCGCACCGTGGCTGGAGCGGCTGTGTGGCGGTGGCGTATCTGCACGCAGGCGCGCACGGGGCCTGAAGGGGCAGGTCCCGCGATCCAGTTCACGTCAGAGGCCGTCAGCGTCGATCGCTCGAGGGCCTGTCGCGGCCCAACGGTCACAGACCGATTGTCCATGCTGATCTGCGTGACGTACAGGGGGATCGCGGCGGAGAGCCCCAGTCCCTTGCGCTGTCCGATGGTGAAGCGGTGGACGCCGCCGTGGCTGCCGAGCGTGCGTCCCTGCTCGTCAACAATCGGTCCGCTCTCGGTCGAGTCGGGCCGCCGGCGCGCGACGAACGCCGCGTGGTCACCGTCGGGCACGAAGCAGATTTCCTGGCTGTCGGGCTTCTCGGCGACGCCGAGTCCGATCCGCCGTGCGTGTGACCGGACGTCGGTTTTGCACATGTCTCCGAGCGGGAATCTGGCCCTGGCGAGCTGCTCCTGAGTCAGGCCGAAGAGGAAGTAGGACTGGTCCTTCTCGGGGTCAGCGCTGCGCCTGAGACGCCACGAGCCGTCGCCGCGATCGAGCCGTGCGTAGTGCCCGGTGGCCACCTGTTCGGCGCCGAATCCGCGCGCGCGATCGAGCAGCGTCGCGAACTTCACATCGGTGTTGCAGTGTGTGCACGGGATGGGGGTTCGTCCAGCCGCATACTCGTTGACGAAGTTGGCGACAACGGTTTCCTGGAACTGCCGCTCGAGATTGAGGATGTAGTGCGGGAACCCGATCGCGTGGGCGACGCGGCGCGCATCATACAAGTCGTCAAGCGTGCAGCAACTGCCAAAGGTCTGGTCAGCCTGTCGCTGGTCGTAGAGCTGCATCGACAGCCCGACGACGTCGTAGCCCTGTTCGACCAGCAGTGCAGCCGCTACCGATGAGTCCACGCCGCCAGACATGGCGACGGCGATGCGCGTCGATGGAGTGCTCATGGCAGCGTCAGACCCGCGCCGGGGTCCGGCTCAGACTGCGGAGTTTGTCCACCACCGACGGAAGCACGGCGACGAGCCGGGCGACGTCCGCATCCGAGTTGGCCTTGCCGAGGCTGAACCTGATCGAGTTCTGCGTGCGATGGACCGGCAGTCCCATCGCCTTGAGGACGTGCGACGGCTCGAGCGTGCCCGACGAGCACGCAGAGCCGGTGGAGACGGCGAAGCCCTCGAGGTCGAGCGCGATCAGCAGTGACTCCGCCTCGATGCGGTCGAAGCTGATGTTGGTGGTGTTGGGCACGCGTGGTTCGCGGGCACCGTTGACGAGCGTGCCGGGCACGGCCGCAAGGATCGCCTGCTCCAGATGGTCGCGCAGCGCGGCCAGACGTGCACTCTCCTCAGCCATGCTGACGATCGCCTCACCCGCAGCGGCGCCCATGCCGATGATGCCCGGCACATTCTCGGTGCCGGCGCGGCGACTGCGCTCGTGCTTGCCCCCGATCATCTGGGGCACGAGACGGAGCGCGCGTCGAATCCAGATTGCGCCGACGCCCTTGGGGCCGTAGAACTTGTGCCCCGAAATCGACAGCAGGTCTACGCCCAGCGCGCGGACGTCGACCGGAAGCTTCGCGGCCGACTGGACGGCATCGGTATGGAAGAGCGCTCCGCGTTCGTGGGCCAGTCGGGCCAGGTGGGCCACCGGCTGCACCGTGCCAATCTCGTTGTTGGCGTGCATCACCGAGACCAGCGCGGTCTGGTCGGTGAGGGCCTCGCGCAGGACCTCAGGGTCGACAATCCCGGTCTGATCGACCGGCAGGAGGGTCACATCCCAGCCTCGGCGGGCGAGGACCTTGACGGTGTTCAGGACGGCTTCGTGCTCGATGCTCGACGCAATGAGGTGCCGCCGGCCAGACGGGGCCAACGCTTCGGCCACCCCTCGAATTGCCAGATTGTCGCTTTCGGTTCCGCCGCTCGTGAACACCACTTCGGTTGGCTCGGCGCCGATAAGTTGTGCAACCGCTGCACGGGCAACGTCCACCGCCGCCTTGGCCTGCTGACCAAAGTGGTGCACGCTGGACGGATTACCCCAGTCGCGGGCGAGAGCCTGCGTCATTTGGTCCAACACCCCAATTGATAAGGGGGTTGTGGCGTTATGGTCGAGGTAGATACGCTGCACGGGAGTAAGCTCGTGTGCCAGAGCGGGTTAGACCATCGTACCACTTCGGTAACTGACGGCAGCCATTAGACTAGACAACTTTTTTCAGCGACCGATATACTCTGTGGGCTCCCGCACTTACATCTAAGCGCGTCGGCGGCCCCACGCCGGGGCGCCTCACGTCGCAGCCCAGGTTTTTGACGTAGAGCGAGCAGTCTGGACGGTCTTCACGTCGCAAGCACGACTGGCGATGGAGGCCTGCGAGGCGGAGGAAAAACGACATGTGGAAGCGTGATGAAGCCGTGAAGCCGGCAGCCAATCCGACGCCGGCGGCCCCGGCCCCGATCACTCAACCAGCGGCGACCGTCGCCGCGCCGCAGCCGATGGAGACTCGTCCGATGTCCCGAGATGTCGTCAATATTGGCAAGTCCGTAGTAATCAAGGGTGAACTGGCCGGCAGCGAGGACCTGACAATTGAGGGTCACGTGGAAGGCAAGATCGAGCTCAAGGACCACGTGCTCACCATTGGTCCCAACGGCAAGATCAAGGCGCAGGTGTATGCCAAGGCGGTGATCGTGCTTGGCGAGGTCACCGGCAACGTCGCGGCGACCGAGAAGGTTGACATCCGTGACGGCGGCTCCGTGGACGGCGACATCATCTCGCCGCGCGTCGCCATCGCCGAAGGCGCGCACTTCCGCGGCAGCGTGGACATGCAGCGCAAGGCCGTTCCGACGACGTCCGCGTCGCCGTCACAGCCACAGGCCGGCAAGTCAGCCGCTCCGGCCGCCGTCGCCGCTCACTAATTTCAGTCGCAGTCGGCGCGGGCGAGTGCACCTCTGCTCACTGTGCCGACTGCTGACTCCGCAATTCACGTGGCTCTGTCCGATCTTTTTTCGCTGCGCCGCCGCCCTGACACTGAAGAGGGTGCGGGCAGCGATGTGCCTGCGCAGCCGACCAAGGCACTCGGAAAATTTCTCTCCAGCCTGCAGTCGCGATCCCAGCCAGTCCTGCTCGACCTTGGTCCGGTCGTGGGCTCGAACGTCACGTTCTTCGGCGAGCAGCTTGGCTGCAAGATTTTCGTCGAGAACCTGTTCAAGGACGTTGACCGGCACGTGCAGGAAGGCCGTCTCGAGGACTTGCCCGCCTGGTTCGATCAGCGGTTTTCCAAGCCCGACGCCAGCGTTGACGGCATCCTGTCCTGGGATCTGTTCGACTACCTCGACAAGCGCACAGGCTCGGTGGTGGCCCGGCACCTGGTGAGGCTGCTCAAGCCCGAGGGCGCGCTCTTTGCCATGTTCAACGCGAGCGAACCGCGCGACACAGATGAGTCGCACTACACGAGGTTTGTGGTCGTTGATCCGACCAGTCTGCAGTACCGACCGTATCGCGCGCTGCAGTCGCGCGGCCGGGTGCTGCAGAACCGCGATATCACGCGGATGTTCGAGCCACTCCGCATCACCGATCAGTTCCTCCTGAAGTCGAATATCCGCGAAGTGCTGTTCCGCAAGGCCTCGGTCCCGGCAGGCGCGTCACCGGCGACAACGGCCTGATCGGGCCTGCGCATGCCCTCGCGGGTTCTGGCCTGGATCACCGACTTCGGCACGAGCGACCACTACGTCGGCACGATGAAGGGCGTCGCGCTCTCCATTACCCCTGACCTCACGCTGGTGGATATCACTCACGACGTCGCTCCGCAGGATGTCCTCGGCGGCGCGCTCGAGTTGCTGGCCGCCCACCGCTTTTTTCCTTCGGGGACCATCTTCGTGGCCGTGGTCGACCCGGGCGTCGGATCATCGCGCAAAGCCATCGCCGCTGCGACGGGAGGGTTCACCTTCGTGGGGCCCGACAACGGGCTGCTCGCCCCCGTTCTCGAGTCACTCGGATCGCCGACGATCGTCGAATTGTCAGAGCCACGGTTCGCACTGCCCGCTGTCAGCCGCACCTTTGAGGGGCGGGATCGGTTTGCGCCGGCGGCCGCCTGGCTCGCCAGGGGCACTCCGCTCGCGGACCTGGGCCGTCCTCTCACGGCCCTGACGCCGTTGTTGATTCCGGCGCCGCAGGCGAGCCCCACTCAGTTGTGCGGGGAAGTCCTGCGTGTCGATCGGTTCGGTAACGCGGTGACCAACATCTCCCGCCGCGCGCTGACCTCATGGAGCGGGGGCGCGCCGGTGTGCGTCGACGTGGGCGCATTCACGGGCGTCGGACTGGTAGAGACTTACGCCGACGTTCAGCCCGGAGCGGTGTGTGCGCTGCTGAGCAGTTCCGACCACCTGGAGCTGGCCGTGGCACGCGGCGATGCGGCCGCCGCCCTCGGCCTCTCACGCGGGAGCCCCGTGACGGTGCGGCGCGCGACGGCTGGCCTCCAGCCGGCGTGATAGCATTCGACGTTTGCCTTCATGATGGTCGTCGACCCGATCGACCATCGATTGGTGAGGAGTAGCGACTGATGGATTCGGATCTCTCCCTGGACTTTCTGCGCGTCGTCGAGCAGGCCGCTATCGCGTGTGCCCACACGATGGGTCAGGGCGATGGACACGCCGCCGACAAGGCTGCCGTCGAGACGATGAGGCGGGAGATGGATACGGTCCCGATCAACGGCACCATCGTCATCGGCGAAGGTGAGCGCGACGAGGCGCCGATGCTCTACATCGGCGAGAAGGTCGGCCTGGCCAACAAGAACGGTGTGCAGGTCTATCCGGAGGTCGATATCGCCGTCGATCCGCTGGAGGGCACGAACCTGTGCGCGACCGGTGCCCCGAACGCGATCGCCGTGCTGGCGACCGCCGAACGCGGAGGTCTGCTGCACGCGCCGGACCTCTACATGGAGAAGCTGATCGTCGGCCCCAGCTGTCGCGACGCGGTCGACCTGGACGCTCCCGTCAAGTACAACCTCTGGGCGATCGCGAAGTCGCTTGGTCGACGTGTCGAGGACCTCGTCATCATCGTCCTCGATCGTCCCCGCCACGAGAACCTCATCGCCGAGATCCGCGCGACCGGTGCGAGGATTCGCCTGATCGGCGACGGTGACCTCTCGGCGGGCATCGCGGCCGCCGTCGTCGGCAGCGGTGTTCACGCGGTGATGGGTATCGGCGGTGCACCTGAAGGCGTCATCACCGCAGCGGCAATGAAATGCCTGAACGGCGAGATCTTTGCGCGACTGGTCGTCTCCAAGCCAGAGCACGAGGAGCGGTGCCGGGCGATGGGAATCACCGACTTCAAGAAGGTCTACAAGGCCGACGACCTGGCACCGGGGAACCGCATCATCTTCGCGGCGACCGGCGTTACCGAGGGCTCGCTCATGAAGGGGGTCAGGTTCTTCGGCGACGGCATCCGCACGACGTCGCTCATCATGCAGACCAACCCCCAGCTGATTCGCTTCATCGACAGCATTCACGTGACCGAGGCCAAGACGACCCGTATCCGGTTCTGAACCGGTTCACTCGCGTTCGCCTTCCGCGCGCCCCTTGTGCTTGCGGCGTCTGAAGATCCGTTTCGTGCGGTCTTCGTGCACGCCGCCGGTCTGGCGCGGCAGGGGCGCACGGGGCAGCGTCGGCTTTGCGGTTTTGGTACGTCGGGGGGGCACGTCAGTTCCGTACGGTAACATGCCATCCCTCCTCACTATCGTTCCTCATGGCTCACGCCCCCCGGAAGTCTGTCGCGTCAGAGCGGGCCGCTCTCGTCGGACTGGTGTCCAGCACGGCGCGCCGTCACGACGGCGAAGTCTCGCTCGCTGAACTGGGCGGTCTGGCCGAAGCGGCCGGCGCTACCGTCGTCCTGCAGATGCTCCAGGAGCGACCGAAGCCGGATCCCGCCACCTTCATCGGCAGCGGAAAGGTGGATACCCTCGCAGCGGCGTGTGACGAGACGGACATCGCTCTCGTGATCGTGGACAACGAACTGACGCCAGCCCAGCAGCGTCAGCTCGAGGCACGCCTCTCGCGCAAGGTCATCGATCGCACACAGCTCATCCTCGACATCTTCGCGAAGCGCGCCAGGACGCGCGAAGGCAAGTGGCAGGTCGAGCTGGCGCAGCTGCAGTACATGCTTCCGCGACTTGCCGGCAGGGGAGTGGAGCTGTCGAGGCTGGGTGGCGGCATCGGCACTCGCGGCCCCGGTGAGACCAAGCTCGAGACCGACCGTCGCCGCATCCGGTCGAGGATTCAGGCCATCCAGCGCGACATCGACCAGCTGCGGCAGCGGCGCGGCCAGATGCGTGATCGTCGGAACAAGCGCGCGGTTCCCACGGCGGCGCTGGTCGGCTATACCAACGCGGGAAAGACGACGCTCTTCAACCGGCTCACCAAGGAGCGCGCGGTCGCGTCAGACGCGCTGTTTGTGACCCTGGACCCGCTGGTTCGCCAGGTTCGAACCCCCGAGGGCGGCGCACTGCTGCTGACAGACACCGTCGGATTCATCGATCGCCTGCCGCACGCGCTCGTGGCGGCGTTTCGCGCGACACTCGAAGAGGTTGCCGCCGCCGACGTCGTGCTCCACGTCATCGATGCACCGAGCGCGACCCGCGAGCGGGCGATCGCCGCCGTGCGCCGTGTGCTCGCCGAGGTCGGCGCGGAGGACGTGCCCCTTCTCGACGTCTACAACAAGGTCGATCTGCTCAGCCCGGATGAGCGTCGCCGCCTGCAGGAGGCCAATCCGGCTGCGGTGCTCATTTCCGCGAAGACCGGGACGGGTCTCGACGAGCTGTTTGACGCCGTCGCCTCCAGGCTCGGCCTTGACACCCGGCGAGTGACGCTCACTTTCGACGCGGATCGCGAGGCTGACCGGGCGGCCATCAGCTGGTTGTATCGCGTCGCGAGGGTCGTCAGTCAGGTGACCACGCGCGACCGTGTTGTCATCGAAGCAGACGTGCCGCGTCGCCTGTTGTCCCGTCTGCCTGGCTCGATCGACGAGGTGGCATGCGCTACCTGACCCTGGCCAACCAGCTCACGATCCTGCGGATGCTGCTCATCCCCGCATTTGTGCTGCTGGTGGTCTACCAGGAGCTCGGTGCGGCGCTGGGAGTGTTCCTGACGGCCGGGATTACCGATGCGCTCGACGGCATCATCGCGCGCAGTGCCGGGCAGCGGACGAGCCTCGGGGCCTGGCTCGACCCGATGGCGGACAAGCTCCTGCTGGTCACCACGTTCATCGTGCTGACGCTGCCCATCGTCCCCCTGACCCACCATGTGCCGCTCTGGCTCACGGTGCTCATCATCAGCCGGGACGTCGTGATCGTCAGCGTCGTCGCCGTAGTGAATCTGGCGATTGGCCACCGGACGTTCAAGCCATCGCTGCTGGGCAAGATGGCGACCGCGTCCTACATCGCCCTGGTGGTTGTGGTGATGTACTTCAACTGGCGCCGCGAGCCGTCGGTGCTCGTCGGCGCGATGGTGTGGCTGGCCCTGGCGCTGACCCTGGCGTCGAGCGGCGACTACCTGCTGCGGGTCAGGAAACTCGTCAACAGCGACGCGGCGTGAGGGGCGGCCTACTCGGCCGCGACCTTCTTCCTGAAGTAGTCCACGGTCTTCAGCAGGCCCTCTTCGAGTTCCACCTTCGGTTCCCAGCCGAGCAGCGTCCTGGCTCGTGTGATGTCGGGACGGCGCTGTTTGGGGTCGTCGGTCGGCAGCGGCCGATAGACAATCCGGCTCTTCGAGCCGACCAGCTTGATGATCGCTTTGGCAATTTCCTCAATCGTCAGCTCGTGCGGGTTGCCGATGTTGACCGGCTCGTTGGTCGATGAATCCATCAACCGGAGGATGCCGTCGACCAGGTCACTGACGTAGGTGAAGCTGCGGGTCTGGCTGCCCGAGCCGAACACGGTCACGTCTTCGCCCCGAAGCGCCTGCGACATGAAGGCCGGCACGGCCCGTCCGTCGCGGAGCCGCATGCGCGGGCCGTAGGTGTTGAAGATGCGGACGATCTTGGTGTCCACGCCGTGATACCGGTGGTACGCCAGCGTCATGGCCTCGGCAAATCGCTTGGCCTCGTCATACACGCCGCGCGGGCCGATGGGATTGACGTTGCCCCAGTAGGTCTCCTTCTGGGGATGCTCGAGCGGATCGCCGTAGACCTCTGAGGTCGAGGCGATGACGAACCGGGCGTTCTTCTTCATCGCCAGGCCGAGGGCGTTGTGGGTGCCGAGCGAACCCACCTTCAACGTCTGAATCGGCAGCTCGAGGTAGTCGATCGGGCTCGCCGGACTCGCCCAGTGCAGGACGTAGTCGACGTCGCCGTCGATATCGATGTGCCGGGTGACATCGTGGCGAATGAATTCGAGGTCGCGGTTGCGGAGATGGGCGATGTTGCTCAGGTCTCCGGTCAGGAGGTTGTCGACGACAACCACGGAGTGCCCGCGGTCAAGGAGGGCTTCGCACAGATGCGACCCGATGAATCCGGCGCCACCGGTTACGACGGTTCTAGGCATGCGTTGATTTGATCATCCCTCGAACGAGTGTGAGCCACATGATCTTGATATCAAGTGTCACAGACCAGTTCTCGATGTAGTAGAGGTCGAATTCGATGCGTTTCTCGAGCGACGTGTTGCCACGCCAGCCGTTCACCTGTGCCCAGCCGGTAATACCGGCCTTGACCTTGTGCCGCAGCATGTACTGCGGGATCCGATGCTTGAACTGTTCGACGAAGAACGGACGTTCCGGACGGGGGCCGACAATCGACATGTCGCCCTTCAGGACGTTCCAGAACTGCGGCAGTTCGTCCAGATCGAAACGCCGGAGCCACTTGCCGAGCGTCGTCACACGCGGGTCGTCGTCGTCGGCCCATACCGGGCCGCTCGAGGCCTCGGCGTTGAGCGGCATCGACCGGAACTTGAAGACCGTGAAAGCCTTGCCGTCGAGCCCCATGCGCTCCTGCCGGTAGAAAATCGGCCCGCGGGAGGTCAGCTTCACCAGCGTGGCGATGATCGCCGCCGGGATGGCGATAACGAGCAGCGCCCCGAGCGACAGGGCGACGTCGATGGCGCGCTTGATCCAGGCGTTGACGCCCTGGAGCGGGACGTCGTTGATGTTGATGATTGGCAGGCCGTCGAGATCCTCGAGCCTGGCCCGCAGCGCGATGAACTGCAGCAGGTCGGGCACGACCTTGACGTCGAGGCACTCGCGGCTGGTCAGTTCGACCAGGTCGAGCAGCTTTGAGTGCTCCTCGAGCGGCAGCGCCACGTAGAGGTGATCAACCTTCTCACGCTGGGCGATCTCGCCGACCTCGCTCAGCGTTCCGAGCAGCGGCAGGCCGCGGTAGCCGATGTGATCGCCGCCGGCTCGATCGTCCACGAAGCCGACCACCTGATAGCCGAGTTCGCGATGCTGGAGCACGCGGTCGGCCACCATCCGTCCCAGATCGCCAGACCCCGCAATCAGAATGCGCTTCAGTCCGATGCCGGCCCGCCACCGACGTTCGAGCAGTTCGCGGATCGTCTCGCGCGACAGCGACGTCAGGACGACGTTCAGGCCGAGGAACAGCAGCCACACCAGCTGCGACACCTCGTAGGCCCCGGTCGCGCGTGAGGCCTCCGACGCGTAGTACGTCTGGACGTACAGCGTGGTGACGATGCCGAGGACGACGGCGAGAATGCTGCCGATCAGTACGGCAAAGAAGTCGTCGATGCGGGAACGGCCGCGGCGCAGGCGGTACACGCCCTGAAGCTGATAGGCCAGGGGCGTCAGCACGGCCACAAACGGCAGCACGTTCAGGTACTGGTCGAGCGGCGGGAATCCCTTGGTGACCGGGACGAGGCCGCTCTCGAATCGAATCAGGTAGGCGAGCAGGAACGCCCACGACGCGAGGAACATGTCGCTGACGACATAGCAGGCGACGAGCAACTGGTTGTAGCGCTTTACCATCGCGTCCCGGCTGGTGCCGCCAGCGTTTCGGCGACAGCGGCGTTGAAGGCGGCGACGTATCTGGCGGTCGAGAAGCGTTCGGCGTTGGCACGCGCGCGGGCAGGTTCCAACCTCAGGCGCGTGACCCGGTCCAGAGCGGTGGCAAATGACGCCGGGGTGGCCTCCTGGGCGAGCACTCCGGTCTCTCCGTCGATGACCGTCTCGCATGCGCCGCCGAGGCCAAGGGCGACGACCGGCCGGCCACAGGCCTGCGCTTCCACGGGGGCGATCCCGAAGTCCTCTTCGCCCGGGAGGAGGACGGCACGGGCGGCCCGATACTCCCGCCTGACGTCTTCGTCTGACAGGCGGCCCAGAAAGGTCACGTGGGGCCCGGCGATGGCTTCCAGGTGGGCGCGCTCGGGTCCGTCGCCGACGATCCGCAGCGACGCGCCGGCACGCCGGCAGCCCTCGATGGCGAGATCGATGCGCTTATAGGGGACCAGAGCCGACACAATCAGGAAGTGATCCCCCGGGGCGGAGGTGTCGGGGCGGTAGAAGTCGGTGTCTACGGGCGGGTACACGATGGTGGCTTCGCGATCATAGTATCGGCGGATCCGCTGCGCAACGTATTGTGAAATCGCGAGATAGCGTGTAGCCCGGGTTGAGGTCCGCTGGTCCCAGTCCGCCATGTGGGCCATCACCGGTCTGAGCACCGCGCTGGCCAGGCGGCCGACCCGCTCGGGCCCGAAGTAGGCGTCGAACTGATCCCAGGCATAGCGCATCGGTGTGAAGCAGTAGCAGATGTGGGGCACCCGAGGCGGCGTGATGACCGACTTGGCCACGCAGTGGCTGAAACTGATCACGAGGTCGAAGGGCTCGAACGAGAAGCGCTCGATGGCCGTCGGAAAGAGCGGAAGGTAGTGGCGATAATACCGGGCGACCGCCGGAAGGTGCTGGACAAACGACGTGTGAATGGGCCGTTGCTCGATCACCGGCGACACCGTGCCCGGCACGTGGAGCAGCGTAAACAGGTCGGCGTTCGGGTAGGCCGCACAGATCGGCTCGAGCGATTTCTCGCCCCCGCGCATGCCCGTCAGCCAGTCGTGCACCAGTGCCACGCGGTGCCCGGCGGGTGCAGTCAGAGGGCCGCCACCTGTCGGTAGATCTCGTGTGTGCGGGCGACTGAGCGTTCCCAGGAAAAGTCGCGTGCGCGCACCAGCCCGCGCCTGCTGAGATCGGCCGCGAGCGCCGGGTCGGTCAGGACCCGTACCAGCCCGTCGGCAATGTCGCTGACGTTGTACGGATCGACCAGCACCGCGGCGTCGCCTGCGACCTCGGGCAGCGACGATACGTTGGAGGTGACGACCGGCGTGCCACTGGCCATGGCTTCCAGTGCGGGAAGTCCGAACCCTTCGTAGAGCGACGGGAAGGCAAACGCCGACGCCAGGCGATAGAGGATGGCGAGCGTCTCATCGCGGACGTAGCCGAGGAAGCGCACTTCCTTGTGCAGCTTGTAGCTGTGCACGGCCCGTCGCAGCGCCGGCAGCTTCGAGATCTCGTCGCCGATGATGAGGAGCTTGACGTCTTCGAGCCCCGGCGTCTTCCGCACCTGGTCGAACGCCTTGATCAGCCGCACCAGGTTCTTGTGAGGCTTGATGTTGCCGACGTACAGCACGAAGCGGGAATTCAACTGGTACCGTTCCCGGACACGACCGACCTCACCTTCGTCAGGCCGGTTCCAGAAACGCTCATCGATGGCGTTGTACACCACCTCGATCTTGTCGGGCGGCACGTCGAAAAAGTGCAGGATGTCGCGCTTGGATGCCTCCGAGACGGTGAGGATACGGGAGGCCTTTCGCGCCGCGCTCCAGATCGACGCCCGCGCATAGGCGTAGGCCATCCGGTTGGGCAGGTACTGCGGAAACATCAGGTGGATGCAGTCGTGAATCGTCACGACCGATCGGCAGCGCACCGCCACCGGCAACACGTAGTGCGGCGCGTGAAACACATCGGGACGCTCGCGCCTGAGCGACCAGGGAATGTGGATCTGTTCGCGGAACGAGTAGTTCGGCGACGGTTCGAGTACCGTGCGGAAGTTCGGGCCCAGCTGCGTGGCAATGCCGAGGTCGTCCCTGGAGACCAGCAGGACGAACTCCGACTCGCGGTCGAGACGCGCGAGGTGGCGAAGCAGATTCCGGATATAGGTGCCGATCCCGAAATCGTGCAGCTTACGCGCGTCGATCGCGACTCGCATCTGTCAGCATCGTAGCGGAAATGTCAGCCAAGCTGTCCCCTGACCCGCAGGTAGAGGCGAAGCAGCGGCTCCCACCCCGGATGGTGCTTGGCGTAGAAGGCGAGCTGGCTCGCCCGATAGGCTCGCTCGGAGGCCGACGCTGCCGAGCGTCGGGACTGCCCGCGGGCATGGACGACCTCGGCCGCTGGCTCGAAGAAAATGCGACGGCCCCGAGCCCGCAGCGCGGCACAGAAGTCGACGTCCTCGGCATAGAGGAAATAGCGCTCGTCCAGCAGTCCCACGGACTCGGCGTCGGCACGTCGCACGCACAGGCACGCCCCGCTGACCCAGTCCGGCTCCGCAGGCCGCCTGACCCGGCGCTCGACGATGCCGGTGACGACCGGCCACCGGCGGGCGTGTCCGCGCACGAGCACCTTCTGCCGCAGTTCGCCGAACGGACTCATCATCGGCCCGAAGGACAGCTCTGCGCGGCCATCGAGGTCGACCAGCCGCGGGCCACACGCGGCGACATCGCTCCGGCGGTCCAGTGTCGCCACCAGCGAATCGATCGCGCCAGCGGTGAGGATCGTGTCCGGGTTGAGCAGCAGCAGGAGTTCGCTCGCGGTGCCACGAATCGCCAGGTTGTTGGCGGCTGCAAAGCCGACGTTGCCCGGCGCGGTGATGACATGCACGTCACGGAAGCGATCGCGGACGACCGCCACGGTGCGGTCGGCCGAGCTGTTGTCGACAACGGTCACGTCGAAGTCGACTGATGGTGGATGAGCGCGCAACGACGAGAGGCATCGCTCGATGTCTGCTTCGGAGTTGTAGGTGACGATGACGATGGACAGGCGCGGCACGCGACTACACCGCCTCGATCAGAAGCGCGAGCAGGGCAGTCGCCGACCGCGTCCATGAATAGCTGGCGACCACATCCGCGGCTGCCGCCAGCACGCGTTCACGCTCGCCGGCGTCGAAGAGCGCGCGGTCGAGCGCCTCGGTAACCGACTGGACGTCCAGCCCCGACACAAAGGTGGCAGCCCCGCCGTAGATTTCGCGTGTGACTGGCTGGTCGAGCACGACGATCGGCACGCCAGCGGCCAGTGCCTCGAGGGGGGTCAGGCCAAAGCCTTCGTATTCGGAGAGAAACGCAAAGACGCGGGCCCGCGCGTAACAGTCAGCGAGGTCGGCGTCGGACACCCAGGACCGCACGCGAACGCGGTCGGCGACGCCCGCGAGGCGAACGTGCGATTCGAGATCGATCGGCGGGCTCGTGCGATTGTCGCCGACGATGTCCAGCGAGACCGGCAGCCCACGCCCGGCCAGAAGCGCCACGGCATCAATGAGCAGCGGCACATGCCGCCGGTTGAAGATCGAGCCAACGAAGAGGACCGCGCCGTCGTGTCGCTCCTGGGCACGGGCTCCACTCATGGCCGTGACCCCGTTGTGGATCACCGAAATGCGTGACGCCGGGACGCCGAGCTGCGCCTCGATTTCCCCTTTGGAAAAGCGCGATACCGTCACCACGCGCGCTGCCCGGCGCGCCGCCAGACGAGTCACCTGCCGACGCCGCGCGCCCTCGCGCCAGGAAAACCACTCCGGATGCGAGGCGAACGAGACATCGTGCACCACGAGGACGGTGGGTACCTTCGTCGAGAGGGGTGCGGTATACCCTGGCGCCAGCAGGACGTCGGGCTGAAGGCCGCGGAGCATTCCCGGCAACGTCAGCTGTTCCCACAGAAGACCGCGACCCGACGCCACCTGCACGCTGAGGTTGAGGCCGCGATACGCGTCGGTGTTGACCGCGTCCGAGGAGCACAGCACGAACTCGTGGCGGCGTGCGGCAGCGTCGCCGGACCAGGCACAGAGAATCTCGTGAAGGTAGCGTCCGACACCGGTGCGTTGCCCTTCGAGTTCCCGCGCATCGATCGCCACCTTCACGACGTCGACTCCGCACGGCGGCGCGCGATGGCTTCCGCGTACACCGCGCTCAGTATCGTCGCCGATCGCTGCCAGGTAAACGCCCGCGCCCGCTCCAGGCCTCGTCTCGCGAGGTCACGCGCGTGGTCCTCATCTTCGAGGACTCGAACCAGAGCTGCCGCCAGAGCGTCGACGTCGAGCGGCTCGACCAGCTCCGCACTTCCCGCAGCGACCTCCGGGATGGCGCCACGATTCGAGGCGACGACGGGAATGCCGGCTGACATCGCCTCGAGGACGGGCAGCCCGAAGCCCTCGTCGAGGGAGGGCAGGACCAGCAGGCGGGCGCCCGCGAAGAGGGCCTCTCGCGCCGCCTCAGGCACGTATCCGCGGTACTCGACCGTCCCGGCCAGGCCAGGTGCACCGAGGTTCTCGAGCAGCGGAGCAGACTTGGAACTGACGCCTCCTGCCAGGACGAGCCGCGGTCGGGTCTTGAGGGACGCGACAACCCGTTGCCAGGCGTCGAGGAGACGCTCCAGGTTCTTGCGTGGTTCGATGGTCCCGACAAACAGGGCGTATCCGGCCGGGGCCGGCAGGGGTGAGGCGCCGAGGTGCCTCCAGGACGGTGCGCCAGGGGGAACGACGTGCACCCGGGCTGGTGGTGCCGACAGGCGCTCGATGACCTGCTGCCTGCCGTATTCCGACGAGGTCACGACCGCGTGGGCCCGCCTGGCATGCGCAGCGGCCAGCGAGGCGTAGTCCCGGCGGATTTCCGCTCCCACCGCACTCGGATCTGTGAGGAAGAACAGGTCGTGGACCGTCACCACCTGGGCGGCGTGCCGGGAGGGGATGAGGAGCGGGTGCGCAGCATGGACCACATCAGCACCACCCGCCAGCCATTCGACTGGCGGCCATCCGGCCCGGTGCCAGAGGGCATTCAGGAGGCCGACTGGAATCCGGCAATCGATTACGTGAGCCCCCAGTTCGGCCGATAGTTCAGGGGAGGGGCGATCTTTCCACGAACTGGTGAAGATCGAGACCTCGTCTGTACGGTGGCTGGCGAGCGCACGCACGAGCTCATGGATGTACTCGCCGACGCCCGTACGCTGACGGAGGGCGGGGCGGTAGTCGACGAGGATGCGC
Organism: Vicinamibacterales bacterium; assembly: GCA_040081265.1. GTDB lineage: Bacteria > Acidobacteriota > Vicinamibacteria > Vicinamibacterales > UBA2999 > JBEBGV01. The sequence continues at coordinate 21,432 of JBEBGV010000028.1, forward strand.
ACAGCTAACGCTGAGGCTATCCGCCAAGTCCTTTCACGTCAACAGTTGGACAGAATTTCACAGGCTGTGTTACCGTGAACCGCCCCGAGGCGGGTCAGGGAGACAGTTGAGGAGCGTCGGATGAAGATTGCGGTGGTCGGAACCGGGTACGTGGGATTGGTCGCGGGCGCCTGTTTTGCCGAAAGTGGCAGCGACGTCGTCTGTGTGGACAAAGATCAGGCGAAAGTCGAAACCCTCAACGCCGGCGAGATGCCCATCTACGAGCCCGGGCTCGAAGAGGTCGTCCGGCGCAACCGTCACGAGGGCCGACTGAGCTTTACCACCGACCTCGCCGGTGCGGTCCAGCAGTCGTCGATCATCTTCATCGCCGTCGGCACGCCGCAGGGTGAGGACGGGTCGGCCGACCTTCAGCACGTGCTCCGTGTGGCTGCGGACATCGCCTCGTCGATGAACGGCTACAAAGTGATCGTCGACAAGAGCACGGTGCCGGTGGGGACCAGCCGGAAGGTGGCCGAGGTCGTCGCCTCCCACACCCAGCACCCCTTCAGCGTCGTCAGCAACCCCGAGTTCCTCAAGCAGGGCGCGGCAATCGACGACTTCATGAAACCGGACCGCGTCGTGATCGGTGCCGAAGACGAGCGATCGCGCGATCTGATGCTCGAGCTGTACGCGCCGTTCACGAGGACCGGCGCGCCGATCATGGTGATGGATTGCGCGAGTGCCGAACTGGCCAAGTATGCCGCCAACGCCATGCTCGCCACCCGCATCTCGTTCATGAACGAGGTGGCCAACCTGTGCGAACTCGTGGGCGCCGACGTCGACCAGGTCCGCCGGGCGGTGGGTTCTGATCGGCGCATCGGCAACTCGTTCCTGTTCCCCGGCGTCGGGTACGGCGGCAGCTGCTTCCCGAAAGACGTGCAGGCGATGGTGCACTTCGCCAACCAGCGCGACTACGACTTCCGCATCCTGAAGGCCGTTGAGAACGTGAACAAGACGCAGAAGCAGCGTCTGTTCGAGAAGGTCACGAAGCACTTCGGGTCGGTGTCCGGCAAGACCATCGCGCTCTGGGGACTGGCATTCAAGCCCAAGACTGACGACATGCGCGAGGCGCCGGCCATCCCGCTGGTCCACGCGCTGGTGAAGGCCGGGGCGCGCGTGCAGGCCTTCGATCCCGAGGCCATGAAGGTGGCGCGCGGCATCTTCAACGACGACATCACGTTCATGGCCAGCAATTACGACGCCCTGAAAGGTGCCGACTGCCTGGTCATCGTGACCGAGTGGAACGAGTTCCGGCAGCCGGATTTCTCACGGATCAAGACGCTGCTGGCCAACCCGGTCATCTTCGATGGCCGCAATCTCTTCACGCCCGAACAGATGAAGCAGCAGGGCTTTGTCTACTACTCCATTGGCCGCAACTGATCAGGCAACGGTCCTCGTCACAGGCGGCGCCGGATACATTGGAAGCCACGCCGCCAAGGCGCTGCGGCGTGCAGGCTATCGCACCGTCATCTACGACAACCTGTCGGCTGGCCATCGGGACGCGACGCTTGGCGCGCCCCTGATTGTCGGCGACATCGCTGATGTCTCGGGCGTCCGTCGTGCCATTCGCGACAGCGGCGCCACGGCGGTCATGCACTTTGCCGCCTGGCTGGCGGTTTCCGACTCGGTTCGCGATCCGGTCGGGTACTATCGCAACAACGTGCTTGGAACCCTCGCCACCCTCGAGGCCATGGCCGCCGAGTCGTGTCAGCGCTTCGTCTTCTCCTCGACGTGCGCGATCTATGGAGAACCGGTCGAAACGCCGATCAGCGAAACCCATCCCACCGCGCCGGTCAACGCCTATGGCCAGACCAAGCTCGCCATCGAGCACGCCCTGCCGCACTTCGAGCGCGCGTATGGCCTGAAGTCGATCCGGCTGCGCTACTTCAATGCCGCGGGCGCTGACCCTGACGGTGAACTCGGCGAGGATCATTCGCCGGAGATCCACGTCATCCCGCGGGCGATTGAGGCCGCGACCGGCGGGACACCTATTGACGTGTTCGGTGAAGACTATCCGACGCCGGACGGCACCTGTCTGCGTGACTACATCCACGTGAGCGACCTGGCCGACGCGCATGTGCGGGCGCTGGGCCACCTCGAACGCGGGGGCGACTCGGCCAGCTACAACGTCGGGACCGAACGCCCGTCATCGGTGCTGGACGTGCTCGCGGCTGTGGAGCGGGTGACCGGCAAAGAGGTCGTGCGCCGGAAGGCGCCGCGGCGTCCTGGTGATCCGGCGATTCTCTTTGCACAGGCGGCGCGCATCAGGCACGAGCTCGGCTGGGTTGCTCAGCGCGTCGATCTCGACACCATCATCGGCGACGCGTGGCGGTGGCATCGCTCCCACCCGCAGGGGTTTGGTACTCCAGAACCGCGCTGATGTCACGGCTGCGCGGCGTGCTCCCCGATCCCCTGTTGTCCGTGGTGATGCCGGCCTACAACGAGGCTGCCACGATCGACGAGATCATCCGCCGGGTTCTGGCCGTCCCGCTGCGCATCCAGCTCATCGTCGTTGACGACTGCTCGAGCGACGGGACCAGAGACCTGTTGCAGGCCCTGCAGAGGAAGCTCGGATTCACGCTGCTCCTGCAGGACCGGAATCAAGGGAAGGGGGCGGCGCTCCGCCGGGGATTTGCGGCGGTACAGGGCGATCTGGTGGTCATCCAGGACGCCGATCTGGAGTACTCTCCTGAGGAGTTTCCCCAGCTCATCGAGCTGATTTGCCAGGGTCGGGCAGACGTGGTGTACGGATCGCGGTTTCTGGGCCGTCACCGTGTGTTTCTCTTCTCGCACTATCTGGGCAACCGCCTCCTGACGCTCTTGACCAACGTGCTCTACAACACGATGCTCTCGGACATGGAGACGTGTTACAAGGTGATGCGGGTCGAGGTCCTGCGGTCGATGACCTTGCGCTCCAACGCCTTCGACATCGAGCCTGAGCTGACCGCCAAAATCTTCAAGCGTGGATACCGCGTCTACGAGGTCCCCATCACCTATGACGGGCGCGGTTATGACGAGGGAAAGAAGATCACCTGGGCCGACGGGTTCTCTGCCCTGTGGACGCTGCTGAAGTATCGATTCACCGAGTGACCGGCTTCCCCCGACTGGTCCGCTACGCCCGTCCCTACCGCTGGCGCCTCGCTGCCGCCATGGCGGCGACCATTGTCTACGGCATGGCCTCGGCGGGCGTGGCCTCCCAGGTGCAGCCGATTCTCGACGATGTGCTGCCTTCGCGGGAGCGGCTCGGCCTCACCATCTCGATCGTCCTCGGGCTCTATCTGGTGAAGGGTCTCGGCGGTTACCTGTCCGGCTACTGGATGGCCGACGTCGGCCAGCGCGTGGTGCGCGACCTCCGGCTGACGCTCTTCACGCACATTCTCGGCCAGTCCGCGGCGTTCTTCTCCTCCCAGACGAGCGGACGCCTGACGTCGCGGATTACCAACGACGTCGGCCAGGTCCAGCAGGCGGTGTCGGAAACCCTCGGCGATCTCGCGCGCGAGTCGCTGGCGCTCATCGGGTTCACGGCGCTGTTGTTCTACTACGACGCCCGGCTCGCGATCGTCTGCCTGACCGGCGCGCCGCTCATCGTCTACCCGCTGGCGCGCCTCGGACAGCGGGTGAGGCGCACGACCCGTCGCAGCCAGGAAGCCCTCGCTCACATCACGCACCTGAGCGCCGAAGCCTTCACCGGACATCGCATCGTCAAGGCGTTTGGCGCCGAGGCGAGAGAGGCCTCGAAGTTTCAGGCGGCCGCCGAACGGCTGTATCGCACCAACCTGACGGTGACCAGCGCCCTCTCGGCGCTGCCGCCGCTGATGGAGGTGATTGGCGGCCTCGCCTTTGCGGTGGCGCTCTGGTACGGGAGCCAGGAGATCGTCGCGCAGCGTCTCACGACGGGCGAGTTCATCGGGTTCATCACGGCGCTGTTCATGATGTATGCGCCAGCGAAGAAGCTCAGTCGGGTCAGCGCGAACATGCAGCAGGCGATGGCGGCCGCCGATCGCATCTTCGAGCTGCTCGACACCCACAGCGAGGTCACCGAGCGGCCCGATGCCACCCCGCTGGCGCCGTTCCACGATGCCATCGTGTTCCGCGACGTCTCGTTCAGCTATGAGGGCGCCGAGCAGCAGACACTGCGCGGCGTCAACCTCACCGTGCAGGCCGGTCAGACCGTGGCCATCGTCGGGCGGAGCGGGGCGGGCAAAACCACCCTCGCCAATCTCATCGCCCGGTTCTACGACGTGACGGGGGGCTCAATCGTCATCGACGGGCGCGACATCCGCGACGTGACCATCCGGTCGCTGCGGGCGCAGATCGGCATGGTCACGCAGGAAACGGTCCTGTTCGACGACACCATCGCCGCCAACATCGCGTTTGGCCGTCCCGACGCGACCCCAGAGCAGATTGAGGCGGCGGCACGCGCCGCACACGCGCACGAGTTCATCGTGGGGCTCGAGGACGGCTACGACACGATGATGGGCGAGCGGGGCCACCGCGTCTCGGGGGGCCAGCGCCAGCGGATTTCCATTGCGCGGGCGTTGCTGCGCGACTCGCCGATTCTGATCCTCGACGAAGCGACCTCGGCGCTCGACGCCGAGTCGGAAATGCTCGTGCAGGACGCCCTGTCGACCCTGATGATGAACCGCACGTCGCTGGTGATCGCCCACCGCCTGTCCACCGTTCGCCGCGCTGACGCGATCGTCGTGCTGGAGCGTGGACGCATCGTCGAGGCCGGCACCCACGACGGACTGCTGGCGGCCGGCGGGCCCTATGCGAAACTGTACGAGCTGCAACTCCAGGAAGAACCAGAACCGATGAGCGTCCATGTCGACGGGTAAACGGTACGCAGGGCGGACACTGCGTGGGGCGGACCTTGTCAGGTCCGCCGCCTCGTCCGCCGAGGGGAGGTGGCCCTGGTCAAGTCGATGACCGGCTTTGCCTCACTCACACACGAGGATGCCCGCGCCACCGTTGGCATCACGATCCGTTCGGTCAATCACCGGTTTCTTGACCTGCAGCTGAGGATTCCCCAGTCGCTGGCCGATCTGGAGATGCGCGTACGGGCGTGCGTGTCGAGGCGCCTGGCGCGCGGTCGGGTTGAAGTCAACATCTCAATCCAGCAGCGTGTGCCGGTGGCGCCCGAGGTAGACCTCAACGAGGACTTTGCCAACGCACTGACCGCGGCGCTCGAACGCGCCCGCTCCCGCGGTCTGGTCGTCGGTGCCCTGACGCCGGGAGACCTGCTTCGCCTGCCTCAAGCGCTGACCATCCGCGAGCGGGCACTCGAAGCGGATCCCGAGGTCGAAGCGAGGCTCGCCGCCAGTGTGGAGGCGGCGGTTGAGCAGGCGCTGGCTGATCTCGACGCCATGCGCAGCCGGGAGGGTGAACACCTGCGGGTCGATTTCGCGCAGCGCACCACCATGCTGGGCGAACTCATCGGTCAGCTGGCCGCCGGCGCGGCGGCGGGCAGCGCGTCCTATCAGTTGCGCCTGGCCGACCGCGTCCGCGAGATCAGCGCCGAACTGCCGGTCGATCAGGGCCTCATCGCGCAGGAGATTGTCCGTGCCGCGGGTCGGTCTGACATCAGCGAAGAGGTGACCCGCTTTCGGGCGCATCTCGAGCACTGGGATGCCCTGACGCTCGGGCCGGAGCCGTGCGGACGGAAGCTCGATTTCCTGTTGCAGGAGATGAACCGCGAGGTGAACACCATCGGCTCGAAGGCCGACGGTCTCGGCATCGCCGAGCTCATCATCACCGCCAAGGCAGAACTCGAGCGAATGAGGGAACAGGTGCAGAATGTCGAGTAGCCGGCGGGGGCTCCTGTTCATCGTGTCCGCGCCGTCGGGCACGGGCAAGACCACGCTGGTCGAGCGGCTCATTCACACCGTTCCTGGCCTGCGAATGTCGCGGTCGTACACCTCCCGGAGCGCCCGGGCGGGGGAGACCGACGGGGTTGACTATAATTTCATCAGCCGCCAGGGGTTCGAGCAGATGGTCTCGGAAGGGGCCTTCCTCGAGCACGCCGACGTATTCGGGAACTATTACGGCACGGGTGCCGCCGATACCGACGCGTGCCTGACCGCCGGGGAGGACCTGATCCTGGTGATTGACGTCCAGGGTGCCAGGCAGGTCCGGAGTCGGGGGCTCGAAAGCGTCGGGATCTTCGTCCTGCCGCCGTCGTCGGACGTGCTCGCCCAGCGGCTGCGCGGGCGGAGCAAGGACAGCGAGCAGCAGATCCAGACGCGGCTCGAGGTGTCGTCGAAGGAAGTCAGCGAGTACGCCACCTACGACTACGTCGTCATCAACGACGAGGTGGCGGGCGCGGTGGACCGGTTGAGGGCCATTGTCCTCGCCGAGCGGAGTCGGGTCAGGCAGATGCGCCCGGGCGCCGAAGAGATCGTCGCGACGTTTGCGGGTGATCGCGGGTTGGAGTGAAGCCCACGCGCGGGTTGTGCCGCGGTGGAGAGAGTGGAGAGACTGTGGAACGAGCACCGAGAGAGAATCGATTCGAGTTCGTCGTGATCGCCGGCAAGCGTGCGCGCCAGCTTCTGGCCGGCGCGGTCCCGCGCGAAGACGGCGAGAAGACCATCACCATCGCGCAGCGGGAAGTGCTGCGCCGCAAGGTGGAAAAGATCACCGACGAGGCCTGAGATGGCTGTGATTGGCCTCGGCGTCACCGGTGGTATCGGCGCCTACAAGGCGGTCGAGGTCTGCCGGGGCCTGCAGAAGCGCGGGCACGAGGTCGTCGCCATCATGACGCGCTCGGCGAGCAGGTTCGTCGGGCGGGTCACCTTCGAGGCCATCACCAGGCGTCCGGTCATCACGTCGCAGTGGACGCCTGGCGCCAACGCCGACATCGAACACATTGCCATCGCCGACAGCATCGACGTGCTGGTCGTTGCCCCGTGTACGGCAAACACCCTCGGCAAGTTTGCGCACGGCATCGCCGACGACTTCCTCAGTTCCCTGTACCTGGCCACCAGGGCACCCGTGCTGCTGGCGCCGGCGATGAACACGAACATGCTCGCCCATCCGGCGGTTCAGCAGAACCTGCAGATTCTGGCCAGCCGGGGCGTGGCGTTCGTGGAGCCCGGGGAGGGCTACCTGGCGTGCGGCTGGATCGGCAAGGGCCGTCTGGCGGAGCCGGATGAGATCGTCGCCGCGGTCGAGCAGCTTCTGCGTCCGCGCGATTCGGCGCTGCGCGGTCTGCGGGTGATCGTGACCGCCGGTCCGACCTATGAGGACATCGACGCGGTCCGCTACGTTGGCAACCGGTCGAGCGGTCGCATGGGCTTTGCCCTGGCCGCGGCCGCGTCCAGGCGGGGTGCCGAGGTGACGGTCATCGCCGGGCCCACGCGTCTCGAGCCTCCGCCGGTGGCAGAAGTCGCCCGCGTGCGGTCGGCTGCCCAGATGCACGAAGCGGTCATGGCACGTGCGGGGCGGGCGGACATTGTCATCATGGCGGCCGCCGTGGCCGACTATGCGCCAGAGCAGGCGGCGACCGGCAAGATCGCCAAATCTGATGCGCCCCTCACGCTGACGCTGCGCCGAACGCGAGACATCCTCGCCGATCTGGGCGCACTGCCGTCTCGTCGTTCCGGCGGAACGCCGTTGCTGGTCGGCTTTGCCGCCGAGACGGGCGGGGCGGTGGAGAAGGCACGCGGGAAGCGCGTTCGCAAGGGCGTTGATTTGATCGTCGCCAACGACGTGTCCGAACCGGGCGCGGGGTTCGACGTCGACACCAACGCCGTCACCCTGGTCGGTGACGGTGAAGACCAACACATCTCGCTTCGCAGCAAGGACGAGGTCGCCGACCTCATCCTGAGCCGGATCGAACGGATTCTCCAGGGACGCGCGGCGGCGATCCCGCGCGGGTAGTGTCGTGCAGGACGATCTTCGCGCCCATCTCGATTTCTTCGGCGACCTCGGAGTGCCGGGCGTGCGACGCGAGCCCGAATGGCGTGCGCGTACGGAAAGGTTGCCCATCGTGATTCCCGTTCAGTCCGTGTCATCAGGCCTGCCTGCCGTCCGTCAGGACCTCGGTGATTGCACCCGCTGCAAGCTGCACGCGGGACGCAATCAGATTGTCTTCGGTGCCGGCAACCCTGACGCCCGGTTGATGTTTGTCGGCGAGGCGCCCGGAGCCGATGAGGACATCCAGGGCGAGCCGTTTGTCGGTCGCGCCGGCCAGTTGCTGACCAAGATCATCGAAGCTATCGATCTCACGCGCGCCGACGTCTACATCGCCAATGTGATCAAGTGCCGCCCGCCGCAGAACAGGAATCCGGAACCCGACGAAGTCGGCCAGTGCGAGCCGTTTCTGTTCCGACAGATCGACACCATCAAGCCGAAGGTGATCGTGGCGCTCGGCAAGTTTGCCGCGCAGTCGCTCCTGCGCACGGCCGAGCCGATCACGCGCATCCGCGGGAAAGAGTTCAGCTACCGCGATGCCATCCTGATCCCCACCTATCACCCCGCCTATCTGCTGCGAAACCCGTCCGCGAAGCGTGAAGTGTGGGAAGACATGAAGCGCGTGAAGCAGCTGCTGGGCGACGCGTAGCCCCTCGCATCAGAGCACCGCGTCAGTCCCGCCCACCGTGCTCGTTTCCGTCGCGGTCCCTGTCCCGTTCCTCGGAGAGCTGACCTATCTCGTTCCCGACGGCATGCAGGTGCCTCCGATCGGGGGGCGTGTGCGCGTGCCGATCGGCTCCCGTGTGATGACCGGCTGTGTCGTGGCCCATGGCGTCGCTCCCACTGACGGACCGGTCAAGGCGATCGAGCGTGTGCTGGACCATGAACCGCTGCTGCCGTTCGAGGTGGTCGAACTGTGCAGATGGACGGCTGAGTACTACATGGCGGGTCTGGGCGACACCCTGCGGATGGCCATGCCACCCGGGGCTCGTCGCGAACGACCCTCGTTCAAGATGGCCAGGACCGCCGTGTTGACCGCTCATGGACTGAGCCTGGTTGCCGCCGAGGCCGGCTCTGGGGGGGCACCAGGCGGCGAGCGTCTGACCGGCCGACAGAAGGAGGCCCTCGAGGCCCTGTCGGCACCGGGGGGCCTGCCTGTCGCCGGGCTGCGCGAGAGGGGTCTCACCCTCGACGTCGTGACCAGGCTGGTGCGGAAGGGGCTGGTCGTGATGACCGAGTCTGCACAGAACCGCGATCCGTTCGAGGGACATCCCCGTGGCGAGGTCGCCGACGTGGACCGGGTCCTGACCGAGGAACAGGCGCAGGGCCTGCGAGTGATTCGAGCCCTCTCCGCCGAACGGCGCTTCGCCGTCGTTCTCCTGCACGGCGTGACCGGCAGCGGAAAGACCGAGGTGTATCTGCGCCTGGTCGCAGATGTCATCGGCGGTGGCGGACGGGCGCTCTTGATGGTGCCGGAAATCGCGCTGACGCCCTCGATGACCACCGTGTTCCGCCGAACGTTCGGGGAGCGCGTCGCCATTCAGCACAGTGCGCTCTCCGACGGCGAACGCCACGACCAGTGGCACCGCATTCGCCGCGGTGATGTGGACGTCGTGATCGGCACGCGCTCGGCAGTGTTCGCCCCTCTCGACGAGCTGCGCCTGATCATCGTCGACGAGGAGCACGACTCGTCGTACAAGCAGGAAGAGACACCGCGCTACAACGGCCGCGACGTGGCCATTGTCCGCGGACGGTCTGCGGGCGCGCTGGTGGTCCTCGGTTCGGCCACGCCGTCGATGGAGTCGTACCAGAACGCGGTGACCGGCAAGTACACGCTCGTGGCGCTGCAGCGGCGCGTGCTCGATCGTCCGATGGCGGCTGTGCGCCTGGTCGACATGCGTCAGGAATACGCGAAAGTCGGCCCCGACGTGGTCGTGAGCACCGCGCTCGAGGAAGCGATCGAAGGCCGGTTGGCCGCGCGTGAACAGGTCGTCGTGCTGCTCAATCGACGCGGTTTTGCGACCTCCGTGTTCTGCCGTCAGTGCGGGGACGCATTCGAGTGTCCCAACTGCAGCGTGTCGCTGACGATGCACACGGTGCGCGGGGGAGAGCAGGGGAAAGGCCGTCCCAGGGGTGAAGGGGAGAAGCCAGCAGGGCCGCCGCCCCTCTCAGGCTGGGGCCGCTGCCATTACTGCAACTTTTCGATGCGCATGCCCAACGCGTGTCGGAAGTGTGCCGCGCCCTATCTCGAGCAGGCCGGCTTCGGGACAGAGCGGGTCGAAGCGCACCTGCGTGATCGTTTCCCCGACGCGCGCATTGGCCGCGTTGACAGGGACTCGGTGCGTCGCAAGGGGGCGCTCGCGGGCCTGCTCAACCAGTTTGCAGGCGGTGAACTCGACATCCTCGTGGGCACCCAGATGATCGCCAAGGGCCACGATTTCCCGCGTGTGACGCTGGTTGGCGTGATCTCGGCGGACGTGGGCCTCGGGCTCGCCGACTTCCGCGCCGGCGAACGAACGTTCCAGCTGCTGACGCAGGTGGCGGGGCGCGCAGGACGCGGGGAGCAGCCCGGCGAGGCGATCGTGCAGACGCTCTATCCCGAGCATTACAGCGTGCAGCTGGCGTGTGCCCAGGACTTTCCCGCCTTCTTTGCCCGTGAAGTCGAGTACCGGCGAGGTATGCGCTATCCGCCCTTTGTCGCGCTCATCAACGGCGTCGTGCGTGGACCTACATTCGATCAGGCCATGGCGGGAGCGACAGCGCTGGTGCGCGAACTGAGCGGACGCGTGCAGCCATCGCACATCACGTGCCTGGGGCCTGCGCCAGCGCCGCTCGGGCGACTGCGCGGGGAGCACCGGGTGCAGTTCTTCGTCAAGGGAACGCGCCGGGCAGAGATGCGACAGGCGCTTCGCGCCGCGCTCGAGAGCCTGCCCGACCTGCGGCGGCGGGTGATGATCGACGTCGATCCGTTGTCAGTACTCTGACAGTTGCTGGTTGCTGGTTGTTAGTTCCTAGTTCCTAGTTCCTAGTTCCTAGTTCCTAGTTCCTAGTTCCTAGCAACTAGCAACCAATATGTCCCCTCATTCCGCCTTGAATCGTCGCTTGGAGCCATCCGGGCTCGACGACCCGGTCCCTCCTCGTCCGGTCCGGCTGAGCGCTGCCTGAAGGGCGCCCCTGGTGGCGTCCTGACGGGAACTGGCGGCGACCGGCGTCGCCAGATCCTTGTAAGGGGCAGCGTCCGCGTCGTGCAGCGCAATCACCCGCCGCGCCGCTTCATGCGTGGCATCGATCGCCAGGAGCTGCTGGGCGACGGTAATGGCGCCAAGCACATCTCCCTGTTCCCTCAGCTCCTCGACCCGGTACTCGTGAGCGATGATCGCCAGCCGTCTGCTGTCGGCGCGCGCCCCTTCCAGCCAGGCGTCGAAGTGCTGCTCACGCGTGTGGAGGCCTGTCAGCAGGTCTCCACGATAGATGGCGCACGCGTCACGCATGGATTCCGACGTGTGTCGCGCCACCAGTTCCTCGAGTCGTTCGGCGTCGACCTCGATCTGATGCAGGTGCAGGGCGACGCTCTCGCGATCGGCGTAGAGATAGACACCGGCGTCTGATCCGATCGCCGTGCGGATGTGCGTGAGTTCCTGCCGCAGGCTGTGACGCCCCTGCGGCAGTGGCACGTCGCTCCACAGGAGTCCAGCGAGATAGTCGCGCGACACGCGTGGTTCATCACGCAGAGCGAGATAGCCAAGCAACGCGACGGCTTTCTGCGTCGGCAATCGAAGGCGATCGGGATGGCCGGTGACATGGGCGCGAAACTGGCCGAGAAGAGTGAGCATCAGCATCTGTTCTGTGTCGACGCGATACCGCATATGAGGTCATGCGGCATCGTCAAATCGTCCTCGGAGGAGGCCCCAGGCGAACGTCGTGAAGGCGGGATACCTTGACAAACGTCAACCCGGAGGCCGATTTCATCGGAGAGGCGGACGCGCTGTCTTTCGGCAATGCGCTGCCAGGCTCCGTGAACGGGTGCTTCCCGCTGCACGGCGCCGCACGCGACTGCTTCGACAATGGTCCGTAGAGACGTCAACAATGTCCCGTCCTCATGGCCAAAGTTCAGCAAACGCGCGGCCACGGTGCTGCCGCGGAGGCGGCCACCAACTTGCAGCCAGTCCGGGAAAGGCTGGAACTGGTGCAGGACAACGGACCCATCAACGTCGTGCTCGTCGATCGTCAGTCGCTCTATCGAGAGGCGCTGTCGGCGCTCCTCAATGACGATCACTTCGTCGTTGCGGCGAGCGTAGGCACCATCTCTGAGCTCGATTCGGCGCTCCAGGCGCACCTTGCCGACGTGGTCGTCGTCCGGCTCGACTCACTTGAAGCGGGCTCGCTCGGCATGCTCGAGCAGTTGCCGCGTCTTGGCGATCAGGTCAAAGCTCTCGTGCTCACCGCGGTGCAGGACACGGCGGTGTACGCTCGCGCGATCGAGCTCGGCGCCCACGGCGTGCTGTCGTGCGACGAGCCGGCGTCAGCACTGCGTCAGGCCATTCGCGCCATCTACAGCGGAGAACTGTGGATCGATCGGCGCTTCACCGCGGCCGTGGTCAGCAACCTGGTCAAGGGTCGCGCGGCGAGAAATCGCGAACAGTTCAAGATTGAAAGTCTCACGCGACGTGAGCGTGAGATCGTCGCACTCGTGACCGAAGGCCTCCGCAACAAGCAGATCGCGGAGCGGCTGTTCATCAGCGAGGCCACGGTGCGCAATCACCTCACATCGGTCCTCGACAAGCTCGAACTCGGCGATCGATTCGATCTGGCGGTCTACGCATTCAGACGCGGGATGGTGTCGTACTCCCTCACGGGGGAGCCCGCGCAGTTTTCAGAAAGCAGACAGCGACTCGGCTGACGCGACGACCTGCACGTTTTGACGCAGGCACCAGCGCCGCTCTGGCCGGAGGTGTGTCCGCTCGCACGGCATAGGACTGAGATCCCACTCCAATTTGAGACGGGGATCTCGACCAATGGTTGAGGCGTTTCGCTACAGTCCTGACCTTGCCGTGGTGTTTACACGGTCGTTTCACGAAGGTCACGCAACGGAGTTGAAGCTTGTGACACGAGAAGATACCCACGTTCCACGCGCCACTGGCGCCCGATTCGCACGATGGTGCGCGGGCGTTGTGTCGGCGTTGTTTGCCCTCCTGGTGCTGACTCCCGCAGTGTCGGCGCAGGTCGTGTCACCGGACCCCGGTGAGACGCCGGCAGTCGTGCGACAGCCCGCGGCGCCGCGCCCGCTGGCCGGACTCGGTGAGTCCACGCTCACGCCAACCGAATACCGCATCGGTGCTGACGACGTGCTGTCGATCACGGTGCTGCAGGCACCTGAACTCAACACGTCGGTGCGCGTCGCAGAGGCCGGTGACATCTCGCTTCCGCTCATCGGCGTCGTCCACGCGTCCGCGTTGACGACGCGCGAACTCGAGAACGCCATCAAGACGCGTTTGCGCGAAGGGTTCATCAGAGACCCGGAAGTAACCGTCCTCGTCACCGAGATCCGCAGCCGCGGCGTGTCGGTGGTCGGTGCGATTCAGCGCCCGGGCGTGATTCAGGTGCGCGGCACGACGACCTTGCTCGAGGTGCTGTCGATGGCGGGCGGCCTCTCCGCCAACGCCGGCGATTCGGTCGTCGTGGTGCGCGGCAACGGCCAGACCACCGCGCAGCAGACCATCGACATCAAGCTGAAGGCGCTGATGGCGGCTGACATGGCCGCCAACATCCAGCTCCTGCCTGGTGACGTCGTCAACGTGCAGAGCGCGGCGCTGATCTACGTGATGGGGTCGGTGAACAAGCCGGGAGCCTACGCGATGCGCGGCAACGATCGCCTCACCGTGCTGCGCGCGCTGGCCTACGGTGAAGGCGCCGCCGCCGCCGCCGGCAAGAGCAGCGCGTTCGTGCTCCGCGTCGGCGACCAGGGCGAACGGGTCGAGATTCCAGTCAACCTCGACGACATCCTGAAAGGCCGCGCGCCGGACATCGAGATGCAGGCGCAGGACGTGTTGTTCGTCCCTGAAAACGGCTCGAAGAAGGCCTCGATCGCCACCATCAACTACCTGACGCGCATCATCTCGCTGCGCGGATTCCTCCCATAGCTGACACGACCATGACACGAATTAGCGATGCGCTGCGGAAAGCGCAACAGCAGGAGGAAGCGTTGCGCCGCGGCACCGAGGCCGACGCTCCAGCCAGGGCCGACGGTGCGGCGCACGAAGAAGCGGCCAGCCCGTGGCCGATCGACGATGAGACCGTCGAGCAGACGCGCCAGGCGGCCTCCACGCGACGGGAGCCCGAGGCTGAGCGTCCGCGCGGCGACGATGGATGGGAACTGGCGACCGGTCGCAGCGATGAGGGTCTTGTCGTCTCGCGTACGGCTCTGGCCGGGCGCAGGCCGGCTCGTCCGGCCCATCCCACCAGGGACCTGGTTCGCTACGGCGACATGCTTCGCCGCCGCTGGCTGACCGGCGTGGCCATTCTGGTTGTCGTCACGGCGGGGATCACCATCGGCGTGCTGCGGCAGACGCCGACCTACCGTGCGGCGGGGCTGCTCGAGATCAGGCGCGAGGCGACCGGCACGGCGCAGGTTCAGACCTTGTTCGCCTCCGAGCGAGTGTCGACCGACGACCTCGAAACGCAGTTCGGCATCCTGCGGAGCGGAACACTGGCCCGCCGCGTCGTGGCGCAACTGAGCCCGACCGTGCCCGTTGGCATTCGTCGCTCCGAGGCGCGCGACCTGACCGCCGACAAGCTGCAGCGAACCCTGCGCATCACGCCGAAGACGGGCAGTCGTCTCGTCGAGGTGAGCTACGAGTCGACCAACCCGGCGCTCTCCGCCTGGGTGGTCAATGCGGTGCTCGACACCTACCTGCAGCTTCGTCAGGAAGAAGCGACGACAAGCGCGGAGTGGCTGGACCGTCAGCTCGCAGCGGCACGTCAGCAGCTCGAGAACTCTGAAGACCGCCTGCGCACCTTCCTGCACAGCCATGGGCTCGACGTCATCGAGACCGGCAAGGGCGAGACCGTCCAGGTGGTGAACCAGCGCATCCAGACGCTGCACGACTCACTCGCCGATGCACAGGCTGAACGCATCGAGAAACAGTCGAGTGCGGAACAGGCCGCGCAGCACGCCGGGTCCACCGATCTCGACAGCCCGGTGCTGCAGAGCCTGAATGTGCGCGTCGCCGATCTGCGCCGCGAACACGCACGGTTATCGGCGGCATTCCACGACGAGTATCCGGCGGTCAAGGCGGTCGCCAGCCAGATTGCCGAGATGGAGCGTGCCATCGAGCGGGAGTCCAAGCTCGTCGTGCAGCGCGCCGACCGCGAGTTCCAGTCCGCCCGTCGGCGTGAGGCGCTGATTCAGCAGGTGCTCGATCAGGAGAACGCGGTTGTCCAGGCGCTGGGACAGGCCCCGTCGAGTCCCGGTGGCTACGAGTCGCTCAAGCGCGAAGTCGTCACCAACCAGGCCCAGTACGCGGCCCTCGACCAGAAGCTGAAGGACGTCAGCATCTCCGCCGCACTCAAGGCGGCCAACGTCGGCGTCGTCGACCGCGCCAGCGCAACGCCGGAAGGTCCAGGCGCCTCCTTGCCGCTGGCCATCGGTCTGGCGGGAATGGTCGGACTGGTCCTTGGCGTCGGCGGCATGTTCCTGCAGGAACACCTCGACACCAGCATGCGCAGCGTCGAGGACGTGGAGGGTTACCTGGGTCTGCCGACACTGGCAGCGATTCCGGGACGCTTTGGCACCAGCCGCCTGCGCTTCCGTCCGGGTGCGGACGCAGCGCCCGCTCACAACTGGCGCCTCATCGACCAGCACGGGCGCGATACCTCGGCCCTGGCCGAGGCATTTGCCGCCCTTCGTACCGCCGTCCTGCTTCGCGACGATGCCTCCGGACCGCTGACGCTGCTCGTGACGAGCGCGACCGGCGGAGAGGGCAAGACGACGGTGGCCGTCAACCTGGCGATGTCGCTCGCACGCCTCAACCACCGCGTGCTGCTGATCGACGCGAACCTGCGGTCGCCGTCGGTGCACTTTGCGTTCGACGCGCCCGGCGACAAGAACCTCGTCGACGTGCTGGCACACGGCGCTCACTGGCAGGGCTGTGTGCAGAAGGTGCAGCCGAACCTCGACATGCTGGCCGCCGGTACCGCCGACATGAGCCCGGCGGACCTGCTGTCGCTGCCGCAGATGCCGCAGCTCGTGGTGCACGCGGCAGAGGAGTACGACTTCGTGCTCTTCGATTCGCCGGCCCTGCTCGCGCATCCGGCGGACGTCCATGCCCTCGCCAGCCTCGCGGACAGCGTGCTGCTGACGGTGAGGCAGGGACACACGCCGCGCGAGGCGGTGGCGCAGGCGCTGTCGCAGCTCGACCGTGTCAGTGGTGTGGTGCTCAACGGATTCCAGGCCCCGCGCGCCGGTGGACGAAGCCGCGCGTTTGTGGAGGTCGCGTGAAGCCCGCGATGCGAAGAACTCTGGCGGGCGTGACGAGTCGCTCGTTCCTTGTGGTTGGTGTGCGTTCGGAGGAGATGGGCACATGTTGAAGTTTCTTTTTGCGGCGAAACCGGCGGGCCTGAGCGACGGCATCGACCTCCAGCAGATGGACGTCATGCTGACGCGCGAAATGTCAGCCACGCTCGCCAGGGCCGGCGTGGCCACCTTCAGGCAGTCGTTGCCGCGCCTGCGTGCCGAACTGGAGCGCGCGCGCCGCTACAACCGGCCGTTGACGATGGCGCTGATCGGCGACGCCCGCGTCTCGGCGGGATGGCCGCCGGCGCCTGTGCTCTACGAGGCCGGCACTGGTCGCACAGCCAATGGCAATGGCAATGGGAACGGACATGGCACCCACGCTGCGCCCCTGGCCCCGGGCTCGCCGCTCATCCCAGCCGTCATCGCCTCGATGCTGCGCGAGATGACCCGGGACGTGGACATCGTCACCTACGCCGCGACCCTCGGGCGCTGCGTCGTGGCGATGCCGGAGGCCACTGAAGTCCAGGGACGGCAGGCCATGACCCGGGTCGGTGAGATGTGTGCGCGCCGGCTGATGGTGCCGGTGCAGGCCAGGCTGGCGAGCTTCCCGCGAGATGGGTGGACGCTCGAAGAACTGGTCCGCCGCGCAGTGGACGTCGAAGGCGAGACGCACTCGGCGCCAGATTCGATCAGGTCAGTTGAGGAAGCGACGCGCTAGACGGTTGTCGGCTGTAGCCACCAGGTATCCCGCGGAGGTTTGAGATGGTCTTCCCGATCGGAGTAAGCCAGGACACGCCCCGGATTCGCACGGAGCGGCAGTGGTACGAGCTGACGGCGAAGCCGCGTCTCGAGCCCGCCCGCTACGAGCGGATCAAGCGTGCGATCGATCTGGCGGTGTGCTTCGCGGTGCTGCCGATCGTGCTGCCAGTGATGCTCCTCAGCGTCCTGGCGATCCGCCTGGATTCGAAAGGCAGCGCGTTCTTTGTCCAGCAGCGCACGGGCAAGGGCGGACGACGTTTCGGGATGTTCAAGCTCAGGACGATGGTGCACAACGCGGGCGAGTTGAAGGAGAAGTACATGCACCTCAACGAGCACACCTATCCCGACTTCAAGATCACCAACGACCCGCGGATGACGCGCATCGGTCGAATACTCAGGAAACTGAGCTTCGACGAGCTCCCCCAGGTCTTCAACGTCATTCGCGGCGAGATGACGCTGGTCGGTCCGCGCCCCACGTCGTTTGCAGCGACGACGTATCGGCTGTGGCATACGGCACGGCTCGAGGTCAAACCGGGACTCACCGGTCTCTGGCAGGTGAGTGGTCGCGGTGAACTCGACTTCGACGATCGCCTCCGCCTCGACCTGGCCTACATCGACAACCGCTGCCTGCTGCTCGATCTGAAGATCCTGCTGCGGACAGTGCGCGCCGTTGGTTCCACCAAGGGGGCCGTCTGAGATGAGCCTTCTGGCCGTGTGGGCATTCTGGCTGGCTGTCGCGCTGCTCGTCTACGCGTACGGCGGCTTTGCGATCGTCATCGCAGCCGTCGGAGCGCTGTGGCGGCGCCCTGTACAGACGGCGCCCATCACGCCCAAAGTGTCACTCCTCATTGCCGCCTACAACGAGGAAGCCGTGATCGCGGAGCGACTCGAGAACGCCCTCGCGATGGACTATCCGCGGGAGCAGCTCGAGATCATCGTCGCCTGTGACGGCTGCACCGATCGCACGGCCGATATCGCCGAGTGCTATGCCGACCGCGGCGTACGCGTGCTGCGGCTGGCGCGTGCCGGCAAGATTCACGCGCTTGACGCCGCCGTCCGGCAGGCGACGGGCGAGGTGCTCGCGTTCTCTGACGCCAACACGATGTGCTCGAAGCACTCGATGCGAGCGCTGGTGCGCAGCTTCGCAGATCCGGGCGTGGGTGGAGTGGCCGGCCATACGACCTACGCCCTCGAGCAGGGCAGCGAGTCCAGCAGCCAGGGCGAGAACCTGTATTGGAACTACGACACCTGGCTCAAGAAACTCGAGAGCCACACGGGAAGCGTCGTCTCGGCGCACGGCGGTCTCTACGCCATCCGCAGGTCGCTCTATCGCACCGTTCCCGATTCCGCCGTCACCGATGACTTCGGTATCTCGACGACGGTGATCGACCTCGGCTACCGCCTGGTGTTCGAGGCGGAGGCGCGGGCGGTCGAATTCGCCGTTCCCGAGGCGCGCCGGGAGTTCCGGCGGCGCGTGCGCCTGATGACGCGCGGCCTGCGTGGCGTGGTGATGCGGCGCCGCCTGCTGAATCCGGCGGTGTCGGGCTTCTACGCGGTCGTGCTGTTCTCGCACAAGGTCGTCAGGCGGCTGGCGCCGATTGCTCTGGTCACCGCGCTGGCGACATCGCTCTATCTCGCTCCCCAGGGCGGGCTGTATCTGCTGGCGGCGGTCGCGCAGACGTTCTTCTACGCGCTCGCCGTGGCCGGTCTCCTTCTGAGACGGACGGCGCTCGGCAAGTCGAAGGCGGTCTACGTGCCGTTCTTCTACTGCATGGCCAACGTGGCGTCGGCCATCGCACTCTTCGAGCTGGTTCGCGGCACGCGTATCGAGCTGTGGCAGCCGCAGCGGCAGCCCGACGCTGGCACCGCAGCTGACGGAACGGGCACGACGCCAGGCGCCGTGGTAATCGGGCTCGATTCGATTACCGGCCTTCAGACCGTCAGGCGCCTCGCCGCGCGAGGCATCCCGGTGACGGCCTTTGCCGCCAACCGATCACATCCCTCGTGCCGCACCAACTCGTGCGAACGGATCGTGTTCGCGAAGACGTCCGGGCGTGAGCTCGTGGACGCGCTGCTCGACGAGGCCTCACGCTTTCCCGTCCCGCCGGTGCTGTTCCCGTGCACCGACCTGAGTGTGCTCGCGGTCTCGCAGTATCGCGACGAACTGGCCTCCGGCTATCGGATGGTGCTGCCCGAGCCCGGGGTCATCGAACTGCTGCTCGACAAGGCGCGATTCCAGGCCTACGCAACCGAGAAGGGCCTTCCCATCGCAGCCACCGCTGTGCTGACCAGCCGCGCTGACGCGGAACGCGCGGTGACCGAGCTGCGATTCCCGTGCGCGATCAAGCCGGCGGTCAAGACGCCGAGCTGGGTGTCGCGCACCTCGGCGAAGGTCTACCGCGTCGAGACCCCAGAGGAATTCCTGCAGCGTTACGACCAGGTCCGGCACTGGACCGATCGGCTGATCGCGCAGGAATGGATTGACGGCTCGGACACGGCGCACGTCACCTGCAACGCCTACTTCGACGGCAACTCGAATCCGCACGTCACGTTCGTCAGCCAGAAGCTGCGCCAGTGGCCGCTCGAGGGTGGCGTCGGCTGCCTCAGCCAGGAGTTCCTGAACGACGAGGTGCTTCGCGAGACGGTGCGCCTGTTCCAGGGTGTCGGTCATCGCGGACTCGCGTATCTCGAGATGAAGCGGGACGCGCGACGCGGACACTACGTGATCATCGAACCGAACGTCGGCCGTCCCACGGGACGGTCTGCCGCCGCTGATGACGCCGGCATCGACCTGCTGTACTCGCAGTACTGCGACGCCCTCGGCCGCCCGCTGCCGCCGGCACGCGAACAGTCACAGGGACATGCCAAGTGGGTCTACCTGCGACAGGACCTGCAATCAGCCGTTCAGCACTGGCGCCAGGGGACGCTCACCCTCTCGGGATGGATGCAGTCACTCGCCGGGTTCCGCCGCGACGCGGTGTTCTCGTGGAGCGACCCGCGGCCGTTCATCGCCGACATCAAGGCACTTCGGCAGAAGGCGAAGAACCGGCGTGTGGTCGACCGTCAGCAGCCGGTGCTCGCGCCTGTTCTCGGCTCAGTCGACTTCGACGTCCACGGCGTCGTTGGCATCCGACTGGTCGATGCGTCGGCGTCGGACATCGCCGCTGTCGTACGCCAGCTCGGGCCGTTCCAGAAGCCGCTCGACCGCCAGCCTGACATCACGGTTCGATTCGTGGACGACCTGCCCGTGCACGGGCTGCAGTGGGTCGAGTTCGGACGCACCGGGTTCACCGAAGACGGCTTCTACGTCGTGCAGAGCGGCAAGCGGCCGGCACGCGTCAAGCTGGCGCTCGAAGAGGTCGGCGAGTATCCCGAGATCGTCTGCCAGCGAGGGCTGAAGTCGGTCCCGATGCTGATGGCGATCGTGACGATCACGGCGCTGCAGCACGGATGTGTGCCGCTGCATGCGTCGGCCTTCACCTACAAGGGCGTCGGCGTGCTGGTGTGTGGCTGGGCCAAGGGCGGCAAGACCGAGTCGCTCCTCGCGTTCTCGTCAGAGGGCGCTGAGTACATCGGCGACGAGTGGATCCTGCTGACACCAGACGGGCGCATGCTCGGCATCCCGGAACACATCCGTCTTCAGGACTGGCACCTCGCGCAGTTGCCCAGGGTACGCGCGCGGGTATCAGCCGGCAAGCGGGCGTTCTTCAAGAGCATCCGGATGCTCGACGCGATGCATCGGCGCGCCTCGCGTGGGGTCCTGGCTCGCGTGTGGCCGACAGGCGTACTGAACGACGCTCTGCCGCCGCTCAAGCGTCAGCTCAACGCGCAGCTGAATCCCGCCGAGGTGTTCGAGCGGCAGGGCGCGTTCGAGGGGCGTCTCGACAAGGTCTTCTTCATGGTCAGCTACGACCGGCCGGAAATCACGGTCGAAGGGGCTGACGCTGCCGAGATCGCCGAACGCATGACCGCGTCGGTGGCTTTCGAGCGTCTGCCACTGGTGTCGTCGTGGCTCGCCTATCAGTTTGCGTTCCCGTCGCGTCGCGGCGGTCTGTTCGAGCGCATGCATCACCTTCAGCAGGCAGGCCTCTCGCGCCTGCTTGCGGGGACCGAGGCTTTCGTGGTGCGGCATCCCTATCCGTGCAACCTGCGAGAACTGTTCGACGCAATGGCACCGTCGTGCCACCCAGCGGCCACTCGAGTCACGCGCGATCGACGGCCGGTGTCGCAATTCGTTAGACGACCGCTTCAGGTCGAGGAACGCCAGTCATGAGTCGCCTCAGAACACTTGTTGCTCTTCTCGTTGCCACGATCGCTCTCTGCGCGCCCGCAGTTGCTCAGGCGCAGACCCCGGTCGAGGCTGGATTCAGAGATTTTGCCTTCGGCGCCTCGGCGAATACCACGCCGACCGGCGAGAAGCCGCAGAGCAAACTCTGGTTCAACGACGGGAGCTGGTGGGGAAGCCTCTTCAGCCCGGCGGCCGGCGTCTACCGGATTCATGAGTTCAATCCGAACACGCAGACGTGGACCGACACCGGCACGACCCTCGACACGCGGCCGACGTCGAAGGCGGACGCCCTGTGGGACCAAGCGTCACAGCGACTGTATCTCGTGTCTGCGCCGTTCTCGACCAGCGGCAGCGCCGCCGGCAGTTCCGCGAACTGGGGCAAGCTGTTTCGCTATTCCTACAGCATCACGACGCGTACCTACGCGCTCGACCCCGGATTCCCCGTTGATGTCAGCCGGGGTAAGCCCGAGGCGATCACGATCGCCAAGGACTTCGCTGGCAAGCTCTGGGTGACCTACGTCGAAGACGGCAAGGTCAAGATCAACTGGAGTCTGGCCAGCGACAGCAGCTGGAGCACGCCAATTGACCTGCCGGTCAGCCCGTCGAGCACCATCAACGTCGACCAGGACGACATCTCAGACATCATCGCCCTCGGCAACGGCGACATCGGCGTGGCGTGGAGCAACCAGTCGGCGCTCGATAACCGGACGACGCACTTCGTCGTGCACCGGGCGAGCGACCCTCCGACCACATGGCAGGCGGTCGAGACGGTGATGCCAGGTACGGTATGCGCGTCGGGCCTGGCCTGCGCAGACGACCACCTCAACATGAAGCTCGACTCGAGTGGTCGTGTGTGGATGGCGATGAAGACATCGCTCGACACGATTCCTGAGCCGATGATCGTGCTCGGTGTCCGCGAGGTGACGGGCGTATGGACCACGTACACCGTCACCATCGGCGACTTCCCGCTGACGCGCCCGATTGTTCTGCTCGATGAAGCGCGTTCGAAGGTCTACGTGTTCGCCACCTCGCCCTCGAGTGGCGGCACGATCTACATGAAGACCTCGTCGATGACGAACATCTCGTTCACGCCGGGTCTGGGCACGCCGTTCATTCAGAGCTCGCTTGACGCCGAAGTCAACAACGCGAGCTCGACCAAGCAGAACGTCAGCGCCGCCACTGGCCTGCTGGTGATCGCCAGCGAACAGAACACGCTGCGCTATCTCCACAACTTCACGTGGCTCGGGGGTGGACCGCCGACGACGCCGCCCGCACCCACCTCGCTGCTCGCGACGGCGATGTCGCCTGGGCAGGTGCACCTGGCGTGGACCGACATGTCGGAGAACGAAGCGGCGTTCGAAATCGAGCGGTCCAGTGGCGGCGGTGCATTCGCGCTCGTCGGAACGGCCGTGGCAGAAGCTCAGAGCTTCGAAGACCTGACGGTCAATCCGGTCACGGCCTATACCTACCGCGTGCGCGCGGTGAACTCGGCTGGCGATTCGGCATACTCGAACACCGCATCGACGACGACGCCGGCGCCAGCGGGCGCGGGCAACCTCAAGGTCATCTCGTTCGAGAACGGATCGCTGACCGACTCGTCCACTGGCGTGGACACGGTGGTTGGGACTGTGGCACTGCAGACCGCGCCGCCGCTGAAGGAAACGTTCTCGGCGCGCATCAACGGGGCGACGTCGTATGTCGAAGAGGACATCACCGCGACCTCTGACCTTCGCGTCACGTTCTACCTGAAGCTCAACGCGCTACCCACCGGTGACGTGCAACTGCTCCGCATCCTGAACGGGGGAACCGCTGCTGGCAACCTGCTGCTGCGGTCGAACGGACAGTTGCGCCTGCGCGACAACGCCACAACAGTCGGCCTCGACTCAGCCCAGCTGGTCGTTGGGCAGATGTATCGCGTCGGCGTCCGCCAGAAGACGGGGGCGACCGATGGCATTCTCGAGGCGTATCTGGTCCCAGGTGATACCGAATTCGGCTCGCCGTTTGCGCAAACCAACGCGGCGCTGATCGGCTTGAATGCCAACAGGATTCGCCTCGGCGCGATCACGGCAGTCGCCGGAGACCTCGTCGTTGACGACATCAAACTCGACAACACGGCGCTGCCTGGACCGTCGGGACCCGCCCCCCCGGCACCGACCGCGCCCGAGACCCTGACGGCGGTCGCGCCCACGGGCACGGCCGTGCAGTTGACGTGGACCGACTCATCGACGACGGAAACCGCGTTCCACATCGAGCGGTCGCTGGGCCTGGGTGTGTTCGCCGAGATCGCGACGGTCGCGCCGAACACGGTGGCCTTCACCGACTCGACGGTGGCGCCCGCGACCGACTACAACTACCGCATTCGTGCGGTGAACGCCGGTGGATTCTCGCCGTACTCGAACACGGCCCCAGTGACGACACCGCAGGCGCCGCCGGCGGCGCCGGGCGGCCTGGTGGCGGTGGCGACGCAGAACGCGATGCAGGCGTCAGTGACCGTCACCTGGACCGACCTGTCAACGACCGAAGCGTCGTTCAGTCTCGAGCGCGCGGACAGCAGCGGCATCTTCGTCGAAATCGGCACCGTTGGCGCCAACGCGACGGGTTATTTCGACACGACGGTCCTGGCCAATACCTCCTACACGTATCGTGTGCGCGCGTCCAACCTGGTCGGGTTCTCGGACTACTCGAACGTGGCCGCGGTGACCACGCCGCCAACGCCGGTTCCGCCCACGGCGCCAGTGCTGAGCGCAACGGCCTCGGCCTATGAAGTGCACGTCATGTGGACGGACACGTCGACCAACGAAACGGCCTTCCTCCTGGAGCGGGCCGGGGCCAACGGCGTCTTCTCCGAGATCGGTGTCGCGTCGGCCGACGTCACCTTCTACGACGATGGCACGGTGATTCCGGCCACCGCGTACAGCTACCGGGTGCGGGCGCTGAACATCGCGGGCTACTCGGCCTATTCCAATGTCGTGACCATCGCAGCACCCGCTGAGCCAGTGCCGCCGGCTATCCCGACTGGTCTTGGCGCCTCGGCTCCGGCAAGCAACCAGGTGCAGCTGCTGTGGAGCGACAACTCGGTTACCGAGACCTCGTTCAGCATCGAGCGAGCGACCGGCGCTGGCGAGTTTGCCGAGATCGGCACCGTCGCCGCGAACGTGACGACGTTCACCGACAGCACGGTGGCCGGGTCGACCGCCTACAGCTATAAAGTGCGCGCGATTCATGCCGCCGCTGCGTCCGACTACTCGAACACCGCGACGGTGAGCACGCCGGCGGCGAACGCCTCGGCGACCATGCTCAAGTTCATGACCTTCGAGGGCGCCGCGCTGAACGACGCGACGACCGGTGCCGACACGGTCACCGGCGCTGTGACCTTCGAGACGGCCGCGCCGCTCAAGGATGCCAAGTCGGCGAAGTTCTCTGCCACCTCGGCGTACCTGACCGAAGACTTCACCGCGGCCACCGATGTCTACCTGAATTTCTACTTCAAGTTCACGGCAGTGCCATCGTCGAACGCCCGCATCGCCGCGATCATGAACGGCAATTCCTACCTCGGCAACCTGACGCTGCAGACGACACGAAAGCTCCGTCTGAAGCTGAACAGCACGACCATCGGCTCGGACTCGGCCGTGCTCTCGGTGAACACCCTGTATCGCGTCCAGTTGCACGTGCGGCAGGCCGCCGGTGCCCAGACGCGACTGATTGAGGCGTTTGTCGCCACAGGTGAGGACGCCTTTACGACCCCGTTTGCCTCGGGCACCAATAGCTTCTCCGGTAGCCCGACCAGGGTGCGAGTCGGCAACACGAGCGGCAGCGTCGCGGCGATTGTTGATGACGTCCGCATCGACTCAGGTGCGACGACCCCAACCGCTGCGCCGTCAGCGCCAACAGCACTGGTCGGCAGCGCCCTGGCCAGCAATGCCGTTCAGCTGAACTGGACCGACACCTCCACGACCGAAGCGACGATGCGCGTCGAGCGGTCCGACAACGGCGGGGCCTTTGCGGAGATTGCCAGCCTGACCGCCGACGTGACCAGCTATGTCGATTCGGCAGTAACACCCTCGACCAATTACAGCTATCGCGTGCGCGCGGTCAATACGGCGGGCAGCTCTGGCTACTCGAACACGGTCAACATCTCGACCCCGGAGGCGCCGGTTGCGCCGTCTGACCCGACGGACCTGACGGCGACGGCGACGACGGGGCAGATCACCCTGAGCTGGACCGATACCTCGAACAACGAGAGCGAGTTCCACATCGAGCGGCAGGTCAGCGGAGGCGCCTTCGTCGAGTTTGCGACGGTTGGCGCCGACGTGACGAGCTTCGTTGACGGAACGGTTGCCTCTGAGACGACCTACGGCTACCGCGTGCGGGCGGCCAACGGCAGTTTCTCGGGATACACGAACGAGGCCTCGGCCACGACGCCGGCGGTGCCGCCCATGGGCCCGTCCGCGCTGGCCGCTGTCGCGCAGACGCACACGGTCGTCCAGCTGTCCTGGGTTGACGGCTCGACCAACGAAACCGGATTCAAGATCGAGCGAGCCGGTTCAAACGGCATCTTCGCGGAGATCGCATCGGTCGCCGCCAACACCACGAGCTTCACCAACACCGGCCTCACGGCTGAGACGCAGTACAGCTACCGCGTCCGCGCGTTCAACGTAACCGGGGATTCCCAGTACTCGAACGTCGCCCCGGTGACCACGCTGCCGGCGCCGGTGCCACCGCCCGCACCGACCGGTCTGACGGCCGTGGCCCAGACCACGTCGTCCATCCACCTGGCGTGGATCGACCCAGGGACGACCGAAACGTCGCTCCGCATCGAACGGGCCGGCGGTAACGGCATCTTCGCCGAGATCGCGACGGTGGCGGCCAACGTCGTCAGCTTCACCGATACGACGGCCGCGTCGGCGACGACCTACAGCTACCGCGTGCGCGGCAACAACGAGGCTGGTTTCGGCACCTACTCGAACGTGGCCACCGCAACCACGCCTGCGCCCCCGGTTCCACCTGGAGCGCCGACCGGTCTGAGCGCGACGGCATCCTCATCAACCCAGGTGCAGTTGTCCTGGTCAGACACCTCGGTCACTGAAACAGGTTTCAGCATCGAGCGGGCGGGCAGCAATGGCATCTTTGCGGAAGTTGGCACGGTGGCCGCCGACGGCACCAGCTATCTCGACACGGGCCTGACAGCCGGCACGCTCTACAGCTACCGGGTGCGGGCGATCAACCTGGTCTCGGCATCGGCCTACTCCAACACCGCGACGCTGACGACGCCCTCGTCGACCGTCGCGACGCAGGTGCACAAGCTGATGACCTTCGAGAACGCCTCGGTCACCGATGCCGTGACCGGCGCGGACTCGAAGACCGGGACGGTGGTGTTCGAGAGCGTGGCGCCCATCAACGGCGTCCGGTCAGGCAAGATCACGACAGCCTCCTCGTATCTGCAGGAAAACTTCACCGCGTCGCTCGACTTCAACCTGACGTTCTACCTGAAGCTGACCGCACTGCCGTCTGGTGAGGCGCGCTATCTCCAGATCATGAACAACGGGACCACCGTTGGCGTGCTGGCGATTCAGACGACTGGCGCCCTGCGGCTGAAGAACAACGCGACAGCCGTCGCGCCGGATTCGGCGCCGCTGGTGGTCGGAACCGTGTATCGGGTCAACGTGCACCAGCGTCAGGCGGCAGGCGCGGCGACGCGTCTGCTGGAGGCCTACCTGGCGGTCGGCGACGCGCCGTTTGGCGCGCCGTTCGCCTCGACGACGGCCGGCACCTGGACGGGTGGTGCGGACCGCATTCGACTCGGCAACACCAGCGGCACCTCGGCGACTGTGTTCGACGATGTGAAGGTGGAAGGCGAGGCGCCGACACCCACGGCCGCGCCGACGGCACCGTCTGGCCTTGGTGCCAGCTCTGTCGCCAGCACATCCGTGCAGGTCTCGTGGCTGGACAACGCCACGACCGAGGCGAACATGAAGCTCGAGCGCTCCACCAATGGTGGTGCGTTTGCCGAGATCGCGGTCCTCGGGGCGAACGTGACGGCCTACACCGATACGGCGGTGGCGGCGTCGACCTCCTACGCCTATCGGGTGCGGGCCAGCAACGTGGCGGGCGACTCCGCCTACTCGAACACCGCGTCGGTGACCACACCGGCTGCCGGGATCGCCCCCAATGCCCCGACCGGGCTCGGCTTCACGCTCACCCTCGGTTCCGTCTCGTTGACGTGGACCGACAACTCCAGCGATGAGACCGGCTTCTTCATCGAGCGGGCGGACAGCAGCGGCGTCTTCGCCGGGCTGGGCGTCGTCGGTGCCGACGTCACCGCCTACACAGACTCCACCGTCGCCCAGGACACGCAGTACAGCTACCGCGTCAGAGCGGCCAACGCCAGTTACTCGGCCTATTCGAACGAAGTGACCCTGACCACGATCGGGGCGCCACCTGTCGACCCGACCGGGCTGACGGCGACGGCGCCGACGAGCAGCGCGGTGCAGCTGGCCTGGGTGGACGCGTCCACCAGTGAGACGGAGTTCCACATCGAGCGCGCCGGCAGCAACGGCGTGTTCGCTGAGATCGCCACGGTTGCGGCCAACACGGCGACCTTCAGCGACACCACCGTCGCGGAATCGACCGCCTATACCTATCGCGTGCGGGCAGCCAAGAACGTCACGTTCTCCGGCTACTCGAACGTGGCGGCAGTCACCACTCCGGCCGGCGTGCCGTCTGCGCCGACCAACCTCGGCGCGGCGTCAACTGTCAGCACGATCGTCGAGCTGACCTGGACTGATGCATCGGGCACCGAGACCGCGTTCCACGTCGAGCGCACGACCGACGGCGAGTTCTTCGACGAGATCGCCCTGCTGCCAGCCAACGCCACCAGCTTCAACGACACCACCGTGTCGCCCGCGCACTCCTATGGTTATCGCGTGCGAGCGGAGAATGGCGTCGGCTTCTCGGCGTACTCCGCCATGGCCAACGTGTCGACGCCGCAGGCGCCGCCCTCGGCCCCGGCATCGCTCATCGCGACGGTCAACAGCCCGGTGCAGCTGACCTGGACCGACACGTCCACGACGGAAGAGGCGTTCCATATCGAACGTGCGACGGGCGCCGGCGCCTTTGCCGAGATTGCAACGGTTGGCACCAACGTCACGACCTATGTCGACAGCACGGGTGCGGCTGAGACGACCTACAGCTATCGCGTGCGTGCGGGCAACACCGGCGGCTACTCGGCCTACACCGCCACGGTGACGGTGACGACGCTCCCGCCGGCCCCGACCGGTCTCACGGCTGTGGCTCCCACGAGCAGCGCCGTGAACCTCGCCTGGACCGACGCCTCGGCGTCCGAGACCGGCTTCTCCATCGAGCGTGCGACCGGCGCAGGCGCGTTCGTCGAAATTGCAGTGGTGGCGCCAAACACGACCGCCTACGCGGACGCGACCGTGCTCTCCGATACGGCGTATACCTATCGTGTCCGGGCGGCGAGTGCCTCGGGTAACTCGGCCTACACCAACGACGCCAGCCTGACGACGCCGACGACCTCGCCGAGCGGGCTCGTAGCGAGCTCGAGTGTCTTCAATGCGGTGCAGCTGAGCTGGACCGACACGGCTACGCTCGAGACTGCTTTCCACATCGAACGGTCGATCAACGGCGGTGCGTTCGTCGAGATCGGCGTGGTCGCGGCGAACGTGACGACCTACACCGACAACGGCACGTCAGAACTGACGCTCTACAGCTACCGTGTGCGGGCATTGGCGCCGACCGGCTTCTCCGGTTACTCCGATGCCGCCAGCGTGACCACGCCCGTGGCCCCGCCGGCAGCGCCCACGGGTCTCGGCGCCGAGGCGCCGACGAGCGTGGCCGTGAACCTCACCTGGACTGACGCGTCGGCGACCGAGACCGGCTTCCACATCGAGCGCAAGACCGGGGCCGAAGCCTTCGTCGAGGTCGGCACGGTGGGCGCCGGGGTAACGGTCTACACCGACAGCACGGTTGCTGCTGAAACGGCCTACGTCTACCGCGTGCGCGCGGTGAACGCGGCCGGCTTCTCGGATTACACCGTCGAAGCGACTGTGACGACGCCGGTCGGGCCACCGGTGGCTCCGAACAGCCTCACGGCGACGGCGCCGACGATCGCGGCGGTGCAGCTGGCCTGGACCGACGCCTCGTCGAACGAAACCGGGTTCCATGTTGAGCGGTCGGTCAACGGCGGAGCGTTTGTCGAGATCGCCACGGTCGGTTCCGACGTGACCAGCTACACAGACAACACGGTGTCGGCGGAGACGTCCTACAGCTACCGCGTCCGCGCGGTGAACGTGGGCGGATTCTCGGCCTACTCCACCGCGGCCGATGTCACCATCCGGCCGCCGGCTCCAGGCGGTCTCGCGGCGACGGCGCCGACGAGCGGCTCCGTGCTGCTGACCTGGACCGACAACCTGACGTCGGAAACGGCGTTCCACATCGAGCGCGCGGGTGGCAACGGGATCTTCGCGGAGATTGCCACCGTTGGCGCGGATGTGAATACCTACACCGACACCACGGTCACGCCCGAGACGGGATACAGCTACAGAATCCGCGCGGCCAACGCCGGAGGTCTGTCCGCTTACTCGAGCGGCGTCGCGGTGACAACGCAGCCGCCGGCACCCTCGGCGCTGATTGCCTCGAACCCGAGCACTACGTCAGTCCAGCTCGCGTGGACCGACAACTCGACGTCTGAAACCGGATTCCGCATCGAGAGGTCGACCAACGGTGGTGCGTTCGTCGAGGTCGGGACCGCTCTGGCCAGCGCGACGACGTTCACCGACACGACTGGGGTGGCCGACACGAACTACAGCTATCAGGTGAGGGCATCGAGTGCCACGGGCTTCTCGGCATACTCCACCACCGCCAGCGCCACCACGATTCCGAACGCGCCCACCGCGCTGACGGCCGGTGCGTTGTCGGGTGTCGCCGTGCAGCTGTCCTGGAACGACCCGTCGGCCACGGAGACGGGCTTCCACATCGAACGCGCGGGCAGCAACGGCATCTACGCGGAGATCGCGACGGTCGGCGCCAACGTGACGATCTACACCGACACGACGGTCACGCCGACGACGGCGTACTCGTATCGCGTGCGGGTGACCAATGCCGGCGGGAACTCGGCCTACTCGAACGTCTCGGGCCTGACCACGCCGATGGCGGCGCCGACGGCCCTGGTGGCCACGTCGCCGTCGGGCACCGAAGTTCTGCTGACCTGGACGGACAACTCCACCAACGAGACCACGTTCCACATCGAGCGGTCGCTCAACGGCGGCCCGTTCGTTGAGGTTGCGACCCTGGGGACGGATGCGACCGGCTACACCGACGGTGAAGTGGTGGGCGGCACGCCCTACGCGTATCGCGTGCGCGCCAACGGCGCCTTCGGCTTCTCGGCCTACTCGAACGAAGTCAGCGTCACGACGCTCTCGGCACCGATCGCCCCGACGGGCCTGACCGCCAGTTCGCCCGCCGGCACCATCGTCGAGCTGTCGTGGACCGACACCTCGAACGCCGAGACCAACCTGCTTGTCGAGCGCGCGGGTAACGGCTCCGGCTTCACGCTCATCGCGACGCTTGGTCAGAACGTGACCAGCTACACCGACACGACGGTCATCCCGTCGACGCTCTACCAGTACCGCGTGCGCGCCGCCAACATCGAGGGGAACTCGCCCTACTCGAACCAGGCGAACGTGACGACGCTGATGGGCACGCCGGCGGGTCTGACGGCCACGGCTCCGACCATGAGTGCCGTGGATCTGTCGTGGACCAACACCGCGACGGGTAACACGAGCGTCCGTGTGGAGCGTTCGGTCGCTGGCGGTGCCTTTGTCGAGATCGCGTCGCTCGCACCGACGGCAACGAGCTACTCGGATACCGCTGTGTCGGCCGAGACGGCCTACAGCTACCGCGTGCGTGCGGCCAACGGCGAGTTCTCGGCTTACTCGACGGTGGCCAGCGTGACGACGCCGCCACCGGCACCGGCGGGTCTGACGGCGACGACGCCGACGAGCAGCGCTGCCCAGTTGTCGTGGACGGACACCTCGAGCACGGAAACGGCGTTCCACATCGAGCGCTCCGTGAACAGCGGCGCGTGGACCGAGATCGGCACGGTGGCCGCCAACGTCACGACGTACGTCGACAACACGACGACCGAGCTGACCGATTATTCGTATCGCGTTCGCGCCGAAAACGCTGGTGGCCTGTCGGCTGCCTCGGCAACCGCGTCGGTGACGACGCCAATCGCGCCGCCCGCGGCAGCGACCGCTTTGACTGCGACGGTGCCGACCGCTGGCACGGTGCAGCTGACCTGGATAGATGGCTCGAGCACCGAGACCGGGTTCCACATCGAACGGTCAACCGGCGCAGGCGCCTGGACCGAGATCGGGACGGTCGCGTCCGACGTGACGACCTACGCGGATACCACCGTCGCGTCTGAGACCGACTACAGCTACCGCGTGCGTGCCGCCAACGTCGGCGGGCTCTCCGGCTACTCGAACGTCGCCACGGTCACGACCACGCCGGCGACGCCGACTGGTCTCGTGGCCACAGCGCTGACGCATGCGTCTGTGCAGCTGACGTGGACGGATGCTTCTGCCGCCGAGACGACGGTTCACATCGACCGCTCGGTGAACGGCGGTGCGTTTGTCGAAATCGGGTCTGTCGCGGCGAACGTGACGACCTATGTCGACACGACCGCCACGGAAGTGACGGCGTATACCTACCGTGTCCGCACGGTGAATGCGGCTGGCTCGTCGGCTCCCTCGACGGTGGCGAGCGCGACGACGCCGCTGTCGCCGCCCTCCAGCCTGGCTGCGACCGCGCCGAACATGAGCTCGGTCGTCCTGACGTGGACCGATACCTCCGGTGCTGAAGCCGCGTTCTATATCGAGCGCTCGGAAGCTGGCGGACCGTTTGTCGAGGTCGGCACGATTGGCCAGAATGCGGTCAGCTACACCGACGGAACCGTCGCGCCGAACACGACCTACACCTACCGCGTGAAGGTCGGGAACGTGTCGGGCTTCTCCGTGTTCTCGAACACGGCGGTGGTGACCACACCGGCGCCCCCGGCGGCGCCCACCGCCCTCACGGCCGTCGCGCCCAACCACACGACGGTGAACCTGGCCTGGACGGACAACGCGACCACCGAGACGGCGTTCCATGTGGACCGCTCAGTGAACGGCGGTTCGTTCAGCGAAATCGCGGTGCTCGGTCCGAATGTGACGGTCTATACCGACAACACCGTGTCGGCGACGACCTCCTACAGCTACCGCGTGCGTGCGGCCAACGCTGAAGGCTTCTCGCTGTCGTCGAACCAGGCGAATGTGACGACGCCGATGGAGACGCCTACAGGTCTGACGGCTGCGGCGCCCACCTTCAGCGCTGTGCTCCTGACGTGGACGGACAACTCCATCGTCGAGAGCTCGTTCAAGGTTGAGCGGTCGACCAACGGCGGACCGTTCAGCCAGATTGCCTCGGTGGCGGCCAACAGCACGAGCTACTCGGACGCCGCGGTTGCGGCTGAGAACACGTATGCGTATCGCGTGCGTGGCGCCAATGGCACCGGCTTCTCGGCCTACTCGGCTGAGGTCACCGTGACGACCCGTCCCGAGGCCCCGACGGACCTGACCGCCGCGGCGCCGACGAGCGTCCAGGCCGTGCTGGGCTGGACCGACGCGGCCTCGACCGAGGTGTCCTACCGCATCGAGCGGTCGGTCGGTGGGGGAGCCTTCGTCGAGATCGCCTCGGTGGGTCCGAACACGACCAGCTACACCGATACGGCCACGACGGAGCTGACGACCTACAGCTACCGGATTCGTGTTGAGAACGCCGGTGGGTTCTCGACCTATTCCACCCAGGCCAATGTGACCACGCCGATCGCGGCACCGCTGGCCCCGACGGCACTCTCCGCCTCGATCGTGTCGGGCAGCGTCGTACTGAGCTGGACGGATGCGGCGACGACGGAGACGGGCTTCAAGATCGAGCGCAAGCTCGGCGCGGGAGCCTTCACGCAGATCGGCACGGTTGGCGCCGACATCACCACCTTCACGGACGCGACGGTCGTGTCTGAAACGGCCTACGCCTACCGTGTGCGTGCGACCAACGCGGGCGGCGACTCGGCGTTCTCACCGGAAGCCGCGGCGACGACGGCACCGTCAACCCCGACGGGCCTGGTGGCAACGGCTTCGGTGCATAACGCCGTTCAGCTGACCTGGACCGATTCCTCGACGACGGAGACGGAGTTCCGCATCGAGCGCGCGATTGGCGCCGGAGCGTTCGCAGAGATTGCGACGGTCGGAGCCAACACCAACGTCTACACGGACGGGACGGTCGTGGAAGCGACCGCCTACAGCTACCGTGTGCGCGCATCGAACACGGGTGGCACGTCAGCGGCGTCTGTTGCCGCGACGGTGACGACGCCAGTGGCGCCGCCGAGCAGCCTCGTGGCGACCGCCCCCTCGGGCAACGCCGTGCAGCTCAACTGGACGGATGGGTCTGCTCACGAAACGACCGTTCGCATCGAGCGTGCGGTGGGTGCTGGCGCGTTTGAGGAAATCGCCGCCTTCGGTGCCGACGTCATCACGTTCACCGACGGCAGCGTCGCGCCGTCGACGACCTACAGCTACCGCGTCCGCGCCGGGAACGTGCTTGGCTTCTCGGTCTACTCGAACACCTCGACCGTGACGACGCCGGCACCGCCAGCCGCGCCGACACTGCTCACGGGCAGCGCCACGGCCTACAACACCGTGCAGCTGTCGTGGACGGATAACTCCGCCAACGAAACCGGCTTCCAGATTCAGCGCGCCCCATCCGGCGGTTCGTTCGCCCTGGTGGGCACGGTGGGTCCCGACGTGACGACCTACGCCGACACGACGGCCGCCGGTTCGACCAACTACAGCTACCGCGTGCGCGCCATCAACCTCGAAGGCAACTCGGCGTTCACCAACCAGGTCAACGTGTCGACGCCGATGGCGCCGCCGTCTGGCCTGACCGCGAGCGCCCCGACGCTCAGCGCTGTCGAGCTGACCTGGACGGACGCCACGACGGGCGAACTCAGCATCCGGATCGAGAAGTCGACCGCGGGAGGTCCGTACGTCGAAATCGCGACGCTGGCGGCCAACTCGACGACCTATACCGATACCGCGGTGGTCGCCGAAACCGCCTACAGCTATCGCGCTCGTGCGGCCAACGCCGGCGGCTTCTCGGTCTACTCGAACCTGGCAGACGTGACGACCCCGCCGACGGCGCCTGCGGCAACAGCGGCGACGGCGTCCACCGCCAACTCCGTGGTGGTGACGTGGACCGATACCTCGGCGACCGAAACGGCATTCCACATCGAGCGCGCGGTTGGCGCGGGAGCGTTTGCGGAAGTCGGCACGGTTGCCGGCAACGTCACGACGTTCACGGACGCGACCACCTCGGAACAGACCTCTTACAACTATCGCGTGCGGGCGCTGGGTCCGGGGGGCCACTCGGCCTTCTCGGGTACGGCCGCAGTCACGACCCCCGCCGTTGCTCCAGCGGTTCCGACCGGTCTGAGCGCGTCGTCGTCGGTCCACAATTCAGTCCAGCTGACGTGGGCTGACGCGTCGGCCAACGAGACCGGCTTCCACATCGAGCGGGCACCGAACGGCGGATCCTTCGTCGAGATTGGAACCGTGGCCGCCGACGTCGTGAACTACACCGACACGACGGTGGTGGGTGCGACGGCCTACACCTACCGCGTGCGCGCGGTGCGGTTCGGCACGTTCTCCGGGTACTCGAACACGGCGGACGTGACGACGCCAGTGGCGCCGCCCTCTGCACCGTCGGGCCTGACGGCCACGGCGCTGACAGGTGACTCCATCCAGGTGAGCTGGACCGACACCTCGTCAACGGAAACGTCATTCCACATCGAGCGCGCGCCGCTGAGCGGCGGAGCGTTCGTCGTGGTCGGCACCACGACTGCCGATGCCACGAGCTTCGTAGATACGACGGTTGCGCCGGTCACGGGTTACACCTACCGGGTCCGTGCTCAGAACGCGTCTGGCTACTCGGCGTACTCCGGCTTTGCCGACGCGACGACGCCCATCGCGGCGCCGGTTGCGCCGTCCGGTCTGACCGCCACGGCGCCGACCAACAGCGCAGTCCTGCTGACCTGGACGGACAACGCCACGACCGAGGCGTCATACAAGGTCGAGCGGTCGGTGGCCGGCGGACCGTACACCGTAATCGCACTTCTTGGGCCCGACGTCATCAGTTACACCGACACGGCGGTGACCGCGGAGGTCTCCTACAGCTACCGCGTCCGCGCCGCGAACGTGGGCGGCAACTCGGCCTACGCCAACGGAGCCTCGGTGCTGACGCCGGCTCCGGCGCCGACGGCTCTGACCGCGACGGCGCCCATCAGCGGGCCGGTGCACCTGTCGTGGACGGACACGTCGACGACCG
The DNA here is from genome assembly GCA_040081265.1 of Vicinamibacterales bacterium. Classification (GTDB taxonomy): domain Bacteria; phylum Acidobacteriota; class Vicinamibacteria; order Vicinamibacterales; family UBA2999; genus JBEBGV01. The sequence goes on from JBEBGV010000028.1 coordinate 57,380, forward strand.
AGACGTCCTTCCACATCGAGCGTTCCACGGGTGGAGCGTTCACGGAGATCGGCACGGTTGGTCCAAACGTGACCGTGTTCACCGATTCGGCCGTCGATCCTGAAACGGCCTACAGCTACCGCGTGACCGCGGTGAACGCGGGTGGCCCCTCGGCCTACTCGAACGTGGCGACGGTGACGACGCAGCCGCTTCCGCCGACGGCCCCCACGAGCCTGAGCGTGGTGGCGCCGACCAGCGTTGCCGCCCAGCTGACGTGGACCGATGCATCGACGAGTGAGACCGGCTTCACCATCGAGCGGTCGGTCGAGGGCGGCGCTTTCGTCGAGATTGGCACGGCCCCGGCGAATGCCACGGCCTACACCGATACCACGACGCAGCCGGTGACGACCTACGGCTACCGCGTGCGTGCGGTCAACGCCGGCGGACCCTCGGCCAATTCGAACGAGGCCTCGGTGACGACGCCTGTGGCGGCACCGGCCGCACCGACCGGCTTGTCGGCGACCGCAACCTCCGCCAGCACCATCGACCTGGCCTGGTCGGACGTGGCGACGGAGACCTCGTTCCACATCGAACGGTCGACGGCGGGTGGTCCATTCGTGGACATCGCGACGGTCGGCGCCGACGTCACGACGTTCGGCGACTCTGGCCTCACGCCTGAGACGGCCTACACCTATCGCGTCGTCGGGTACAACGCGGGCGGCCCGTCTGTGCCGTCCACGGTGGCCTCGGCCACCACGCCGCTCGCCCCGCCAGCGGCTCCGTCGGCCCTGAGCGTTGCCGCTCCGACGGCGGTCTCTGCCCAGTTGACCTGGGTCGATGAATCTGCGACCGAGGCAGGCTTCCGGATCGAGCGATCGGTCAACAGCGGTCCGTTCGTCCAGATCGCCGCGGTTGGCGCCGATGTCACCACCTACTCCGACGCCACGACCGAACCGGAGACGACCTACGCCTATCGTGTGCGCGCGTTCAACGCCGGCGGCACCTCGGCCTACTCGAACGAGGCGGGCGTCACCACGCCGATCGCGGCGCCGGCCGTCCCGACCGCGCTCGCCGCGACTTCATCTGTCTACACGTCGGTCCAGCTGAGCTGGAGCGACAACTCGATGACCGAGACCGCGGTCCACGTGGAGCGCCAGACTGGCGCCGGCGCGTGGACTGAAATTGCGGTGCTGGCGGCCGAGACGACCAGCTACATCGACACCGCAGTGACGGAGAGCACGGACTACAACTATCGCGTCCGCGCGGCCAACGCCGGTGGCTTCTCGGCCTACTCGGCCACGGCCAGCGTCACGACGCCGCCGGCACCGCCGACGGCACCGACCGGCCTGGGCGTCACCGCGCCGACGAGCGTGGCGGCCAACCTGACGTGGACCGACACGTCGATGACCGAGACGATCTTCCACATCGAACGCTCGGCCAACGGCGGAGCCTTCGTCGAGATCGGCACGGCGCCGGCCAACGCGACGGCCTACACCGACACGACCACCCAGCCGGAGACGGCCTACGCCTATAAGGTCCGCGCGGCCAACACGGGTGGCATGTCCGACTTCTCCAACGAAGCGGCTGTCACGACGCCTGTGGCGGCACCTGACGCCGCTACCGGCCTCGCCGCCACCGCGGCGGTCTACAACCAGGTGCAGCTGACCTGGACGGACGTGGCCACCACCGAGGCGGCCTACCACGTCGAGCGCCAGACTGGCGCGGGTCCGTGGGTCGAAATCGCCGTCCTCGCAGCGGACTCGTTCAGCTACACCGATGGGACGACGTCGCAGCTGACCTCCTACAACTACCGCGTCCGCACGGCGAATGCGGGCGGGTTCTCGGCTTACTCGAACGTCGCCGGCGTGAGCACGCCGGTGGCGCCACCAGAAGTACCGACCTCGTTCACCGCGTCAGCGTCGGCGAGCAACTCGGTGCAGTTGGCCTGGACGGACGAGTCTGCGCATGAAACCGGCTTCGAGATCAGCCGGGCACCGAGCGGCGGGAGCTTCGCGGTCATCGCATCGGTCGGGGCCAACGTCACGGCCTACACC
>JBEBGV010000154.1:0-5026 GCA_040081265.1 Vicinamibacterales bacterium
TCGACACCGAGCAGCGCGCCGGCTCCGACGAGCCGCCGGGTCAACTGAAGGTCGTCTGGACTGGGCGCCGGCTCACCGCTTGGATGATTGTGACAAAGCACGATCGCCGCCGCGTTCGCCAACAGTGCCGCCTTGAACACCTCGCGCGGATGAACCAGCGTCGCGTCCAGCGCGCCGCGACTGACCTCGTGATACGCGATCACGCGGTGCTTGGTCGAGAGGCACAAAATCGCGAACACCTCGCCTGGCTGATCCTGCAGCAGCTTCACGAGCACTAAGCCGCACTCCGCGGGGGTCGTCAGCGTTCGGCCCACCACGACCGGCTGCCCTTCCGCATCGGTCTTCGGCGCGTATCGAATCGTCAGCTCTCGTAGCGTGATGGTGTCCGTCTGCATTGGCGTGTCCTCCATGTGCGCGGGTTGCGGTTCCTTCGCGACTTGAGGAACCGCAGCGCGCGGGTGGAGGGCACCTCGGAGGCGGGGCGTGGGTGAGACGGTAGCGTGAGGCAGCGGCCGTGACAGGCCCGACTGGCGCGGCCGGCGAAGCCGGTTCGACCGCTGCAGGCTGCCGTCGTCCTTTGGCACCCGGGCAACGCCGACGTGAAGAGCAGACGCCATCACGTTGCCGGCAGAGACCGGTCGGAGGCAAATGACGATGGAGGGACGTTTCAGCGATCGCCGGAGTTAAGAGCGGCCGAATCGCCGACGTACCCGTAGAATGCCAGGATGCCCGTCTACCGACTCACGAAGGACGCGATCGTCGAGCTCCCCCGGACCTCGTACGCCGACAGCGCTCGCAGGCGGCCCCGGCGGGTGGGAAATGTTCACGCACTCCGCGTAGGCGAGCGACAAAGGCGAACATAGCAGCGACGCCGCTTTACGATTCACTCCCAGAGACTGGACGTTCACATGGCGACTCTTCAGAAGCAGATAGCCGACAAGTTTCTTGCGAAGCTCGAGAAATCCAAGGATCTGGACGCTGAGAAGATCGACCAGCTTCGAACGTTACTGGCCGACACTAAAAAACTGAAGGCAGATGACCTCGTGAAGGTCTTCTCGCTTCCGGCCGGCGGTGACCTCAAGTGATAAAACTTGAATCCGCCCATATCGAGGAGGTGAGAGGGATTCGGAAGCTCGATCTTGATTTTCAAAAGGAAAAGTTCGCCATTTCAGGTCCGAATGGATCGGGCAAGAGCGGTGTCATCGATGCGATCGAGTTCGGCCTCACTGGCCACATTGGGCGCCTGACGGGAAGAGGAACCAAAGGGCTCTCCGTGTCGGAACATGGCCCTCACGTCGACAAGACGAAGTTTCCCGATGCGGCGTTCGTCACGCTGCGAGTCTTTCTGACGGGAATCGGGAAATCCGCCACGATCACCCGGAAGGTCACGTCTCCGAAGACTCCCAAGATCGAGCCCGCTGACGCTGACGTGAAGGCAGCTCTCGCGGAAATAGCCGACCATCCGGAAATTACGCTTTCGCGACGCGAGATTCTCCGCTTTATCCTTGTAGAGCCGACCAAGCGCTCCGAAGAGATTCAGACGATCCTCAAACTCGACGAGATTGGGCAGACCCGAAGCCTTTTTAACGCGGCCCAGAACAAGCTTCAGGGGGCGCAGAAGATCGCGGCAGCGAAGGTGCAATCCGACCGGAATGCCCTTCAACTGCACCTTCAGATCGCGACGTTACTCCAGGAAGACCTACTGGCGGCTGTCAACAAGCGACGAAAAGTCCTCGATCTCCCTGAAATCACGACGTTGACCGCAGACACTAAGCTCGACGCCGGGCTTTCCGATACGCTGAAACCGGCCGACTTCAACAAGGAATCAGCCCTCCGCGATCTCAAAGCGCTCACCGAGGCAGCCAAGGGATTTCCGGACCTGGCAAAGCCAGAGGCCGCAGCGATCGTTGCCGATCTCGCGAGCTTGGAGGCCGACCCGGCGCTCTTTGCCGCATTGCAGCGCCGTGCGTTCATTGAGAAGGGGCTTGAGCTCGTCGACGGCCCCGAGTGCCCCCTTTGCGACACGCCCTGGACCGACGAGCAGCACCTTCGCGACCACCTGAAATCGAAGTTGGCGAAATCGGAGAAGGCCCGAAAGCTCCAGGAACGCCTTCAGAAAAACGGTATGGCGATCGCCGCAGCGGCTGTACGGGTGATCGGACTCCTGACGCCCGTCCAGAAGGTTGCGGAAGGGCAGGCCGCGAGCGCCTTCGCGCTACTTCTGACCACTTGGAAGACCGATCTGGAATCGCTGAAGACAAGGCTCGCGACCGTCGATGGGCTCACGGGGCTGAAGAATCGTCTCGGCGGCGGCTGGCTCGAAATGCCAAAGGTCCTTCCGGACAGCCTGAAGGATTTTACTGAGCAGCTAGACGCTAAGCCTGACCAGAGCGCAACCCTCGACGCACAGACATTCCTGACAACCGCCCAAGTTCGCCTGGGCGACTACCGAGAGGCGCTGAGAAAGAACAGAGCGGCGGACATCGCGTGGAATGCTGCAAAGGCGGCGTACGACACCTACTGCAGCGTCCTGGAGGAGGAGCTGAACACCCTCTACGACGAAGTGCAAAAGGACTTCAGCACGTTCTATCGAGCGATCAACGGGGAGGACGAGTCCACGTTCACCGCGAAGCTCACCCCGAGCGAAGGCAGCCTCGGCCTTGATGTCAACTTCTATGAGCGCGGCCTGTTTCCGCCCGCGGCCTATCACAGCGAAGGCCATCAGGACGGCATGGGCGTCTGTCTTTATCTCGCGTTGATGAAGCGGCTCTTCGGGGATCGATTCACGTTTGCACTTCTGGACGACGTTGTGATGTCCGTGGATGCGGACCACCGCTATCAATTTTGCAAGCTGTTGAAGACGTATTTCCCCGATACGCAGTTCATCATCACGACGCATGACCGCTTGTGGGCGGAGCAGATGAAGTCTGCAGGGCTTGTCACTGCCAAGACATCCATCGCATTCCACAGCTGGACGATCGACACCGGTCCCCTCGTCGAGTCGAATGTGGCGATTTGGGACGAGATCGCCGCCGCACTCGGGAAGGGGAAGGTCGAGGCCGCCGCCGCTGCTCTTCGGCGACATCTTGAGTATGTGTCCCGGCATCTCGCGGACCAGCTCGGCGCGACGCCCCAGTTTCGTGCCGATGGCAATTACGAACTCGGAGAGCTCCTGCCCAGTGTCTTGAAACGCATGAAAGACCTCTGTGGCAAAGCTGCTGATGCAGCACAGTCATGGGGGAAGAATGCTGATAAGGAAGCCGCTGGGAAGCGGAAGACTGTTCTGTCGACATCGAGCGCCGCAACGAACGTCGAGCAGTGGGCAGTGAACAAGGCTGTTCACTACAACGAGTGGGCCAACTTCGGAAAGAAGGATTTCGAGCCCGTCGTCGCTGCATACAAGGAACTTCTCGAATCGTTTACATGCGACGCCTGCGAATCGTGGCTGTACGTCACACCTCGTGGCACACCGGAATCTCTGCGCTGCCCGTGTAACGCGATCAGTCTCAATCTGAAATCGAAGCCGAAGTAGGCTTTGGTCGCGCTGACGCCGTGCCCTGCTCGTGCCAACCGTGGCGATCAAGCAGGAATCGCCGGAGCGCCCGAGGGCGCCCCGGCGACTGAGGTCGGTCACGCCGCCTGTTCGTACTCCGTGTAGGCGGAGAGGATCAGGTCGCGCACTCTGTCCTGTGCGTTCGTGTCGGCGACGGGCCGAAGCAGCGCGAAGCTGCGTCGCTCGCCGTTCACCGAGTACTGGCGAGCCGGGAACGTGACGTTGCGGCCGGCGCCGGTGCGCCGCTCCCAGATCGCGAAGCCGATCAGCTTCAGGCCGGCGAAGACGCCGTCGACGAAGTGGATCTCGGCGTCGGCCAGCTTTCCCGGAGGGTTGCCCTTGTCGTTGGGCGTGATCTTGACGGTGACGTTCTGCGTGGCGACTACGGATGCGTTCGGACTCATGATGTTCTCCTCGGAACCGCGTGTCTGTGGGTTCCTTCGTGCCAGTGAGGAACCCCAACACGTGGTCAAGGAGAACGGAGCGTCGGGCGTCGTCGACGAGCTGCGACACCTATGGCGCCGGTGTGACAGCCGCACTGTGCTGGCACAGCCGCTTGAGCGGCTCCCGGTGCCGTGGCGTAGCGTCCGCACTGACGGCGGCGACGACGCGCGACGCGACATCCGACGAACGCAGGGGGACGTCCTGCAGAACAGTGGGTGAACACCCCCGACGACTTCAACTCGGAGGCTGGCGACGTGACCTGAGTTCGAGACGGCGATCTCGACCGTGATGAAGCGATGGGCATCGACGCGGGACTGCCGGCCGCAACCGTCAGATGCTCGTGATGAACTCGACGACGCGCGTCGCTGCTCCGGCTACAAGCCGCAGGACACGGACCGTCGCGGGAGCGGGTCAACTCCATGAACAGCGCGGTGCGCCGATCTCACTCGGCGGTCTGCGCCCGGTTGCCGTTGTTCCGGCCGACGTGAGGATCTGTTCGCGCGCCACGTCCCGCTGCGGACACACGCGCCCTGATGCGATCGCCAGCCACTGGTGGCGCCGGAGCTCTGGGCGTTCGTACACGGCACGGCCGCAGCCCCGACACGCCCACGGCGACGGGCCTGTATTCAGGCGCTGGAGTGATTGCAGCCTGACTGCGCGCCGCGACAATGGAAGAATGACGGGGCGCCGGACGCGCCCCGTCGTCGGCGGTCAATCGGCCTTGCGACTGTTGACGCCGTGGACCGTGGCGTCGAGGCTTGCGAGCCAGCTTTCGGCCTCGTCGCGGATGGCCTGTTGGTCGTGCAGGTGCTCATCGGTGGACGGGTCCACGGTGAAGATGACCAGGAGCGAGTAGGTGACGGGCTGGTTCGGGGTGGTCGTTGCTGTCGTAGCCATTTTGTCCTCCTGGGAACCGCGATGTGTGGTTCCTTCGCAACGGTTGAGGAACCCACCATCACCGGGCCGGGGTCAGGACACGAGGACGGGACGCGGCGGCGAAGCGGCGGGGGTTTGGCAGAGGCGTGACAG
>JBEBGV010000085.1:0-18400 GCA_040081265.1 Vicinamibacterales bacterium
GGGTGGGCTGGGTGTATCAGTACGTGCTGAAGGACACCACCGGACGGATGGATCTGGCTGAGCTCCGCGCCTTGCAGGACTTCACCGTCCGCCCGGCTTTGCAGGCTGTTGCCGGCGTGGCCGAAGTCGCCTCCCTCGGGGGATTCGAGCGCCAGTACCAAATCGTCGTCGATCCAGACAAGCTGGTGGGCTTCGGGCTCACGGTGACCGACATCACGCGATCGGTCCGCGATGCCAACGCGGAAGTGGGCGCCCGCGTGCTCGAACTGGCCGGTCGTGAATACGTCCTGCGCGGGCGCGGCTACGTCAAGGAGCTGAAGGATCTCGAGCAGAGCGTGGTGACGGTCGGTCCGGGCGGCACGCCCATCCGGCTCGGGGACGTGGCGAGTGTCGGCTTCGGGCCGGAGATTCGACGCGGCGCCGCCGACTGGAACGGCACCGGTGAAACCGTCGGTGGCATCGTGGTCATGCGCATCGGTTCCAATGCGCTGCAGGTGATTCGCGCGGCTGAAGCGGAGATTGCGACCCTGCGCCTCCCGGACGGTGTCCGCCTCATCCCGACCTACGACCGCTCGGAGCTGATCCTTGGATCCGTCGAGACCTTGACCGACACCCTGATCCAGCAGGCGATCATCGTCACGATCATCTGTCTGATCTTCCTCTTCCACGCGCGATCGGCGCTCGTCGTCATGATCGTGCTGCCACTCTCCGTGTTGATGTCCTTCATCGGGATTCGGTACTTGGGGCTGTCGTCCAACATCATGTCGCTAGGCGGCATCGCCATCGCCATCGGCGAGCTCGGCGATGCGGTCATCGTGCTGATCGAGAACGCGCACGTGCGGCTCGCGTCGGCGAAGCCAGGGTCCGATCGCCAGCGAATCATCGTGGATGCGTGTAAGGAAGTCGGCCGACCGATCTTCTTCTCGCTGCTGCTCATCACGATCAGCTTCCTGCCCATCTTCACGTTGGCGGGCCAGGCCGGACGCCTGTTCATGCCGCTCGCTTACACCAAGACCTTCGCGATGTTCGCTGCCGCGATGCTCTCGATTACGCTCGCCCCGCCGCTGATGGTGCTCCTGCTGAAGGGACGCTTCCGGACCGAGGCAACCAATCCGGTCAGCCGGCTGCTGAGCGCCGTCTACCGGCCGATCGCGGTCCTGGTCGTCCGGTTTCGGGTTCTGGTGGTAGCGGCAGCGGTCGTGCTCATGGCCGCCACCGTGCCGACATTTCAGCGACTCGGCTCCGAGTTCATGCCGCCCCTCGATGAGGGCTCGCTCCTCGTGATGCCGACGACGTTCCCGGGCATCGCGATTGAAGAGGCCCGGCGGGCGTTGACGGCGCAGGACCGCATCATCATGCGGTTCCCGGAGATCGCCTCCGTGCACGGGAAGGCAGGGCGGGCGGAGACGGCGACCGATCCGGCGCAGCTGGACATGATCGAATCGGTCATCGCGTTGCGTCCGCGGGCTGACTGGCCGACCTCCTACACGCCCCGCTGGTACAGCACGACAGCGCCCGACTGGGCCAAGCGCGCCCTCAAACGCGTCTGGCCAGAGCAGCGGCCACGGACCCTCGCCGAACTGTCGCGTGACCTGGATGTCGCGCTCCGCATGCCCGGCTACCAGATGGCCATCGCCCCCCCGATTCGAACGCGCATCGACATGTTGACCACCGGTGTCCGCACCCCGGTGGGGATCAAGGTCTTCGGCGAGGACCTGCAAGAGATCGAGCGCATCAGCGTCGCCCTCGAGGGCATGCTGCGCCAGGTGCCAGGGACACGCAGCACGTTCGCCGAACGGCAGACCGGGCGTGAGTACGTCGACATCGTGCCCAACCGCGAGGCGATCGCGCGCTACGGCCTGACGGTTCGGGACGTCCAGGACGTCGTTGAGGCGGCCGTTGGCGGCATGCCGGTCTCGACGGCCATTGCCGGTCGCGCCCGCTTCTCCATCAACCTGCGCTATGCCGCCGATCAACGATCGGACCCGCAAGCGCTCCGTCGCATTCTCGTACCGGTTCAGGCCACAGGCAGCGTGACCGATCTCGGCGGCGGCAATACAGGAGCCGGGACTGGCGCCCAGGCGGCCGGCATGGTTACATCCCGCGGCAGCGGCAGCGGTAGCGGCGGCGGCATGGGATCCATGGGAGGCGGCGGCGGACAGTCGGCCGCGTCCGGCGGCACGTCCGCGAGCCTCGCTGCGCCGCCGATGGGCGGCTTTTCCAGCTCGCCGGACTTCATGGAGCAAGGACGCCAACCGGGTGCGGCCGTGCCACTTGGCCAACTCGCCGACGTGCGTGTCACGACCGGTCCGCCGATGATCAAGGACGAGAACGGTGTCCTGGTCGGGTACGTGTTCGCCGACATCGACCAGACCCAACGCGACCTCGGCGGCTGGGTCGATGATGCGAAGGCCGTAGTCGCGTCGCAGCTCGCCCTGCCGGCGGGGTACCGCCTGCAGTGGACCGGCCAGTATGAATTCCTCGCGGAGATGGAAGCCCGTCTCCGCTACGTCATTCCGCTCACGCTGGTCCTCGTCGTCGCGCTGCTCTACCTCTCGATGCGCGGCTGGCCACAAACCTTCCTGGTGTTGTCCAGCCTGCCGTTCGCGCTGGCAGGCAGCGTCTGGCTGCTGGCGTTCATGCACTACAACTTGTCGACGGCCGTCTGGGTCGGGCTCATCGCCGTCGCGGGCGTGGCGGCCGAAACCGGCATTGTCATGATCGTGTACCTCGACGAGTCCTTCGCACGCTACATGCGCGAAGGACGCATCCAGAAACCGGAAGATGTGGATGCCGCCGTGGTGGAGGGTGCAGCGGCGCGCGTGCGTCCACTGATCATGACCGTCGCCACGACGGTGCTCGGTTTGATGCCATTGCTCTGGGAATCCGGTGTCGGCGCGGACGTGTCGGCGAGAACCGCGGCACCGGTTGTCGGCGGACTCTGGTCGTGCATGCTGCTGACCCTGCTGGTCCTCCCCGCCGCGTACGCCATGTGGCGCCGGCACCAGGTGGGCGTATCCATGGCGGTATCGCTCCCGCACGATGCCGCACCGACACCGGAAGGTGCCGCGTGACGCGACCGACGCCCGTCATGCCGGACGCAGACACTAGCACGGCAGCCCCGGCCGCGACCGGGCTTTCGTCGGCCGAGGCGCAGCGCCGACAGACCGAATTCGGTCCGAACGAGATTCGTCGCGAGCAGGCGACCAGTGCACTAACGCTTCTGGCCCGTCAGTTTGCAAGCCCCGTCATCTGGCTGCTCCTCATCGCGAGCGCGCTGTCCGCGGCCCTTGGGGAATGGCTCGATGCCATCGCGATCGGCGCGATCGTGATCATCAATGCGGTCATCGGGTTCTTTCAGGAACACCGGGCGGAGCGTGCGGTGATGGCGCTGCGCTCGATGACGTCGCCACGCGCCAGGGTCATGCGGGACGGCCACAGCGTCCTGATGCCCGCCAAGGCAATAGTGCCGGGTGATGTCCTCGTGCTCGAGGCTGGCGACGTTGCCGCCGCAGACGCGCGACTGCGCACGGCTCACGCACTGACCACCAATGAAGCGCCGTTAACTGGCGAAAGCACACCGGTCGAAAAGACAACGACGCCGACGGGCCCAGACACCCCACTGGCCGAGCGTCATGACTTCGTGTTCATGGGCACCTCCGTCGCAACGGGGACCGGACTCGCGGAAGTCGTCGCGATCGGGATGCAGACCGAGCTCGGCAGAATCGCCCACCTGCTCTCGACCGCGGAGGAGGCCGTCACCCCGCTTCAGCGGCGACTTGCGCGAGTTAGTCAGACCCTCCTGTACATCTGCGGCGGCATCGTGGCTGTTGTTGCCCTGGCCGGGCTGCTCCGCGGGTGGCCACTTCTGCAAGTGTTCATGGCGGCGGTCTCACTGGCCGTCGCGGCGGTCCCGGAAGGCCTGCCGGCCGTCGTCACGATCGCACTCGCCGTCGGCGTGCAGCGGATGGCGGCGCGCCACGTGCTCATCAGGAGGTTGCCGGCTGTGGAGACGCTCGGCTGCGCCACCGTGATCTGCACAGACAAGACGGGCACACTGACGACCGGCGTCATGCAGGTGCGCGAGCTCTGGGGCCGTGACCACACGCAACTGCTGCACGCTGCGGCGGCTTGCTGCGATGCCGAGATTGGTCCCGACGGTCACACGGGCGTCGGCGATCCCACCGAACTAGCGATTCTGATGGCGGGTGCGGAGCGTGGCATTCGCCGCGACGAGATCGAACGCACGAACCGGCGTATCGCGGAGGTGCCGTTTGACTCGGTGCTGAAGCGTATGTCGATCGAGCGCGCCGACGGCCAGATATATATCAAGGGCGCCGTGGAGAGCGTCCTGCCGCTCTGCGTGGCTGGCGTCGGTGATGCCCCGCAGGCCAACACCCAGATGGCGCAGCGTGGCCTGCGTATCCTCGCCGTCGCGGTGGCACCCGCCGGTCCAGACATCCGAGGGACGCTCCTCGGGCTGATTGGAATTGCTGACCCGCCACGAACCGAAGCCATTGAGGCGGTGGCCGCCGCGCGTGCCGCAGGCATCACGACGGTGATGATCACGGGCGACCATCTCCTGACGGCCCGAGCCATCGCGCGGGAACTCGGCATCGTGTCAGGCTCTGACGTGGAGGACGACGTCGTCCATGCGCGAGCCACGCCGGAGGACAAGATCCGCATCGTGCGCGGCTGGAAGACGCGCGGTGCCGTGGTGGCAATGACAGGTGATGGCGTCAACGATGCTCCGGCGTTGCGCGAAGCGCACATCGGGATCGCGATGGGGCGGACCGGCACGGAGGTCACCCGCGAAGCGTCCGACATGGTCCTGGCCGACGACAACTTCGCGAGCATTGTCGCCGCGATCCGCGAGGGTCGCGGGATTTTTGACAACATTCGCAAGACCCTTGTCTACCTGCTGTCAGGCAACACGGCCGAACTCACGGTGATGCTTGTCGCGGCGCTCGGGGGACTGCCCTTGCCACTGCTGCCGCTTCATCTGTTGTGGATCAACGTCGTCACCGATGGCCTGCCGGCGCTGGCGCTCGTCGTCGATCCCCCGGAAGACGATGTCCTGCAGCGGCCCCCTCGTCATCCCGACGAACCGATGCTGGGGCGTGCGGAATGGCGCTTCATCATCACGACCGGCGTGCTGCAAGCCACGGCGACGCTCGGTGTGTTCGTCTGGGCCTTGAACGCCCGCGATCTGTCCGAGGCGCGTAATCTGGCCTTCTCGGTGCTCGTCTTCGGTGAACTGCTTCGTGCCTTCGCCGCACGGAGCACGACCAAGGTCTTCTGGGAAGTCGGAGCATTTACGAACATGCGCCTGCTGGGCGTCGTGGTGTTCTCCGTGCTGATGCAGATCGGCATTCACCACACGCCCGCCGCACAGGCTGTGTTCGAGATCGGCCCGCTGTCAGCGGCTGACTGCCTGCTGACGCTCCTGGTCGCGAGCATCCCTGTCACGGTGATCGAAGTCGGAAAACTTGTGCGTCGCTGGATGGCGCGACCAACGCCATCCGCACGACTGGCCCTGCGAGGCGGAAAATGAACATCTGGCATGACACCATCGATGCACCGCGCACGCCGCGGCGAGTGAGCCCCGCTCAGGTCGTCGAGATCCTTGTCGGTACGTGGCCCATCGGTCCTGGCCAGTCGGTGTGGGTCACCTGGCAAGTGATTGCCCGGGACGGGAGTCCAACCGAGGGAACGGCCGGAGCCGAGTGGCAGGGCAACAGCGATGTGAATAGCCACTGGATGGCGCCCCTCGGACCCTTCGCTGACGGCGATCGCGTTACGTACACCGTGCATGGGTCCTCGTCTGAGGGAGTCGTCCAGGCAGATCCTGTGACCTTCTGCGTGAAGCCGGCACTCTATGTCGCCTGGCTCTGGCACCACCATCAGCCGCTCTATCGCGACCCGCTGGCGCCTGACCTCGTTGGCAGCTACCAGTATCCGTGGGTTCGCCTGCACGCGATCCGCGACTACTACTCCATGGCCGCGTTGGCCGGCGAACACGACATGCACGTTACGTTTAACCTCACGCCGGTGCTGCTCCGCCAGATCGACGATTACGTATTGTACGGTGCCACCGATCGTGCGCTCGATCTCACTCGGATCCCGGCTGAGGCGCTGACCAGGGCGCAAGTCGAGGAGGTGCTGTCGACATTCTTCGACGCCGACTGGCACAACCAGGTGTACGTCCATCCGCGGTACCACGAGCTCTTCGAACAGCGGACCGCTGGAAGCCGATTCTCGCGTCAGGACGTCCGAGACCTGCAGATGTGGTTCAACCTGGCGTGGTTCGGTCACGAGTTCCGCACAGGCAACGTCCGGCTGATCACCGGCGACACTGTCACCGTCGAACGCTTCGTCCGACAGCAGCGCGGATTCTCACATGACGACCTGCTGGCCATGATAGACGACCAGTACAAGCTTTTGCGAGCCGTCGGCCCGATTCATCGGGCGCTGCAGGACTCCGGGCGCATCGAGGTCAGCACGACGCCAGCTTTTCACCCGATCCTGCCGCTCCTCATCGATACAGATTCCGCCTACGACGACCGGCCTGGCACGTCACATCCAACGAGGTTCGCGCACTCCGAGGATGCGACTACGCACGTCGAGCTCGCGTCGAGCGACTACCTCACTCGCTTCGGCCGAAGACCCACCGGCATGTGGCCCGCTGAGGGTGCGGTGTCGGTGGAGGCCGTCCGGATGCTGGAACGCGAGGGCGTCAACTGGCTAGCCACCGATGCAGGTGTGCTCGCACGATCGGGGCAATGGGGCTATCGCGCGTCCGAGCCCGCAGTGCTGTGCCAGCCGTACCGCTCATCTGACGACGACACCGCAGCAGCGCTGTTCTTCCGGGACACCGATCTGTCCGATGGCATCGGATTTCGGTACGGGCACTACGCGGATGCGCAGGTGGCGGTCCAGGACTTCCTGCGTACGATCGAGACCAGATTCCTCGATCGGCTCGACGACGGCGACGATCAGGTGCTCACCATCGTCCTGGACGGCGAGAACGCGTGGGGCGGCTATCCGGACGACGGCCGGCCGTTCTTGCACGCGCTGTATAGCCGGCTATCGTCCGATGCGCGACTGAAGACCGTCACTTTCTCTGAGTACCTCTTGGGCAATCCGACCCGCGGGATCACGCCGCATCCAGTCGCCCAGCTCACACGAGTGTACGACCTCGCGACCGGCTCATGGATCGATGAGCCGGGCTCGTCGCCAGGGGTCGATCTCGGGACGTGGATCGGTGAACCTGAGGAGAACACGGCGTGGAACCTGCTCGGTCTAGCGCGGTCTGCCGTTGCGCGCGCAACAGCGGATGCGCCGGCGGTTGAGCGCGCTCGCCAGTCGCTTTTAGCTGCCGAGGGGTCTGACTGGTTCTGGTGGTTCGGGAGCGATCAGGAGTCGCGGAACGACGCCGCCTTTGACAAGCTCTTCCGCGGTCACCTCCGCGGCGCGTATCGGGCGCTCGACGTCGAACCACCCGATGCACTGGACGATTTCATCGTGGCGCACCCGATCGTCTGGACGTTCACGCATCCCGTGTCGATGATCCGTCGTCGCGATGAGGTGTCGATCCGAACGAATTGCCCAGGACGCCTGACCTACCGAACTGACGACACACCCGAGCGTGGAGTGACACTCGTGGCCGTCGGGGGCGTCATGGCGGGAGCCCGACGCTTCCAGGTGACGATCGGTCCCTTTCCAGAAACGGCCAGACAGCTGGTGTTTCGCTTCTTCTGCGAGCACCCTGGGTGCGAACACGCGTCGCCGTGCTGCCTCAGTGGCGCGCACACGATTGCTTTGGGCGATCGCGCCCGAGCCTCCCGTGAACTTCGGCGGCGGCACACTGTGCAAACTGTGGAAGCGTCATAGCGAAGGCGATCATGGATACCTCTGTCGCACTGGTGCAAGCCTATCTCCACGTCAACGGGTACTTCACGGTGGTCGAGTACCCAGTGCTCGAAGCCTTCCGCAGCGGGCAGGCACGCGCAGTCACCGACCTAGACGTCCTCGCCTTCCGGTTCGCCGGTGCGGGTCACGATGTCGTTCGCGGACGTGGGCACCGTCCCCTCGGCGGTCGAGCGCTGACACCAGATCCGCTGCTCGACTGTCCGGTCGACCGTCCGGACATGATTGTCGGCGAGGTCAAGGAAGGGGCCGCGCGCCTGAACGCAGCCATGACTGACCCGGCGGTTCTTGAAGTCGCCCTCGCCCGCTTTGGTTGCTGTCCGCCGGATCACGCGACTACCCTCACACACCAACTATTGACTCAGGGGCACGTGATCTCGCCTGCGGGTCATGCCATACGCCTGGTCGCCTTCGGCGATACCCCAGACAGCCGGAGGCGGGGGCCGTGGGCCACCATCCCGATGAGACACGTCGTGCAATTTCTGCGCGCCTACCTCAAGGAGCACTGGGAGGTTCTGCGCCATGCGCAGTTCCGAGATCCCGCACTGGGTGTGCTGGCACTGATCGAACAATGGGGCGTGGACGCACTGGATGGCCAGGCACCCCGCAATCGCATAAAGGAGCAGACCCATGGTGGCGTGCGAGTGCACCGACGTTCATAAGCGGCGACGCGTTGTCCTGACGGGTGGTCCTGGCGCGGGCAAGACTGCCATGCTCGAAATGATTCGTCAGTCCTTCTGTGCGCACGTGAAGGTCTTGCCCGAGGCCGCCAGCGTGGTGTTCGGTGGCGGCTTCCCCAGAGAGGACGACCCGGAGTGCCGGCGGGCAGCCCAACGGGCGATCTTCCATGTCCAGCGCGAACTGGAGAGTGCTGGCGACAGTCACAATCCCGCCGTCGTTCTGTGTGATCGGGGAACGATCGACGGGCTGGCCTATTGGCCTGGCTCGTCGGAAGAGTTCTGGTCATCCCTGGGCACCACGGTCCAGACCGAACTCGGTCGGTACGACGCGGTGATCCATCTGCGCACGCCGGCGCAGGAACACGGGTACAACCACCAGAATCCGCTGCGAACCGAATCAGCCGACGCCGCAGCTGCCATGGACGAGCGAATCCTGCAAGCTTGGGCACTTCACCCCAGACGATTCATCGTCGACTCGTCGGCCGCCTTTCTCGATAAGGTGGCCCGAGCCCTCGACGTGCTTCGCGGTGAGCTGCCCGAGTGCTGTCAACAACACGTAATTCCGTCGCTTCGCGACCATCGGGCAGCACCTGCATGAACCGCTTGTGCGATATGGGACAGCGCTCCGATCGCGCCGGGCCCATGATCGAGATGGCGTAGAAGGCTCACGAGCCCCTGGACAGGCGTGACGAGTATGACAGCCACCTGCAGGTTCCGGATTGCCTGAGAAGAGAGTCACCTATGAACAGCAACACTAACAACACCAACACAGCCGTGATCGTCATCGGATCAGTCATCGTGGTCCTCTTGCTCGTCCTGGTCTTCGGCGACGGCGGGATGATGACAGGCCGCATGATGTCTTGGTGGCGATAGCCGACGAAGGACCACGACTATGGAAGGTTTAGGCTCGCTACTGCTCTTTGCGGCGCTGTTCTACTTCATGATGCGCTTCGGGTGCGGCGCTCACATGGTTCATGGACATGGCGGCGGCCGAGATGGACACACCGGGCACGGCGGTCATGAGCAAGGCCCGACCACGGATCCCGTCTGCGGGATGAACGTGGCGTCTGGCAAAGGTTACGCAAAGATGCACGAAGGACGTGAGTATCGGCTCTGTTCGCGGGCGTGTCTGGACAAGTTCGACGCGAATCCACACCAGTACGCCTCGGCGCCGGGAGGCGGCCGATGAAGCACGGTGTGTCGTTGTTGGCGTTTGGCCACGCCACGAGCCTGTTTCTGGCCATCACCTTCGTGTTGTGTGTGGGATTCGATGTCGCGTTCCCCCAGATGGCCATGTATCGCAGCTGGCAGGCGTTGCTGCCCGGATTCACGTGGATCAGCTGGTCGAGCTTTCTGCTCGGCCTGATGGAGAGCTACGGCTATGGGTGGTATGTCACGCTGATCTGGGTGCCGCTGTACAACGTGTTCAGTGCGCGTGCTGCGCGCTAGCGTGTCTCCATCGCTCCAGCATGTCGAAGCACCGCTCGGCGCGCCAGTGGTGTTCACTTGTAGACAGCCTTTGCGGGAGTGTTGTGGAACCCTCAAGTTTCAGTCATCGATTCAAAAGGACTTCAGAATGAGAATGAACCCCTTCGTAACGGTAGTGGTGGCAGGTTGTGCGGCGGTCATATTGTCATCGGTCCCCGTGCTCGCCGCGCAGGCCCCGCAGGCACAGGAGCACGAGCACGCCGCAGCCGACATGGCGGCCAAGGATAAGACCATGATGGCCGCGCGGGCGACAATGATGGCCGACATGAACGCCGCTGATCAGCGGCTCGACGCGCTCGTCGTGAAAATGAACGCCGCCTCAGGCACGGGGAAGACAACAGCAACCGCCGCCGTCGTCACTGAAATGGTGACGCAGCGCCGGACAATGCGGGACAACATGATGAAGATGCAGGACGGCATGATGGCCCACATGATGGAGCATATGCAGGCCGGGACCGCGTCGATGGCGATGTGCCCGATGATGACGCCCGCGGGCGATACGAAGCGCTGACAATCGCGCGGAGGCTTCTGATGTCCGACGCGCCCGAACACGAACCCCACCGTCGACCGCACACACCGCCGACGGCGGGCCCGTTCCTCGAGTTCGATCTGCCGGCCGAAGTCCATCGCCTGCACGCCGAGACGACCTGGAGCACCGGTCAGAATGCCCGAACGCTCATCAAGTACGACGACCTCCGTGTCGTGCTGATCGCGCTCCAGGCGAAGGCCAGTCTTCCCGAACACAAGACCGAGGGACGAATCTCAATCCACGTACTATCAGGCCATATCCAGGTGCGGGCCGCGGGACGGACGTACCGTCTTCGCCCCGGCGGCTTGCTCGCGCTCGATCGGGGCCTGCCTCATGATGTCGAAGCACTTGAAGAGAGTGCCTTTCTGCTCACAGTCGCATGGCCGGGCAGGGGATGACGCGCCGGTGATCCTCAACCCACTGCCCTATCACGATGAGAGTAGTGCTGTGGTCTCGGGTTCTCCCGAGCGCGTATTTGCGCACATCGACGACCACGAGCGCCTCTCAGCGCACATGAGCCAGCCTTCGTGGCGAATGGGCGGGGGCCGCATGAAGACCATTCTCGATGAGCGCCGCGGCCAGAGCGTGGGTTCACACATTCGGGTGAGCGGCCGCGTCTTCGGCCTCGAGCTGTCACTGGACGAGGTGGTGACTCAGCGAGAACCGCCAACGCACAAAGTGTGGGAGACCGTGGGCTCCCCAAGGCTTCTGGTCATTGGCCCGTACCGGATGGGGTTTGACGTGACGCCTCGCGAGAATGGCTCTCTGCTTCGAGTCTTCATTGACTACGCCTTGCCCTCGTCGTGGCCGGCCAGATGGCTCGGGCGCGTGTTCGGTGGCTACTACGCGCATTGGTGCACGCAGCGCATGGTCGACGACGCCGTGCGGCAATGTGACTCGGTGGGCCCGTCCGCGGTCATAGCCAGCCGTTCGTGAAGCCCGCACGCCGCAATCCCGTCTCGACGTACGGGCACTCGCGTATCAGCCTCCAGGGCAGCCCCGACCGGTGGTTTTCGCACATCAACACGACCGGACCGAGGTTGATCCCGTAGTGGTACGGCGAGGTCCAGCCGAGGCGTGGGTCGCCTTCGTGCGGAAAAGTCAGATTGAAACTACATCGCAAGCAGTATTCGCCCGTCACCTGCGGATAGACCTCCTGAAAGTGCTCCACCGTTGGCAGCACGATCTCCGGAGCGAAGGGGAGCGACGTGACGACCGCCCAGGGCGCCACGGTCCCGTCGTCGGGGCCATACGGCGCACCGCGGGCGACGTAGTCAAAGAACGTGCGCTCGATGCCGCGTACCCGCTGCGTGGTCCAGCCTGGACCATCGCTCGCGGTCAGGCCCCAGAAGTGCTGGCCGTAGCCCGCAAATTCCAAGGGGTTCTGGATTGCGTACGCCTGCTGAACATAAGTCGCGCGGCGGCTATTTTCACAGTAGTCGATGCCCTTCTCTCGCGCGAAGGCATCCTGAATCCCGCGGAAGTCCACGAAGACGTGCGAGTACTGATGAATGAAGAGCGCTCCGCCATAGAGCAATTCGTACCCGTAAATGTCCTTCCACTGATAGCTGGACGTCCACGCGGCGTAGCTCTCCGTGGGCAGAGGGTACGTCGGCGAACCGAGGCCAAGGATGTACAAGACCATGGCCTCGTCGTAACCCTCCCACCGGTAGGGCAGAAAGCCGCTCTCAGGTTTCCACCCATGCGTGACCGTCGCTCGGCCGTTGCATGCCCATGGCCAATCGACGCGGCGGTAGAGCGCGTCGCTCAACGTACGGATCTCCCGCTCGGCCTCGCTGTCTTGATCGAAATAGGCCGCGGCGGCCAGCATGCCCGCCAGCAGGAAACTGGTATCGACCGTCGACAACTCGCACTGGCCGGCGCGGGCTCCTGTTGCCATGTCGAGGAAGTGGTAGTAGAACCCCTTGTACCCCGTCGTATCGGGCGCCATGCCCTGCGGGCTGGTCCAGAAGAACCGCAACAGCGCCAGCGTGCGCGTGGTCGCATCGGTGCGTGTCATCCACCCCCGCTCGACGCCGACCGGATACGCCGCCAGGGCGAAGCCGACGGCGGCAATACTCGATGGAGCGCCCGGCTGCGTTCGGTCTGCCACGAGACCGTTGGCAGGATTGGTCTCGTTCAGGAAGTACTCAAACGAATGACGTTGCAGGGCGTCCAACCGCGCTTCACCGAAGTCCGGACGAATCACATGGGCCATGGGCCGATCCGCCATTCTAGAGACAAGGCCCGCTCGAGATGTGCACAACAGAACAGATGCGGCGACGACCGAGCCCTACGATCGCTGACGGCAGGCTGGAAGATCTCCACGCGAAGGTCACGTCATGTTCAAGCACATTCTGATTCCCACTGACGGCTCGCCGACGGCCCAGAAGGCCGTCAAGGCCGGCCTCCGGTTCGCCCGCGAGATCGGCGCCAAGGTCACCGCCTACCATGCCCTGGACCATCCCCTGACACATATCAACAACGAAGGCTACACGATTGATCCGACACTGCGCGACCAATTCGCCCGAGAGGCGCGTAAGGCTGCGCAGGGACGTCTCGATGCGATCGGCAAGGTGGCCACGGCCGCTGGCGTCGTATTCCACTCAGAACTGGCCGAGGCTGACACGCCGTACAAGGGCATCGTCGACGCGGCACGAAAGCACCGGTGCGACGTCATCTTCATGGCGTCCCATGGCCGCCGCGGCGTGACGGGCCTGTTGATGGGAAGCGTCACGCACCAAGTGCTCACCCACTGCACGACGCCCGTGCTGGTGTACCGATGAGCCCCGCCTCCGAACGAGCGGCGCGTCAGTGCGCATGTCTCTCGGCCTTGTCTGACACACTCGAACGATCCACCAGTTGCCGCCACTGACCCCATCGGGGGATGAACATCGGCACCCGCCTCTGATAGGCACGGTACTGTTCGCCGAATTCTTCAACAACCCGGCGCTCTTCCTTGCGGGCCAGCATCACGTAGGCGAGCACGATCACCGGAAACAGGCCGACGGATACCAGCGTTGGCCAGTGGACTACTCCCTCGCCGAACAGCGCGATGAACAGTCCCAGATATTGTGGATGTCTGACCAGGCCGTACAGACCGTCGGTGACCAAGCGCCTCTGTTGGTGGGCGCGGTAGAGCTCGCGCCAGCCTTGCGCGAACAGTCCGATGCCGAGGAAGAGCAGCGCGTACCCGAGCACCATCGAGATCATCATTCCCGTCTCGCCGAGACCGAGCAGCGTCGACCAGAGATTGGCGTTGACATACGCCCGGTCGAGTCCGAACCAGCGCACCAGCAGGTAAATGGTGAGCGGAAAGCCATACATCTCCGCGTACAGCGCGATGATGAACGCCTGGACCAGCCCTGCGCCGGCCCACTCACGCCACGTCTTCGGCGCCAAGTATCGGTAGAAGACCCAGGATGCCACCACGATCATGATGGCCGTCACCGCCCACGCTCCGGAGTGCGCAATCTGTTCAGGCATGGTTCAAACTCCTGTGTGCTGCATGAGCAACGAACATGCCCGCTCGTTCATGCAGGCCTGCCGAGCGCATACAATCTCCTTTCGTCGTGCTATCAGTGGTTTTTGCACTGGCGCGGGAAAAATCCCGCTATGAAGGCTGCCGCTCCTTTGGTCGTCAACAGAGCGCGCGGCTGAGGGTCCCTTCCGGCGCCATGAAGTATCACTATGTGTGGCTCGCGTGGTCCAGCGGGTTTCTCCTTCCCTGGCTCGTGTTGCACGTAACCAACCCGCGCTTCCGGCCGGTGATGTTGCGGGTCAGCCTGGTGACGGCGGCGTTCGGGCTGACCGAACCCATCTTTGTGCCGGAATATTGGAATCCACCGAGCCTGTTCGAGTTGGCCCGGCGCACGGGCTTCGACATCGAGAGCCTCATTTTCAGCTTTGCGATTGGCGGCATCGGCGCCGTTCTGTATAACGCGATCACGAAGCGGCCCTTCGGTCCGGTGAGCGCCGCTGAACGGCTGCGGCCGCTGCACCGCTTCCATTCCGTGGCCCTGTGGGCGCCGTTTGCCTTGTTTCTCGTTTTATATGTCCTGCCTTGGAACCCGATCTATCCCGCCACTCTCTGCATGGCTATCGGAGGCATCGCCTCCGCTGTCTGCCGTCCGGATCTGCGCCTGAAGGGACTCGTCGGTGGCATCGTCTTCCTGATCCTCTACACGCTGTTCATGCTGGGCTTGGTGTGGTTTACACCGGGCTATATCCCGCAGGTGTGGAACCTGTCGGCATTGAGCGGCGGCCTGGTCGGCGGCATCCCGCTCGAAGAGCTTGTGTTCGGCTTTTGTTTCGGCTGGTACTGGACTGGCGTGTACGAGCACTTCACGTGGCGCACGAGCGCGGCGCTCGCGTAACAGGGGCAGGTCGTGGAACTCTAACATACACCGCCATGCCTGTATGACGAACGAAGGGACCACGTGTTATGTGTTTTTCAGCCTCCGCCAGCTTCATTGCCGGCACGTCCCTCTCCGCAATCGGCGTCGCCGCGCTCAGAAATACAGAAACGAGAGCCGAGCAACCCCTCGCCATGATGCCGCTGCTCTTCGGCGTCCAGCAGCTCACGGAAGGCGTCATTTGGCTGACCTTCAGTCACGATGCCCCGCTCCTTAAACAGACGATGACGTTCGTGTATTCGGGATTCTCACATGTGCTGTGGCCGATGTACGTGCCGCTCGCGCTCGGCATCCTCGAGACCGTACGCTGGCGAAAGAGAACCCTCTTCGCCTTCGAGGCCGTCGGAATCGCGGTAGGCCTGTACCTGCTGTACGGCATCGTCGCCCGCCCTCTCGTCGCCGAAGTGGTCGGCCGGCACATCGTGTATGAGTCCCCCCATTTCTACCTCGTGCCGGTGATGGTGCTGTACCTGGCAGCAACGTGTGTCAGCGGCTTCTTTTCGAGTCACAGGTTCGTCAGGCTCTTTGGCGTCTTGTCATTGGTGTCGTTCATCGCAGCGTATTTCGTTCATGTCGGCGCTCTCGTCTCGATCTGGTGTTTCTTCGCCGCGATCTTGAGTCTACTCATCTACGTCCACCTCCGATTTAGAACCATGGGAGGCTTTCCCGCCGCGCCTCAGGCAACACGGCCTTCGCCCGCGGCGCTGTAACAGGATTGGGACGTTGCACTACGATTTCTCCAACGTGTGAACGCTGACGGTGCCGCAGCAGCCTCCAGCGCCATCCACCACAGGCAGGCTCGTCGCCTGATGCGCGTGGAGCTTCCGGCGCGCGTCCTCCACTGATTCATCCACGCCACAACACGCAGACGCGGGGCGCATGATTTCCTGAACGCGCACGCTCGACGCGAGGCGATCGTCAGCCGCGACGCCGCAACAGACGTCGCGTTCGGTCACGACGCCGACGACCTTGCGCTGCGTCGTATCCTCTACGACCGGTGCGCAGCCGCAGCCTGACGTGCGCATGGCGCGCGCCGCGTGTGCCGCCGTATCCTGCGGCGTACAACACGACGTCGCTTCGATTGGTGTCATTACATCGCTACAACAACTCATCAGTGTTTCCTCTCTCTGTAACTGACTGGAACACTTACGCGGCGGCCGTCTCGACGGGCCGACCGATCCCTGCCAGCTTGGTGCGCTTCAGCATCAGCGCATTGATCGCCACGATGAGGGTGCTGCCGGACATGGACAACGCGGCGACTTCCGGGCTCAGCACGAACGGGTACAGGACGCCCGCGGCGAGTGGAAACGCGAGAACGTTGTAGCCAACGGCCCACCACAGATTCTGGTGCATCTTGCGTAACGTGGCGCGCGACAGCTCGATCGCGGCAACGATGTCGTACGGGTCGCTCTTCATCAGCACGACATCGGCGCTTTCCATCGCGACGTCGGTGCCGGCACCAATCGCAAACCCCACGTTGGCCTGGGTCAGCGCTGGCGCGTCGTTCACCCCATCGCCCACCATCCCGACCTTCTTCCCCGTGGCTTGCAGTGCCTTTATCTTGTCGGCCTTCTGTGCCGGTAGCACGTCCGCCAGCACGCTGTCGATGCCGAGATCCGTCGCGATGCGCTTCGCCGTCGCGGCGTTGTCGCCGGTCAGCATCACGACCTCGATCTTGCGCTCGCGCAGCTTCGCGACCGCCGCCTTTGACGTTGGCCGGATGGCATCAGCAATGGCGATGAGACCAATCACCCGAGCCGCCTGGGATACATGGACGACGGTGCGGCCGTCTGCCTGGAGCCGGGTGGCGTCGGTCTCCAGGGGACCAAGCGCCAGCTTCTGGGTGTCCATCAGGAGCCGGTTGCCGAGGAATACCGTGCCGTCGGCCGTGTCCGCCCGGGCGCCCATACCGTCGAGGCTTTCAAATCCCGTCGGTGCCGCCACAGTGAGGTGCGCCGCCCGACGCAGGATGGCCTGCGCCAACGGATGCTGTGATCCCTGCTCGACCGCCGCGGCGGCGGTGAGTACCACGTCCTCAGTGACCCCTCCCGTCGTCACGACCTCCACGACCTCCGGTTGGCCGACAGTGAGTGTGCCGGTCTTGTCGAACACGATGACGTTGAGCTTGGTAGCATCTTCGAGCGCCGAGGCGTTCTTGAAGAGGATGCCGTTCATCGCACCGAGGCCCGTCCCCACCATCACCGCCATAGGCGTGGCCAGCCCCAATGCATCCGGGCAGGCGATCACGAAGACCGTGATGGTCAGCGTGACGGCGAACAGCAGCGGCTGTCCGATCCACCAAAACCACACGGCAAAGGTCGCCAGGCCCATGACGATCGCGGCGATCACCAGCCATTGCGCAGCCTTGTCGGCCAGCAGTTGCGCTGGCGCCTTTGAGTTCTGCGCCTCCTGCACGAGCTTCACGATCTGCGCCAATGCGGAGTCGGCCCCGACCTTCGTCGCCTTGTAGCGAAAGCTGCCGCTCTTGTTGATGGTCGCCCCGATGACTGTCGCGCCTGGCCCCTTCTGGACCGGCATCGACTCGCCGGTGAGCATGGATTCATCGACGAGTGATTCGCCGCTCTCCACGGTGCCGTCGACCGGAATCTTGCCCCCTGGCCGGATCACGACAATCTCCCCCGCCAACACCTCCGCCGTTGACACCTCGACCTCGGCGCCATTGCGCATCACTGAGGCTTTCGCCGGCGTGAGGTCCATCAGCGCCGTGATGGCGGACGACGCGCCCGCACGGGCGCGCATTTCCAGCCAGTGGCCGAGCAGGATGAACACCAGCAGGACGGCGACGGCTTCGAAAAACTGTCCGCCCCCCGTGAAGAAGAACGTCGAGCCCACACTAAAGAGATACCCGGTGCCTACGCTCAACACGATCAGGGCTGCCATGCCCAGAACGCCTTTTCTGAGGGCGCGCCAGGCGGAGACGAAGAACGGCCAGCTGGGATAGATGATGGCGAGGGACGCGAAGCCAAACAACCACACGTCGAGCCCCAGACCAAACGGCGGCGCGGGCGGGGTAAACAGTCCCATCGGTGAATAGAAGAAGAGCGGCACGGTGAAGACCAGGCAAATCCAGAACCGGTTCCGCATGTCGCGGACCATGGCCGACAGATCCGTGCCGCCATGACCCATCTCATGCGCCATGTCCGCCGACATGGCGGGCTGAGCATCAGGTGCAGAATGCCCCGAGTGGCCGGCCGACGCGGCAACATCGCCAATACCTATCCAGCGCTTGACGGTCGCGACAATCCCGCCGTCGACTTCAGCCACAGCAGGCGCGGGCGCTGCGTTTGGCGCTGTGTGACCCTCGTGTCCTATGTGGTCGTGGGCCGCGTGAGTAGCAG
>JBEBGV010000155.1:0-4946 GCA_040081265.1 Vicinamibacterales bacterium
GGAGGGATCGACCCACGTCGGGTACTTGTCTGGGTTGTCTGCCGCCTGCATGCCGACCTTGACGGCAGGATTGACGCCCGCCTTGACCACGAGCTTCTGGGCAGCCGATTCCAAACCTCGGCCCTTCACCGTGAGCTCGTAGTTGCCAGGCAGCATTGCGACGGCGCGAAACGCCCCAGCACTCGTGTACACCATGTACATGATGTTCTTGTCGGTGTTGCGCAGGTAGACACGCGCCGCCTTGAACGCCGACGGCGCCGTGACTGTGCCGGTGATTGATCCCAGGCCTTGCAGCGGCCCCGCATTCTGAGCGGTCGCCACGCTACCGCGGGCGCCGAACAGCCCGTAGGCGGTCGCCAAGGCCAGCGCCGCCGCAAGCGACATCAAGCCGCCGACTCGACGTCTCCGACTCCACCAAATAGATCCACGCGAAGTGCTCATTTCAGTCCTCCATGAAGCCGCCTGATTGACGGGCCATCAAACGCCGGTCGAGATAACGGTCTAGTGTAGCCGGAGCATTGCCTTCAGGCGTGCGCAGGCTCCTAAAAACATCCTGGGGAGGATATCGTTGCCTCCGTGACCCGCGATTGGCGCCACCACCGTCTCTTTCGCTCGAAAGACCCGTGTCGCCCAAGCGGACATTGCCAACGCTCGCATATGCAGGTGCCATCACCCGGCATCGAATGGCACCTCCACACGCTGCTGCGCGCGGCGACTATACTCCCGAACGTCGAAAATCTAGGTAACAGATTGTGACAAGGCGGAGCCCCACCACGCCGCCGCCCCATAGACCACGGTGTGGGGCCAGCCGGGCACGGCGCCGGACGTTGAGGATGTCGGGGTGGGGGATGGAGAGGACGAGATAGGCAAACCACGACTGCGGCGCACACGCGCCGCAGTCGTGGTTCGTAGTCTAGCGGCTCGACTTGCTTGCCGAGTCCACCTTGAAGGCGTAGCCCGGTGCGCCGTTCAGCATCAGCGGTGCAAGCGTGGTGATCTTGTCCTTGTCTGTGTACAAGACGCCGAACCCGCTCTGATCCTTCGCCGCGCCGTAGCGCGCCGTGTAGTGCACCGAACCGTCCTCTGCGTGCATCAGACGCGTGGAATCGGCTCGGAACTGCGGACGCGGGTAGAACGCGAACGTGCCGTCCTTGGGATTGAACCGCGCGTTGGCCATCGGACGATCCGGCTGGTGCGTGTCCGGGAACCACACACTCCCGTCCCGGTCGACTGAGGTCTCGTAGGGCTGGGCGCCGCGGTGTGGAATCGCCCACATCTGCCAGCGGCCCGTCTTGGGATCGAGCTTGGCGACCTGACCCGGACGCTTGCCGGCGGCCCAAATGCCCACCCAGATATTGCCCTGGGCATCGGCTTCCGGACCGCGCCGGAAGTTCGCCGGGAAAATCGGCGAGACGAACTCGGTCCACGCACCAGTGGCCTGATCGAACCGGGCCAGCTTGCCGGCGTTCCATTCAGCCACCCAGATGTTGTCCGAGGCATCGATGCACGCGCCGTACGGCGTCGCGCCGTGGGTCGGGACCAGGTACGTCGCCGTCTTCTTCGTCGTCGGATCGTAGCTGCTGATGGCGCCATTCAGCATCCAGTGAATCCAGATCTTGCCCTTCGAGTCGACGAGCCCGCCCATCATCGCGCCCTTGCGCTTTGCGCGGATCACGTTCGTAGGATCTGGGTCAACCACGTGCTCCCACTTTTCGGTCTTCGGGTTGAAGCCTAGCAGCCGTGGCGCCAGCTCCGATCCGGCGCCGCTGCTGTCGATGGACCCGTCCTCCGTCCTGTCGAACTCCAACACCCAGATGCGTCCCTCCCGGTCCTGCGTCATGTCATGGACGCCGGCGCGGGTATCCGGCAGCACCCACGACTTCTGCTCGCCGGTGCGAGGATCGAGCCGTACGAGTTGGCTTGGCACACTGCGGTCGACGCCCCAGCGATTGCCCTGCGCATCGGTCGTGACCTGCATGATGATGCGGACCCCGGCGACGCCTGATGAGTCGTTCTCCGAATCGTTGGCCGTAGAGGCCGATGGGCGCGTTCCGGCTTCTTTCCCTTCCGCGACTGAGTAGTACTCGATGTACTGCGCCTTGCCGAGCAGCGCCTCGTCGAGCGGCATCTCCACGTCGGTCTTCACGGCTCGGGGTTTCGAGGTGAGGCCGAAGTTCTTCGTGAGGTACTCGAGCACGTCCTTGCGGTCCTGGAGGCCAAACCCGAAGGCGCTCGCGTTGCCCGACAGCACGCCTTCACCGAGGCTGCCGCGGTCACGCGTGGGCAGGTTCACCCCCATCATCTTGTCGAGGCCAAACTTCCAGCCCTGCGGGCTGCGCGGACTCGAGGGGAAGAAGTTCTCACCATGGCACTGCATGCAGACCCGCTCGATCGCGTCGCGCCCGGGGCCAGGCGGGTAGATCTCATCGTAGCTGGCGTAAAGGATCTCCTTCTTGGGTGGCAGCACGCCGTTTCCAGCCCGCGCCTCAGCGGGATCCACAGAAGTCGGATACGCGTTCGGATCCTTCGAGTCGTGCATGCGCACCGTGAGAGCGGGATTGGTGCCCGCCTTCACCGTGACCGACTGCGGATCCGATTCGAGCCCACGGCCCTTGACGACCAGCTCATAGGTCCCCGGAAGCACAGCCACCGCTTTGAATGCGCCGGCCTGCGTGTAGACCATGTACATCATGTGCCGCTTGTCCTGGCCTCGCAGGTACACATGCGCCGCTTTGAACGGTTTGGCAGCGGTCACACTGCCCGTGACGATTCCAGTGCTCTGGAGCTCGCCGCCCGACTGCGCCGTGACCGTACCGGGACGCGTACCCAACACGGCTCCGGTGATAACCAGCACGAACGCGGTCACGAGCATCGTGACCCCTCGTCGGCTGCCGGGCCGTGGTGTTGCCTTCAATGTTTCCATAGTGTCTCTCTCCTCGAACGTGCCGAAATGGCTGCACCTGTCAGACGGTCCATCAACTGTTCAATATCGGGGATCAATTGCCCACGCCCCAGCACTCGCGCCACCCACCGTGCTCGTGGGCGTGTGACATGGTATGCCTGGACCTTCATGAACGCACCTAGATTGTGCACTATCGGTCGTCCCTGACGCGACTGTCACTCACGCCGCCCGGGGGCACGGGCGTCTCAGGGAAACCTGACTTCGCCCCGACCGTCGTCGGCGGCTGGGCAGAGCCGGCCCGAGGCGGACGGGCGGTGCAGGCCGCACAGGCCGCAGCCTACCTAAACAAACTGTCAGCGGGATTTGATCACGTGGGCATGACACCGCCTGCATGCGTCTTGCGCGCGACAGATAGACAACGCCGCTCGTCCACACAGACATCGGCGACCCGACAGAAGTGCGGTGTGCAACGGTTGCGGTGCGTACGGTTGCGGTGTATAGTTTCGACGCACTCGGGCGTTCTATCGTTGGCCTTTCTCGCGGTTCCGTAACATGGAGAGATTGCTGCCGGCGGGAGGCTAATGGCCAGGGAATGTCCGGAGCCGAGGTGGTCCTTTTGGATACGCCGTAGGCGCAATTACGAGTCTCACCAGGAGGGCACATGCGAAGAACGGTCAGCGTCATGGTCGGGTTGTTGTTCATGGTCAACGTCGCGTCGGCACAGGCGCCGGCGCCTCAGCCGTACGGAACCCTCGCTCAGTTGATGCGCGGAATCTTCTTCCCGAACGCAAATATTCTCTTCGACGTCCAGCAGCACGATCCGGCCAAGCCCAAGGCGGAGGATAAGAGCGGTACCGTGACCGCAACGTTCTCCAACATCTATACCGGCTGGCAGGTGGTCGAGAATAGTGCGCTGGCGCTGGCCGAGAGCGCGACTCTGCTTTCGATCGCGGGGCGCAAGTGCGAGAACGGAAAGCCGGCGCCAACCGCTCGAGCCGACTGGCAGCAGTTCACCAAGGAACTCGTGACCGCGTCGCAGGCGATGGCCGCGGCGGCCCGCTCGAAGAATCTTGAATTGGCGCAAGACAAGACCAACGATGTCGCCGGCGCGTGCGAGAACTGCCACACCGCCTATCGCGACAAGACTCCACGATGCATCCCGTAAGGGTCGTATTCGCCATATCGAATTCCATTCCAGGAGTCGGCAACGTTGCTACGCGCCTTATTTGAAGCGGTCGCCAATCAGCCGTCGAGTGTCGCGATTCGCGAGTCCGTTTACGGCTACCCAACCCTTCTCACGGCCCATGTGCTCGGCATGTGCTTGTTTGGCGGCCTGATCGCCATGATGGACCTGCGGCTGGCGGGTCTCGGAAACTTGAGCACCTCGTGCACTGATCTGCAAAAACGTCTGTTCCCGTGGCAGATGATTGGCGTGGCGGTGAGTTTTTCCACCGGCATCGCGCTCGTCTACAGCGATCCGATGCGGTTCTACGGTAATTTTTTCTTCTGGCTGAAGAACCTGTTGCTGCTGCTGGCGCTGGTGAACGCCGTCATATTTCATCAGACCACATATCGCTCGGTGACCACGTGGGACCGTGACCCGGCGCCGCCGTTTGGGGCCAGGCTCGCAGGATTTTTGTCGCTCGGTTTGTGGGTGGCGATCATCGTTACTGGTCGGATGATTGCCTACAGCGGGCTGGTGCCAGCCTGGTGGGTCGCGTTGAAGCTCTCGTGAAGGGGACGAACCGATAATGTCGTTTCTGCCGTTTTTCAAGTGGATGGAGCAGCTCAGTATCAGTCACACGATCCAGAGTGGGGCCTGGTACAACCCGATCCTCCAAGTGACGCACCTGAGCGCCTTGGCGCTGTTTGCCGGCGCAATGCTGGTCGTGGACCTGCGGCTCTTGGGCCAGGGGCTCACGAACCGGCCGCTGGCGCAGGTGTCTCGTGATGCGCACCCGTGGCTCATCAGTGGTTTCGTCGTGTTGATCCTGACGGGTATTCCTCAGCTGCTAGCGCTCTCCATGAAGGAGTACTACAGCGA
>JBEBGV010000156.1:0-4879 GCA_040081265.1 Vicinamibacterales bacterium
GCAGGGTACTGCGAGTGGCAGACTGAAACTGCGTGAGCAGTTCGTCGGCATGTGCGTCTGAAAACGGAATGAACGGCCGCACTGTCTGCCAGACACGACCCCCTGAGTTCAGGAGGTAGTAGACCGCAAAGAGCGAGATGATCAGATCGAGGATGGTCGATGCGGCACCACCGAGGATGGCGGTTGCCTGACCGGCCACCCATCCCGCGGCAGCGCCTCCAAGCTCCCCGATTCGGGCGCCGACATCGATGGGGCCGATGCGAAGGGTGTTGAGGGAGGTCAGCACCCCCGTGTCCTGCACGCTCCTGACGGCGCCTGGCAACTGCGCAATGACCACGCTGATCAGCCACACCGACGGCGCGACCAGCAGAACGATGATGCCGATGATGACGATGGCCGACGCGACGCCCGCGGACACGTGCCTGATCAGGCGTCCATACACCGGTGCCGCCAGGACGTTGAGGACCAGGCCCAGCAGGAGGCTCCCGAGATACGGGGCGACAAGCACGAGCACGCCGAGGCCGACGGCCACGATGAGCGCGATGGCAATGCGCTGGCGAATGATTCTCGACGAGGACAGCATGAAACCTACCTGGAGGCCGGCGTGTCGGCGGCACCTGGACGACGACCGTTGAGGCGACGCAGGTGTCCCCTCAGGCGACGCACGGCAGGAAGGACGGTGGTGGCGCTCGACACGATGCCGCCGATGCTCAGGAGGATGAGCACGACGTCCCACAAGGGACGGCGATAGTACAGGAACGGAAAGTCGAGGCTGTGGAGGCCGTGATACAGCCAGCGTTCCAGGCGGCTGAGCCGCTCCTCCTTCTGGACGACGGCGCCGCGGAACGGATCGAAGTACAGCCAGGTCTGAACGGGATCGTCGTACTGAACGCGTAGTACGGGCAGGGACAGGGCGCCCGATCGGCTGTAGTAGTACGAATCGTAGTCCTCGAGCCAGCGGGCATCGGTCACGGTGACACCGGGCATCACATCGCTTGCCAGGACCAGGAACTCGTCGCCCTTGAATCGTGTGAAGGGCTCTCCGGGTTCTGCACTCAGGGAGACGAAGCGATGCTCGAGGGTTTGCGGGGCGACAAACGCCGGCAGGTCGGTATTCCCCCATCGGATTTCTTCAGCTGACAGTGGAGCCCTGTACGCCAGCAGGAACCGTTCGCCTCTGAACTGCACGACCTCCACTTCCTTCGGGGCGAATTCCGCCGTGATCTGCCCGACTCCGCGGCGGATGCCGTCGAGCGTCAGGCCGTCGAGGCCGAACGGGCCGCCTGACACCACCTCACGCTGGGCGCGTGTGGGTGCATTGCCAGGGCTCCAGTCCCACGGCGTCATCGACATCAGCCCGCTGAAAATCCAGGTGAAGGTCGTGAGGCCAAAAATCAGGCCGGCGTAGTGGTGCCACTTCATCATGCCGGCGTACGGAGAGCGCGCCGGGACCCGCTTGAGCCGGAATCGCGATGACGGCGAGAAGCGCCAGAGACCCCAGACGATGCCCGAGAGGCACATCAGGCTGCCCGCGATCGAGAGGTAGACGATGGTGTTGACCCAGAGGGCGGTGTCACGCCTGAAGGGCGTGAAATAGAGCCAGTGGAGTACAGCGCCAAGGTATCCCCACACGCGCTCGCGTCGCGTGGTCTTCATGACCGCCTCGCCCGTGAGCGCCGAGATGTAGAGGTCGGTTCCGGCGGCATCGCCGAGAGAGAAGCGGTGCAGCGGCATGAGGGGCCGCAGCGCACTGCTGAGTGTCCACTGATCCGAGTCGAGAAGGGTGGCGTTGAGGTGGATGGTGGCGGCGTGCTCGGGCACGAAGGCGCGAGCGAGTGTGAGCGTGTCGGCCTGGCTCAACTCGGTGACTTGCTCGCCGGTGTCGGCATAGACCGTGGCCCAGTTTGCACCGGCGCTGAACTGATACACCGGTCGATCGCCAAGCATGGCCATCCGCGCTGTCCGTGGCGCCAGTCCTGTTGTCGCCAGGGCGGCCGACGGTTCGACGCGCGCGGTCGACAGGTCGAGCGCTGGAATGCGCATCAAGCGCTCTTCTGCCGAGAGGCTTGGCATCCGCGCGTACATCATCACCACGCCGGACACAAACCAGGCGATGAAGAGAAGGCAGCCGGCGATGCCGAGCCAGCGGTGGCTGTAGACCAGCACACGACGCCAATCGAAGAAAAGTCTGGCCATCTCGGGTAAACACTGAGAGTACCTTAAGCGCGTGCCTGGGCGGTCGATGATCCCGGATGTGACATCGAAGAAGCCGGACTCGCCGATTACGCTCGTCGTCAGACGCGGTGCGCTGCGCCGGTTCCACAAGCTCAAGAAAGACACGGAGAACATGCCCGTGGTCGTCACCTGGGACCGTCGTCGTGATGATCGCACCGCTGGCGCCGACAACCCGACCGAGGGCCACCCGGCGGGTGAAGAGAGGCGGAAGCAGCTGGCGTTCACCTGGGAGATGGCAGATTTTGTCGTGGTGCCGGGCGACGGGGGCGCTGAGGACTTGTCCCGGCCAACGGACGCACCCGAGGATGTCCACGACCTCAAGGCATCTCGACGTCGGTGAGTGCCGGCCGTTCTGCGCGGTCCTGCACCTCAAGCTGACCGGCAGGCTGACGATTAACTGGAAGTCGACTGGCAGCCTTGTGAACACACCCCTCCTCAATAGCGACTCCCGCGAAGGCCTCTGTGTGGCGCGGCAGCCGATCCTGAGTCCGAACGGTCAGGTGTTTGCCTACGAACTGCTGTACCGCAGCGGCGCAGAGATTGCGGCCACGGCCGAGGAACGGGACCTGGCGGCCGCGCGGGTCCTCAGTGATGCGGTGCTGGCGGTCGGGCTCGAGACGCTGACCAATGGTCGCCGCGCGTTCATGAACATGAGCCGGGGGCACTTGCTCGGCAACGTCGCTTCACTATTGCCGGCCAAGGCGGTGGTGCTCGAGGTCATTGCCGGCACGGATGTGGATGCCGACCTGATCGCTGCGTGCAAGGGCCTGCGGGCCAGGGGCTACTCGCTCGCGCTCGAAGACTTCGTGCCTGACAGCCCCGCCAGTGCGCTGTTGCCCTACACGAACTTCGTGAAGGTCGACGCGCTGTCCACGAGCACCGCCACCTGTCAGGCCATCCGCAGGCTCGTGCCGAACAGCACATCGCTCGTGGCGACCAACGTGGAGTCGGCCGAGCTGTACGACGAGGTGCGCGGGGGCGGGTATCACCTCTTTCAGGGCTTCTTCTTCTGCAAGCCGACGACGTTTAAGACCGGCGCCCTTTCTGCACGTCGTCTGGCGTACGCGCAGCTGCTGACGGCCCTCAACTCCGAAAACGTCACGGTCAGCCAGATCGAGGAACTGATCAAGCACGACGCGTCGCTCATCTACAAGGTGTTGCGATGTGTCAACTCGGCGGCCTACGGAATCCAGCGTCAGATTCAGTCGATTCGCCAGGCGGTGGTGCTTCTCGGCCTCGACCAGATCCGGAAGTGGGCATCGGTATGGGCGTTGGCCGGGCTCAACGAGGGGTCCAGTTCAGAGCTGGTCAACGTGGCGATCATTCGTGCGCGTTCCTGCGAGCTCATTGCCCAGACGCTGATGAGCCGCGAGGAGGCATCGGAGTACTTCCTGCTGGGCATGTGCTCGCTGCTCGACGTGATTCTGCAGAAGCCGATGGAGGAGGCACTCAGCGAACTTCCTCTGTCGGAAACCGTCCACAAGGCGCTGATGGGCGAAGAGAACCTCGCGCGCTTCGTGCTCGACACCGTGATTGCCTACGAGCGGGGACTGTGGGACGAAGCCACCCGTCTGGCGCAGCTGGCGGGATTCTCGGCGGATCAGCTTCCGGTGGCATATGCGGACTCGCTGAAGTGGGCCCGCGAGCTGGCGCAGACCGCCAAAGCCGCCTGAGCGGATCGCCCTAGCGCACGACTTCGGCGCTGATCCTGGCGCCATCGGTCACGTTGTCCTGCCCGCGCGTGATCACCAGCTCACCGGCATTCAGGCCAGCCGTAATCTCGACGCCACGGTCCGTGGTCACGCCTGTCACCACCGCCCGACGCCGGGCCTGATCCCCCATGACGACGAACAGGGCCGCGTCCTTGCCGGTTGAGACGAGCGCGGATGCCGGCACGAAGACGACGTTGGTTCGCTCTTCTGCGTCGATGTCGAGCTCCACCACCGAGTCCACCATGATCTGGGTCGGTGTGACGAATGTCAGGCGGACTCGCAGGTTGCCAGCACCATCAGGCTGACCAGTCGCGCGCCCCGCGACAGACAGCTGCACCGGTTGACCGTCCACTGTTCCGGCGAGACGGGCTGGCGCACCAGGCAGCACCCTCGACGCGTCGGCGCCGGGGACCGACGCGAGCACCTCGAGCCGGGCTGGATCCACCACGCGCAGGACAGGGTCGGTCACCACTCCCTGGGCGATGTCACCGGGGTTGTGCAGGCGGTTGGCGACGATGCCGGCGAAGGGCGTGCGAACTGACGCCCGTGCGAGCGCGTCCTGCGCACGCCTGAGCGCGGCGGCCGAGCCGGTGACCGCTGCCTGTGCGTCGGCCAGATCGCGGTCGGCCTGATTGAGGTCGTTGCGGGCCACCAACCCTCGCGTCACGAAGTCGGCCACCCGGTCTCGGGTCACGCGCACGTTTTCCAGTTCTGCCTGAGCACGGGCCAGGTCGGCCTGCTGTCGTGCGACCTCCTGCGTGGCGCCTGGCAACTCGAAGCGGACGACCACCTCGCCGGCCGCCACGGCATCTCCCTGGTTCTTCGTGACGTCGATGACGCGCGCGGGCTCGGGAGCGACGGCCAGAAACTCGGCGCCGTCCGCCGGAACAACGGTACCGCTGACGTGAATCACCGCTCGCATGGAGCCCACC
>JBEBGV010000029.1:0-57214 GCA_040081265.1 Vicinamibacterales bacterium
GCAAGGTCCTGCTGCAGGAAGAGGCTGCCGGTCAGGGCGGCGCGGCGGGAGCCGCGCCCGCTGGCAAGGAGTAATGCATCGAAGGCGCCTGATCGCCCTGCTGCTGTTCGCTGGCAGCGTGGCGATCAGGCCCCCTTCGACACGCTCAGGGCGCAGGATCAGGCGCCGAGCCGGCGGGAACTCACCGTCACCGTCAAGGATTTCCGCTTCACACCCGACCGACTCGAGGTCGTCCAGGACGACCTCGTTCGCGTCACCATCATCAGCGACGACCTTCCGCACAGCTTCAACGTCGACGAGTACCGGATCGCCAGGCGAGTGGCCGCGAAGGGACGCACGGTGGTTGAATTCCGCGCCGACCGCGTCGGCACGTTTCCCTTCTACTGCAATCTGACCAGCGAGCCTGGCCACGACCAGATGCGCGGCCAGCTCGTCGTGCGTCCGAAGTAGCCGTTCGCGCTACGAGAGAACCGCTCCCCGGAGTCACCGGGCCGAATTGCTGGAACCCGCGCCGTACGTCTTGGAAAAGCTGTTACGGGCGTTGGTCACCACAAACGTGCCATCCTCTCGAGCGGACACCTTGATCCAATACGCCGGCCCGTTGTGAGCCGGCGGGGGTGGCATGTTGTCCCCTAACGGCATTGGGGCAATCGGCACCACCGGCAGCTGATCGTCGGCCGCGTTTGCGATGAACATTCCGGGGACGGTGTACTCCTGCCCGCTCAACAGGGAGAAGTGCGTCTGCCACAGGTCCTCGAATCGAGGGGCCGTGTGCAGTACCTGCATCGCCCCAGGGTGCCCTCCTTTGCGGGTGCCAGTACTCATGAGCGCCACACGCGGGGCGATGGCATGCACGAGTACCGGACCGTTGGACAACACGTTCCCGTGCTGGGACATGATGAACACGTCCACATCACCGACACGGTTCTCGGGACACATCAGCTCGAACTCCTTGTTCCAGGTCAAGTCTCCCAGGAACAACGCATGAAATCGTCCAAACCTGATGGAGGTCCCGACCGACTGGGCATTCTCGCTGGCATCGGCGGTCTTCGCGGTGTACTCGGCGCAGTAGGGATTCGGTTTCCCGACACCCGGGAGCGACGTGCGCATGGCCTGTCCCGCCGACATGACGACCCGGACGTCCAGGCCTTCAACCGGGATGCGGTCGCCGGGAAGCGCGACCGTTCGTTGTGCCTTGGCGTGCAACGCAGCGTACGCTGGTAAGAACGTCTCGGTCGCGGCGGTCGCTTCGGCGTTGACGCCATGGTCGATGAAGTGCTGGATGGGCATCCGTGCGGCCAACTCGGTGAGCCCGCCGAAATGGTCCGCATGATAATGCGTCAGGATTAGGTGGTCGATCCGCTTGACGCCTGCGTCTTTGGCGGCATCGAGGATGCGAAGCGCATCGCGGGCGCCGGCCGTGCCTCCGTTCCCCGTGTCGATCAGAAGCGACTCGCCGGTGGGTGACACAAACAGCGTGGCATTCCCGCCTTCTACATCGATGACGTAGATCGACAGCGTCCTCGGCGATGGGACCTGGGCATTTGGTTGAACGACCGCCCAGAGCAGCAGAGCGACGATTGCCGTCAGGCGCAGGGGCCTGCCGGGCGGCGCCTTATAGCAACTGAACCTTGAAGCCATCGGGGTCGACGACGTGGAAGCCCACAGTTCCAGGAACGTTTGGCTCATCAACCGGCGCAATTCCGGCACCTCGTAGTTGCTGCACAAGGGACGCCCGTTCGAACCCCTCAACCCTCACGCCAAGGTGGTTCACCTGTCCTGGCTCGCCGGCGCGGCGAAGGACCAGGTTCGCATTACCGCCAAGGTCCAACCGCACCTCATTGTCAGGTCTTGGGTTTTGATTCACCGATGCCGTGAACACCTTTGCGTAGAATTCGCGGGACCGCTGGAGGTCACTGACCTGGAGTGAGATGTGGTCGATACGACTCACCGTGACGCCGGCTGCGGCTTCGGTTGGCGCGCCGGCTACCAGTGCGGCAAGGGCTGCGATCAGTTCTCGTCGAGTCACTGTGCCCCTCTCGTAGCGACTCAGTAACCGGGACACTACCGTCGTCATCGCAAACCCCTTTCCGTGTCTGACGTGGGCACACGACGCGACAGCGTGGCGTGCGTCAGCCCAACGTCCGCGTTTCAGCCGCGGCGGCACCAAATGCTTACATGCACCGCCGTCGGAGGCAAGCCCGAGTCAGGCCGTCTACCGAACCCGAAACAGGGTGAGGTCGATGGTATTCGCCACCGCCTGGTAGCCCGCCGCGTTCAAGTGAAGGTGGTCTCCTGGATCGTATTTGGCGAGGGTCTTCGTCGGGTGATTAGGGTCGCGGACGGCCGCATCGAAGTCGAAGACTGCGTCATACGCCCTGCTGGTTCGAATCCACTCGTTGAGCGTCTGGCGCTTGGCTTCTCCCTCGGGCGTCCAGTAATTGGCCCCCTCAAATGGCGTGAGTGTCGCCCCGTAGATCCTGATTCCCCGCGAATGCGCGCGCTCTATCATCTGTCTGTGCGCTCCGATGAGATCGGCCGCGCTGGGCAAGGCGTTCTGACGCCCCTGCCCAATATCATTGATTCCTTCGAGGACGATGACGTGTGTCACACCTGGTTGCGCGATGACGTCGCGATCGAATCGCGCGAGCGCGCCAGGGCCGACACCGTCGTTCAGCACGCGGTTGCCACCGATGCCGGCGTTGAGGACGGCCATCCGCAGCCCCGCATTCGCAAGGCGCCTGGCGAAATGGTCTGGCCATCGGTTGTTCGCGTCGATCGTTGAGGCCGTCCCGTCGGTAATCGAGTCTCCGATCGCGACGATCGCTCCTGTCTGCTCGGGCGCCATGACTTCGACGCGACCCAGGAAGAACCAAGTCGCGCTGGGCAGCCCGTCGCCACGGCGATAGGCCGTCGTCGTCTGCACGGGCATGCTGAGGGCACCCGCATGGTTTCCAGGCGGCGAAACATAGCTGGTCTGCCACGACGCCGGATGGGTCGTGATCGGGGACTTCATCGCGGCCGTGTCTTCGGGCAGGTACAAGTCGATCGCGAGATCCGCAAAATCGGGCGCCACGAGATCGACGGGGTCGCTGACGAGGATCGCGCCGGCCGGCACGGTTGTCCGGGCCGCGCCACCGAATGTCAGGGCGCGATTGGACTGAGAGACGATGGCGGCATCCTTGTCCCTGAGCGCGACCTGTGCCGCGCCAATCGTCAGTGGAACCGTGCCGAATGTATTCGAGAGAACCACCCGAAACCTGGAGCCGCCGAGCGTGATATGGGCAATCTGCCTGAGCGTCTGATTGTTGAAGTGCAGCGGTGACTGGCCACCGATGGTCAACTCCTGGTGAGGCGCGACGGTCAGCACCGCAGGAGGAGTCACGAGGACTTGCCCAGTGGCGGTTGAACGCGTGGCCTGAACCTGTGTCGCGGGTTGGTCGACGCGAGCCGTAGAAGAAGCGAACCATGTACCGACCCAGTGCTGTCCACCTTGAACGCCCTGTCCAAGAACAGGTCGTTGAACCGGAAGCGCCGAGAGGACGAACGCGATTGCCAGTGTCGCGGATTGTCGTCGAGTGCGAGTCATGTGACGACCATCGCCATGCAACTTCATGTCGATCCCTCATCGTGTCGGCCCAACGACTATTCGGCCGATCGGCATGGTCCGATACGCGGCAGGCGCCCGCAGTATATGGGCGGTCACCGTTGGCGGCAAGACACTCGCGGACCTGGCGTCCGCGAGATCGGGATCATTCAGGAACTGACGGCCACGCCCGAGCTCAACAAGACCTACATGGGCAAGGTGCAGCGCATCACGGATTTCGGCGCGTTCGTCGAGATCATGGCTGGCACCGATGGCCTGCTCCACGTCTCGGAGATCGCGAACCACCGCGTGAAGGACGTGCGGGATGAGCTGAAGGAAGGCCAGCAGATCCTCGTCAAGGTCATCGCCATCGACCCGACGGGCAAGATTCGCCTGAGCCGCAAGGTCCTGCTGCAGGAAGAGGCTGCCGGTCAGGGCGGCGCGGCGGGAGCCGCGCCCGCTGGCAAGGAGTAATGCATCGAAGGCGCCTGATCGCCCTGCTGCTGTTCGCTGGCAGCGTGGCGATCAGGCCCCCTTCGACACGCTCAGGGCGCAGGATCAGGCGCCGAGCCGGCGGGAACTCACCGTCACCGTCAAGGATTTCCGCTTCACACCCGACCGACTCGAGGTCGTCCAGGACGACCTCGTTCGCGTCACCATCATCAGCGACGACCTTCCGCACAGCTTCAACGTCGACGAGTCCCGGATCGCCAGGCGAGTGGCCGCGAAGGGACGCGCGGTGGTTGAGTTCCGCGCCGACCGCGTCGGCACGTTTCCCTTCTACTGCAACCTGACGAGCGAGCCTGGCCACGACCAGATGCGCGGCCAGCTCGTCGTCCGTCCGAAGTAGTTCCCGCTCCCTGTCACCGACGGAGACGGCTGAGCAACTCCGACATGTCCGCCGGCAGCGGCGCTTCGAACGAGACGGGCCGGTCACGGTCAGGATGGATGAACGCGAGCCGTCTGGCGTGCAGCGCCTGGCGCGGGAACGACAGTGGGCGCAGCACATCCGGCCCGTAGACATACCGCTGTTCCCCGACGAGTGTGTGGCCGCGAAGCCGGGCCTGGATGCGGATCTGGTTGCGCTTGCCGGTGACGAGGCTGACCTCGACGAGCGACGTATCCGCAAACGTCTCGAGCACGCGAAAGCGCGCCTCGGCGCTCGCCGCCCGCGGGTCGTCAGGGTGCGTTTCCTTCT
This sequence comes from Vicinamibacterales bacterium, assembly GCA_040081265.1. Lineage (GTDB taxonomy): Bacteria > Acidobacteriota > Vicinamibacteria > Vicinamibacterales > UBA2999 > JBEBGV01. The sequence goes on from JBEBGV010000029.1 coordinate 4,785, forward strand.
GGATGAGCGCTCGCTCGTCCCACACGAGATGGTCCTGCCAGACCCCTGACGCCGGCTGCGGGTGGCCGTACACGACCGCCCAGTAGGTGCGTTCCGGTTCACGCCGGCGGAACTGGCCCTTCAGCATTGCCTGCGCCGCCTCGCTCTTGGCAAAGAGCACCAGGCCAGAGGTGTCGCGATCGATCCGGTGCACCACGAAGGGGTGCCGGCGGTGCGGTCGCAGGTACTCGCGTAACTGGTCTCGCACCGACGAGGACGCAGGCTGACGCTCGAGCGGAACGGTCAGCAGCCCGGGCGGCTTGTTGATGACGATGAGCGTGGAGTCTTCGTACACGATCGCCAGATCGCCGGTGGCCACGCGGGGCGCGCGGGAACTGCCCGGGCGATCGGCCCAGACGCGAACGAGGTCGCCGCGTCGAAGACGGGTGGCGCCGTCCGCAATTCCAACTTCCGCGCCGTTGAGGAACACCTTGCCCCGCTCGAGGGCCGTGGCGGCGCGACTGCGTGATCCCAGACGCGCGGGATCGGCGAGAAATTTATCCAGCCTGACGCTCGCGTCGCCTTCGCCAACCGTCCACTCCGGCGCGTGAACGGGCGGGCCGGTCACTGTCGGCTGGCCCGCGCGCGCCCGGGGGCGCCGCCGGCCTCCCACGTCTGCGCGGCGCGGATGCGGGCTCCGACTGGTGGATGGGTGTAGAACGCGAACTCCACCAACGGGGACGGTCTGTGGTCGGCCAGGTTCAGCGCGCCGAGCCGCTTCATGGCGCTCACGAACGCGGTCACGTTCTGCGTCATCTCGAGTGCGTAGCGGTCCGCTCGACGCTCATGTGCACGGGAAACGGCGTGCGCCAGCGGACTCAGCGCAATCACGGCCAGCCCCCCGGCAAGAGCGACGACTGGCAAGGCGGCCACATCACTCTTGCTCGACAGCTGCATCCACGCTGCGGCCTGAACCAGCGCCACGTCAGCCACCCACGCTGACGCCAGCATGATGGCGGCCTGCACGCCAATCGCAGTCCAGATGTCGTGGTACACGTGGTGAGCCAGCTCGTGAGCCAGGATGACTTCGATCTCATCGTCAGAGTGATCCGCGAGCAGGGTGTCGGAGACCAGGATGCGACGCGTGTTCCCGATGCCCGCAAGCGCCGCGTTGGCCTTCTTCGTCCGCGCGCCGACATGCCACTCGAAAACGCCAATGACCCGCGTGTTGGCGCGGCGGGCAAGCGCGAGGAGGCGGGCCACGAGTTCCCCGCGTCCGAGCGGCTCGCAGGCGTCCACCATCGGAATCAGCACCACGGGGGCGACGTGGGTCATGACCACCTGCGCCCCGGTCAGCACGACAGCCCAGACAACCCACCACCATGCCGGTGTCCAGGCCAGCAACGCCCAGGCGAGGACACCGCCAGCAGCCAGGGCCACACACCCGAGTGCAGAGACCCGGACGTGATCCAGCCACCAGTGCCGCGTGGATTGAGTCAGCAGACCGTACCGTCGCTCGAGGGTGACACCCTGGTAGTAAGCGAACGGGAGCTGCAGGACCTCGTGCAGGAGCACGAGCACAGCCACAAACATCGCGGCTGTCAGGAAGGCCGAGCCACCGGCAAGCCCGATCGCCGCGTCACGCACGACCAATGAGGAGCCCGACAGGAGCAGAGCCGCCAGCCAGCCTCCGGCCAGGAGCACGCTTCCAGCCGAGGACTGCCGACGCAGGCGCTGATATCGCGTGGCCCTGTCTTCGTTCATGAAGTGAATGTCACCTGCCGGACCTGAAGGTCCGGCCTACGGACTGACATGTTGAAAGGTCCGGCCTACGTGCTGGGGTCCTCTCGTCGGACTGCGGTCAGTGCAGCTGGACCGAGATCAGCTTCGACACCCCGGGCTCTTCCATCGTCACGCCATAGAGGCGGTTGGCGATCTCCATTGTCCGCCGGTTGTGCGTGATCAGGATGAACTGGGTCCGGTCGAGCATGCTTCTCAGCATCTCGACAAATCGTCCGACGTTGGCATCATCGAGCGGCGCGTCGATTTCATCGAGCAGGCAGAACGGACTCGGCTTGTACCGGAAGATGGCGAACATCAGCGCAATCGCCGTCAGCGCCTTCTCTCCGCCGGACAGGAGCTGCACGCTCTGCAGGCGCTTGCCCGGGGGTGAGGCGACGATGTCGATGCCGCTCTCGAGCGGATCGTTTTCGTCCAGCAGGGTCAAGCCCGCCCGCCCGCCACCGAAGAGCGTGCTGAAGGTGACGGCGAAATTCGCCTGAATCGCTGCGAAGGCCTCGCGGAACCGCACCTTGCTGGTTTCGTCGATGCGGGTGATGGCTTCCGCGGTCTGGGCGATTGAGTCCACCAGATCCTTACGCTGCGTGGTCAGGAACGCATGGCGCGTCTCGAGCTCGTCGTACTGCTCGATGGCCATCATGTTGACCGGCCCAAGGCGATCGATCTTGCCCTTCAACCGTGTGATGGCTTCCTCTGCAGTCATTGACGGAAGCGGACCGCTGGCAGAGAGCGTGGTCGCCTCCACCGCCGCTGCGTCCACGGGAGTGCCTTCCAAGTCGTCGGCTTCCGTGTCCGGCTCTTCCATGACGACCACCGCCGACGCGGTGGCGGTAAAGCCTGAGCGCTCGAGCTCGTCGACCTCGACCATGACCTCGTCCAGCGTGTTCTGGACGACGTCCATGCACGACTGCTTCAGGTGCGCGAGGTCGCTCTCACCGGTGGCACGTCGGATCTCGAGGTCGCCGGCCTCCTGCCTGACACTGTCGAGCATCAGGCGAGCCTGACGAATGACCGTATCCTGGCCTTCGACCAGCACCCGAAGCGCCGACGCGCCTTCGTCGGCGACACGGAGCAGCTCACGCTGCCCCGTGAGCTGCGCAATGGCGGCATCAAGCGAATCAGTGGCGTCGGCGATCGACTGCAGCAAGGCCTCGCGACGCCGATGGACGTCTTCCCGCTCACCTGCACGTGATGCGATACGCTCCTCGAGCTCGCGTGCGCCCTCTTCAAGGCGTGCCACTTCAGCCTCGAGTGCGACGGCCCGTTCGAACAAGCCCGCGTGCGCGGCCCTGGCCTCAGCGGCTCTGGAATTCAGTTCGTCGACTTCGGCACGCGCGCGCGACAAGCGGCGCTGCGCCTCCGCCAGCGCCTCCTCGGCTGTGCGCTGCTCGATCTCGAGGCGACCGAGCGATTCCTGTCCGTCCTGATAACGGGCGTCGAGCTGGGCCCGCTCATCCTCGGCCTGGCGCCGCTCAATGCCGATCATCTCGCCCTTCCGGGACAGGCGCAGCGACTCGTCTGCCGCCCGGGCGAGCTGGGCGTCAACGCCGACAAGCGTCTTCTCCTGGAGGTGCTGCTCAGCGCTCAGCGCCGCGATCATCGACGTGGACTCGGCGATCGAACGTTCGAAGTTCGACACTTCGTCGATCAGGCGCTGCAGCGCCTGACGCTCGACCGTGACGCGTTCGCGGAGTTCCTTGATCTCGCGTCGAGTCGACAGGATGCCCCTGGACTCGGCCCTGGCACCACCGGAGACGAGGTGCCGTCCGCGGATGACGTCGCCGTCGAGAGTCGCCACCGGAGCGGTGGTCATGCGTGCGGCTTCGACTGCGTCGGCGAACGTGTCGGCCACATAGGCCTCGGGCAGCACCCGCCGAATCGTGAGGGCGTGAGGACCGACAACCTGAACGACGTCGGTCAGCGGACGAGCGAGTCCGAGCGAGGCAAGCACTCCACGGGCGGGCTCGTTCGCGTCCGCACCCACGACGACGAATCCGCATCGACCCGCCTGATGCTCGCGCACGAGCGACAGCCCGGCTTCGGCCTGCTCATGACGCTCGACCACCACGTGCTGAAGCAGGTCGCCAAGACAGGCCTCGACGGCCCGTTCGTAGCGGCTGTCGGCTTCGATGAAGTCGGCAACCGCTCCCTGCTGTCCCACGCGTCCATCGGCCTGGACAAGGACCATCCGGGCCGCGTCGCCAAACTCCGCGCGACTGGTCGCCACTTCTTCGAGGGACGCGAGCCGTGCCTCGAGGGCGGCCACTTCCTGCTCGCCGGTGCGAACGCTCCTGGCCCGCCACTCGAGCTCCGTCCGGGCAGATCCGAGGGCTACCTCGCACGCCGTTCGGTCAACCTTCAATCCGTCGAGCGCGGCGTGTGCACGGGAGAGCGCTTCGCTCGCCTCTCCGCGTTCGGCCTCGACCTTCTCGCTCTCGACGCGCACGTCGTCCAGCTCTACGGCCAGCTTGGCCAGCGTTTCTCCGACTCGACCGCGCTGCGCTTCGGCGTGCTCGATCACGTGGCGGACAGCCGTGGCGGAGTTGATGACGCCGTAGAGCGTGCCGCGCACCTGCTCGAGATCGGTTTCGAGTCCCTCGATCTGCTGCTGGGCATCCGCACTCGCGCGGGTCGCCTCGGTCAAGACGGTGCCGGCCTGGTCTCGCGCAGCCAGCGCCTCGGCCACGGCAAGGCGCCGAGACTCGAGCGCGATACGGGCGGGTTCGCGGCGGGCGCTGAGATCGACCACCTCCTCGCCGAGCTGAGCCATGCGTCCGTCGAGCGCCTCCGCCTGCCGGCGATCGAACTCCTGCTGCTGCTGGCGACGATTGATCTCGATCTCGCCGGCGTGGGCGGCCTCGCGCAGTCGCGCCGCAGAGGCATCCGCCTCGGCCTGCTCGATGCGCAGTCGCGACAGATCCGACTCGACCTCCGCCACACGTGCTGCCGCGGACGTCTCGCGCTCGCGTGCACCGGCCAGCGACGTACGCGCCGCCTCGATGTCGGCGGCCAGCTCACGATACCGCCTCGCCAGGAGCACCTTCTCCCAGCGACGAAGCTCCTCGCGCAGCGTGCGATAGCGACGCGCCTTGCCGGCCTGCCGCTTCAGCGTTCCCCGCTGCTTCTCCACTTCAAACACGATGTCGTCGACGCGCGTGAGATTCTGCTGCGCCGCTTCGAGCTTCAGCTCAGCCGAGCGACGACGCGACTTGTATTTGGTGATGCCGGCGGCTTCCTCGATCAGCTGACGGCGGTCGGCCGGGCGAGAACTCAGGATCATCCCGATCTTGCCCTGTTCGATGATCGAGTACGCCTTGGCGCCGAGCCCCGTGTCCATCAGCAGTTCATGGACATCGCGCAGGCGACAGACCTCTCCATCGATCAGGTACTCACTCTCGCCAGACCGGTACAGGCGCCTGGTGACCTCCACGTCGCGCGTGAAGGCCCGCGCGAGCTCTTCGGCCACGGCCTGGGCTGCGTGGCTGTCGAGCACAGCGGTGCCGGCATGGTGACCGTTGCCATTGCCGTGAAATGCCACGTCCCCGGGGGTGACGACGCCCTCGCTGAAGGTGACATTGACGTGCCCGCGGCCCGGGTCGTCCTGCCCTTCGCCGGCGCGGGGAGGAAGCGGTAAACCGCTCAGCTTGAGACGAACTTCAGCGGTGGCGCCGGGCTTTCTGGCGTCGCTGCCGTTGAAGATGACGTCCTCCATCTTGTCGCCACGCAGGCTCTTGGCACTCTGCTCGCCAAGTACCCAGGTGATGGCGTCGGCGACGTTGCTCTTGCCGCAGCCGTTGGGGCCGACGATGGCGGTCACGCCCTCGTCAAAGGCCAGTTCGGAGCGGTCGGAGAAGGACTTGAAGCCGGAAATTTCCAGGTGTTCGAGGCGCATGGCTATGCCGGAAGCCGACTGATACGTGTGTGCCAGATTGTGGTGGACAGTGGTGGGGCACAACGCCGCGCGGGGGCGCGGACAGCCGTCGTGTCGCCAGAACTGCGCCAGTCTAGCAGCGGCTAGCTATAGTGGCAAGGTCAAACTGCCACCACAACATTTGGGGCTTATCGCGCCGCCGCGGCCCGTGCGCCAGGCGTCTGACTGAGGTTCAGCAGCTGCTCGGCTTCGGGGAAGAGGCCCAGGGCAAACTGCATCTGGGGATCGCTCTTGACCAGGTTCTTGCGAGCGGCGGAGATACCGAACAGGTCCAGGTCGATCTCGTAGCGCAACATGGCGCGGATGAAGGGCAGGTCCTTCTGCCACGCCGCCTCGTCCATCTTGACGCGAGACTTGACGACGAAATCCTTGAACTCGGCCACGATCGCGTCGGTCACTTCGAAGTCGGCGGCCAGATCACGCGGCGCGCTCGAGGTGGCGGTGATTCGAGTGTCGCCGCGACGGGAGAACCGCTGCGCGAAGGTGTCGAACAGCTGCCGATTGTTGATGGCGCGAGCAAATGTCGAGGGGCTGAAACCCTCTACCGGGCCGTCGAAGCGGCGATCCGGCTCGATTCCGCCGCCGCTGTACACCTTACGGCCGGCGTCGGTGTACTTGAGATCCGTTGCGGCGTGCGCTTTGTTGGCGTCCTGTTCACGCAACGTGTAGGTGAGGTAGTCGTCGAAGCCCTCGTCCCACGGCCGCTGAATCAGGCGTCCGCTCGGCGTGTAGTAATGCGCCGTCGTCACGGCCACGCCGGCCCCCTCGCTGACGCGATAGACCGACTGCACGAGCGCCTTGCCGAAGGTGGTCTCGCCGACAATCAGCGAACGGTCGTGATCCTGCAGCGCGCCTGACACGATCTCTGACGCACTGGCGCTGCTGCGGTTTACCAGGGTGACGATCGGCACGTTCAGGTATTCGCTCGGCTCGGTGGCGCGATAGTCCGAGTCGGAATTCGGCACGCGCCCGCGCGTATAGACCACCATATCGCCGCGGGGCAGGAAGCGATTGGACACCTTGATTGCCTGATCGAGGGCCCCACCCGGGTTGTTGCGAAGGTCAAACACCAGGCGCTTCATCCCGTCTCGTGTCAGGTCACGGAGCGCACGCCCCAGCTCGGCATCGGTGTTCTCGCCGAACTCGGACAGGCGAACGTAACCGGTCGTCCCGTCGATCATGAACGCGGCGGCAACCGTCGGGATGTGAATCTCGTCGCGGATGACCTCGAGATCGATCAGGGCGTCGTAGCTGGCGCGCCGAATCGCAATCTGCACCGGGGTGCCCTTGGCGCCGCGGAGAATCCGCACCGCCTGGTCGCTCGTCCATCCCTTGGTGTCTTGTCCGGTGATCCGGGCGATCACGTCGCCCCGGCGCATGCCCTTCTGGTAGGCCGGGGATCCCTCGAAGATCGAGACGACCGTGAGGTTGCCGTCTACGGCGGCGATGGTGATGCCGAGCCCGTAGTAGCGCCCCTCCTGGCGTTCGCGCATCTGCGCGTAGCTCTTGGGGTCCATGAAACTTGAATGCGGGTCCAGGGTCTGCAGCATGCCGCTGATCGCGCTGTACACCAGCCGATCCGACTCGACAGTGCCGACATAACCGGTCTCGACTGCCGCCAGCGCAGCCGTGAACACCTTCAGCTGGTCGGGAACCTTGTCCTGGGCGGATACGGCGTTGCGGCCGTAGAGCCCGCCGACGAGTGCGCACAGCACCACGGCAAATACCGCGGCGGATAACGACCGGTAGGTCCGCATAGGACACTATGCTAATCGGTCGCCTTGACCCAGTCCAGAGGGGATTTCTATAATCTCTACAGGCATTTCTTTAATCCAGTGAACGACTTGCGGCAATTCTGCACAAGTCGCACTGGGCCGGAGCCGACGCCGCCGGGGCAAGCAGGAGACGCATTATGTTTGGTTCAATTGGCATGCCCGAGCTCGTCATCATCCTGGTGATCGCGCTGATCATCTTCGGCCCGCGCAAACTGCCCGAACTCGGCCGCTCCCTGGGCAAGAGCATCGGGGAGTTCAAGAAAGCCTCGAACGAACTGCAGCGCACGCTCGAAGACGAGATCCGCGTTGAGGAGCGCAAGGAAAAGGCCGCCGTCACAAAGGTCGAACAGGACACGGCCATCGACGCCGGCACACTCCAGCCAGCGGCTGCCCCCGAACCCACCCCGGTTCCTGAAGCGGTCAATCGCACAAACACCGGCACCTCGGCGTAAGCCCGCCCATGGCGCTGGTTCCGTTTCCGAACAAGGCGGCCATCCGACCCAATCCGGATGCCGACCCGGACTGGGATGAAGACCCGTCCGACGATGGCGTTGGCAAGATGTCGTTTCTGGAGCATCTCGACGAGCTCCGGAAACGCATCATCTGGTCGGTGGCCTCGCTCGGCGTGGGCTTCCTGATCGTCATCTTCTTCATCCAGCAGGTGTTCGACTTCGTGATGAAGCCGATGCAGCGCCTGCTCCCGGCCGGACAGACGCTGATCTACACGGACCCCAGCGAAGCGTTCCTGCTGCAAATCAAGATCGCGATCATTGCGGGCCTGCTCGTGTCCTCGCCGCTGATCTTCACGCAGGTGTGGTTGTTCATCGCGCCTGGGCTGTACTCCCACGAAAAGAAGTGGGCGATCCCCTTCGTGGCGATGTCGACGTTCTTCTTCGTGCTCGGGGCTGCGTTCTCGCACTACGTGGTCTTCCCGATCGTGTGGCGCTTCTTCGTCGGCTTCACCACCGACTACCTGACGTTCATGCCGCGCGTCGAACCGGCGTTCTCGATGTACCTGCGGCTGATTCTCGCGCTCGGCATCACGTTTCAGCTGCCGACGGTCGTGCTCTTCCTGGCGCGCATGGGCATGGTGTCGCCGCGGTTCATGATCCGCCACTTCAAGTACGCGATGCTGCTCATCATCATCGCCGCGGCCGTATTGTCGCCGGACGGCAGTGGAGTCGGCCTGCTCGCCATGGGCGGCCCGGTCATGGTGCTGTATATCTTCAGCATCGGCCTGGCCTGGGCATTCGGAAAGAAGAAACCGAAGGATGGCGATTCGCACGTCCTCGGCGCGTGACGTCGACTCACTCCTCCAGCAGCTTCGGAGTCCGGCGGCCCTCGAGCGCGACGCGGCCATCGCTCGCCTGCGCGTCATGGGCACCAGGGCCCTTCATCGCGTGCTTGGCGTCATCGCCGACCCTGCATCATCGGGAGAGGTTCGCGTTGCGGCGCTGCGGGTCATCGACGCCGTTGATGACCTGAAGGTCAGACGCGCAGCCATGAACGCCGCGCGCGATTCCGACCCGGCCGTGGCCATCGCGGCCCTGCAGGTCCTGCGCCCCTGGATTACCCACGACGCAGACACGACCGTGCTCGAGAGCGTCACGGCGCTGGTGACCGACCAGACGCGCCTTCCCGACGTCAGGCGCGCTGCGCTCGACGCGCTGTCCGATCTCCCGTCTCACCTCACCGAACCGCTCGTGCACAGCGTCGCCGCCCAGCTCGCTGCCGCCCCGCCCCTCGACGATGCGGAGACTGCCGGAGAGTGGCTCGCCAACCACCAGGACGCGTCACTGGGTGTGCTGCACGATCTGATCAGTCAGGCCAGGGAGCACGGCAGGCACGAGGAGACTGATCCGGCGCGCCGCGCATGGCTGACCGTTCGCTCATCGGCACACGCGGTGCTCGCCCGACGCAACAGCCGCATTGCGCTCTACGATGCGCGCGAGTTATTTGAGCTCACCGACGAGGCGCTGCCTCTCGACCTGCTCGTGAGCATGCGTGCCATCGGCGATGTGGGTTGTCTCGAGGCCCTTGCCACCGCATGGGAACGCATGGCGCAGGACCAGTGGTGGCGGGAGCAGGTCCAGGATGCCGCGCGCGCCATCGTCTCGCGTGAGAAGGCCACCGGGCGCAACGCAGTCATCAAGCGCATCCGCACGCGCTGGCCCGGCTTTCTCGCTTAGTAGGACTTCGCGAACCAGGCGAGTGCGGTCGCAGGTCCGCCGCACTTGATGCAGGTCTTCCCTGCTGCCGTCTCCCCGGAGAACGGCATGTTGCGAATCGTGGCCTGCGTCTCGGTCTTGATCTCGGCCTCGCAGGTCGCCGAGCCGCACCAGGGCGAAATCACGAACCCGGGACGACCCTCCATCGTCGACTTGAACTCGTCGTAGCTCTCGGTGCTCGACGTATGGTCAGTCCTGAACTGCACGGCTCGATCGAACAGCGCCTGCTGGATGCTGGCCAGCAGCGTGACGACGTGCGCGTCGAGGCCCTCCATGGGCACAAACGACTTCTCGCGGGTGTCGCGACGCGCCAGCACGACCTGCGACTTCTCGATGTCCTTGGGACCGATCTCGAGCCGAAGGGGGACACCGCGCAGTTCCCATTCGTTGAACTTCCAGCCCGGGGTCTGGGAGTCGCGATCGTCGAGCATGACCCGCACATCGCGCGCGACAAGGGCATCGCGGATCGCCTGTGCTTGGGGCAGCACGGTTTCTTTCCAGTTTCCGCGCGGAATGGGCACGATCACGACCTGGTAGGGCGCGATCCTGGGTGGCAGAATCAAGCCGCCGTCGTCGCCGTGCGTCATGATCAGGGCACCGATCAGACGCCACGAGACGCCCCAGGACGTCGTGTACGCGTACTGCACCGACTTGTCGCGCGCCTGGAACTTGATGTCGTAGCTCTTCGAGAAGTTCTGTCCGAGATTGTGCGACGTCCCCGCCTGCAAGGCGCGCCCGTCGCGCATCAGGGCTTCGATGGAATACGTGCGATCCGCGCCCGCAAACTTCTCGCTGTCGGTCTTCTGCCCGTCGATAACCGGCATCGCCAGCTCGGTTTCGGCGAAGTTCTTGTAGACGCCCAGCATCTTGCGGGTTTCTTCCTCGGCCTCCTCGGCAGTCTCGTGGGCCGTGTGCCCCTCCTGCCACAGGAACTCGGTGGTGCGCAGGAACAGCCGTGTCACCTTCTCCCAGCGGACAACGTTGGCCCACTGGTTGATCAGGATGGGCAGGTCACGCCACGACTGCACCCACTTGGCGTACATCGTGCCGATGATCGTTTCCGAGGTGGGCCTGACGACCAGGCGCTCCTCGAGCGGTTCGTGGCCGCCCTGGGTGACCCACGCCACTTCGGGTGCAAAACCCTCGACGTGCTCCGCCTCCTTCATCAGCAGGCTTTCCGGGATGAACAACGGAAAGTAGGCGTTGACGTGCCCGGTGGCCTTGAAGCGTTTGTCGAGCCCCTGCTGCATCAGCTCCCAGATCGCATAGCCATACGGACGAACGACCATGCACCCTTTGACCGGTGAATAGTCGGCCAGCTCGGCTCGACGAACGACGTCGATGTACCAGCGGGCAAAGTCCTGAGACTGGGGGGTGATTGCGGTGGGAAAGTCGGGAATGTCCTGATCGGTGGCCATCTGTTTCTTCAGTGTACCGGACGCCGGGTCCTTCGGACCCGGCCTACGTACGTAGGGCGGGTCGGAACGACCCGCCGGTCAGTCGTGAGTCACGTCGCCGATGCGCCGCTGCCAGCGGGCATCGTCACGCGCCGGGAAGTCGGACCGATAATGGCCCCCGCGGCTCTCCTCTCGCCGCAGCGCCGCACGGGCAACCCGCAGCCCCACGGTCACGATGCTGTGGAGGCGTCGGGTGCTCGAGTCGATGAGCTGCCCCGTCTCCACCGATCGGAGGGTGCCCGTCCAGCGGGTCAGTTGGCTGACCGCGTCTTCGAGGCCCGCGCGCGAGCGAACGAGGCCCACGTGACGCCACATCGTCTGGCGAACGACATCGGCCGGCGGCAAGTCGTCGTGATTGGCGTCTGGCGCGGCATACGTCGCGACGTCGAACGCCGGGTGCAGGGTGGCGGGAAGTGCCCTGTCGTGCATCGCCACCGCCGCACGCGCACCAAACACCAGGCCTTCGAGCAGCGAGTTGCTGGCCAGGCGATTGGCGCCGTGGACGCCAGTGCAGGCGACCTCACCCGCGGCAAAGAGGCCGAGGATTGACGTTCGCCCATCCAAATCCGTGTCCACGCCGCCCATGACGTAGTGCGCGGCCGGGCTGACCGGAATGGGATCGCGCGCAAGGTCGAGACCGACTTCCGCGCACGCCGCCACGATGGTCGGGAAGCGAGCGCGCACGAAGTCAGCGTCGAGATGCGCGAGCGTCAGATACACGGGGGCAGCGGTGCCGGCGATCTCTCGGACGATTGCACGGGCGACCAGATCGCGGGAGGCCAGGTCCCCTGCCGGTTCGTATCGCGTCATGAACGCCTCGCCGGCGGCATTGATCAGGCGGGCGCCCTCTCCACGCAGGGCCTCCGACAACAGGAAGCGCGGCGACCCCGGAACGTTGAGCGCCGTGGGATGAAACTGGACGAACTCGAGATCAGCGAGGCGCGCTCCGGCATCGGCCGCCATCGCCACCCCGTCGCCGGTCGCCACCGCGGGGTTGGTCGTCTCGCTGAACACCTGCCCGGCCCCGCCCGTTGCCAGCAACGTGCTGCGGGCCGACGCGGTGCCCAGGGAACCGGACCCGGCGACGAAGTCGGCGCCGTCGCACACGCCGTCGCGCACGCGCAGGCGGGTTGCCAGGGCATCGTCGTAGACACGGATTCTGGGATTGGCGGCAACGCGCGACCATAGGAGGCGACTGATTTCCCGCCCCGTCGCATCCCGAGCGTGCAACACCCGCCGAACGGTGTGGGCCGCCTCGCGTCCGAGTGCTGGCGCTCCGGAGGCGTCGCGATCGAAAGCGGCCCCCCACTCGATCAGCTCGCGCACGTAGAACGGCCCCTCGCGAACCAGGACGTTCACGGCGTCGACCGAACACAAGCCGTCACCGGCGGCGAGCGTATCTTGTGCGTGGAGCTCAGGCGAGTCGTCTGGGCCCATCGCTGCCGCGATGCCGCCCTGTGCGTAGCCAGTATTGCTTTCGGCCGGGCCCGCCTTCGTGAGAACGACCACGTCCCCATGACTGGCCAGCGACAGTGCCGCTCGCAGTCCGGCGATGCCACTGCCTATGACCAGGAAATCCCCGCCGACGTTCACGGGTGGTATCCTATCAACCAATCAACGCACCACGCACGTCCTCGCGATCAGACACCTGCACATGCCCAGTGCCAGTACCCTTCAGGAACCGACGCGTGTTGAGGTGTCGGCAGGCACCCACGGCTCGACCATCTGGATTGGAGACGGGGTCGCAGACCGGCTCGGCGACCTGCTGGACGAGCACCGCCTGGGCAGTCGGCGATTCCTCGTGTCGAACCCGACCATCTGGAAGCATCACGGCGCCAGATTCGCGGGCCTCAGCAGCGAAGACCCGATCCTCCTCAGCGACGGTGAGCGTTTCAAAACCCTCCAGTCGGTCTCGCGTATCTACGAGGCCCTGATCGGCGCAGGAGCGGACCGCGGCAGCACGCTGATTGCGGTTGGCGGTGGCGTGATCGGTGACACAGCAGGATTCGCGGCCGCCACCTTCCTGCGGGGCATTTCCCTCATTCACGTGCCGACAACCCTGCTCGCTCAGGTGGACAGCTCGATCGGCGGCAAAGTCGGCGTCAACCATGCCCTCGGGAAGAACCTGATCGGAGCCTTTCACCAGCCTCGCGTCGTGGCGATCGATCCGACGCTGCTGAGCACCCTGCCGAGACGCGAGTTTCGCTCAGGCCTCTATGAGGTCGTGAAGTACGGCGTCATTGCCAGCCGGGAGCTGTTCGATCGCCTGGCGACGCGTACCAAGCGGATCCTCGCGAAGAATCCCGATGATTTGCTCCCGTCGATCATCGAGTCGTGCCGGATCAAGGCCGACGTCGTTTCGCGTGATGAGCGCGAGGGCGGCCTGCGACGCATCCTCAACTTCGGTCACACTGTCGGCCACGCGCTGGAATCGGTCACGCAGTACCGCCGATTCCGTCATGGCGAGGCCATCGCCTACGGGATGATTGCGGCCGCGGACCTGTCGGTCAATCGCAGGGTGCTGGCACCCTCCGATCGGGATGCGATCAAATCGCTCATCACCTCACTCGGCTCACTCCCGCATGTGAACGACCTCCCGATGGCGGGAATCCTCGAGGCCGTGGGGCGTGACAAGAAGGTGGTGAATGGGCGGCTGCACTTCGTGCTGGCCTCAGCCATTGGCGCCACGACGACGGTGAGCGACGTCAGCGAGGACGAACTCAGGACGGTCCTGTCCGGCCTCGGACTGAACGCCTGAACGCGCCGCACTAGACCTCGAGCTGGTAGTCCCTGATCTTCTGCATCAGGGCCTTGTAGCCAATCTGAAGGGCGCTGGCCGCTTTGACCTTGTCGCCCGCGTGGTCGCGCACGGCGCTGACGATCTTTCGCCGTTCCACCTCGCTCGTCACGCGCTGCAGCGCCTCGGGCAGGGTGCCGGACAGGTCGATGCCTTCCCAGGGACTGGTCGGCACCGCGATTGCGGCCGCCCTGACCGCGACGTTGAGGTGCCTTGCGAGGATGGTGTCGCCCTCACACAGGATGACGGCGCGCTCGATGCAGTTCTGCAGCTCGCGGACGTTCCCCGGCCACGGATAGGTGCGTAGCTCTGTGAGCGCCGACGGGTCGAGGGTCAGCAGCTTCTTGTTGAGTTCACGGCAGTACCGCTCGACGAAGTGCCCTGCCAGGGTCAGCACATCATCTCCACGTTCGCGCAGCGGCGGCACGACGATGGGGAAGACCGACAACCGGAAGTAGAGGTCTTCCCTGAATCGACGTTCGGCCACAAGGGTTCGCAGCTGCCGGTTCGTCGCTGCCACAACCCTCGCATCGACATGAATCGACTGCGTTCCGCCGACACGTTCGAATTGTTTCAGTTCGAGCGCGCGCAGGATCTTGGCCTGGAGCAGCAGTGGCATCTCGCCAATTTCGTCGAGAAAGAGCGTCCCGCGATGGGCGAGCTCGAATCGCCCCGGCTTTCGCGCTGACGCGCCCGTGAAGGCGCCCTTCTCGTGACCGAATAGTTCCGTCTCGAGCAGGGTGTCGGGAATTGCCGCGCAGTTGATGGCGACAAACGGTCCGTCGGCGCGGTTGCTCAGCGCGTGGAGGGCACGCGCGAAGAGTTCCTTGCCCGTGCCACTTTCTCCTTCGATCAGCACCGTCGTGTCGGTGGCGGCAGCGCGATGCAGCTGCTGAGACACCTGGTGCAGACGCGGGTCGTCACCGATGATCCGGGGCGCGCCGTGTCGTGCCGCGCGCTCCTCCTTCAGCAGGACATACTCCGAGTGCATCCGACGCTGAGCGATCGCGCGCTCGACCATCAGCAGCAGATGTTCGGGGTCCACGGGTTTGGCGAGAAAGTCGGTCGCGCCATCACGCATCGCAACGACTGCGTCCTGAATGCTTCCGAAGGCAGTCATCACCACCACCGGCAGCTCGGGATCAATTTCCTTGGCGGCCCGGAGCACACCGAATCCATCGCCTACGGGGAGCTTGAGATCGGTCAGGACGACGGCCGGGCGGCCGTGACGGATCTGCTCGAGAGCCTCGGTCTCGTCGCGAGCTTCGAGCACCGTGTGCGCGTGCGCTTCGAGCGCATGGCGCAACATCGTCCGAAGCGAGTCGCGATCTTCGACCAGGAGCACCGGGAACGTTGGAGCCGGGGGCGCGATCGCCCCTGCAGTTGCTAGCGCGCCCATCCTGCAGGGACGCCTGCCCTCCGGGCTTCGTCGGAGATGGTCGTGAGTTCGGCCTGGTACCTGGCCATGTCCTTCTTGACCCGGTCGAGTTCGGCGAGGGCCTTCTCGCGGTCGGCGGTGATCTGCGAGCGCTGGGCGGGATCATCACGGTTGACGAAGTCGGTCGACAACGCCGCCACGCGCGCCTGCAGGGCGCTCTCGAAGGTCATGGAACGCGCCAGGCCCTCCCTCGCGGCCGCGACGCGATCGTGCCAGTATTTTTCGGTCTTCCGTTCATCGATCTTGTCCGCGGCTGGCGTCGGGGCACTGCCAGCCCCACTACCGGCCGCGCTGGCGTCCGACGTCGCCGTCGGCGTGCTGTCGGCCGGCGACGCATTCACCTTGTCGAGGCTGGGAGGCGGCGTCAGCGTCGTTCCGGGCGCAGGTGGCGCGGCGGCGGGTGACGGTGGCGGCACCGGCTTCAGGTCGTCATTGGTGAAGACCTTGCCCTTCGCGGCAACGGCCTGCCGACGAGCAGCCTCTTGACGGGCGACGTCGGCAAGAGCCTGCGCTGACGCAGTGGGGACGGCCCCGATGGTCATGGTGCACAGTACGGCAACGGTCCAGGTGAACTTCATACGTCGATTCTCCAGCCTCGTTCAGCTTCCACGCTGACTCCTTGATATTGTCGGCACCAACCTCCTTCTCCTCTATGGACGAAGTTCACGCCACGCGATGATGCGCAGTTCCGTCCCGACGCGCTCGACGACCAGCTGAACCGTACGACGGGCGACCCCGGGGCCATACGCACGGCCGGTCACCAGGAGCACACCACGCCCCGGGTTATCAGCGGTCGCGCCGTCGTGGGAGGGGCTGCCGTCGGTCTCAGTGGGGTCGTCAGCAACCCAGGAGGCCACATAGCCGCGCAGCGGATAGGGGTCGTCAGGAAACAGCGCGGCCAGCGGACCGTAGCCGAACAGGCGCCAGCGCGGGTTGTTTGCCCCCCAGGGCCGCTCCGCCGACGCGCGTGACACCTCGGCGTCGCTGCATCCGGTCGGGTTGCCGCAGGCCAGCTCCGATGTCTCCGCGTCCAGCGAGAGCTGCATGGCGCCCTCGAGCACTCTGACACCAGAGGGTGGCCCATCCGTGAATGTCGAGACGGCTCCTCCGAGGGCCGCATCCCAGTCGGCGGTTGCGAGGTCGAGCAACGCTCGACGAGCCACCGCGTCCGCCGCGCTCATGGCGGCAGCACCGTCTCGCCAGCTCGCCGCGATACGGGTTTCCACCACACTCGTCAGCACAAGAGCAGCTACGAAGGCAGCGGTCGCGATAAGCACGACCAGCATCGTCAGCAGGGCAACGCCATCGGACTGGCCGGCTCGGGTCGCCAGTCCGAACCCGGGCCAGCAGGTCTCCCGAGCGGCCGCCATGTCAACGCCCGAACGACAGGTTGGCGGGAGCAACATCGAACACGATCTCCTGATCAGGGACGAGGCGTTCCGCGGTGGTGGAGCTGCCACCGCGGAGAAAGAAGGCACTCGCAGCACCTCGAAGCGCAGATGAGGCGACCTGCAGCCTGAGGGTGGCGCGTACTCGACGCACGCGCAGCAGATCAGCATCGTACGCATGAGGGTTGCCTGCGTCCGGGCACCAGGGTCCATCTCTGAGCGTGGCGGGATCGAGCGTGACCAGCACCCGCCCTGTCGACAGGGTCGCCAGCCTCGGCACGTGCTCACCGGCAGCGATCTGGAAGACACAGTTCTCGCCCGCTGGCCAGGTGTCGTCCGGATCATCCACGACCGCGAGCGGTGGCGACGGGCCGTAGGTCGTCCACGGCCCCCAGGTATTGTCGAGGGGAACGCCCAGGCGCTGCGGGGGCAGCGGCTCGCCGAAGTACTCGAACGACACTGACTCGACGTGCTCGACTATCGGGAACTCAGCCACAAACCCGTCATACCGCGACAACTGCGAGATGCCCTGCGCGTCGACTCTCAGCGAAAGCACGTCCACCCTCACCTCGCTGACGACCGCGCCAGGGCTGTACGCAAACCTGAGACCGGGCGCATCGATGGTCACGGTGCTGCCTGCAGCCGATTCCACGGTGACAAGATCCCATCGGCCCCGGCGATCGAACACGACGGCACTCGTGCCGGGGCCAAACCCACAGACCGTTGCGGAGGACGGCGGTGGGCAGCTGGCAGGCCACTCGAGGGTCAGGAACGTTGCGTCAACCGCAGCGCCGTCACGGAGAACAGCCTGCGCGCCGGTCAGAGGAACGGAGAGCACCGACAGCACGTCGGGGCGATATCGCACCCCTGACTCGGGGTCGTTGCGCAGCCGGCCGATCCGGTACGGAAGCACCGAAGCGACGTAGCGGCCCAGCGACCCGCGGGTCGCCCCCACCAGCGGGCCCGCCCCTGCCTCGTTGAGCGCTGACTGGATCTGCTCCACAGCCACCCGAGTGCGCTGCTGCAGGTCGGCACGCTCCGGCTCGGCCTGCAACGTGCCCTGGAGGCGTTCCACCAGGCCGAGGACCGACGCAACGAGGACGGTGAAGATTGCGGCTGCCACTAGGGCCTCGATGAGTGTGGTGCCAGCGGACGACGCGAGCCGGTGAAGGCGTCGGCGACTCACGGCACCACTCCTGTCTGGATTGACGTGAGCCGTACGACGCCGAAGGGAGTGGCATCAGCCAGCGCACCCGATATGAGTCGCCTGACGCGCTCGACTGACACCTCAATGCCGACCGCCCGTGGGTCGGCCACACTGGCGACCGGTCGAATCGACCACCTTCGAACGAAGACCGCGTTGCCCGGGGGCAAGCCTCCCTGAGAGAGGGACTGGCCGGCTCGATCGAGGTAGTCGAAGGCTCCGGGCGCCGCACGGTACGAGGCATCGGCTGGCGTCATCGCCTGCGAGCCGGCCACCGCCGACTGCAACTCGTTCAGCTTAGAACTTGCGAGGGTCGCCGCATAACCAGCATCACTCGACGCTGCGTTCGCGCGGGAGGTCACCAGCGTGAGTTGCGCGACCGAGCCAAGTCCCGTCGTCACAACGGCCAGCGCCACGAGAACTTCAATCAGCGTGAAGCCCTGCTCGGATCCCCTGATGATTCGTGCGTGTTCCACTGCCCTGCCTCCGCCCATGACGGAGGCAATAGCCACGCCGACGGCGCGTCCCGGCGGCGCTCAGCGAGAGTTCGAAGGTTTTCGAAGATATTGGTGAAGACGCGCCCGAGGGCGGGAACTTCGGTCTCTCGGGCGTGCAGAAAGTGCGATGCAACCGGCGGTGAGACGTCGCGATTTGCTCGTACCTACCAGAGCGCCGTCAGCCGGCCGGCAGTCGGAATCGACACGGTGGCGAGAAACACGATCAGCACAAGCAGTGCCGGCCAGTCACGGGTCACGGGGTTACGCATACGAACTCACTTCACCGAGAAGGGTTTCGGGTACGGGACCAGATCAAAGGACAGGGCCGGGGCAGCGAGAAGGGGCGCGGCCCAACCGCTCCCAGCCGTCGGTGCACACGTGTTGGGTTGGCCCGGATCGGACATGCCGAGGAAGGTCCCGACCGCCGCAGGACTGCCTGCGTAGTAGCCGGTTGTCGCCGCCCGATCCATGACCTGCAGCAGCCGGAACAACGGCATCGGGCTCGCGTCGGCTGGCAGAAAGGGCTCGGTCAAGCACGCGGCATCTGCGTAGAGCATCGGATACCACATCGGCACCACGCCGTCGGTATCCATGGGAATCGCGAGCCAGGCTCCACCTTCCTTCCGCGCGACGATGGTCGGGTCTGACGCGCTCGCCTTGCTGACACCCACGACACTGCCGAGCACGTTGCCATTGCCGGCAACCACGATCATCGCGGCACCGGCACCGGGCTGGCCGGGATCACCCTTGAGACCCTGTGGTCCCTGAGGTCCCTCAGGGCCGGGAGGTCCCTGCGGGCCTTCGGGGCCGGCCTGGCCAGCCGTTCCGCCAGACGCCGTGCCGGCATCGACCACGCTCAGCAGTATCCACGCATCGTTGCGCCGCTGCCTGACCACGAGGCGGTAGGTGCCAGGCTTCAGAGTGGGAGTGAGGGCACGAAGTTCACGAGCCTTCACCGAGAGCAGTCGCAGTTGGGCACCGTTGAGCAAGACCTGCACACCGGGTGCGAACGCACCACCTTCGATCACCAGCTGCCCAGACCCAGCGTCCCTGCGGGCACCTGACAGGTGGAGACTATCAGCCTCGGCGACGCCAACACACACCATCAGCGCAACGACGCCTGCGAAGACCGCGCGGACGAACTGGTCTTGCATTCCATCCCTCATCGGTACAGCTCCTTGTTTGGGGTCAGGCCGGACGTGGGCTATCGTCCGGGCCTGATCTCCTGAGAGAACCCGATCGTGTTGAGGTCGCGGAACATGGGCGTCAGGGGAGGAAGTTTGGCCGGGTCGAGAAAGTCGATGTCAAAGGCGTAGTTACGTGTCGGTGCGCCATAGACGGTGGCGCAGCACTTATAGGTGCCCACGGCCTGCCTGTTGTAATAGAAAGTCACGATGGAGCCACGGTAGTTAACGGCCTGATCTCCGTTCTCGAGGTAGTGGAGGAAGTTGTGCGCTCCGCCGTCGGTACCGAAGTCGGTCGCCGTCCCGGCCGGTTGGGCAAATGCCATGCCCTTGCCCGCACCGATGGCGAGGCGATAGTAAGTCTGAGTGTTCCGGTTTCGGTTGCCGATGTTGTAGGGGTTCGCGTATCCGTTGGCGTCATTCCAGGAGTTCGACAGCAGCGTCACGCTGTCGGCCAGCACCGATGTGGCCGCATGCGGATCGGTCCACCCGCCGTTGGCGTTCCAGTTGCCCTGGACGTAGACCGGGTTCTCCGTCGCGAAGGTCAGCCCGGCGATCGTCGGAGCGATGGTAGCGCCGTTGAACACCTTGAGCGCCCGCCGAAACAGAATCGCCCTGTTCACCTTGGCCTGCCCTGACGTCAGTTCAGTCGACGGCCGCGCCGCCGTCGTGAGGGGTAACGCGGCGCCCGGAGGCGCGGTGTTGGCCACGCCGTTGTATGCCGGAAACTGACCGTAGGTGTCGAGAAGCCCGCTGCCGTTGACGTCTTCGCCGACATCGAGGGTGCCATTGGGAGCCCCGGTCGCGCTGGCCGGATTCACGAAG
Organism: Vicinamibacterales bacterium; assembly: GCA_040081265.1. Classification (GTDB taxonomy): domain Bacteria; phylum Acidobacteriota; class Vicinamibacteria; order Vicinamibacterales; family UBA2999; genus JBEBGV01. The sequence goes on from JBEBGV010000029.1 coordinate 25,288, forward strand.
TCTTCCCACCCGTACTCCCCGGTTTCCTGTGAGAGGGCGTTTCGGTTGTTGCGCCGATCGGAGAAGTACACCGAGAACCCGTTGTCGAAGGCCGAGCCGGGACCGGACCCAGCGGCGTAGACGCCGTTGCCCGCAAACCAGTTCGCCAGGTTGGCGGCGTCGATGGCCACATAGTGCATCACGCCGCCGAGGATGACGTTGCCGCTCGCCGGCGCCACGTCACGCACCAGTCCCTCGCGTGTGTCGAAGAGCGTGTTGGGCCAGTAGTCATTCGAATTGATGGTTGTCGCCGCACTCGCTGGAGCAGGCGTGCGGGTCGCATAGTCACACCTCCCGCCGTTGTCTTTGAGGCGCTGAAGACGCAGGATCGCGTTCGGCGTCGGGTCGTCGCACAGCTGACCGCTAAGGTTCGGGGCCCCGATGCCGTAATTTAGAATCTGCATCGTCACGTCCGTCCACACGCCGGCCGTGCTCTTCCGCTCGATCTTGATGAAGCCGCCGATGAGCCCGGTGCCCGCGTTCGAGAGCGCGTTGGTCGAGATCGTCTGCGGCTGTACGGTAGCCGGAACACCGACGCACCCGGTGAACCGAATGGGTGCCACCGTGGTGTAGCCCGCGCACGAGACCGGGACATTGGCGAGCCAGACAGTGGTCCGGGCAAACGCCGCAGTACGAACCACGTTGATGGTGGTTGCGTTGGCGGCCGTGGCGCCGACGGTCGTCGTGGTGACGTTAATCATCCCCGCGCCAGACGCCACGACACCCGTGACCACAGAACCCGCGGCCATCGCCGCTGCGTCTCCCGTGCAACCAATGAATGACGTGGCGGTTCGCCCGGTGCACGTCACCGCAGCATTCGCGCCGACACTGATCGTCGCAGGAATCTTGAAACCGGCTGGCATCGCGGCAACGCGAATCTCGGTGGCCGTGGCGTTGGGCGTATTCGTATTGGTCGTCGCGGTGATCACGCCGGGGGATGTGGCGATCGGCGGATGCGTCGGATCCACGGTCCCAGGAACTAGGCCGTAACCAGCCGGAGCCGCCGTGCCGTTCCAGCTTGCACCGTCAAGCTGCACTGGCGCAGTCGCCGTGACTGTGGGCAGGCTCGTGATGTCGGCAGCGGTGTCTGACAGCAGGATGCGAAGGCTGGCCTTGGTGAACAACCGCTCGTTGAACAGAATCGCGTTGGCCGTGTCCTCATTCGGCGGAGGACGACGCGTCAGGTCCACGTTGGAGCCGCCCGCGTTGATGTACGGCAGGTTCAGGGTGCGCGCCCCGGTTCTGCCGTTCCTGATGTTCGCGTTGTATGTGCTCAGGGACAGATTGGTCCACGCCGGATCGTTCAGGGCGCTCCCCACACCGTCCACCACACTCCCCTCGGTCGCCAGCAGCGAACGAAACGCACCGCCTCCAGTCGTCATGGAGACCGTCCCGTCATGCGACGGGGCCGTCGTGATCAGCGCGTTGTTCTGCATGCGCTTACGGACGATTTCCTTGACGGCGGTCACCTTGTCGCCAAGGGTCAGCGTGGCGCCGCCACCTTCCGACAGGAAGAGGTTGCCGTTCGTGTGGACGCGTCCACCGAAGTTGAAATTCGGTCCGGCAAAAAAGCTCAGGTCCACGTCAGAAAAAATGCCGAACTGGAACACGGGAATCGCCACCGTCTCCGTGACGCGCTGCAGATGGGTGTCGCCCCCTGTCAGCGTCCGCGCGGTCACGTTCATCGTGTACTGGGTGATGAGCGCGTAGAGACCCTGGTACGGGCCGGTCGAGATGGTGGTCGCGCCAAGGTACTGCGACGCGATTTCGTACCCGCTCGAGCCGTCGGACTTGGTAAAGGCCACATCCTGAATCGTCGGCGGCGTCGTCGTCAGGGTGGTGATCTGTGCGGGCGTTGGCGCAACGTTGACGAAGAACAGGTTGCCCAGGTCTGCGGTCAGTTTTTCGAGTCCGGCGCTGGCAGCATAGAACGACTGGTTGCGGTCCCGGTCGATGAACCGGTACCGCTGGTCGCTGATCGTCATTGTCGTGAAGCCGATGAGCAGCGCCGAAATCATCATCATGATCAGCAGCGTGCTGATGAGAGCGATGCCACGTTCGTTCCTGGCGTGCATCAGATCGTCCGTCGTAGGTTTCATCAGTTGTACCTGTCCACGAAAGCGAGGTTCCGAAGGCTGATGACCGTCGATACGTGGCTGCGCAGATAGTCGCGCGTCTGAGCCGACTTGGTCTCCGACCGAACGCCCACGTGCAGGTTCACCTTGCGAATCTGCGTCGAGGTGTAGGTCAGCGCCGATACCGGGTCCGTAAAAGGGAGCGAGTTCACGAGCACGGGGTTGTTGGTCCCGTCGACGAGGTCGAAGGTCAGGTCGAGATCCTCGACGACACCGGCGAGCGCCTGCGGCGTGCTCGCGTTCATCACACGGGTCAAACGCGGCGTGCCAGGAACGGTTGTCGCGTCAACGTAGTAGGTGTACATGAGCAGGCGCGATGCCGAGAAGCCACACGGAAACTGTGCAGGGGCACCCGCGCGCAGCGACAGCAGGGTGCCATTGGCCGCTGCGGTCTGGTTGAAGTTGAACCAGTCGCCGTTGGCAAAATAGATATTCGACGAATCAACACTGGTCACGGTCCGGATGGCGGTGCCGCCAGTGTTGAACCAGATGATGTCGCCGGCCTTGATGGGAGCGATCCCGTTGGTCGGGTCGCCCACCAGCCAGTTCAGGTTGGTCGTCGACGTCGTGCCGGTGACGGTCAGATAGCTGCCGCTGCTCTGCAGCGCCGCGGTGTTGGCCGGCTGCGTCAGCGTCGAGTCGCACAGCTTGGTGTCGCCGATGAGCGGGTCGATCATCATGAACGTGATCATGTCGGTGGTCGAGTTATCCACCGTCGGCCCGAGCTGCGAGCCCGTGGTTACCGCCATCAACGTCGACTGGGTGGTGTTGTTGAACGTGTAGACCGGTCCGCCTGGGGGGCTGGGACGACTGATCGTCGTGGCCCCGGCGCCGTTGGGAATCGGGATGCCACCGGTCGGAATCTTGCGGCCCGCCTGCATCAGGTCGCGAATCAGCAGGTTCGCGCCCGACCGCAGGTTGTGGCTCGAATCGGCGATCTGCTGGCCGGTCTCGCTGATCTGCAGCGCGTTCCGGAATGCGGTCACGGCTCCGCCCAGTACGAGGAGCGTCAGAACCGTTGAGGTCATCAGCTCGACGAGCGTGAATCCGTCTTCTCGAAGATATGTCTTCACAACAGCCTCTATGAGTAGCTGGAGATATACGTGGTGAGCGTGTACGACTTGGTGGCCTTACCGTCGGGGTACGTCACGGTGACGGTCACGGACCGCAGCATGCAGGGGTCCGGCCCCGTCCCACACCCGACTGGCTCATTGGGGATGTCGCGAATCGTGATCTCACGCTGATAGTTGGCCAGGCTGACGACGCGGTCGTCAGCGGTACCAAGGAGCTGGTCGTAGCCAGGCAGCGTCACCGTCTCGACCACGCCATCGTCGGTCGTGTTGACCAGACCATCGGTGCCTGCCAGCTTGAGCTGCTTGAAGCCGTCAAGGAATACTCCGCCGTCACTGCCCGACTGGCCCTGGGCGTTGCGCAGCTGCGACCAGGTGAGCTTGTGCGAGTCACGAGCGCTGAACACACTCTCGACGGCTTCTGCCGCCTTCTGGACCGCAACGACGTCGTTGGGCGACGAACCCAGACGCTGCAGACCCATGCCGAGCACCGCGGCCGCGCCAAGCAGCCCGACGCTCATGACGCCGGTTGCCACGATGACTTCAACGAGCGAAAAACCCTGTTCAGACGAAGAACGCTTAGCCATGTCTACACCCGCACCCAGCTGCTGCCATTCCAGCGGTACGCACGAACTCGCCCGGTCGAACCGAACACGGTGACCGCGCGGGAGGAATTGACGACGTTCGGCATGGCCATCGCCACCCATCCGTTCAGTGGATTGCCCGACTGGTCGATCATCGAGCCGTCGGTCGAGAACTGGATGGTGGTTGCCGTGCCGAAGTTGATCGAGGAGCTGCCGCTGAAGGCGTCAGGCGTGTCAGGAATCGACGCGGCCCGGTTGTAGGTCACGCCACCTTCAAAGAAGGCCTCCGACAGGAGCGTGGTACCGGTCACATTGCCCGACGTATTCACATCGGTGCGGATAACCCGGATCCGGTTCGGAGCGGTGAACTGCACCTGCATGTAGCGGCGCTGAGAGATCGCCAGCTCCCGGGCGGTGTTGAGCTGACCCATGACCACGCGCATCGCACCATCGGCGCGCATCTGCTGCGCCGACTGTCCAATCTGAATGATCGCCATGGCACTGAGCGTCCCGACGATGCCCAGCATGACCATGGTTTCGATAAGCGTGAACCCGGACTGCCGTGATTGCATGACCATGCAGACAGCAACGACCGGGCCAGCTTTGGAACGGCGCTAAGTGATTGATGGCGATGATTTTGTCGAAAGGGTCACGTGTCAGGAATGAGCACACGCTTACAGAGTTGATCGGTGGCTCTCCGGCCACGTGGTCAGGATGCTTTGGCGAGACCGGCGTGCGACGCCAGGGGCAGAACGATCTCAAAGCGGGCCCCACCGTCGCGGCTGCTGGTCACGCTCACGCGGCCATTGTGCGCAAGGATGATCTTCAGAACGATCGACAGACCGAGCCCTGTCCCACCCGAGCGCATCGTGAAGAACGGCTGGAACACCCTCGTGCGCTCAGCTTCCGGAATACCGGGGCCGTTGTCTTCCACCCAGACGTGCGCCGCACGGTGCAGCGCATCAACACCTCCTCCGACACGTATCTCCGGCCTGACCCCGATGCCGGTGCACGCTTCGACGGCGTTTCGATACAGGTTGTCGACGGCCTGCTTCAGCAGCTGCTCGTCGCCGTCGACCTCCCCGAACTCGCCGTGCATCTCGATCGTGGCTCCCTCCGGCAGGTCACGTCGCATGTCATCGGCGGCGCGCGTCACCACATCGCGCAAAGACACTCGTGTCGAAGACATCGACTCGGGCCTGGCAAAGTTGAGGAAATTGGTGACGACCCGACCCAGCTGGTCCGTCTCAGCACGAAGCGATTCCACAAACGGTTTGTATCGCTCGGGCAGGAGTGCCGGGTCAAGCAGGCGCGCATAGCCGTGAATGGTCGCCAGGCCATTTCTGAACTCGTGCGCGAGGCCTGCGGTCAGCTCTCCCAGGCGAGCCATCGCGTCCTTGAGGCGAAGCTGATCCTCCATCTCGACGACGCTGGTCAGGTCTGAAAACAGGCAGACGATCCCTCCGCTCTGCTCACCCTGATCGACTGGTGACACGGTCGCACCGAAATACATCGTCCCGTCGGGACGTTCCACCGCCACCGTTCGCCTGACGACGGCCTCGCGGTTCTGGCGGCACTCGTCAACGAGCGCGATCAGCGCCGGGGCAGATGCCAGCGCCGAGGTGAGGTCGGCGCCAACCGCCTCGTCCGGGATGCTGAGGAACCGACACGCAGCAGGGTTGAGGAGCTCGACGCGCCCCTGACCATCCACCAGCAGCAGGCCAGCGGTCAGGTTGGCCACGATCTGGCCGTTGAGACGCTCAGACGCTGCGGCGCGATCGCTCATCAGCTTCTGCTGCGCCTTGATCCTGGCGAGGCCATCCTCGAGCGCAGACGCCAGCACAGCTTCGGAGTGCGACTCGCCAGCGCTTCGACCACGTCTCCGCCCGGTCAGTCGGCCAATCGCAAAACCCAACGCACCCGCGCAGACTGCCGTCGTCAGCAGCAGCATGGTCAACGCGTAGGCTCCCCCGCTCATGACAGCCCTGCCCACCGCAGGTACGCGTCGACCGCAGCCTGATAGGTCTGCAAGACCGGTGTCTCATACAGCGAGCATACGAGCGCAGCAACCGCAATGAAGGTTCCAAAGGGAATGCGTGTCGCCAGTCCCTTCTTCGACACCACCAACGCGGTGCCGCCGATCGCGATGCCCAGCAGAGACGACAACATGAGCGTCACCCAGACCAGCGGCCAGCCGAGAAAGGCGCCCACCATCGCGAACATCTTGAAATCGCCCATGCCCATGCCCTCCCGGCCGCGCACGCGTGCGTACCCCTCGGCAATCAAGAAGGGAAAGACTCCGCCGACGAGGAGACCGATCAGCGCGCTCATCCATCCGGGCGGAAGAAAGAAGCTGCTCACAAATCCAATGACAATGCCCGGCAGCGTGATGACGTTGGGCAGGATCTGGTGGACCAGGTCGATGGCAAAGAGGACCACCAGTGCACATGCGAACAGCAACCGCACTCCGAAGATCGGAGTCCACCCATACGCCAGCCAGGTCACCACAAAAATCACTGCGGTCGTCAGCTCGACGGCCGGGTACATCCAGGAGACCGATGCCCCGCACGTGCGGCAGCGGCCGCGGAGCAGCGTCCATGCGAGGACAGGGATGTTCTCGAACCACGACAGAGCCCTGTCGCAGGAAGTGCAGTGCGAGCCGGGCCACATGATCGACTCGCCGAGCGGCAGCCGATAGATGCAGACGTTCAGGAAGCTGCCAACCAGCAGGCCGAGCACCACGAGCAGCGTCAGCGAGATGGCGTCAGTCACCGTGTCACCGGCCGGGCGGCAGGCAGCGGGTTGAGCGTGGAGTCGGCGCCCAGCGTCACCGTTCCCCAGTAGGGGTTCAACTCGTATCGAAACCCGCGAGGATCAGCGGGCGCCCCGTTCAGCAGCCCTGCCCGCACGAGATCAGACCACGCCCGAGGCAGTTGGCCGGCGCGACGCTGATACAGCTTGACGCGCTCCTGCAGGGCATCGATTTGATCCATGGCATCGAGCTGAAGCAGGCGGAATCTGGCCTGGTCCATCAGCCAGTCGGCCTCGGTGTTGTTGAACACCTGAGTCCAGAGTCGTCGCGCGGCGTTGCGGTCCCCCTGCTGCGTCAGCGTGACCGCCGCCATCGGCGCAAGCCAGTTCGGCGCGAGAGGAATGCGGGCGGCGCGCTTGAACCACTCGGCTGCCTGGGTGTAGTCGTGCCGCCACCAGTAGTGCACGAATGCGATGTCCTGCGCGTATTGCCATCTGTTGGGGTGTGATTTCAGGCCCTTCTCGAGGAGCGCCAGCGCGAGATCCGGCCGACCCGCACCACCCGGATACTCTTCGGCCAGAAACACGGCACCGAACCGATACGCCACCTCGAAGTCGGGATCGAGTGAGGTGGTGATGTCGAGCAGCGGATACAGGAAGTCATACCGCTTCCCCGTGGCCCTCGAAAGCTTCGTGCTGCCGTACTGCTGCACGGCACGCATCCAGTAGATGTCGGCGGCCAGCGAGTCGTAGGAGAGCACGGCCCGCTTCACCACGGTCGGCGATTGCACGTACGGCGCGGTGTCACCCGGCCGCGCCAGCGGATCGGCCAGCGGATATCGGTCCCGAACGGCCTGCAGTCCGGCGACGCTCCCGAGCAGGAGCACCATCGTCACGAGAAGCAGCGGTGAAATGGTCGGTCGCACAGCTATTTGAAGTCGCGGCGCGAGAAGACCATCACCGCCGCCAGCAGCGTCAGGGCGAGATAGGCAACGCCATAGGCCGAGGTCAGGGCCATGTATCTGGCGCCCACCGGCAACCCGTAGACGACCTGCGCCTTGACATCGAAGGCCGAGAATGCCGGGAGGATGTAGTAGAGACCCTTCGCCATCCAGACCGCCACCGGAGACTGCAGCACCTGGTCGAAGTTGCGCAGGTCGCCGGAGAACTGCCCGGAGACCCAGAGGCCGAGCGTCAGCATCGCCGACAGGAACGGACTGGAAAAGGTTGAAAAGAACAGCGCGATGCCCGTCACCAGCGCCAGCTCGACAAAAATCAGTGCGATCGCCGAGAGCATCCGGATGTCGAGCGCCGGAGCCGGCCAGGCGGCGCGGATCATCGGGTCCGTCTTCCAGTTCATGTAGGCAAGGACAGCGTAGAACGCCAGCGTCATCACCACGACATTGACGAAGAGAGTGAGCACCAGGCCGCAGTATTTGCCAAGGACGAACTCGGACCGGCGGACCGGTTTCGCCAGGATGCTGTAGATACTGCGCTTGTCGACTTCCTTCCAGACCAGACCGATGCCGATGAAGACGGCGATGGCGACGCCGAAGATCGAGATGGCGGCAAGGCCGAGGTCTTTGATGACCTTGATGTCCTGCCCGGCCGTCAACTGACCGATGAGGTACGACGTGGCGATGAGCAGCACGGCGAAGACGACCAGGTTATAGAGCACCTTGTCGCGCACCGACTCGCGGAACACGTTGATGGCGACGCGACCGATCACTCGCATGCGTATCGCCTCACGACGCGCGATCCAGCCGCGATGCGCCAGGCGCCGCCGCGACCTCGCGCACGAAGAACTCCTCGAGACTCTCGCGCACCGGGGTGAGCGAGATCAGCTGTGCACCATGCGCGCACAGCTCCGCCAGCATTCGATCTGGAGAAGGCGCCAGCGGCAACTCGAGAGACACGCGATCCTGTCCGAGGCGGGTCACCTTGACGACGTCGCCCACGGTCCGAGCGCGTTCAAGGGCGGATTCGCTGACGCCGGCCATGATCAGCTCCCAGCCACGCGCCTGAAAGTGCTGCAGCTCCGACAGGGCGCCACTGGTCACCAGGCGGCCCCTGGCCATAATCGCGACGCGATTGCAGAGGGCCTCAGCGTCAGACAATACGTGTGAACTGAAGAACACCGTGCAGCCACGGTCGCGCAGGCGGAGGATGAGCTGCCTGATCTCGCGGCGACCGAGCGGGTCGAGACCTGACATCGGCTCGTCGAAGAAGAGCACCTCGGGCTCGTTGAGCAGCGCCTGGGCGATACCCACCCGCTGCAGCATGCCCTTCGAGAACTTCCCGAGCGGCATCCGCCGCTCGCCGCCAATGCCAACCTCCTCGAGCAGGGCGTCGGCGCGCTTCTTCCGCTCCGTGGCGCCGAGCCCGAACAGGCCCCCGAAATAGTCGAGCAGTTCCTCCGCGGTCAGGTAGTCGTAGAAGTAGGGCTGTTCTGGCAGATACCCGATACGACGACGCACGCTGAGGTCGCCCACCGGCCGGCCGAGGATCTCGGCATGCCCGGAGGTGGGAAAGGTCAGTTGCAGCAACAGCTTGAGTGTGGTGGTCTTACCCGCCCCGTTGGGGCCAAGGAAGCCAAACACCTCACCCTGACCCACCTGAAGGGTCAGCGAGTCCAGGGCCACATACGGGCGTGGGCGCCAGAACCCGAGCGTGTAGTGCTTTGTGAGTCCGTTAGTGCTGATGGCGTCCATACGAGCGTCGCGGTGTGGGAGTCCCTCGCGTACGGGGGCCATCCCACCTTGTATTCTCGGCGGCTCGGCTGACGCCCTTTACGACGCGGCCTTTCGGGGGTGCGCCAGCTCGTAGGCGATCAAGGCGTCAAAGTAGACCGGGCGCAGGCCGCCCTGTATCCGGATCCCATTCACAAAGAAGGCGGGGGTCCCGCTCACGCCCAGTTCCCGCCCCAGCTTTGCGTCGGCCTTGACCTGCTCGAGCACGCCGGCGTACTGCGCGTCGAAATCCGAGACCTGCGCGATTTCTTTCAGGCCGTCTTTCACGCTCTGCGGCGTCATGGTGTCCTGATGAGAGAACAGCCACTCTTCCATCTGGGTGCCCTTGTTGACCGCCTTGGCCATCCGCACGGCGGCGGAGGCTTCACACGCAGCCGGGTGCACCGCACCCACGTTGCACTCCCCCTCGAGCGGGAAATCCATGGTCACGAAGCGCACGCGACTTCCGAACTGCGACTCGTACCTGGCGATGATGCCGCGATACTCGAGGTACGCCTGGCGGCAGGAGGGGCACTGATAGTCGTTGAATTTCACGACCAGCACGTCGGCGCCGTTGGGAGACAGCGGGACCGCGACGCGTGGCTGAGCCGCGATCCACTCTTCAAACTGCTGCAGGGCGGCACCACTGAGGGTTTCGGTGGGCGGTACCGCAACGTCGGCGACGCCGGCCTGGGCTGGCGCCGATTCGCGCGGAAAGAACGCGACCAGCGAGACCGAGCCAATCAGCCACAGCACGCCGAGCGTGGCGGCCAACGGGCTGCGAATGACACCCTGAAGATCGCGCGCCAATCGGCCGGGCAGCATTGACAGCGAGACCGACGCGGCCGCACCTGCGGCCACGAAGATGCCGATCACCGACACGTACATTGCCATGCAGAGAGGACAGACCTTCCCGATGACGAAGAACGAGGCGTAGCCCAGATACAGGACCATCGCCAGTCCAATGGTGGAGAGGAAGAAGATGTAACCAGCCACTTCACCCGATTCCTTGCTGCCGCCGGCCATACCACGCCAAGCCAGGAGCAGCACGAGAGCCGACCAGATAGCCCCTCCGGCCGCCACGGGCACACCGAACACGGAGCCGTACTGGCTTTCATACAGAGCCTGACAGCTGACGGTTTCGCTGACGTCACAGAAGCTCGTGTATGCCGGGTCCTGGAGCGAGCGGTAGTGGACGTACAGGGAGCTGACGGAGGCGCCGAGCCCGAGCAGGGCCAGGACGAGGATGACGGTACGGGCGTGCTGCTTCATATGGGTGGGGATACCAAGGGTGATGCCCGGCATCCCAGCCGGCATCCTACAAAACAACGGCCGGAAACACAAAGAGGTGCCTCCCGGGCACCTCTCTGGCGTATGAGGCGGGCCGTCCGGCGGACGGGCTGGACTACTGAAGAAGCGAAACCGTGCCGGCGACGGCGAGCGGCGCCGTGAGGATAGCGCCCGTCCCGTCCTGGTACAGGGCGCCACGCGAGTCACTGCCAAAGGACCGCTGGCCGGTGTTGCCGACCGTAATCGGTGTCGCCGTGACCAGGAAGTCCGTATTGGAGGCCGCCGTCGCGTTGCAGGTGTTTGCAGCGGCTGAGACCTGGACGCCACCGGCGACGTTGTTCACGAGATACCCGCTCTTCCCTGGTGCCACATTGGCGGTGACCAGATCTGGACTGATGAAGGGCTGGCCCATCGGCGGTGCCGCGGCCAACGCCGCCAGGGTGGTGGCGTAGCCGCCTGCCCCGCAGCTGGAGGCAAACGTCGCCTGGGCACTGTTAATGGTCCGGACCGACCCAATCGCCGACGCCTCGTTTCCGGATTGACGGGCGCGCAGCAGGCCCGGAATCGCGATCGCCGCGATGATCCCGATGATCGACACCACGATCAGCAACTCGACGAGGGTAAACCCTGCATTACTCTGCGTCTTCCTCACGTTCGGTCTCCTTAGGTCTTTGAAAAACCCCGGGCGCCCGCGACTGCGGACGCCCGGGCGCAAATGGTGCCTGACTACTGAAGGATCGTGACCGTGCCCGCAACGGCGAGCGGGGCCGCGAGGATCGTGCCCGTGCTGTCCGAGTAGATCGTGCCCCGGGCATCAGCGCCAAATGAGCGCTGGCCAGTCGTGCCAACCGTCACCGGCGTGGCGGTGGCGAGGAAATCAGTATTCGACGCCGCCGTCGTGTTGCACGTCGCCGCCGCGGCCAGCACCTGGACGCCGCCAGCGACGGTGTTGACGAGATACCCGCTCTTGCCGGGCGCGACGTTCGCGCCAGCCAGGTCGGGGCTGATGAAGGGCACGCCCATCGGCGGTGCCGTCGAGAGCCCCGCGAGCGTCGTCGCGTAGCCGCCACCACCACAGCTGGCGGCGAAGGTGGCCTGCGCGCTGTTGATCGCACGGACAGATCCAATCGCCGACGCCTCGTTGCCCGACTGACGGGCACGAAGGAGGCCGGGCACCGCGATCGCCGCGATGATCCCGATGATGGCCACGACGATCAGCAGTTCGATGAGGGTGAACCCCTCGTTGTTACGCGTCTTTCTCACAGTTGCTCTCCTTGGTCCAAAAAGACAACTGCCGGAGGTCCGCATGTCGCAGACCGCCGGCAGACGGGTATTTGAGTGTTACTGGAGGATCGTGACGGTGCCGGCCACCGCCAGTGGAGCCACCAGAATCGCGCCAGTGCTCTGCTGGTAGATCGTGCCGCGGGCATCCGCACCGAACGAGCGCTGACCCGTCGTGCCAACCGTGACCGGCGTGGCGGTGGCGAGGAAATCGGTATTCGACGCCGCCGTCGTGTTGCACGTCGCCGCTGCGGCCAGCACCTGGACGCCGCCGGCAACGGTGTTGACGAGATACCCGCTCTTGCCGGGCGCGACGTTCGCGCCGGCGAGGTCGGGGCTGATGAAGGGCACGCCCATCGGCGGTGCCGTCGAGAGCCCCGCGAGGGTCGTCGCGTAGCCGCCACCGCCACAGCTGGCAGCAAACGTCGCCTGCGCGCTGTTGATCGCACGGACGGAACCGATCGCCGACGCCTCGTTGCCCGACTGACGGGCGCGGAGAAGCCCCGGCACCGCGATTGCGGCAATGATGCCGATGATGGCCACCACGATCAGCAGCTCGATGAGGGTGAACCCCTCGTTATTACGCGTCTTTCTCACGGTCATCTCCCTGGTTAGTTGTGAGCGGACCAGCATGGCCCGACAGTCGTTTCATTCGCCGATCCGCCACAGCGCTCGCGAACGATCGTAGAGACAGCAAGCGAGGTGCCACGGATCTCCTTAACAAAGAGAATCGGGAAGTCACTCCACCGCTTGAAGTTATCGGATAACCCGTGGGGCGAGCGTAGGGGGGAGGCGCAATAGGTGTCAACGGCGGCGTCGAATTTTTGTCGCTCGAGCACTGAAGTGGCAGTGACCGGCCCGGGGTTACGCCGTCCGGCTCGACACACCAGGGCTCGTGGCTGCCCGGACATGCACGGGGTCATCGGAGTTTGAGTTTCTTGGCGTAATACCGGAACGACCGGAAGCTCATTCCCAGCATTTCGGCGGCCCTTGCCTGCACGCCACCCGCACGTGCCAGGGCCAATGACATGTAGTGCCGGTAAAAGTCCTCACCGCGGGCCTCGAGATCGAATCCCGCCTCGATTTCAGGCAGCGTCGGCAACGGCTGGACGCCGACACCGGCTGGATTCAATGACGAGCGTCCGTCGCGAATGTGCAGAGGCAGGGTGTCGGCCAGAATCGCTTCGGTCCGTTCGAGCGCAACCGAGCGCTCGATGACGTTTTCCAGTTCACGTACATTCCCAGGCCAGCCATACGCTTCGAGCAGAACCATGGCGTTCTGAGCGATGGCGCGTACGGGTTTATTCAGTTCCCTGGCGTGCTTGGCCAGAAAGTGCTCGGCCAGCAGCGCGACATCCTCCTTCCGCTCTCTCAGCGGCGGCAGGTGCAGCGGGATTACGTTGATGCGGTAGTAGAGATCTTCGCGAAAGCGTCCTTCTGTGATCAGGCGCGACAAATCCTGATTGGTGGCCGCCACCACGCGAAGATCGACTTGAATTTCCTCAGTGCCACCGAGGCGACGGAAGCGCCGTTCCTGCAGAACGCGAAGCAACTTGACCTGCATGACCGCGTTCATCTCGCCGATCTCGTCGAGGAAGATGGTGCCGCGATCAGCAACCTCCATCAGACCCTTCTTCAGGGTGTCGGCGCCGGTGAAGGCGCCGCGCACATGGCCGAACAGCTCGGACTCGAGCAGCGTCTCAGGAATCGCCCCGCAGTTAACGGCGACAAAGGGCTGCCCGCGCCGCAGCGAGTTGAAGTGGAGGGCTCGCGCCACGAGTTCCTTGCCGGTCCCGCTCTCCCCCGACACCAGCACCGTGCTCCCGGTCTTCGCCACCGACTCGATCATCGAGAAGAGCGAGACCATCGGCTCACTGCGTCCGATGATGTTGGAGAACTGGTTCTTCGCCTGCAGGGCGCGCTTCAGCAGCACGTTTTCGCGCTTCAGGCGACTCGACTCGAGGTGCTGGCGCACCTTCAGGCGCAGCTCGTCCATGCTGAACGGCTTGGTGAAGTAGTCGACCGCGCCAAGCCGCATGGCTTCAACGGCAGTGTCGGTTGACGCAAAGGCGGTCATCATGAACACGACCGTCTCGTGGTTGGACGCCTTGGCCGCACGCAGCACATCAACGCCGCCGAGGTCCGGCATGCGGATGTCGGAAATGATCAGGTCGTAGGGCGAGCTGGCGAGCTGCTCGACGGCCTCACGTCCGCTCTTCGCGACGGTGACTCGGTACCCGTCCCGGCCGAGGACGATCTTGAGCATTTCCCGCAGCGACGGCTCGTCGTCAACGACGAGCACCCGGGGCACCTCGCTGCTCACAACCTCCGGCGTCAGGGTCCCGGGTCTGGCGAGCATCGCCGGCACCGTCACACCGCCACCTCGAAGTCCTCGGCACCTGCGTCGCTGCTGCTCGCTGGCTGCGGCAGCAGGACCTTGAACACCGACCCTTTCCCCGGTTCGGAACCCACGAGGATCGAACCTCCGTAGTCCTGGACGATCCGGTGAACGATGGCGAGCCCGAGTCCTGTGCCACGTTCGAAGGAGCTGCTGAACGGTTCAAACAGCGTGTCGATCTCGTTTCCGCTCATGCCTCGACCCTGGTCCTTGACCACCAGCGCCACGGTGCCTGACGCCTCTACTGTGGCCGCGAGCGTCAACTTCCCCCCCGCCTGCATCGCCCGGAGTCCGTTGGTCGCGAGGTTCCAGAGCACCTGCCTGATCTGCGTGTCGTCGGCCTCGCACCAGACGGGGTAAGGTGGCGTCCGCACCTCCACCGAGTGATCAGGACCGACATCAGAACCGTTTCGCAGCAACAGCCCGACGTCGCGGACAATGGCCGCCACGTCGAGACGGGTCACCGCGAAGCGCTGCGGTCGCGCATAGGTAAGAAACGAACGGATCGTCTGATTGAGACGGTCCGATTCGCGGACAACGATGTCCATCAGCTGCGCCTGCTCGTCGGTCAACGAGAGCTCCTGCCTCAGCACCTGAACCGACCCGGACATCGACGCCAGCGGGTTTCGAATCTCGTGGGCAATACCCGCGGCCATCTCGCCAACCGCGGCCAGCCGCTGCTGCAGCCTGGCCTCGCGTTCGAGTCGACGTACCTGTGTCACGTCCTGAAATGTCACCAGATAGCCGGTCCGGCCGTCCGGAAACGCAAGGGTCGTCGCCGTCAGGCCGATGTCAATTCCGTCCGCGTCGTGGCGACGGAAGGCGATGTCCGCGCGCATGGTGTCGAGATGTCCAAGGGCCTCGAGCTCGATGCGAGAGGGCTCCTGCAGCTGGAACACCTCGGCCAGCAGCCGCCCCCGCACGTCATCAGAACCGAGGCCGGTAATCGCTGAGGCCGCGCGGTTGAAGGTGAGAATCCGTCCGCCCTCATCGGCCGTGGCCAGACCACTCAGCAGGCTGTTCACGACGTGATCGTTGAACTCGCGAAGGTTGGCGATGGCGCTCGACGCGCGCTCGAGGCTGACACCCGCCGTGCGCGATCCCTCGGCGAGCGAGCCAGCCAGCCAGGCAACCGCGAACAACCCGACGACGTGGATGCCGAGTGTGTAGGCCGCCGCACTGACCGCGGGAAGGGCTTCGAGTCCGTTCCGGCCCCAGACGGCTGACATGTTCGAGGCTTCGGCGTACTGCGTCCACACGAGCGCCGTGTAGGACACCGCCGCCACCGACGCCACCTTCAGCGCGCCGCCGCGGAAGCGGATCAGGCTCGCCGCAATGATCGGCAACCCGTAGAGCGACGAGAAGTAGCTGGTGATGCCTCCGGTGACGGCGATGAAGGCGGTCACCAGAACAGCGTCAATCCCGAACTGCACGTCAGCCCACCAGGGCTGCCGCGTGGCAAACCTGAGCGTCGCCACGTAGACGAGGCTCAGGGCGTAGGTGACACCAATCAGGAAGAAGTAGGGGTTGACCGGATAGGTCCCGGTTTCCCGCAACTCGACCAGAACGGCGGATCCGAGCAACGCGGTGCTGGCGACCAGCCGCATCGCGATGGTCGTCGACAGACGCGCGCGCAGGTTCATCGTCTGGCCGGTGAAGGACAACCGCTTAGGTCAGCTTGCTGATCAGCCCGAAGATCGGCATGTACATCGCGATGACGATGCCACCGACGACGCCGCCCAGGAAGGCGATCATCACCGGCTCGAGCAGGGTCAGGAGGCCTGCGACCGCCACATCCACTTCTTCCTCGTAGAAGTCGGCGATCTTCGACAGCATGGTGTCGAGCGCACCGGTGGCCTCGCCGACTCCGATCATCTGGACGACCATCGGCGGAAACACCGCCGTCGCCTTCAGCGGCGCGGCAATCGTTTCACCGCCTTCGATGCTGCGCCGTGTGGCGAAGATGGCGTCCTCGATGATGGCATTGCCCGACGTGTGAGCCGTAATGTCCAGGGCTTCGAGAATCGAGACACCTGACGACAACAGCGTCGACAGCGTGCGGCAGAAGCGCGCCACGGCAATCTTCCTCAGCAGCATCCCGATGATCGGCATGCGGAGCAGGAAGCCATCGATCGCGCGGCGGCCGCGCGGGGTGGCGTAGTAGGTGCGCAGGCCGAATCCGGCCGCGAACATCCCGATGATCAGGAACGGACCAAAGCGCACCAGCCCGTTGCTCATGGCGATGACGACGCGGGTCGGAAGCGGCAGTTCGGCTCCGAGTCCGGCGAACAGGCTGGCGAAGGTCGGAATGACCTTCCACAGAATGATGCCGACGACGACCGCCGCGATCACGATGACCGCGATCGGATAGATCATGGCCGACTGAACCTGATGCTTGAGCTTGACTGACTTCTCGATATAGGTCGCAAGACGCTTGAGAATCGTGTCGAGAATACCGCCCGCCTCGCCCGCGGCGATCATGTTGGTGAAGAGGGCGTCGAAGGTCCTTGGACGGCGACGCATCGCGTCAGCGAGCGACAAACCGCCTTCGACGCCGCTCCGGGTCTCGAGGATGGCCGAGGCGAAGTTCTTGTCCTCTTCCTGGCTGCCCAGGATTTCGAGGCACTGCACCAGGGGGAGGCCGGCGTCGATCATCACGGCGAACTGCCGGGTGAAGACCGCCAGGTTCTTGGAATTGACCGGTTTGTCGCGGCGAGCGCCATCCGGCTTGGCGACCTTCTCCTTGACCGGATTGATCCCGGTGACAAACACCTGTTCGCGCCGAAGCGCCATGACTGCGGCGTCGGCGGAATCTGCGACCCGTTCCCCGTTTACGGTTTCCCCGCCGCGGGTTCGTCCCTTGTAGGCAAAAGTAGGCATTCGCGCGCTCCGATATACAGATCACCGGCCACACGGACCGGTGCTGTATCTCTTATCGGCAGATCGCGACGCAACTATGGGGGCGGAACGTCAGCGGGGGCCAGCCGCGCCCGGCATCGCACCCTGGCGACCCAGTCCGGCTCCAGCCACGACGCCGACACCGCGACCGATCATCTCCTGCAGCTCTTCCTTGTTCGAGGAGGTGTTGAGCGCGGTCTCGAAGGTGATCTTCTTCCGGAGGTACAACGTGGCCAGCGACTGGTTCATCGTCTGCATTCCGAGCTTTTCCTGCCCGGTCTGCATGGCGGAATAAATCTGGTGCACCTTGTCTTCGCGGATCAGGTTGCGGATGGCCGGGGTGGGCACCATGATCTCCAGCGCCACGATTCGGCCTCCGCCAATCTTCGGCAGCAGCGACTGGCAGACGACGCCCTCAATGACGAGCGAGAGCTGGGTACGAATCTGGCTCTGCTGGTGCGCCGGGAACACGTCGATCACGCGGTTGATGGTCTGGGCGGCCGAGTTCGTGTGGAGCGTACCGAAGGTCAGGTGGCCCGTTTCAGCGATGCGCAGGGCGGCTTCGACGGTCTCCAGGTCTCGCATTTCACCGATCAGGACGATATCCGGGTCTTCACGAAGAGCGGCGCGCAGGGCAACGCTGAAGCCCTGCGTGTCGGCGTGAATCTCACGCTGGTTGACCAGACATCCTTTGTGATGGTGGATGTACTCGATCGGGTCCTCGATCGTCAGGATGTGATCGCGCCGCTCGGTGTTGATCTTGTCGATCATCGCCGCCAGCGTGGTCGACTTGCCGCTACCGGTCGGTCCCGTCACCAGCACCAGCCCGCGGGGACGCTCGGACAGGTTGGCGAGCACCGGCGGCAGCGCGAGTTCGTCGAAGCTGCGGATGATGTGCGGGATCAGTCGGTACACCGCACCAACCGCGCCGCGCTGGTGGAACATGTTGCAGCGGAATCGGGCCAGCCCCTTGATTCCGAAGGCGAAGTCCAGTTCCAGCGTTTCCTCGAAACGCTTCTTCTGCGAGTCCGTGAGCACGCTGTAGGCGAGGCCCTTGGTCTCCGACGGCGTCAACTCCGGGCCTTCGAATCTGACCAGATGCCCGTGTACACGCACCTGAGGAGGCGTGCCTGTGGAGATGTGGAGGTCGGAGCCATCCATGGCCACCGTCATCTGCAGCAGTTCGGGTAGTGTCGTCATCGTCTCTCCACCAACGTGCGTCCGTCCTACTTGACTGTCTCGCGCACGACTTCGTCGAGCGTCGTGACGCCACTCTTTACCTTCTGCAGCCCGCTCTGGCGGAGCGTGATCATGCCCTGCTCGATCGCCTTTCTCCGCAGCTCCATCGCCGACGCGCCCACCAGGATCAGTTCGCGCAGGTCTTCGGTGACGTCCATCACCTCATAGAGACCCACACGGCCCTTGTATCCGGTGTTGTTGCATTTCTCGCAACCCTTCCCCACCTTGGGCACCACCTGCTGGGCATCCTCCGGAGAGAACCCCGCATGGGTCAGCGCGGTCGCAGGTAACGGGTGATCGATGGCGCACCGTGAGCAGATGCGGCGGACGAGGCGCTGCGCACAGACGAGATTCAGTGAACTGGCGACGAGGAAGGGCTCGATGCCCATGTTCATCAGACGACTGACCGTGCTCGGTGCATCGTTGGTGTGCAGCGTCGACAGCACGAGGTGGCCGGTCAGCGCCGCCTTGACGGCGATCTCGGCGGTCTCGAAGTCACGGATTTCGCCGACCAGAATCGTATTGGGATCCTGTCGCAGAAAACTGCGCAGAGAAGCGGCGAAGGTCAGGCCGATCGACTCGCGCACCTGCACCTGGTTGACGCCGACCAGGTTGAACTCGACCGGATCCTCGGCGGTCATGATGTTGGTGTCCGGCGTGTTGATGCGCGAGATCGCCGAATACAGGGTATTGGTCTTGCCCGATCCGGTCGGCCCGGTCACAAGGATCATGCCCCAGGGCTTCTGGATGTTCGCCTCGAACTTCGCCAGCGACGATTCCTCGAACCCGAGCTTGGTCATGTCGAGCATCAGCTTGTCCTTGTCAAGCAGACGCATGACGATCTTTTCCCCGAAGAGCGTCGGCAGGCAGGAGACGCGGAAGTCGATGTCCTTGTTCAGTCCATGATCCTGGAAGCGGATCTTGATACGGCCGTCCTGGGGCAGTCGCTTTTCAGAGATGTCCAGCTTGGACATGATCTTGATACGCGAGGTAATGGCGTCGCGCAGCTTCATCGGCGGCGCCATCACGTTGTACAGGATGCCGTCGATGCGATAGCGGACCCGCAGTTCTTTCTCGTAGGGCTCGACGTGGATGTCGCTGGCGCCCTTCTGAATCGCCGACATCAGGATGACGTTGACCAGCTTGATGACCGGCGCTTCCTCACCCTGTCGGGTCAGCGCCTCGGCGCTGATCTCCTCGACCTCGTCAAGAATCTCGACGTCGCCGGCGTCGAGGGTCGAGATCTCCTCGAGTGCCTTGCTCGCCGCCTCGAGCGCACTCGGCCCGCCACCCTGCCCGTTTGCCTGGTTGTTGCCGTTTCCGTGGCCGCCGGTCGCCTGGAACTTCGATGCCGATCCGGCTCCGTAATACTTCTGGATGGCGTCGAGGATGCCCCCCTCGGACGCCACGACCGGCTCGACGTTGTAGCCCGTCATGAACTTGATGTCGTCCATGGCGAACACGTTGGTCGGGTCGATCATCGCGATCGTGAGCTTGGCGCCCGCACGCGTGAGCGGGACGACCCCGTACTTCTGGGCCGTCTCGGCGGCGACCAGGCGGATAACCGCCGGGTCGATCTCGAAGTCACGAATATCGATTGAGGGAACGCCGTACTGACGGCTCAGGAGCGAGGTCACTTCCTCGTCCTGGACGAAACCGAGCCTGACCAGGTTGAGACCTAGCCGTCCCCCGTTCTGGCGCTGGAACGTCAGCGCCTCCTGGAGTTGCTCTGGTGTGATGCGCTTCTCTTTGAGAAGCAGTTCGCCAATTCGAACGGCCATCTGATGCGATACCCGGCCCGACTCCGTACTTTGAAGTCCGGCTGCCGGTTCCGCCAGAATGACGGAATCAGACCGGACCGCTTAGAAGGACACGCGAACCCCCGTGCCCCACCCCTGCTCCGCAGGGGACCCGCCACCGACCACGTGTGCCTCGAGAATCGAGCCCCGACCAATCGCGATGCTCGCTCCCGCGGTAAGCGCCCGTTCCTCGTGACCCGCCTGGTTGAACCGCGCACCCGCCCGTAAACCGAGGCGCTTGCCTGCCAGCCACTGTTCGGCGCCGACGGCGATTACGCGCCGCCGGCCACTCCCGCTCTCGTACTCCCGCAGGTCGGCATCAACTGACACCGTGAGCGGGGGCCCTCCGGCCGCTTCGGCCGAAAACGCCACACCCACCCGCGCCTGCCGGGGCAACCGAAAAGCCCCATCACCAAAGCTTGCTGCCCGCACGTTGCGGACAACCACACCCAGCCGGACCGCGCCCGCCGTCGCCAGGGCGCCAATATCCAGGTCGAACTGACTCTCGGCGCGCCCGTCGTCCAGGTCGCCGGCCTGATCAATGGCCGTCTCGGGACTGCTGCCCGGCGCCGCGGTTCCTGTGCGGATCGCGCCCCGCACATATTTCAATGTCGCACCGACGTGGGTCCCATCGAACAGCGTCTGCACGATGGTGCCGCCCAGCGCCGATCCGGACCACGCAGTCAGGGCCGTCTGGCCCCCCTCGTTCTCTCGGCCTCCCGCCGGCTGACCGATAGAGGCAACCGGCGCCGTGCTGACGAGCGCAACCCGGCGAAAACTCGCCCCGACCACCGGCGTTGACAACGCAAATCCGGACACCCGGTCGCGACCGGCGGGAAACCCGAAGTCCCGTGCCTCAGTCGCCCTCCCGATCGACAGGTCGAAGAACGGCCCGTCCGCCAGCGCGGCGGGATTCCACCACGTCGCGCTGCTGTCGCTGGCGACCGCGACAAACGCGCCACCCATTCCAAGGGCACGTTCACCGACCGACTCGACGATCTGCGCAGTGGCGGGTACAACTGACATACCCACTGCGGCGCACATCACCGCGGTCCAGATAATCGTCCGTCTGAGCATCTCGCTATAATCTGGTGACTTCGGCCCAGGAAAGACCGAAGGAACGAAACCTTTCGGCCATCGTATCAGGAGTTCCAGTGAAGCCTCTGGCCGCCCGCGTCGCCGGCATCGTCCGCGCTCCGCGCGTCACCTTTGCCGACCTCTGCACGGTATCGCGTCCCCCCTGGGTCGATGCGCTTGCGCTCTCGACGCTGCTGATCTTCGCGTCGCTCGCCACGCTGCTGTCGACGTCGGTCGGACAGATTGCCCTTGTCGACCAATGGGAACGGACGGCCATCGCGTTCGGGCAGCCCGTCGACGATGCCCTTTATCTACGGTTCCAGGAGCTCAGCACCCATTGGCTGGCCTACAGCGCTGGCACCGCCGTCCTGACCGGGCCTCTGCTGGCGGGCGTCATCACTGGCATCGTCATCCTTGTGCTCCGATTCGCCGGGCAGCGCCCGCGCGTGGC
Organism: Vicinamibacterales bacterium; assembly: GCA_040081265.1. GTDB lineage: Bacteria > Acidobacteriota > Vicinamibacteria > Vicinamibacterales > UBA2999 > JBEBGV01. Next base: position 47,029 of record JBEBGV010000029.1, read on the forward strand.
CACAGTGCTCTCCCTGGTCGCCCACGCCAGCATCATTCTCGGGTTCCGCCAGTTGATCGCCGCTCCTGTCAACTACGTCGGCGAGTCGTTGGCCAGCCCGACCACATTCGTGCAGCTGCTGGCCAGCGTCGATGAGACCTCCCCGTTGGCTCGGTTCCTCGGCGTGGTGGACATCTTCATTGTCTGGTGGGCCGTGATCCTGGCCGTCGGGGTCGCCACGGTGGCCCACCGGCGCGTCCGGCCAGTCGCCCTGGCGTTCACAGGCGTCTACCTCGCCATTGCGCTGCTGTTGGCGCTGGCGATGGCCGCCACCGGAGGTACGGCATGAGTCGTCGTGTGTGGATTGGCCTGGGAGTACTCCTGGTCATGCTGATCGGCGGCGGGATAGGCGCGCGGATGTATCTGGGCCGGCAGGCATTGCCAGAGATCACCACCGAGACCATCCGCGCGAGGAATCTCGAAGCCATCGTGTCGGCATCGGGGAAGATTCAGCCGAAACGTCAGGTGAACATTTCGGCCAACACGATGGGGCGCGTCACCAGGCTGGCCGTTCAGGAAGGCGATCGGGTCAAGGCTGGACAGTTCCTGCTCGAGATCGACCCGAAGTCGCTGTCCGGGCAACTCGAGCGCGGGGAAGCCAGCGTCGCAGCCGCGCAGTCGTCCCTTCAGCAGAGCCGCACCGCGATCGAGCAGGCGCGCGCCAGTCTCGAACTGGCGCAACAGAACCTGCGACGGCAGCAACAACTGGCACAGGACGGACTCAACACGCGTGAGGCCCTCGAGCGCGCACAGAACGACGTCACCCTCCGCGAAGCTGATCTCAAGGCGCGGCAGCAGGAGGTCCAGACACGTGAGCAGCAAATCCGACAGGAACAGGCCGGGCTCTCGACCACGCGCTATAACCTGAGCCAGGTGATCATCAACGCGCCGATGGACGGCATCATCACCCGCCGGAACATCGAAGAGGGAGAAAACGTTGTCGTCGGGACAATGAACAATGCTGGCACCGTGCTGCTGACTGTTGCCGACATGTCGTTCATCCAGGCGGAAATCGAAGTGGACGAGACCGACATCCCAACCGTCGCCCTGGGTCAGTCGGCCGTCGTGACCATCGACGCGGTACCGAACCGAACATTCAAGGGCCGCGTGACTGAGATCGGCAACAGCCCGATCCAGACCGGCACCTCCGGCCAGGCAGCAACCAGTACGGCGCAGGCCACCAACTTCAAAGTCGTGGTCACCATCGACGAGCCCGTGCCGGACGTGCGTCCCGGCTTCACCTGCACCGCCGAAATCACCACCGCCTCGCGCACCGGCGTTGTCGCGGTGCCCATCCAGGCCCTGACCGTGCGCGACATGCTGTTTGACGCCTCGGGCTCGATCGTGCACGAGCCCCCGCCAGTAAGACCACGCAGCATGTTCGGCGCCGCTGCCCCGGTAACGGCCACAACCCCGCCGGAGCCTGGCCCGGGACAGTCGCGGAAGGAAACCGAGGGGGTCTTCGTCCTGGGCGACGGACGCGCCGTATTCAGTCCCATCAAGATCGGTATCGCCGGCGAGCGCTACTTCGAGGTCCTGGAGGGTCTTTCGCCCGAGGATCAGGTCATTGTCGGCCCGTTCGCGTCGGTGCGCGGTCTCGCCGACGGCGAGGCCGTCAAGGTGCAGGAGCCGCCGCGCCGCCAGGCGCCCTGATCGCGAGAGGTAACCCTGTGCACCAGGTCCTCGAGTCGGTGGCGCTGGCCCTTTCTGCCATCTGGGCCAACAAGCTGCGGTCGTTCATGACCGTGCTTGGCAACATCGTGGCGGTCACGTCGATCATCACGGTTGTGTCGCTCATCCAGGGCATGAACGGCATGGTCTCGAGCGCCATCGTCTCTGACATCGGCGCCGACTCCTTCAGCATCCAGAGGCGCCCGCCGATCCGAACCGAGGAAGAGGACGAACTGCACCGGAACAATCCCCTGGTCACGCGCCAGGAAGCGGATGCGATCCGGCGCTTCGGCACCGCGATCCGTGCGGTCATGGTGTCGGCCGACAACGGTGGCAATGTCGCCTACGCAGACCATGTGATCGAGCGAGTGCGCGTGACCGGCGTCAGCGCTGAGTACCTGGACTTCTCGCGCTTCAACGCCGACGGCGCGGGTCGGATGATGAGTGCCATCGAGGTCGAGCGGAACCGGCCCGTGGCCATCGTCGGTCCCGAACTGGCTACCGCGCTCTTCGGCTCCCTCACGCCGCTCGAAAAAGTGATCAAAGTCGGGGGGATGCCGTTTCGAATCGTCGGGCTCAGCAAGCCGCAAGGATCGTTCTTCGGCAACTCGCAGGACAACTTCGTGATCATCCCTCTCGGCTCGCACCAGAAGATTTTTGGCGCGCGCCAGTCGCTGGTCATCACGGTGAAGCCGACGTCACCGGGGACGATTCAGGAGGCGATGGACGGCGCGACGGCAGCGATTCGAGTCGAACGGCGCATGCGCGGCACGCGGATCAACAACTTCGGCATCGTCAGTTCGGAGACGATCCTCGGCCTCTATCGCCAGGCCACCACCGGCATCTTTGCAGTCCTGGTCGGAGTCGTGGCCCTGTCGCTCGTGGTCGGCGGCATCGTCATCATGAACATCATGCTGATGGTGGTGAGCGAGCGCACGCGGGAAATCGGGCTGCGCAAGGCCCTCGGGGCACGACGTAAGGACATCATGTCGCAGGTGCTGACCGAGTCGGTAACGCTCTCGACCTTCGGCGGGCTGGTGGGCATCGCGCTCGGCGCGTCCGCAGCTCAGGCGATCGCCGTTGCCACGCCTCTGCCGGCGCGGCTTGAACCGTGGTCGGTTGTGGTTGGCGTCGGCATCGCCGCAGGAGTCGGCCTGCTCTTTGGCCTGTATCCCGCCTCACGGGCGGCGCGACTTGATCCGATCGAGGCCCTGAGACGCGAATGAGGTTATCGCTGCTGCGTCAGATCGTCGGCCTGGCACTCGACACGCTGCGAAGCAACAAGCTGCGATCGGGATTGACAGTGCTCGGCGTCGTGATCGGCATCACGTCAATTGTCGGCATGACGGCCCTGATTCGCGGTTTTGACGAATCGTTGCGCGACATGATCCGGCAGCTCGGACCGAACACCATCTTCATTGCCAAATTCAGCGGTGTCAGCGTCGCTGGCGGCCAGGAGTTCATTCAACTGCTGCGGCGACCGGCGATTACCAAGGACGACGCGAACGCGATCGAGAAACTCGCTCCGTCGGTCGGCATCGTCGACACGATGATTGGCCAGTTCGAGAACGTGCAGGAACCGATCACGTATGACGGCCGACGCACCAGCCGCCAGCAGGTGATCGGCGCCACCGAGCGCTTTGCCGACGTCAATTCGATCCGGCTGCAGGCCGGGCGACTGTTCACCGAAGGCGAGGTCTCACGCCGCCGCCGTGTCGTAGTACTGGGCTACAACACCTATCAGGCGCTGTTCGAAGCCGAGGGCATCGACCCGGTCGGAAAGCGGGTCCGGATCGGACCCTACGAATTCACGGTCATCGGAGCACTCGCCCAGCGTCCCACCACGATCGGGGACCAGGACAGCTTCGTCCTGATTCCGCTGACCACCTTCGACACCGTCTATGGCGACCGTCGGCAGCAGGGACCTGGCGGGGTGACGATGGCCCAGAGCGCGATGATTGCCATCGTGCCGCAGCCCACGGCAACGCGTGACCAGGCGATGCGCGAGGCCGAGGAGATCATGCGCATCCGGCACCGTCTGACGCTCGACGAGGAAAACGACTTCGACATCCTCACACAGGACGCGATTCTGGCCGTCTGGGATCAGGTCAGCGGAGCGACGTTCCTCGGACTCGTCGTGATCTCATCGATCGCCCTGATGGTGGGCGGTATCGGTGTCATGGCCATCATGATGATCTCGGTCACCGACCGCACCCGCGAAATCGGAGTGAGGAAGGCGCTGGGTGCACGGCGCAGCGAGATCCTGGTTCAGTTCCTGGCGGAGGCGATCGTACTGACGTCGATCGGCGGGGTGCTGGGAATCGTGTTCGGGAGCAGCATCGGACTTCTGGTCAACCTGACGACCGGATTCCCGATTTCGCTGCCCTGGTGGTCGTTCGCGCTTGGCCTCGGGTTCTCGGCGTTCGTCGGTATCTTCTTCGGGATGGTGCCGGCATTCCGGGCGGCACGCCTCGACCCGATCGAGGCGTTGCGGCACGAATGAAGACCGGCGCTCGTCGCATGACAGCCTGTGAATCGTGACTTCCCCCGGAACGCCAAAGACTGTCCAGGGGAAGCCGCGCCGCGCTGCTGACGGTCGCGCCGTCCGGGATCAGGCTTCTTTCTCGCCGGTCCTGATCTTGTAGCTCTCGAGCACTGGCATGACGAAGACACGGCCGTCGCCGATCTCCCCGGTCCTCGCCGCAGCCACAATGGCCTTGATGGCATCGTCGGCCAGCGCGTCGGGCACCACCACCTCTACCTCCATCTTCGGCAGGAGGCTGACGTTGTACTCCTTGCCGCGATAGATTGCGGTGTGGCCTTTCTGCTTGCCGTGGCCACGCACCTCGGTCACCGTCATGCCGGCGATGTTCAGCTTCGCGAGTGCATCCTTGACTTCATCCACCTTGTTCGGTCGGATGATGCTCTTTAGCAGTTTCATACCGTTGTTCCCTCCAATGTACGTTCCAGGTCGGCGGTCAGCGCGGTGTGCTCCGCCTCGGTGAGCTTGGCTCCGGACTTCGTGATGTGGAAGACATCGATCGCACGTTCACCCTCCGTCGCGATCAGCACCAGGTCCACATCACACCCGTGCTGCGAAATGATTCGACTGATTCGATACAACAACCCCAGGGCGTTGCCCGTCACGATATCCACGATCGTATAGCGGCTGGACGCGGTGTTATCGGCGTGCACGACCGTGCCGATCCGTCCAGTCGTCTTCGCGTGGAGCATGCTCCGGGCACGACCATCGAGTCGCGTGCTGACGTCGGTGCGGCCAGAAACGATGTCCTGGAGTACCTGCAGCACACGACCGTGGCCGTCGGCGTTCATCTGCAGGAACCGTTCGTCGTCGGTGAACTCGAACACATCGAGGACGAGTCCGTTCGGGTTGGTGAAGGCATGGCCACGCAGGATATTCATGCCGAACGAGGCCAGGACGCCGCAGATATTCGAGAACAGGAAGGGCCGATCGAGGGTCGCAACCGCCAGTGTCCACACCGAGGCCTTCTGCTCCAGCGACAGGTGGACCTCGTCTGGACGGATATCACGCGACAGGCGGACGTGGCGGTAGATGGCGTCACGTTCGAACAGCTGCAGGTAGCGCTTGGGCAGGCCTTCGAGGAAGCCGGTTATCTCCGCCGGCGACAGATCCTGAGGACGCCCGGCGAGAAGTTCGGCGAACTCGGCATGGCTCCGCTCGATCAGGTCATCCCCGTAGCGCTGGGTCAGGTAGTTATACGTATCCACGTACAGTCGCCACAGCAGTTCGGCCTTCCAGGGCGTCAGGGTTTCCGGACTGACCGCTTCGATGTCGACGATGGTCATCAAGCAGAGCATCTTGAGGCGCTCTTCGGTGCCCACCAGCTCCGCGAACTGACGCACCACCTCCGGGTCTTCGGTGTCCCGCCGGAAGGCGGCCAGCGACATCCTGAGGTGCTGTCGAATCAGGAAGATCACCGAGTCGCGCTGGTCGTCGGTTGCCTGGAGACGTTCGAGCACGCCCTCCGCCATCCGCACGCTCTCCAGCGCATGATCGTCGTCGCGCCACTTCCCGACGTCGTGAAACAGGAGCGCCAGCACCAGGAGTTCCGGGGACGCAAGGTCGCCGAGGATACCCTTGAAGCGCAGCCGGTCGAACGTCTCGGTCGTGGTCAGGCGTTCGAGATTCCTGATGGTGAGCAGGGTGTGCTCGTCCACCGTGTACTTGTGGTAGAAGTCGCGGACCACTCGCCACGAGATCGCCTGAAACTCCGGGAAGATCCTGCCCAGGAGGCCGCAGTCGTGCATCTCCGACAGACGTGCGTAGAGTCCGACGCGAGGCGTCAGAAATCGCAGGAGCGCCGCCCGATCCTCGCCGTCGGCGAAGAAGTCGTCGGCCCTGTAGCGATCGACGTGCTGCTGGATGCATGACAGCGCCTCCTCAGAAACGTCCGCTCCGTGGTCCACCGCCGCCTGGAAGGCCGCGATCCACGATGCGGGATTTCGAGCGGCCTGCGCGGCATCCATGAAACGGATGCCATCGCGCGACAGCCCGAGATTCGGCCCCACCGGCATGGGAGCCGTCTTACGTGCCCACTCGAGCGACCGACTGATGATGCGGGCGTGACGGAAGTAGTCGCTCATCAGCCGCTCGACGCGCTGACGCGCCTCGCTGCCCGGATAACCCAGTCGCTCAGCCGTGCGTTCCTGCAGTTCGTGGCTGAGGGTGTTCTGATTCCGTTCCGTCTCGAGGTGCACGATCGACCGCACCCGGAGCAGGAAGTCCTCGGCATCGTCGAACCGCGCGCCGTCTGCTGGCCCGCGTCTCAGCAGCAACGGATCGGTCAGAAGAGCAATCGTCCTGGTGGCAGCCAGATCGCGCAGCGCGCCAGGTGCTTCCTTCACGTCCGGCTCGAGCTGATAGAGCGTTGCGTTGAAGCCAGCGTGACGTTCCTCGATCAACCGCAACAGCGAGCGGAGGATATGCGCGTGGGTCGACGCCACGTGGAACAGCCCGCTGAACTGATCGAACACCTGTCGGGAGCCAGCGACGTGACGCGCATCGAGCAGCGCGAGCAGAAACTCGGGGTTGTCCTCCTCCAGAACCCGAAAGTCATCGATCTCTCGAACCTGATGTCCCACCGCGACGCCGAGATCCCAGAGCGGGGTGAGAAAAGCATTCACGAACCGATGCTCGGCAGGCCCGATGGAGCCACCGAAGAGCACGAGGACGTCAATGTCGGAATGCAGGCACAGGTGCCGGCGGCCATATCCGCCCAGCGCGACAACCGTGACCGCAACACCGCTGGCTCCGGCCGCGGCAAAGATCTGCCGCAGCAGGGCGTCGACGCGATCCGAATAGCGCTCGAGCGCAGATCGACCGCCGGCGCCGCGCCGGATGTCCTTGCGCAGCTCATCTCGCGCTGCACTGAACACCTGCGGGACCGAATTCGTGCCCCCACGTTCGGTTACGGGTGAATCCACGGGCATCTCCGGCCTCGGCGCAACGCCCGCCTGTCCGGTGCGAACGCGGAGGGCCTGGTGAGAGAGCCCCCCGTGTCGCGCCGCCGCCCCGACAGGGAGCGGTTCTGCCGACGACCAGGCACGATCATCATCGGCATTCTTCCGTGGCGCAACCGGCAATTCAGGCCGGGCCACTCAAACACTCTCGATGCTCACTGTTCCCCGCTGAATCATGTGCCAGCCAGTCAGGAAACAAAGGACACATCGGCTGCTCTCCTGAACGATCACCTTCCCAACAACGCCCGAGAACCGCGGACTCGCCTCATCACACCGCAGGGACTCACGCACCCGAAGGTCGAGCGCAGGGATCGTGAGAGCAAGAGGAACGCCAGCTTCCCGTCTCGTGGTCGTTCGGCCTCAATCGGAGATTTCAGGCGCAAATCCGCAGAAGGGCCAGCGTGATTCGAGGGTGACCGGCGCCCCTGTCATGCTACGTTATTGTAGATACGCGTCAGGCAATATACACATTGGTAGAATCAATTCACCGGTTACACATATCAGTCGCACCAATGAATAGAACGGCAGCAGCGAATCCCCGGTCAAACGCCAAGTGCTAGAACATAAAAGTGTCTTCAAGAACCATAGTGGACATATTTGTAGATTTCCACCATGTGCTGTCGATCCGGGGCAGTGCTCACCCCGCGGACCACGCTTGCCTTGCGAGCGCGGGGGCCCGTGACTATGATCCGGCCACGTCGGCGTCGGGCCGGTCCCCGCGCCAGGGCGAGGAGGGATACCCCATATGAAGGTCTACGACGCGGCTTCCATCCGGAACATCGCGGTAGTCGGACACGGGGGATGCGGCAAGACTCAGCTGATATCGGCGCTCCTCTTTGGCGCAGGAGCGGTCAACCGGCTGGGACGCGTCGATGATGGCACCACGACCACCGACTTCGACGACGAAGAGATTTCCCGCAAGCACACGCTCTCCGCCAGCCTGGCCCACCTCGAATGGCAGGGTCAGAAGGTCAACATCGTCGACACACCCGGGTTTGCGAATTTCCTCGCGGACGCCCGTTCAGCACTGCGCGTCGTGGAAGGCGCCCTGGTCGTAGTCGATGGCGTGGCCGGCGCCGAAGTGCAGACCGAAAAGCTCTGGGCGGAGGCGGCTGCCCTTGGCCTGCCGCGCCTGGTCGTCGTCAACCGGCTCGACCGCGACCGCGCCAGCCTGGCCCGCTCACTCGAGTCGCTGCGGAGTCACTGCGCCAGGGAAATCGTACCCGTCCAGCTCCCAATCGGAGAGGAACGCGAGTTTGGTGGCGTGATCGACCTCATCCGCATGACTGCGGTGCAGTTTTCCCGCGACGGAAGCGGCCGCGCCGATGAAAGCCCTATCCCAGAGGCCCTCGTCGACCGCGCACGCCTGGCTCGGGAAGAACTCATCGAGATGGTCGCGGAAGCCGACGAGTCGCTCATGGAGACTTTCTTCGCAGATGGCACGCTCAGCAATGAGCAGTTGGTGAGCGGCCTGAAGAAGGCGACCGCCGCCGGCAGGTTGTATCCCCTTCTGTGTGCGTCCGGGAGCCACGCCATGGGCGTGCGGCCAATCCTTGACGCCGTCCTGAACCTCGTCCCGTCTCCCGCCGAGCGCGGCTTCCCGGTTCTTGCGCCGAACGGCGACAGCGCGACCATCGGCGCCAGCGACACTGCACCCTACGCGGCGTTTGTCTGGAAGACCATCGCCGATCCGTTTGCCGGACGGATCACGATGTTCCGCGTGGTGTCTGGCGTGCTCAAGGCGGACGCGACCGTACATAACAAGACACGGGAGCACGCCGAGCGACTGGGACACCTGATCGTCCTGCAGGGCAAGGCGCAGATCCACGTCACCGAATTCAAAGCGGGTGACCTCGGCGCTGTCGCCAAGCTCAAGGACACCCACACCAACGACGTACTAGCCGAACAATCCACGCCGATTACTGTCGCTCCTATCACCTTCCCCGAGGCTGTTCTCTCGTACGCCATTGAACCCAAAACCCACGGAGACGAGGACAAGATCAGTACCTCGATGCAGCGACTGAGGGAGGAAGACCCGTCAATTGGCTACACCCGCGACCCGTACACGCACGAGTTATTGCTGGCAGGGCAGGGGCAACTCCATATCGAAGTTACGGTTGCCAAACTCAAGCGACGATTCGGAGTCGAGGTCAATCTCAAACCGCCGCGCATTCCCTACCGGGAAACCATTACCGTCGCGACCGAAGCACACGGACGCCACAAGAAGCAGACGGGCGGACACGGCCAGTTCGGGGACTGCAAGATCAAGGTCGAGCCACTCCCTCGCGGCAGCGACTTCCAGTTCGTCGACGACATCTTCGGTGGATCAATACCCCGCCAGTACATCCCGGCGGTCGAGAAGGGCATTCAGGATTCACGGATGCGCGGGTATCTCGCCGGCTTTCCCATGGTGGACTTCAAGGCCACGGTATTCGACGGCTCGTTCCACGCCGTCGACTCCAACGAACTGTCGTTCAAGATGGCAGGGTCGCTGGCGTTCAAGGACGCCATGACGAGAGCGCGGCCCACCATCCTCGAACCGATCATGCATGTCGAGGTGTATGCGCCGAGCGACTTCGCCGGCGACCTCATGGGCGATCTCACTGGTCGCCGCGGTCGGATTGGCGGGATGGACACGCGCGGAGCGATGACCGTGATTCGAGCACTGGTCCCGATGGCCGAGATGTTGACCTACGAGCAGCACCTGACATCGGCCACCGGAGGGCGGGGCACCTATCACATGGAGTATTCACACTACGAGGAAGTCCCCCACCAGGCCCAGGCGAAGATCATCGCAACCGCCAGAGCCGAGCGGGGTCACGAAGCAGCCGAAGAGTCATAGGCGACAATATCGGCGCACCAATAATCAAATAATTCATAAATGTCCCACGACAGCAAGAACGGGACGACCAAGGCTCGTTTTGTCGTCGAGCCGCGATTGCCCCGAGCACCGCGGCGCGATTCCGACGGGGCC
>JBEBGV010000157.1:0-4834 GCA_040081265.1 Vicinamibacterales bacterium
CTTCTGGATGGACCAGTCGTACTTTCACTATGCGGCCGGTCTGCGCATGACCAACCGTCGCTTCGAGGCGCTGTTCGGCGGGCCGGCGCGCGCACCAGACGGCCGGCTGGAACAGCGGCACATGGACATCGCGGCGAGCATCCAGAAGGTCACGGAGGAGTGCGTGCTGCGGATGGCCCGGCACGCGCATGCCGTGACCGGACAACCGAATCTGGTGATGGCTGGCGGCGTCGCCCTCAACTGCGTGGCGAACGGACGCCTGCTGCGTGAAGGACCGTTTCAGCAGGTATGGATTCAGCCTGCGGCCGGAGACGCCGGAGGCGCGCTCGGTGCCGCGCTGCACGTGTGGCATCAACTGCTGGAGCGGCCACGCCCGCTCGATGGCCAGGATCGGCAGAGGGCCAGTTACCTGGGTCCCTCCTACCAGACGCACGAGATTCGGGCGGCCCTCGACGCCCACGACGCGGTGTACGAGCCTCTCGCGGATGAGTCCACGCTGCTCGACCGGGTCGCGGCCCTGCTCGACGAGGGGAAGATCGTCGGCTGGTTTCAGGGCCGGGCGGAGTTCGGTCCCCGGGCCCTCGGCGCGCGCAGTATCCTGGCGGATCCGCGCCGGACCGATACGCAGGCGTCGCTCAACCTCAAGATCAAGTTCCGCGAGGGATTCCGCCCATTCGCGCCGTGTGTGTTGAAAGAGCATGTCTCGGCGTGGTTCGAGACGCGCCCGAATGAGGAGTCGCCCTACATGCTGATGGTCGCGCCCATTGCAGCGGGGAAGCGCGTGCCGCTCTCAGCCGATGATGCGCGTACGCTCCGGGAGGACCCGGATCTCATCCGGCGCGTGAACGTGCCCCGCAGCGTCGTGCCGGCCGTGACGCACGTGGACTACAGCGCGCGCATCCAGACGGTCGATGCGCGGCATGGCCGATTGCAGCGGCTCATGCAGCGATTCTTCGAACGCACCGGTTGTCCGATTGTCGTCAACACGAGCTTCAACCTGTCCTGGGAGCCCATCGTGCTGACGCCCGCCCAGGCCTACGCGACGTTCATGCATTCCGAGATGGATGCGCTCGTGCTCGAGGATGTACTGCTGCTGAAGACCGCGCAGCCGGCGAACTCGACCGTGCCGATGCCCGCGAAGGCGGCTGCGGGCTCGTCCGGGCTGTCGTGGTGGCGACGGCTGACGAAGGGTGAAGGCTCGGCCGTCGATCCGGCGCTGGTACTCGCGCATGGCCCGGACGACTCCGATCGCACCATCAGACAGTTCGCGCTGATCGGCGCGGCGCTGCTTGCCGGGCTGGCGGCCTGGAACGGCTGGAGCGCCGGCGCCACCTCGTCCGTGCTCCGTACGGTGGCCATGGCGGCCGTGCTCGCCCTGCTGGGAACGGTATGGCCCGCGGCCGTGCGCCCGGCCTACCGTCTCGCCCTGATCATCACCGCGCCGGTCGGCGCCGTCGTGTCGAAGCTGGTGCTGGCCGCGATCTACTATGGGTGCTTTACGCCGCTCGGGTTGTTCTTCAGGGTTGTGGGGCGAGACGAACTGAGGCTCGCGCGGCCGGCGCACGCGGAGACGTACTGGCGGGCCACGCGAGGTCCTCGCGCCGCGCGGGACTACCTCAGGCAGTCCTGAGGCGGGCAGAAAGGCGTACCGATGTCGGAGTTTGAGAAGACAGCAGCCGGCGGGGGCGGATTCTTCGGCGACGTCTGGGATCTCCTGCGACGTGAGAAGAAGTGGTGGCTCGTCCCGCTGATTGTCGTGCTACTGGCCGTCGCCGGATTGATGGCGCTCGCGAGCACGGCGGCCGCGCCGTTCATCTACACGCTGTTCTAGAGAGGATCACATGCGAGTCGTCCGCCACGTCATCGCGGTCGCGCGGGCTCTGAGCAGCCTGCCCGCCGAGCTGCGCGCCATGCGCGAGGAGCTCTCCACGCTCCGCCGCGAACTGCAGGCCGAATCCCGGTCGTCCGCGCGCGCGTCGAAGACGGCCGCGTCTGACGGCAAGGACCCGCTGGCCGACGTGTTCCGCGACATCAAGGTGGCGACACGCGCCTCCGAGAAGGCGTCCGCCGAGATGCGGCAGGTGCGCGGCGACCTCTCCCGGTTGCAGCAGGACGTCAGCGATCGTCTCCTCCAGAACACGCTGGTCGTCACCCGGGCCGCTCGTGCGCTCGAGTCCGCGCCTGGTCAGGCCGACGCGGTGCGCTTGTCAGGCCGCACGGTTCCGGTCCGCGTCGAGCCAGGCGAAGGCGCGCCGCACGGCGGTAGTCGAATCCCGACGGATGAACGGGCCCCGGACCCCGACGGCCGGGAGTGGATGACGCTCGATCGTTGTCCCGCGTGCCAGTGCAGCGACCGCACCGTCGTGAATCCGTGGAACAAGCTGCTGCTGCTCGAGACGGTTCCGGACGCCGCCGCGATCCGTTACGACTATGCGGTCTGTCACGGGTGTGGCCTCCTCTTCGCCACACGCCGGCCGTTCGGTGAGCGGTACCGCTTTCTGCTTGCGCACTTCGGTGACGTCATCGAGAAGCAGATCAAGAGTCCCGTACTGAACCCATACCCGTTGAGCGATGACGATCGCGCGAATCTTCGACGACTGGCCGCGCCTGGCGCGTTCGTCTCCGACCATCTCGGCCTCGCCTCCGGCGACTATCTGCCGCAGCTCCTGAAGGATCGCTTCGAGAACAGCGTCCACACCGACGTGATCGGCTCGCTGCTGTCCCCCCGCGGTGCCCGCGTGGTCGAAGTCCGCTCGAGAGTCGGGACGATTCTGGATGGGCTGCGCCGCGCGTGGGGCGCCGAGGTCTACGCGATGCCGATCTGGGAGAGCCAGCAGTTCCTGCTGCGCGAGGTCTACGGGATCGAGACCTCGCCGTTGATCGACTTCGATCACTTTGCGATCCCGTTCGAGGGCACGTTCGACCTCGTCATCTGCAACCATCTCGTGACACACGCGATCCGGCTCGACGAATTCTTTACCGAGGTTCGCCGGAAGCTCCGGCCTGGCGGGCACATCTACGTGCACAACGAACCGGAGGACAACGAGTTCCTCGCGGGCAACCAGTCGATGCTGGCGACCCTGAATCCGCTCCACCTGCAGACGTTCGATCCGCCGTCGCTCGTGCGCGCGTTGTCGGCCCAGGGCTTTGAGACCGTGTTCCTGAAACACCAGAAGAACCGGAAGCTCTTCTGCCTGGCGCGCCTGGCCGAGCCGGTGCCCATGCCGATGACCGACGCCCAGCGTGACAGGCGGATTGCGGCCTACCGCAACGCGTTCGACCGGGCAGTCCTGACGCTGGACCCGCCGCTGCGGGCGAGGGTGGCCGCCGAGTGGCCGGCCATCGTCGAGCACGCGATCGCGACCGGCGCGGCGGAGTTCGACGACCGCGGGCAACTCCGGGTCGTGGCGCAGCCGGCGCCGGACACGACGGCGTAGGGCCCTACACCGTCGGACGCGCCGCGAGATTGAAGAGCAGCAGGTCGGTGTGCCCGTCCGGTGCGGCGTTGGTATAGGCCAGCGCGTCCCGGAGTTCAGTCGTCGGCCGGCCGCGATCGCCGGCGGCGTGCTTGTTCAGATCCGTGAAGTGCGTGAAGTGCGTGCGCAGGCGATCGAGGTGCTGACCGAACTCAACCCCGGCCTCGCGGAGCAGGTCAGGACAGACCTCCATCTGCCACGCGATGTGCGTCGCGGCAAGCACCTCGCGGGCCCCGTCGAGTACTTGCGGCTCGTGCCCCTGGACGTCGACCTTGATGAACGTTACGAGCGGGAGCGGAATGCCGTGGCGCCGGACCCAGTCGTCGAGCGTCAGCATCTCGACCTCCACCGTGTCGGCCTCACTGGCGTCGTCCACGATGTGGTGCCCGCCTGGAAAGCGCCGCCGCTGCAGGTGCGCCGTTCCGGTCCGCGCGCCGATCGCGACGCGGTCCGGCAGCACGAGCCCCTCGAGCCCGTTCTCGCCGATCGTCCGTACCAGCGCCTCGTAGTTCAGCGCGTCCGGTTCCGCGCAGTAGGCCGCCGTGACGTCGCCGAGCACCGCGCGCGAGATCGACATGTGGCCGATGTTGGCGCCGATATCGAGCATGATCCCGCCGATGGCGACTTCACGCGTCTGCAGGATGCCGCGGTACGGCACGGCCTGCTTCTGCAGCCACGGTGAATTCGGCTCGGCGTCCTTGGGTTTCAGGGCTGGAATCCAGTACGACACGGCATCCGACGTGGTGCGGACCAGCTGCGGCGAGGGCTCGTGCGCGGCGTGACGCTGCGCGTAGCTGGGCGACGACGCGTCGAACCGCGCCAGGCGATCGCGGGCGTCGGCTTCGGCCGCGCGGTGTTGCGCGACGCCGAGTCGCGAGCGCATCAGGCCGCGGATGACGTCGGTGGACAGCACACCCCGGTGGGTGCGGGCATGCAGGGCCTTGAAGCGCTGCAGCTGCTCGATGTGCCCGGTGTTGGCGCGGTCGAGGCCCTGTGCGCGCTCGGCGAGCGCGGCCATCTTGGCGTGCTCCCGTTGCGAGCGCTCCTTGAACCCCCGCCGTTCCGCTACGAGGCGTTCGATCTTCTCCTGTAGCGCCTCGACGGTATCGGGACGGGCCGTGTCTTGAGCGGTGGGCGCGCGCCGCGTCTTCGTCTTCACAGCCGGAGGAGGCCCACCGAACACGCGGCCAAGGCGTGCAGTCAGTCGTTTCAACACAGGTGTTGTCTCAGGAGACTAGCACGTCATGCGGAGGCGGGTGTCCGCATCTCCCGCTCGATCGCGTCGGCCAGCACCGTGGCCACCGGGATGTCGGCACCGAGAGGCCGGACGAACTCGATCGCGCGGCCGCTGACTTCGC
>JBEBGV010000158.1:0-4797 GCA_040081265.1 Vicinamibacterales bacterium
CCTCCTCCGCCACCCCCGCCCGAGCCTGAGTACCGGGTGCTCCCGGTGTCGCTGGCCGACCTCGAGTCGGTCTGCGGTCCGGCTCAAGCCGACCCGGTGGCTGTGCCTCACGGCACGCTCGGCACGCATCGACGGGAACCTGGACGCGTGCTCTTCCGCATGGGCGATGAGATCGCCCTGAACCTGCAGCCAGGCTCGTCGTTCCTCGTAGGCGAGAACCTGGTGGCACGCCGCTACTCTCGGCCGCGAGACGTCAGTGTCAACGCGGAACAGACAGTGGGCGTCGTCCAGATTGCCCGCGCGACGGCGGCCGGGACCTTCGCCGTTGTGATCCACGCGTGCGGTCAATTGCGGCCGGGCGACCTGCTGATGCCATTCAGGCCCGATCCGATTCGCGTACCCGAACCTGCGGGCGTACCAGACTTCCGCGGGGCCGCGCGGATCATGTTCGGCGGCGACGGTGAGCTGATGGGCACGCCAGGACGGTTGATGGTCATCGATCGGGGGCGGAAGCACGGCATCCGCAGAGGGCAGCGCCTGACGCTCTTCCGGGGCGGCCTGGGCGGACGCAATGTCGTGGGCGAGGCGGTGGTGCTGGAGGTGCGCGAGGACTCGGCGCGCATCCGCGTCGAGCGCGCCGCTACCGCGGTTCGGCTCGGTGACTCCGCGGCGCCGCATCGACTGCAGTAACCCGCGCTGGATGTGAATGCTACACACCTGGCTGCACCGGCTATGATCCCGGTGATGTCTCAGCCCCCTGCAATTCCAGCAGACCTCGACTGCAGTTCATGGCCGACCCTCGAGCCCTTCTATCGCGCGCTGATCGACCGTTCGATCGCGTCCGAGGGTGACTTCTGGGACTGGCTGCGCGATCTCTCTGCGCTGGGAGACATCGTCAGTGAGTATGCCGAGTGGGCGGCGATCCGCCACACCTGCCACACCGACGATCCGGAGGTTGAGCGGGCGTACCGATATGTGGTCGAGCACCTCGAACCGCAGAGTGCGCCCCTCTACGTCGACCTTCAGAAGAAGTTCCTCGCAGACGCGACCCGCCTCGGCGTTCAGACCGACGGCCGGATCGCCCACCTCGTTCGGCTCTGGCAGGCTGAAGTAGACGCGTACCGGCCGGAGAACATCCCGCTGCTTGTGCAGGCGACTACGCTGGCCTCGGCATACGACAAGGCCTGCGGCGCCATGGTTGTCACGTTCCAGGGCACCGAGCAAACGCTGCAGCAGGTGACGAAGCAGCTTGACGGCAACAACCGATCGGTCCGTGAAGCCGCGTGGCGCTCCATCTCGGAACGGTGGCTCCAGGATCGCGCGCTGCTCGATTCGACCTTTGACCAGCTTGTGCAGGTCAGGGACCAGATCGGTCGCAATGCCGGCCATGCCGACTATCGCTCGTACACGTGGCTCGTCAAGAAACGCTTCGACTACACGCCAGATATGTGCCTCGAGTTCGGCGCGGCCATCGAGGAACTCGTCGTGCCCGTGCTCGATGACCTCGACAACCAGACGGCCCGCAACCTGGGCGTACCCCGCCTTCGACCATGGGACCGGTCTGTGGACCCGCAGGATCGGGCCCCCCTGCGTCCCTTCCCGCAGGACGACATGGCCGGATTCGTCAGCGGTACGCGCCGTATGCTCCACCGCGTCTCTCCGTACTTCGCCGGGCGCTTTGCAACGATGACGCTGGGCAAGACGCTGGATCTGGAGAGCCGCCCCGGCAAGCAGCCCGGTGGCTACCAGGCATGGCTCCCAGTCAGCCGCACGCCGTTCATCTTCATGAACGCGGTGGGCTCACAGCGGGACGTCGAAGTCCTGTTGCACGAGAGTGGCCACGCCCTCCACGCCTTCGAGGCCAGTGACCACGTCGATGTTCCCTTCGCCCGCCGCGCACCCAGCGAATTCAATGAAGTCGCCAGCATGTCGATGGAGTTACTCGCGGCGGACCTCTACGACGAGTTCTACTCCCCCGCTGATGCCAGGCGTGCGAAGCGCCTCTCGCTCGAGGGTCCACTTCGGCTGCTGCCAAGAGTTGCCGCCGTCGATGGCTTTCAGCATTGGATCTATACCAACCCCGGACACACAGCGGCTGAGCGAACCGACGCCTGGCTGGCGCTGCAGGACCGTTTCGGGGGGCGCGCAGTCGACTGGAGTGGGGTGGAAGAGGTACGTGCCACATGGTGGCATCGGACGCTTCACCTGTTTGCCTACCCCTTCTACTACATCGAATACGGCATCGCGCAGCTCGGCGCGCTGCAGTTGTGGCTGCAGTACAAACGTGATCCGGACACGGCGCTTGCTGACTATCGCCGGGCCCTGGCGCTCGGTGGTACGCGCCCACTTCCCGAGCTCTTCGGCGCCGCCGGCCTGTCATTTGATTTTTCTGCGAAGACCCTGGCACCGCTCGTGCGCGCGGTCCGCGACGAACTGGTCTGAAACCCCAGGGGCCCGTCGCCGACGGGTTAAGATTGTCCTTGTGTTTCGTTACATATCGGCCGTACTCCTCCTCATCCTCTCGAGCGCCTCGGCAACGTCCGGGCAGGTGACGGCTCCGGCGCCGGCGACACCCGCGGATCCGACCCGCGGCTACGATGGCCCCGCGGCACCGGTACTGCCCGCCACCGTGACCCGCGACGGGCAGGGCCGCACCACCGTTCGCGCAGTGCGTCTGACTGAGCCCCTGCGCGTGGACGGTCGCCTGGACGAAGCCATCTACACCCTGGTTCAACCCATGTCGGACTTCGTCCAGAACGACCCGGCCTTCGGCCAGCCCGCCACCGAGCGGACCGATGTCTGGATTTCGTTCGACGCGGACAACGTCTACATCACCTTCAGGGCGTTCGAAAGCCAGCCCGACCGCATGATCGTCAACGAGATGCGGCGGGACAGCAACGCCATCACCCAGAACGAGAACGTCTCGTTCATGCTCGACACCTTCTACGACCGGCGCAACGGCGTGCTGTTCAATATCAACCCGATCGGCGGTCGCATGGACGGCCAGATCACCAACGAGGGCAGCTACAACGGCGACTGGAATCCGGTCTGGGACCTCGCCGTGGGCCGCTTCGAGGGCGGCTGGGTCGCCGAGGCCGCCGTGCCGTTCAAGTCGCTCAGGTTCACCACGGGCGCTTCGCCGCTCTGGGGCTTCAACGCGCGGCGCATCAACCGGTGGAAGAACGAGGTGTCCTTTCTCTCGTCGCCCCCGAACGGTACCGGTATCGGCGGTATCTTCCGGGCTTCGTCAGCCGCGACCCTGGTCGGCATCGAGCCTCCCCGTGTACGCAATCTGGACGTCAAGCCGTTCGCCATTTCGGATCTGACCAGCAACACGCTGTCGATTCCGCGGCTGAACAACAAGCTGGGTGGCGACTTCGGCCTCGACGCGAAGTACGGCGTGACCGCCGGGCTGACGGCCGACCTCACCTATCGGACGGATTTCGCGCAGGTCGAAGCCGACGAGCAGCAGGTCAACCTCACCCGCTTCAGCCTGTTCTTCCCGGAAAAGCGCGAGTTCTTCCTGGAGAATCAGGGACTCTTCCAGTTCGGCGGCGCAGCCGGCAACGGCAACGTACCCTTTGCCTTCTACAGCCGCCGCATCGGCCTCGACCGCGGCACCGAGGTCCCGATCGAGGGCGGTGGACGCCTGTCGGGGCGGGTCGGCGACTTCGGCATCGGACTGATCAACGTGCAGACCGAAGGCACCAGGACCAGCCCGGGCACCAACTTTTCGGTCGCGCGCGTGCAGCGCGACATCCTGCGACGCAGTTCTGTGGGCGCGCTCTTCACCAGACGATCGGTGTCGACGCTCGGACCGGGCTCAAATGAACTCTACGGTCTCGACGGACGCTTCGCGTTCTACCAGAACCTCACGATCAACACGTATTACGCCACCACGCAGACAACCGGGCGGGCCGGCCAGGACGGCAGCTACCGGGTGATGGCCCAGTACAACGGCGACCGATACGGACTGACCCTCCATCGCGTGCAGGTCGGGAAGAACTTCAACCCCGAGACGGGATTCGTCTTTCGCAGCGACATCGCCAAGTACTTCACCCAGGCTCGCTTCAGCCCGCGACCCCGCGGCAGCCGGGTGGTCCGCAAGTATTCCTTCCAGGGCCAGATCGACTACATCGAGAACGCCTCGGCGGGTTACCTCGAGACGCGCGACCGCCGCGCGCAGTTCGAGGTGGAGTTCCAGAACAGCGACAACCTCGAGGTGATCTACACACAGCTGCGCGAGGGGCTGGTTGATCCCTTTCAGATTGCCACCGGCGTCACCGTCCCGGTCGGCACCTACGACTTCGGGAATCTCCGCACGGCCTTCTCCCTCGGCCAGCAGCGTCCGATCTCCGGGACGGTCTTTTTCGAGCAGGGCGCGTTCTGGGACGGCGACAAGACCTCCTTCGGCTTCAGCGGCGGGCGCGCCAAGATCACTCCTCAGCTTGCCGTCGAGCCGAGCCTGTCGGTGAACCGGGTGACGCTGCCGTATGGGTCGTTCTCGACCACGCTCGTCAGCTCGCGACTGACCTACACCTTCACGCCGTTGATGTTTGCCAGTGGCCTCATTCAGTACAACTCGAGCAGCCGCTCGCTGAGCACCAACGTGCGACTGCGCTGGGAGTACCGGCCAGGCAGCGAGCTGTTCGTGGTCTACAACGAAGGCCGCGACACGGACCGCACGGGTTTCCCCACCCTTCAGAACCGGTCGCTCATCGTGAAGTTGAACCGCCTGTTCAGGCTCTGAGCCGGACAGGCCGTGGGGCGAGCCTTGTCAGGCTCGCCTCGCGAACC
>JBEBGV010000086.1:0-17641 GCA_040081265.1 Vicinamibacterales bacterium
GAACTCTCATTCGGGAGGCCCTCCAGTAACAACGGGTTGGTGTGGTAACCCCCATTGTTTCCAGAGACTCCCGAATGAACAACGTGTGTAGCATTCACACCTAGCCCCCGAGCGCGACCCGGAAGATTTCAAGCGAGTTGAAGGTGGCGTGACTCACGACCGGCGCCACGCTGCTGCGGCGTCTCACGTAGATCCACGCCCACACCGCTCCGAGAATTCCTGTGGTGATGACCGCGTCCCATCCCTGGACGTAATGCCCCAGCCCGAAGCCGACGCTGAGGACGACGATCCCGACACCCGCCCCGCCCAGATAGCGTTCAAATCGCTGCAGAAGGAAGGCCCGCTGCAGTTCTTCCCTGATGCCGCCAGCGACGATCGCCACCACGGCGAGGACCGCGGCGTCCGAGGGGCTGCTCGCCAGCTGTTCGAGCGGATTGGTGGGGACGTTGCGAAGGGCGGGGGCGACCAGCCGCAGGCCGTTCAGCAGGACCCCGACGCCGACGACCAGCAGCGGAACGATCAGCAGACCAAACGTGGTCTCGCGGCGCCACGGACGCGTGCCCAGCCACAGAGACTTCGGGCTCTCACCGCTCTCGCGCGTCAGCCAGATCATGAAGAACAGGAGGAGTGCCGTGTCCGCCACCGACAGCACCACGACGAAGTTGCGCGACAGGCCGCCTTCAGGGCTGAGGGGCGACATGCCCAATGCCCCGAGGAGGGCGCCAATGGTGACCTGGGTCGGGACGCTCGAGCACAAGATCACCTCGCCCAGGGCCATCAGCCGGCGACGCATGGTCGGGGTCTCAACCCCAGGGGCTGGCGTCACAACTTCGGGGGAGAAGACCGGGTCGGTTGCCTCCATCAGCAGCTCAGTACTCTAACGCAATGGCCGGGACGGCACGGGTCTCGCTAGACAATGCCCGATTGCCCCGAAATTCGGGCCTTGACCGGTCTGGATCGTGTAAAAAATACAGAGTAGGATCGGGAAAGGCGGGTCTCTATGACAGTCAGCAATTCCAGCGAGCGCGTGCTCATCGTCGAGGACGACCCTTCCACCCGGCTCGGGTTAACCGAGCTCGTCCGCACCTGGGGCTTCACGTCGGAGGCAGCCGCCAACGGTGAAGAAGCTCTCGAGCGGGTGACCGACTTCCGACCGTCCATCATCATCAGCGACATGGTCATGCCCCGCATGGGCGGCATGGAGCTGCTCGAGCGGCTGAAAGATGAAGGCGACCTGACCGTTGTCCTCCTGACCGCGCAAGGCACCGTCGAAACCGCGGTCGAAGCCATCAAGCTGGGCGCCTACGACTACCTGACCAAGCCCGTGGAACCCCAGCGGCTGAAGATCCTCCTCGACAAGGTCGTGGAGCGCCACGAGACGATGCGCCAGAACCGCGGTTTGCGCCGGCAGCTGCGCGACCAGGGGACCTTCGGCAAGATGATCGGTAACAGTCCGCAGATGCGGAAGGTGTATCAGGTGATCGAGCAGGCGGCACCGACCTCCGCGTCCGTGCTCGTCTACGGTGAGTCCGGCACCGGCAAGGAGCTGGTGGCCCAGATACTTCATCAACTGTCGCCGAGGGCCCCCGCGCCGTTTGTGGCGATCAACTGCGCGGCGATTCCAGAAACGCTCCTCGAGAGCGAGATTTTCGGTCACGAGAAGGGCGCATTCACCGGCGCGATGGACCGGCGTGAGGGATGCTTCGAGCTGGCCGATCGTGGCACGTTGTTCCTCGACGAGATCGCCGAGATGACGCCGCCGACGCAGGTCAAACTGCTGCGCGTGCTGCAGGAGCGGCGTTTCCGGCGCCTCGGCGGACGCACCGAACAATCAGTGGACGTGCGTGTGATCGCGGCCACCAACGTCAACCCGCCAGAGGCGGTTCGGACGGGGAAGCTGCGCGAGGATCTGTACTATCGCCTCAACGTGTTCTCCATCGAGCTGCCGCCGCTGAGGGCCCGCAAAGCCGACCTGCCGCTGCTCATCCAGTCGTTCCTGACCGAGTTCAACCAGCGCAACGGCAAGACCGTCGCCGCGCCGAACGCCGAAGCCATGCGGATCCTCGAGCAGTACTCGTGGCCCGGCAACATCCGCGAACTGCGTAACGTGATGGAGCGCGCTGTCATCCTGTCGACCGGGGACTTCATCGAGCCGAAGCATCTGCCGCCGCTCGTCAGCGACGTGCAGGAGGTGTCGAAGTCGAGCGTGTCACTCACCCCGGGTACGACCGTGGAGGAGGCCGAGCGCCGGCTGATCCTGCTGACGCTCGAGCACACACGCGACAACAAGACCCGTGCCGCTGAGATCCTGGGCATCAGTCTGAAGACGCTGCACAACAAGCTGAATCGACTACGCGGCCGCCTGCCCGGACAGAACGAAGAAGAAGCGCTGTCACAATAATCCCGTGCGACTAGGGATCAAGGGCAAGCAGATCGCGGGCGTCACCGCCATCGTCGGGCTGGCGGTGGTCGTGTTGAGTGCGCTCAACGTCGCGAGGCTTGCCCGGGTGGTTCTGTCAGAGAGCGACAGTCGCGGACAGCTGCTTGCCAACGCCGTCTTCCACCGCGCGCGCGAGGTCGTGCTGAGCGCCGACGACCCGTCCACCGCCCTTCGGGCCGATCCCGGTCTGCGCGCCATCCTCGAAGCCAGTATTTACGGTGAGAGCGTGACCGACGCGGCGATCGTCGATCCCGCCGGTCTCGTCATCGCCGCCAGCGACCCGACGCGGGAGGGCAGCACGCAGCCCCGGCGGGCCGATCTTGGCTCGCTGGTCGATCGCGATTCGTTCGAGCAGCTGCGCGTCATCTATTCGCGTGACGGCCAGACGCTCGAGGTGAGCCAGCCGATGGTGCTTGGCGACCAGGCGTTTGCCTCGATCACGATCGGCGTCTCGACGTTGCTGATGCGCCAGGAACTGAACGCGTCGCTGCGTCCAGCCCTGGTGACAGCTGCGGCGGCACTCGTGGTGGCGGTGTTCGTGGCGGCGCTCCTGGCCCAGCTGCTGCTGCGGCCCATCCACGTGATTCGAAGCGGGCTGACGCGTCTTGGCCAGGGCGAGTTCGGGGTGACGCTGGACCTGCCGCCGGGCGACGAGTTCGGTGAACTGGGCAGCTTCTTCAACAGCGTCAGCCAGCAGCTCTCCGACGACCGGACCCGGCTCGCGGGACAGAAAGCCAACCTGCAGTCAGCGGTCGAGCACCTCGAGGACGCCGTCGCGCTGTTCAGTCCTTCAGGTGACCTGCTGTTTACCAACCCGGCGATGCAACCCACGCTTCCGCTGACCGGTATTGGCAAGGGCGTAGCGACGCTCCTGGCC
This sequence comes from Vicinamibacterales bacterium, assembly GCA_040081265.1. Classification (GTDB taxonomy): domain Bacteria; phylum Acidobacteriota; class Vicinamibacteria; order Vicinamibacterales; family UBA2999; genus JBEBGV01. The sequence continues at coordinate 3,318 of JBEBGV010000086.1, forward strand.
ATTGATCATCCCTACCGTCGCATCGTCGAGGAAACGCTGGCCGGCCAGCAGTCGCGTGGACCGGTGCAGGTCGCGTCGCTGCCGCAGACCGGAGATGGTCAGGGCGTGGTGCCGGCGGACAATTCTGCCGATGCCGCCCACCTGCTCATGACCCACGCGGTGACCGGGAAGACCGGTGATCTTGTCGGCGTGATGCTGGTGTCGCGGAACGTGGCCTACCTGTCTCGCATGCAGTCCACTCTTGCCTATTCCCAGAAGCTCATGGCGCTTGGTCGCCTGACCGCTGGCATTGCGCACGAGGTGAAGAATCCGCTCAACGCGATGATGATCCACCTTGAACTGCTGCGCACCAAGATCAGCAGCGGCGCGATGGCGTCCGTACCCGCCTCGCAAGCGGTGGCGGTGGGCAGCGGGTCGCTGGGCCTCGGGGCGGCGACGCCGCCACCCTTGCCGCCGCTGGTGAAGGGCGCGCTCGACCACGTGCAGGTGATAGAGAACGAGATACGGCGGCTCGACGAGGTGGTGCAGGGCTTCCTGAAGTTCGCGCGTCCCGAGGACCTGCGCCTGCAGCCTGTCAGGATCGGCCTGCTTCTCAACGACCTGGTGCCGGTGATCACGCCGGAAGCGAACAAGCACGGGGTGAGGATCCTGCTCGAGTGCCCCCCGAACCTGCCGCCGGTGAACGGCGACGAGTCGATGCTCCGCCAGGTGTTCCTGAACCTGGCGATCAACGGCTGCCAGGCGATGCCTCAGGGAGGCACCCTGCGTCTGGTCGGCGCCGTCACCTCCGGTAACCGGGTCGAGGTCAAGGTTGAAGACACCGGAACCGGCATCAAGCCGGAGCACCTGGGAAAGATCTTTGACCTGTACTTCACGACGAAGGATCATGGCACCGGGATCGGGTTGTCGATGGTCTACCGGATCGTTCAGCTGCACGACGGCGACGTGGAGGTGCAAAGCACCCCCGGCCGCGGCACGACGTTCCGAGTCCTACTGCCCAGGTCGAACAACTCCTGACATCAGAGACACTGACGTGAATCGCGTGCTGCGGCGGGGAAGAGCGGGATGGGCTGTCGCGCTGTGCGCGGTGCTGCTGAGCGGGGCCGGGTGCACGCGTACACGTGCGACCAGCGTCCTCACGGCGCCGCCGCTCGAGGTGCCTGCGCCCCCGGAGCGTGCGTTCCTGCCGCCTGAGGAACCTCTGCCGGCCGAGGCATCGGTGCCCGAAGCTCCCGTGCCCGCGGTTGCTCCGGCGACGCCGCGCCCGCCCGCCCCGCGTCGCGCCGCCGGCGCGGTGCCCGAGCCCGAGGTCCGACCGGCGGAGCCGCCGCCCGCAGTGGCCACGCCAGGCTCACCCGACCCGTCCAGGGAGTTGAGAGCGGTCTCGGCGGCCGCCGACGTACAGGCTGAGCGTCTGGTTCGCGAGACGCTCGCCCGGTCCACCCGCGATCTCGGACGGGTGAACGTGGGGCGGCTGAGCGCTGACGGCCGGGCCCAGTTCGAGCAGGCCAGGCGTTTCTCACAGCAGGCCGAACAGGCCATCAGGGCGCGCAATTTCAATTTTGCGGCGACCCTGGCCGACAAGGCCGCCTCGCTGGCCGCCGACCTGGTCGGGCGCTAGCCTCCCGCCCCTCCCGTCCCCCTTTCCAGGAAAAGCGTCGCTCTGCGGCCGCCATTGATCTATATTCCCTGTGTTAACTGAATGATTAAATCAAACGGCCAAGCGCGGAAGCGGCCGGCGGCGCGCGTGACCGTGCGCCCGGGCCGGCCGAAGCGACCGCCTGCGGCGGACACCGAACAGCGCATTCTCGAGGCCGCGCACGGAGTTTTCATGCAGCGCGGTACGGCCGGCGCCCGTATGCAGGAGATTGCCGCCGCCGCGGGCGTGAACAGCGCCCTGCTGCACTACTACTTCCGGAGCAAGGCACGCCTGTCCGAGGCGGTGTTTCGGCGGGCCGCATCCCAGCTGCTGCCGGCGGTCATCCGCATACTGGCCTCCGACATCGACCTCACCGCCAAGGTTCACGCGGTCATCGACCTCGAGCTGACGCACCTGTCACAGGCGCCGTATCTGCCTGGCTACCTGATCAGCGAGCTGACACATGACCCCGACCGGGCCCGCCACCTCGTGACCGAGCTGACCGGCCTGGTCCCGGAAGAGGTCGGGCGCCGGGTGCTGGGGTCGCTGCGGGCGCAAATCGACGCCGCCGTGCGGGCCAGACGAATGTCTCCGCTCGAGCCCGAACAGTTCGTCGTCAACCTCCTCTCACTCTGTATCTTCCCGTTCGCGGCCCGCCCGATGCTGATGGCGCTGCTCGGTGCCGACCAGCCCGGGTTCGAGCGTTTCATCGAACATCGTCGTGCCGATCTGCCGTCCTTCATCCTGCGAGCGATGCGCCCATGAGACTTCGTCGCCCCTTCGTTCCGCTGGCGTTGTTCCTGCTGTTCTCCACCGGTGAACTCGACGCCCAGCAGCCGTCGTTACCGCAGGCCCTCCCCCCGCCGCAGCCCGCGACGACGCTCGGCGAACTGCAGCGCGCGGCGGTGGCGATGGATCCCCGCTCGCGTCAACGTCAGCTGCTCGAGGCGCAGACCGCGCTCCGCGAGCGGAGTGTGCAGGCGACGCGGCTGCCAAGCCTGAGCCTCGACGCCCTGGCGCAGCATCAGTCCGATGTGCCGGAGGCGGCGCTGCGACTGCCGTCTGGCGAGCCGGCCTTCGCCGGGCCGCACACCACCACTGACCTGTCTGCGCGCGTGGAGCAGCGTTTGATCGACCCGGCGCGCCAGGGACAGATCGCGCTCGAGCAGGCACGTCGCGATGAGCGCCTTGCAGCGGTAGACACCGCGCTCTTCTCGCTGAAGAGGCAGGTCCGCGAGGCATTCTTCGCTGCCTATGGGATCCGCGAACGCATTGGCGTCCTCGACATTGCCTTCACGCGGCTGCTCAGAAACCGGGACGATGCGCAGAACCGACTGATTGCCGGCACCGCAGTGCCGGCCGATGTCGCGCAGGCCGACGCCGCGCTGCTCGACCTGCGCCAGGAGACCGAGTCACTCACGAGCCGTCTGCGCGGCGTGATGCAGCAGATCGAGATGCTGGCGGGTCGACCGATGCGGCTGGAGAACACCCTGGCAATGCCCGATGCGCGGGAGACGATCGTGCGCAGCCTGGGCGCTGCGGGGGCTCGGACACGTCCGGAGTTCGCTCAGTTTGCCGGTGCGCAGGCGCGGTTGTCGCGCGAGATCGACCTGGTGGACGCCGCCCAGCGCCCGCGTCTGTCGGCGTTCAGTCGTGTCGGCTACGGACGACCCGGGCTCAACTTTGCCGCCGATCGTTTCGACGTCTACGGCATCGTCGGGCTGCAGGTGCAGTGGCGACCGTTGACGTGGGGGAGTGCGGCACGCGAACGCGAGGGCCTTCGCCTCCAGCAGGAGATCGTCAAGGCTGATGAAGAGGCGTTCATGAACACGCTGCAGGCGTCGATGCCCGGCTACATCTATCCGATCGAGCGTCTCGAGCAGGCGATGGCAGACGACGATCGGATCGTGACGCTGCGTGAGCAGGTCGAGCAGACCGCCAGCGTCCGTCTTCGGGCCGGCGTGATCACCATGTCCGAGTACCTGGCCATCAACGCCGAGCTGAGGCAGGCACAGAACGCGCGGGCAGCGCGACGGATCGAACTGGCCCAGAAGGCGGCAGAGATGCTTGAAGCCGCCGGTGTGGAGATGCCGTGATGAGGATCCTGATTGTCAGTGTTGCCTGTTCGATCGTCGCTGCGGCGTGTACGCCGGCGCAGCAGCCGGATGCATACGGCAACGTCGAAGCTGTCTCCGTGAACGTCAGCGCGGAGACCGCGGGGCGTCTGCAGACGTTGTCGGTCGCCGAGGGACAGGCGCTCCGGGAAGGCGAACTGGTGGCCACCATCGATGCCACCGGGTTGGCGCTGGACCGCGACCAGTTCTCCGCCCAGCAGGAGGCGACAGCGGCGCGGACGACCGAGATCGATCGACAGATCGATGCGCTCGACGCCCAGCGTGCCGGACTGGACGCCCAGCGCGCAGCAGCCGTCGCCGAGCGAGATGCGATCGTCGCCACACGCGATGTCGCCCAACGTACCTACGACAGGGTCGCGATCCTGTTCGGGCAGCAGGCGGCCACCGTGCAGCAGCGTGACCAGGCTGAGCGCGACATGCGCACCACCAGCGATCAGGTCCGGGCCCAGGAGGAGCGCATCAAGGCCGTCGATCAGCAGATCGTCGCGCTCGCTGCGCAGATCGCCAGCACGCGGGCCCAGCGCGTCACCGTGCAGCGCCAGGTGGCGGCGATTGGTGCGCAGGTGGCGCGCGCCGCCGAACGCGTGACCAGGGCTGAGGTGCGCAATCCCGTCGGTGGCACTGTCCTCACCGTCTACGCGCGCGCAGGCGAGGTGGTCCAGCCCGGCCAGCCGCTCTACAGCATTGCCAACCTCTCCCGCGTCGACGTGCGCGCCTACGTGTCGCAGGCGCAGCTCGCGGCGATCCGACTGGGCCAGCAGGCGCGCGTCACTTTCGACCGCGGCACCGCCCGCGAGTCGGTTGACGCCACCGTCTCGTGGATCGCCAGTCAGGCTGAGTTCACGCCGACGCCGATCCAGACCCGCGAGGAACGCACCGACCTCGTGTACGCAATCAAGCTGTCGGTGCCGAACGAGGCCGGCGCTTTCAAGATCGGCATGCCGGTCGACGTGTCGTTCGCCACGGCCACGCCATGAGTGACGCGTACCGCGTGCCGGCGATCCAGGTGACGGGCCTCTCGAAATCGTTTGGCTCGACGATCGCCCTGGACGCCTTGTCGCTCGACATCGGTCGGGGTGAACTGTTCGGCCTCATCGGGCCAGATGGCGCCGGCAAGACCACGCTCATTCGGATACTCGTGACACTTCTCAGGCCAGACGCCGGGCAGGCCATCGTGCTCGGCCGAGATGTCGTGTCGCGCTTCCGTGAGCTTCGTAATCTGGTCGGCTACATGCCGGGCCGCTTCTCGCTCTATCCCGATCTCAGCGTGGCGGAGAACCTGCGCTTCTTCGCGTCCGTATTCGGGACCTCGGTTGAGGCTGAGATGGCCAACATTGCCGCCATCTATCGCCAGATCGAGCCCTTTGCCACCCGACGAGCCAGGGATCTGTCGGGCGGCATGAAGCAGAAGCTCGCGCTCTGCTGCGCGCTTGTCCATCGACCGGAGATTCTGTTTCTGGACGAGCCCACCACCGGCGTCGACGCGGTCTCGCGGCGCGAGTTCTGGGACCTGCTGGGTGAGCTGCGCCAGGGCGGGCTGACGGTGTTCGTCTCGACGCCCTACATGGACGAGGCGACGCGGTGCGACCGCGTGGCACTGATTCACGGCGGACGTCTCCTGGCCGTCGACGCACCTGCGGCGATCATTGCCACCTTCGACCGGCCGCTCATTGGTGTACGGGCGGCAGCACGCTATCGCCTGCTGCAGACGCTTCGCACGTTTCCCACGCACCGCACCGTCCAGCCGTTCGGAGAGACGCTGCACTACACCGACCGCCGCGACGACGTTGACTCCGCGCGACTGCAGCAGGAGCTGGCCGGCTTCCTCCACCAGCACCAGTTCGACGATGTGTGGGTGGGGCCGGTGACACCGACCGTTGAAGACGTGTTCATGGAGCGCATGGGGAAGGCTCAGGGGGCAACGCCGTGAGCGCGGCGGCAATCGCTGTGCGCGATCTGACGCGAACGTTCGGGACGTTCACCGCCGTCAACCACGTGAGCTTCGAGGTGCATCCAGGCGAGGTGTTCGGGTTCCTCGGCGCCAACGGAGCGGGCAAGACCACCGCGATCCGCATGCTGACCGGGCTGCTTGCCCCGACCAGCGGCTCGGCGGTCGTGGCCGGCTACGACGTGGCGCGTGACACCGACGCACTCAAGCAGGTGATCGGCTACATGAGCCAGCGCTTCTCGCTGTACGAAGACCTGACGCCACGTGAGAACGTCCGGCTCTACGGCGGCATCTACGGTCTCAGCCTTGGTGAGATTCGGACGCGCAGCGACCAGATGATGGAGCGGCTCGGCCTGCAGGCGGTGGCGAAGCGACGCGTCAGCGAACTGCCCTTCGGATGGCGCCAGAAGCTGGCGTTCTCGATCGCCCTCCTGCACGAGCCGCGCGTCGTCTTCCTTGACGAGCCGACAAGCGGCGTCGATCCCGTAACGAGGCGCCAGTTCTGGGAGCTGATCTACGAAGCCGCCAGCCGTGGCATCACCGTGCTGGTCACGACGCACTACATGGACGAGGCGGAGTACTGCGACCGCCTCAGCATCATGGTTGACGGGCGCATCGGCGCCATCGGCACAACGCAGTCTCTGAAGAGAGAGTTCGACGTCGCCACCATCGACGATCTGTTCGTGAAGCTGGTGCGCCCCGGTGCCAGCGTCCCCTCAGCGGGAGCGCCGGCGTGAGCGCGCTCCGGGGGCTGCTGGTGAAGGAGACGTTTCACATCCTTCGCGATCGGCGCACGCTGCTCGTCCTGCTGGCGCTCCCGGTGGTGCAGGTGGTGCTCTTTGGCTACGCCATCCGCACCGACGTCAACTCAGTCCGTCTCGCCATCGTCGATCCGTCGCCGGACGCCGTGACGATGAACCTGCGGAATCGCTTTGCCGGTACGGGAGTCTTCGAGGTGGTCGCGGATGTCAGGCGTCTGGCCGACGTCGAGCCGTTGTTTCAGACCGGCGCCGCACAGGTGGCGCTGGTGTTTGACGAGACGTTCGCCGAAGACGTGCGGCGTGGGGGGACTGCGCATCTGCAGGTCATCACCGACGCGACCGACCCGAACAGCGGCGGCCTGCTGCAGGCGTATACGCAGGCGCTCATCGACGACTACCGACGCAGCCTCACGCCACCGGCCTCCCGCATCGTCATCGTGCCGCAGGTGCAGATGCGGTTCAATCCGACCCGCGCCAGCTCGAACCTCTTTGTTCCCGGCCTGATGGCGTTCGTCCTGACGATCGTGTCCGCGCTGATGACCGCCATCTCGCTCACACGCGAGAAAGAAACCGGGACGATGGAAGCGCTGCTGGTGTCACCGCTGCGTCCGTGGGAAATCATCGTGGGCAAGGTGACGCCGTACCTGGTGATTGGGTTTGTTGGCGCGCTCGGCATCCTGGTCGAGGCACGGCTGGTGTTCGGGGTGCCGACGCGGGGAAGCGTGATGCTGCTGCTGGCCGAGGTGCTGCTCTACATTCTCGTGTCGCTGAGCTTCGGCGTGCTCGTCTCCGCTCGAACCTCGTCACAGCGTGTCGCGATGATGGCGGCCATGCTGACGACGATGCTTCCGAACATCCTGTTGTCAGGCTTCATTTTTCCGCTCGAGAGCATGCCGCAGCCGCTGCAGATCATGTCCAACATCGTGGCGGGGCGATGGTTCGTGACGATCCTCCGGAGCATCATGCTCAAGGGCGCCGGAATCGAACTGCTCTGGCGCGAGACGCTCATCCTGGGCGTGATGGCAGCGGTGCTGCTCGTGGCGAGCACGCGTTCGCTGCGCGAACGGCTGGACCTCTGATGCGAGCCGTCCTGTTTCTCGCCCAGGCCGAGGTGCTGCACGTGATTCGCGACCGCGCGATGCTCGTGCAGGTGTTGCTCGTGCCGGTGATCCAGTTGCTGGTGCTCGGCAACGCCGCGACCTTCCAGCTACGCAACACGCCGACCTACGTGGTGGACCTCGATCAGAGCGAGGCGTCGCGCAGCCTCGTCAGTCACCTCGCTGGTTCGGGGCACTTCCGCCTGATCGGCGGTGAGCCGTCGCTCGAACGCGCCAGCCAGGCCCTGCTCAGCGGCGACGCCACCCTCACCGTGATCGTTCCGCAGGACTTCGAGCGTGATCTGGTGACCAGGCGGCGGGCCAGCGTGGCGCTGACTGTGGACGCGGTGCGCGGGTCGTCGGCCGGCATTGTGCAGGCCTACGCCTCGCGGGTGATAGCCGCGTTCGCCGACGAGCGGGCCGCGATGCATCCAGCTGCGGGCGCCGGTCTGGCGGGTGCCGGGGCGCGTGTCGACGTGCAGACGCGCAGCCGCTACAACCCGACGCTCAACTATCCGCACTACATGGTGCCTGGCATCCTCGTGGCGCTGGTGACGATGATCGCGACGCTGCTGACGGCGCAGAACATCGCGCGCGAGAAGGAACTGGGCACCCTCGATCAGCTCAACGTCACGCCCATCACCCGCGGGCAGTTCATCGCCGGGAAGCTCCTTCCGTTCTGGGTGCTGGGCCTGGTCGAACTGACGATGGGGCTGCTGGCGGCGAAGCTCGTCTTCGACATCCCCATCCGTGGCAGCCTGGTACTCCTGCTGCTGGTTGCCGGGGTCTACCTCGTCGTGGCCCTTGGGATTGGCCTGCTGATCTCGACCAGGGTCGAGACCCAGCAGCAGGCGATGTTCATCGCCTTCTTCATCGTGAACATCTACCTGCTGATGAGCGGGCTGTTCACGCCCATCGACAGCATGGCGCCGTGGATGCAGGAAGTGTCGGTGGTCAATCCGGTCCGGCACTTCGTGGCGATTTCACGGGCCATTCTGGTGAAAGGGGCCGGTTTCAGTGAGATCGTCCGACCCCTTGGACTGTTGAGCTTATTTGCGGTGGTCGCCCTGGGTGTGGCGGTCCAGCAGTACCGGAAGCGGACCTCCTAATTAGGTCTGCTGCCTCAACAATGGGAATCGTGGGACAATTGGCTATATCTTGCAGGTGCCCGAAAGAACGGGCGCAATATGTTGTGGTTTTGCCCTTGACAAGCCAAAGTGCGCAGCGCACTATGGCCCGTCGCTCCAACGGGATCGGGCGAGAATGTTCCCAGCATTCTGAGCCTCCGGTTCCATCGAAGTCCCGGGCGTACAACACAACTTATTAGATAGATCAGGACGCCCTTTCAGGGGTGAAGGGTGTCCTATTCGTTGAATTTCGGAGGAATGCATGGAAAGAGGTCCCGCCCGTGAAGCTGCCCCCGCCGGTCAACAGGCGTCTGCCCAAACGGGCACGCCTGAAACGACGACCAGAACGCGGAAGGCCGCAGAAACCAGAACACCGACGGTAACCGGGCTGGATTTTCCGCGCTACTTCACCTTACCTGGCATTGACCCGTTCGACGAGGTCACCTGGGAGCTTCGCGATGCCATCATCGGCAACGAGAAGGGCAAGGTTGTCTTCGAACAGCGCGACGTCGAGATTCCGAAGTCCTGGTCGCAGCAGGCGACCAACATCGTTGTCTCCAAGTACTTCCGCGGACAGATGGGTGCCCCTGAGCGTGAGCGCAGCGTCAAGCAGCTCATCGGTCGTGTGGTGGACACCATCACCCGCTGGGCGAAGGAACAGAACTACTTCGCCAACGATGCCTCTCTCGAGGCCTTCAGCCACGAGCTGAAGCACCTGCTTGTCTACCAGAAGGCGGCCTTCAACAGCCCGGTCTGGTTCAACTGCGGGTTCGAGGCGGCTCCCCAGTGCTCGGCGTGCTTCATCAATGCGGTGAAGGACACGATGGACTCGATCCTCACCCTGGCCAAGACCGAGGGCATGCTGTTCAAGTTCGGATCCGGCACGGGCAGCAACCTGTCGTCGATCCGTTCGTCGCGCGAGTTGCTCGCCGGCGGTGGCACGGCCAGCGGCCCGGTGTCGTTCATGAAGGGCTACGACGCGTTTGCCGGCGTGATCAAGTCGGGCGGCAAGACGCGCCGCGCCGCCAAGATGGTCATCCTCAACGCTGAGCACCCGGACATCGAAGAATTCATCAACTGCAAGGTTGAAGAAGAGAAGAAGGCCTGGGCACTCATCGACGCCGGTTACGACGGCTCGTTCACGGGCGTGGCGTACGGGTCGGTGTTCTTCCAGAACTCCAACAACAGCGTCCGCGTCACCGACGACTTCATGCGCGCCGTGCTCGACGATGGCGAATGGCACACGAAGGCGGTCCGGGACGGCGCGGTGATGGACACCTACAAGGCGCGTGATCTGATGCGCCAGATTGCCGAAGGCACGTGGGTGTGCGGTGACCCCGGCATGCAGTTTGATACGACCGTCAACGAGTGGCACACCTGCCCCGGGACCGATCGCATCAACGCCAGCAACCCGTGCTCGGAGTACATGTTCCTGGACGACTCGGCGTGCAACCTGGCGTCGATCAACCTGATGAAGTTCGTGAAAGAAGACGGCGAGCTGGACGTCGCCGGGTTCAAGGCTGCCTGCCGCACGCTCATCACGGCGCAGGAAATCATCGTTCCGAACTCGAGCTATCCGACCAAGGCGATCGAGCGGAACTCGAACGACTACCGTCCGCTTGGCCTGGGGTACGCCAACGTCGGGGCGCTGCTGATGTCGCGCGGCCTGCCGTATGACAGCGACGAGGGTCGCGCCTACGCAGCGGCGATTACCGCCGTGATGACCGGTGAGGCGTACGCGCAGTCGGCGCGCATCGCCCGCGACCACGGTGGCCCGTTTGCCGGCTATGAGAAGAACCGCGAGCCGTTCCTGCGGGTGATGCGCAAGCATCGCGACTCGGTGGGCGAGATCAACTCGAAGTTCGTTCCGGCGGATCTGCTCGGCGCGGCCAGGCAGGCATGGGATGAGGCTGTCGAGCTCGGCGAGGATTTCGGCTACCGCAACGCGCAGGCCACCGTGCTCGCGCCGACCGGCACCATTGGCTTCATGATGGACTGCGACACCACCGGCGTCGAACCGGACATCGCGCTCGTGAAGTACAAGAAGCTGGTTGGCGGCGGGCTGATGAAGATCGTCAACGGCACGGTGCCGATGGCGCTCACCAAGCTCGGGTACACGCAGCCCGAGGTCGAGGCGATCATCCACCACATCGATCAGAACGAGACGATCGAGGGTGCCCCGTTCCTCAAGGACGAGCACCTGCCGGTGTTCGACTGCGCGTTCAAGCCGGCCAACGGCGAGCGTTCGATTCAGTACATGGGCCACATCAAGATGATGGGCGCCACGCAGCCGTTCATCTCGGGCGCGATCAGCAAGACCGTGAATGTGCCCCGCGAGGCCACGGTGGAAGACATCGAGAAGGCCTACATCGAGTCGTGGCGACTCGGCGCCAAGGCCATCTCGATCTACCGCGATGGCAGCAAGCGCACGCAGCCGCTCAATACGTCGAGGGCCGGTGTGGCCGATACGCGCAACGCGGCTGGCCAGGTGGCCGCCGAAGTTCGCGAGGTGGTGAAGATCGTCGAGACGCCGCGCCGCCGGAAGCTGCCGGACGAGCGTCACGCGATCACCCACAAGTTCGACGTCGCCGGCCACGAGGGCTACATCACGGTCGGTCTCTTCGAAGACGGCACGCCGGGCGAGATCTTCCTGGTGATGGCCAAGGAAGGCTCGACGATTTCGGGCTTCGCCGACGCGTTCGCGCAGGCGATTTCCTACGCACTGCAGTATGGGGTGCCGCTCCAGACGCTGGTCGACAAGTTCAGCCACTCGCGCTTCGAGCCGTCGGGGATGACCAAGAACCCCGAGGTGCGCTTCGCGAAGTCGATTGTTGACTACATCTTCCGGTGGATGGCGACCAAGTTCCTCTCGCCCGAAGCGCAGTTTCGCGCGGGTGTGAACGTGCGCGAGGATGCTGCGGTGGCGGCTCCGGTCGCCGAGCCGGTTCCGACGGCCGCGCCGATCGCGTCGCACGCGGCGGATGTCGGCAAGAAGGGCGGCGAATTCTCGCACGCCGCGATTCAGAACCAGGAAGACGCGCCGCCCTGCAGCACCTGCGGATCGATCATGATCCGCAGCGGCAGTTGCTACAAGTGCGCCAACTGCGGAACGACATCAGGCTGCGCCTGATGTCGTCCTCGCCATCTGCTGGAACGGCTTAACGCCGTTCCTTGGTAGCGGGTGTGCCCAGAGATTAGGGACTAAGGGTTAGGAAGAGGCGGGCCTTCACGGGCCCGCCTCTTTTCTTGTACGCCCGCTGCGTCGTCGGCAGGGCGGGTCCGCCCCGGTCCACCGTAGCCTTGGCGAAGGCGGAAGGACCCGATGTTCACCTCAGGCGCGGGACTGCTGACGTGCTGGCCTCCGGCTCCGCACGCCGGAAATCTCGCTCTGCTCGTACCCTCCGCACCCGCCGCGAGTACGGGTCATTCGTGCGACGCCGATCACGGCATGCACCAGCGGTGCTGATTCGAACGTCGACGATCGTGCGGCACAGACTCGCGGCAAGGAATCGCATCGCTTCGATTTCAGGCGTCCGTGTCGGCGTGCTGCGCAGTCGGCCTGCCCGTCAGCAGCCCCGCGCCTGATCCTCGTGCGCTGCGCCTGTCGTACGTAGGGCGGGTCCGCAGGACCGCCGGTGAGCCGGACCCCTTTACGTGCAACGTACCTGTCGTCGCAGACTCCCTCGGTTGCACCCCCGCGGACGACGATGCCATCGTCGTCGTATGGAGTCAGCCAGGCCACGACTGCTGGACCAGGTTCGTGAGGCCATTCGAACGCGCCACTACAGCCGGCGCACCGAGCAGGCCTATGCGTACTGGATTCGCCGCTTCATCGCGTTTCATCGCATGGCGCATCCGTCAACGATGGGAGCGCCGGAAGTGACGGCGTTTCTTGCCTGGCTGGCGACCCGGCAGCAGGTGAGTGCGTCCACGCAGAATCAGGCGCTGAGCGCCGTGCTGTTCCTGTATCGCGAGGTGCTGAGGCAAGAGATCGGTTCGATCGAGTCGGTGCCGCGGGCGCGTACGCCGGAGCGGGTGCCCGTGGTGATGAGCGTGGCGGAAGTGCGCGCCGTGCTGCATGAGGTGTCGGGGCAAGCGTGGCTGGCGGTAGCGCTGTTATACGGTTGCGGGATGCGTCTGCAGGAACTGCTCGAGTTGCGGGTCAAGGATCTCGATGTCGAGCAACGCCAGGTGATCATCCGCCGAGGGAAGGGCCAGAAGGATCGACGAACCGTCCTTCCGGATTCCGTTGTCGAGCCGTTGCAGGTTCATCTGGCCGCGGTGGCTGATCAGCACCGGCGGGATCTGGCGGACGGGTGTGGTCGGGTTGTCATGCCGTTTGCGCTGGCGCGGAAGTATCCGCAGGCATCTGTCGAGTGGGGCTGGCAGTTCGTGTTTCCGGCGGCGCGGATCTGTCGCGATCCGCAGTTCGGGCCGCCCTCGCGGTATCACCTGCACGAGTCTGCGGTGCAGCGGTGGGTGACCGAGGCAGTGCGGAAGGCGGGACTGACCACGCGGGTCAGTTGCCACACGTTCCGGCATTCGTTTGCGACCCACCTGCTCGAGGCCGGGTATGACATTCGTACCGTGCAGGAGCTGCTCGGTCACGCGGATGTAAGCACGAAGATGATCTACACGCATGTGCTCAATCGCGGACCGATGGGTGTGAGGAGCCCAGCGGATCGCTTATGACGGGTGGTTATGTGCGGCGCGTTCGCACATAACCGCGGAGGCCTTCGCAACGGAAGCGAGCGATGTTGTGTTTCTGCTATCAGATACGCCCCGTTGGCCGTGCACTTCAGGCGTTGGTTGGGCGCATCGAGCTTGCAGCCAGCGACCGTGTCGCAGCCAACCACGTGGCTGGCGCGCATTGACAGGTGGTAGGATTTGCCGGCTGAACGACTTAGGGCGAGGCGGCACGCTGGCGTCAGGTGGTAAGCCGCGAGAGCCTCGCACTCGGTCTACTCAATAGTAGTTAGATGGACAAGGACACAGCGTGGAGCCGGACGAGGCACTACGAGCCGGAGTGACGCGCCGTGCCGCGAACGGCGCCGCCATCCAGTATCGGTTCGTGACGGACGACGACGACATCGACGCCCTCACGGAACTCCTGCACCGCGCCTATGCTGCCCTCGCGAAGGCCGGGTTGCACTACATGGCGTCACACCAATCATCGGTCGTCACTCGGCGGCGAATGGCCAAGGGCGACACCATCGTGGCCATCTCTCCCACCGGCGCACTGATTGGCACCGTGACCTTTGCGCGGGTAGATGCCACATCGGGATCCCCCCTCTACGATCGACCGGACGTGGCCAGTTTCGGGCAGTTCGGGGTTGAGCCGACACTCCAGGGTCTCGGTATTGGCTCCACTCTTCTCTCGTTGGTCGAGGCCCTCGCATTCCACCGCGGCGTAAGCCAGCTGGCACTCGATACATCGGAGCAGGCGGCGGCACTCATTCGGTTCTACACCGCGCGGGGCTACGAGCCAGTCGAGTCCGTGAAGTGGCCAGACGTGAACTACCGGAGCATCATCTTCACGAAAGCACGGGCGCAACTTGAACAGGCCATCTAACCTTCAAATGGAGGCCGACGCGGGCACGTGTCTATGCCATCATGC
>JBEBGV010000087.1:0-17573 GCA_040081265.1 Vicinamibacterales bacterium
CCGCCACCTGGGCAGGCTCCGGAACAATCGGGCCTCTGGTTAGGGCCAGCCGCCCGCCTTGTCAATTCGATTGCAAGCCCCGAGCACCGCGGCTCGATTCCGACGGGGCCAGATGTTTCCGAATTGTGCCAGTAGCACCGAACTAAAGACATAAATGTATCTAGTCGACTGAGCCTCGACGACCTCCCATGCCCCGTCGATCGCGCGTGTTTTCCTCGACAATTCCTGGCATCTGGAGCTCCCTGCTCATCTGGCGTTCGTCTTGCAAAGATGTAGGCAACGCCATCGCGCGAGTAGGATGCCGGCGCATAGCGCGCCGGCCGACGATGGGAGGCACGAACCCGGAGAGAACGGTCTGCCGTTCCTGCAGCGCTCAAGGCAGTGCAGGTGGCGACGGACCCGCCAACCCGAGTTCCGAGGAGGCTTGTGTGACGAATAGACGACGTGGGTGGAGCTCGCAGCTGGTTGGCGGCTTGGTGCTTGGCATGGCGGTGATCGCGGCTCAGCCCGCGGCTGCGCAGTCGACGATCTTCAACATCCCTACCACCGACACCCTGTCTGCGAAGAAGGGTTACTTCGAGTTTGACTATCTGGCTCAGCTGCCTGCGCCCGACGCGGGGCAGTTCCAGATCTTCGCGCCTCGCTTAGTCGTGGGCCTCACCCCGCAGCTTGAAGCGGGTGTCAACGTCGCTGTCGCCCACTACGGCGACGACGGTGGCAACTTCACGCTGTACCAGCCGAACTTCAAGTATAAGTTCTACGCCAACGATGACACTGGGGTCGCAGCATCGGCGGGCGTCATCGGATACTTCGCAGACAATGACGGTGACAACTTCGGTCAGATCTATGGTGTCGTCAGCAAGAAGATCACGGATGGCCCGCGATTCACATTCGGCGCCTACGGCGCCGTCTCGTGCGATGCCTGCGACGGTGGGGCGAACAAGGGCGGCGTAATTCTCGGGTACGAACAGCCGATCACTGGAACGGTCAGCTTCGTCGCCGACTTCTTGAGCGGCAAGAACTTCTGGGGCTACCTCACGCCTGGTATCTCGGTGGTGCTGCCACGCAGCGGGCTGCTGAACATCGGCTACGCCATCGGCTACAACGAACTCACCGGGGATGGTGATCCGGACTACAGGAACAACGCGCTGTTCGTCTACTACGGCATCACCTTCCCGTAAACCACAGCAGGATAACGGTAGCGGGGTCCCCGGGCTGGCCAGGGACCCCCGCTACAACACGATGTCCTGGCGTACGAAGACCCTGCCCTCTGGCACCAACGCCCGAGGGTCCCGCCACACAGTCAAAGTTCACAGTAAAAGAGACGGTCCCCGCCAGGCCCAGGCGGACGTCATCTAGCCGTCCAGGGCCTAGCGAGGTCGCGAAAAGAGGAAGGTCTAGGAACCGCCGGCCTTACGGGGTGTGCTGGTCTGCCGTGAGCCGCCCTTGGTCTGGCCCTTGGCCTGAGCCTTGGAACCGCCCTGCTCGCCACGGCCGCCACGCATGCGTTTCGCCGTTTCCTTCAGACGATCACCGATACCTTTGGTCTTCGGCTTCCCGGCTTCCTTCTGGGCAGCCTCTTCCTGGACGGCCTTCGGGTTGTACTCACTCCCGACCAGCTCAATCTGGGCAACCTCGGCGCTGTCACCCCGCCGGAACCCAACCCGAAGGATTCGGGTGTACCCGCCCTTGCGCTCGGCAAACCGCGGCGCAAGCGTCTCGAACAACTTGCCGACCACGGCTGTGTCTGGAAGTTCGGCCAGCACCATGCGGCGGGCATGCAGGGTCTTGCCCGCAGGCTCGGCAGCTGCGACCCCACGCTTGGCAATCGTGATCAGGCGCTCGACGAACGGCCTCAGTTCCTTGGCCTTCGGGATCGTCGTCTCGATGCGCTCGTGGCGAAGCAGCGCGATGGCCTGATTCCGGAGCAGGGCAAGTCGATGCTCGGTGACTCGGCCCAGCTTCCGGTGTGCAACGTTGTGTCTCATGGCAGTGTCTCTGGCTTTCGGGCGTGCGCTGATCCTGGGTCGTTATTCCTGCGCCGGTTGATCGAGCCGCATCCCGAGGCTCAGCCCCATCGAATGGAGGATCTCCTTGATCTCATTCAGTGACTTGCGACCGAAGTTCTTGGTCTTCAGCATTTCGGCCTCGGTCTTCTGGACGAGTTCGCGAATGGTCCTGATGTTCGCGTTCTTCAGGCAGTTGTACGACCGCACGGACAGCTCGAGTTCCTCGACGCTCTTGTCGAGGTTCTCGTTCAGGGCACCGCCCCTCGGCTGATCCGCCTGCGCCTCCTGCATGTCGTCGGCATCTTCAACGTTGATGAAGATGTTCAGGTGATCACGAACGAGCTTGGCGGCAAGCGATACGGCATCGCTCGCCGTCACTGAACCATTGGTCCAGACGTCGATCGTCAGCTTGTCGTAGTCGGTGGTCTGTCCGAGACGCGCCGCCTCGACCAGGTAGTTCACCTTCTTCACGGGCGAGTGAACGGAGTCGACCGGAATCCAGCCGATACCCAGGTCCTCGTCGAAGTTCTTGTCGGCCGACACATACCCGCGGCCGCGCTTCATTCTCAGCTCCATGATGAGCTTGCCGCCCTCGGACACGGTGGCGATGTGCGCTTCAGGCTCGAGGATCTCCACATCAGCATCCGCCTCGATGTCCTTGGCTCTGACGATGCCCGGCTTGTCAACGCGAAGGTACAGCGTCTTGGCATGATCGACGTGCAGCTTCAGCGGAATCTGCTTCAGGTTCAGGATGATGTCGGTGGCGTCCTCGACCACACCCTGAATCGGCGAGAACTCGTGCAGCACTCCGTCAATCTTCACCGCGGTGATCGCGGCGCCTTCGATCGACGAGAGCAGCACCCGCCGCATCGCGTTTCCGATGGTCGTGCCGAATCCACGCTCGAACGGCTGGGCGTGAAAGCGACCGAATCGATCGGTCAGCGTCTCGCGCTCGAACTCCAGCCGCTTGGGTCTCTGAAAGCCTTTCCACAACATCGTGATTCCTCTCGCTAACGGGCCGGCAGCTCCGGCCTCCAGACCTGCGTGTTAAGACCACCAGCCTCCCGCCGCAGGCCTGAAAAGCTGCGGGCTGGTGGGTGCGAACTGCCTGTTTACTTGGAGTACAACTCGACGATCAGCTGTTCCTGGACAGGCAGGTTGATCTGCTCGCGGGTCGGCACCGAACCGATCTTGCCCGCCATCCCCTCGGCGTCATACTGGAGCCACTCCGGCACTCCGCGTCCCTTCACCTCTTCGAGGGCATGTACGATCGACGCGTGCTTCCGGCTCGCCTGTCGGACGGCGACGATGTCACCGGGCTTGACCGAGAACGACGGGATATCGACCTTCTTGCCGTTGATCGTGAAGTGACCGTGGCGCACCAGCTGCCGCGCCTGTGGCCGCGAGGTGGCCAGTCCAAGACGATAGGCAACGTTGTCGAGCCTGCGCTCGAGCAGCTGAAGCAGCGTCTCGCCCGTGATACCACGGGTCCGCTCCGCCTGCTCGAAGTAGCGCCTGAACTGATCCTCGAGCACGCCGTAGATGCGCTTTACCTTCTGCTTCTCGCGCAGCTGCACGCCGTAGCCCTGTATCTTCGACTTGCGTGTCTTGCCGTGCTGACCCGGGGGGAAGTTGCGCTTCTCGATCGCGCACTTCTCCATGTAGCACCGCTCGCCCTTGAGAAAGAGCTTCATGCCTTCCCGGCGGCACAGACGGCAGACAGGTCCGATGTAACGAGCCATCAATACGATCCTTGAAAGTAACGACTAGGTTGTTCAGTCGACCCGGGTCGACTACACGCGTCTTCGCTTCGTCGGCCGGCACCCGTTGTGGGGAATCGGCGTGACGTCACGAATCGACTTGACGTCGATCCCGATGGTCTGCAGCGCACGGATGGCCGACTCACGACCAGACCCCGGCCCCTTGACTTTCACCTCGACGCTGCGCAGCCCGTAGGTCTTCGCCGCATTGCCGGCGTTAATGGCGGCCTGGGTCGCCGCGAACGGCGTGCCCTTGCGGGATCCCTTGAACCCGATGCCGCCCGCACTCGACCACGAAATCACGTTGCCTTCGGTGTCGGTAATCGTGATGTGCGTGTTGTTGAACGAGGCGTGAATGTGCACAAAGCCGTGGTGCACCACGCGCTTCTCGCCGCGCTTCTTGAATGTCTTGCGGGGGGCCTTCTTGCCGCCTTCCGCTTTCTCGCCGCCTGCTTCAGATTTGGCCATATCTCGTTACACCGTCTTCTTCTTGGCGACGGCGCCCTTGCGCGGACCCTTCCGCGTTCGACCGTTGGTCTTGGTCCGCTGCCCCCGCACCGGGAGGTTGCGGCGATGGCGGAGTCCCCGGTAGCAGCCAATCTCCATGAGGCGCTTGATGTTGAGCGAGATCTCCTTGCGCAGATCACCCTCGACACCGCCAACCTCTTCGAGCACACGGCTGATCTTCCGGACGTCATCCTCGGAGAGATCCTTCACCCGAATGTCGGGACTCACACCGGCGGCGCCGAGCACATCGTTCGAGCGCTTCCGGCCAATTCCGTAGATGTAGGTGAGTCCAATCTCAATCCGCTTGGTGCGCGGAAGATCGACGCCCGCAATGCGTGCCATACCGGTCTACCCCTGCCTCTGTTTGTGCTTGGCGTTCGCACAGATCACGCGCACCACCCCGCGGCGCCGCACGACCTTGCACTTGTCGCAAATCCGCTTCACTGACGCTCGAACCTTCATAGCTGGATCCTTGTAGCAGGCTGCAGACTCTCTGCTTCCACCTGCTGCCTGCTGCCTACTGTCCGCCGACGACTCGCACGATCCGACCGCGGGTCACGTCACGCGGCATCACCTGCACCACCACGCGGGCCCCGACGATCACCCTGACGAAATTCCGCTGCGCTCCCGTGCCCGCATGGGCCGTGATGTAGCGCGGCCCCTCGATCTCCACTGTATACAGGCCGCTCGGCAACTGCGCCGTCACGACACCTTCAACCGTGCTGTCCACGACTCAGGACCGAACAGCGGCCCCCATCATCTGCCTGGCCCGACCAACCTGTGCCGGCAGCAACGTCAGAATCTCGCACCCCTCGGGTGTGACCACGACGGTGTGCTCGAAGTGCGCCGACAGGCTTCCGTCCTTGGTCACCGCAGTCCAGCCATCCGCCAGCACCTTCACACCCGCCTTACCAGCATTCACCATCGGCTCGATCGCGAACACCATACCCTCGGCGAGCCGCGGTCCCTGACCTCCGGGACCGTAGTTGGCAATCTGCGGCTCTTCATGCAGCGCCGTCCCGATGCCATGCCCGACGAACTCCCGGACGACCGAGAACCCCTGGGCCTCGACGTGCCGCTGCACGGCAGCCCCGATGTCGGACACCCGGGCCCCCGGACGAACCGCCTCGATCCCCTGAAACAGGCTCTCCTCCGTCACGCGAAGGAGGGTCTCCACATCGGGCGACACCGCACCCACCGGCACCGTCACCGCGGAGTCGCCGTAGTACCCGTCAAGCTTGGCGCCCATATCAATTGACACGATGTCACCCGCCACCAACGGCGTCCCCGACGGAATCCCGTGCACCACCTGGTTGTTCACCGACGCACACACGGTCGCCGGGTATCCGTGATACCCCTTGAACGCAGGTTCGGCTCCCGCCTCACGCACACGCTCCTCGGCCCGCCGATCAATCTCCGCCGTCGTCACTCCGGGCACCGCCAGCTGACGCAGCTCGGACAGGACCGCGGCCACCAGCTGGTTGACACGCCTCAGCTTGTCGATCTCCCCGCGCGAGCGGCACACGATCATGACTGCATCGTCTTCCCGGCTGACGCACCGACGGCGGCTGCATCGTCCAGCAGCGTATCCATCTCGAACGCCACCTTGTCCGGCGCCTGTGCGCCGTTCACCACCCGGAACGTCGGGCGGTTCTGGTAGTACTCCACCAGCGGGAACGTCTGCCGTTCGTAGACCCGAAGCCGCTTAGCCACGGTATCGTGACCGTCGTCGCTCCGCTGCACGAAGCTTCCTCCGCAGACGCCACACGCGCTGGACATCGCCGCAAACGGGTCCGCGTTGGCACCACACGACGCGCAAATCCGCCGACTGCCCAATCGCCGCATCAGCTCCCGAAACGGCACGCGCACATCCAGCACCAGGAGGGGAGCATTCGGCCCCTCATCCATGATGCGGTCCAGCGCCTCGGCCTGCGGCACCGTCCGTGGAAACCCGTCGAGCAGGAATCCGGCCTTCGCGTCGGGCTGCATCAGCCGATCACGAACGATCGCGATCATCGTCTCGTCATCAACCAGCTCACCGCGCCCCATGATCGTTTCGACCTTCACACCCATCGGCGTCTTCGCGCGAATGGCATCCCGCAGGATGTCGCCGGTCGAAACTCGAACAAGCCCACGCTCCCGAGCGAGCCGTGCACCCTGGGTGCCCTTGCCCGCGCCGGGAGGCCCCATCATGATCACGTGCAGGCCCATGACTACCCGCGTCGGCCACGGATACGCGTCTTCTTCATGAACCCGTCGTAGTGCCGCATGATGAGCTGCGACTCCACCTGCTGGACCGTATCCATCGCCACACCGACCACGATCAGCAGTGTGGTTCCGCCGAAGAAGAACGAAACACCAAGACCCTGCGTGAACCACTGTGGCAGCACCGCGTCGAGCCTTTCGCCGAT
The DNA here is from genome assembly GCA_040081265.1 of Vicinamibacterales bacterium. Lineage (GTDB taxonomy): Bacteria > Acidobacteriota > Vicinamibacteria > Vicinamibacterales > UBA2999 > JBEBGV01. Next base: position 6,688 of record JBEBGV010000087.1, read on the forward strand.
GAACGGAATCGGCGCCACCTTGAACCCGGTGATCAGGAACTCAGGCAGGATCGCCACCGCCGCAAGGTACAGCGCTCCCACCAGCGTGATGCGGGCCAGGATCGTGTCGATGTATTCCGCCGTGCGCTTCCCAGGCCGGATGCCGGGCACGAACCCGCCATACTTCCGCATGTTGTCGGCCACGTCATCGGGATTGAAGATGATCGCGGTGTAGAAGTAGGCAAAAAATACGATGCCGACGATGTACAGGAGGTTGTACAGGGGCATCCCGTACGCCAGCTGGTCGATGACCGACTGCCCCCATCCTCCCTGGAACATCGTGCCGAGCGTCGCGGGAAACGCCAGAATCGACGACGCGAAGATCACCGGGATGACGCCACCGGTGTTGACCTTCAGCGGAATGTGCGTGCTCGACCCACCGTACTGCCGTCGACCTACCACGCGCTTGGCATACTGCACCGTGATACGCCGGTGTCCGCGTTCCACGAAGATGATGGCACCAACCACCACGACCATCATGATGATCAGGAACAGGATGCGGATCAGGCTGATCTGGCCGGCGTTCATCTGGCTGAAAGTCGTCAGAATCGCGGTCGGGAAGTTGACGACAATGCCGGCAAAAATCAGCAGCGACATCCCATTGCCAATGCCGCGCTCAGTGATCTGCTCGCCGAGCCACATGATGAACGCCGTCCCGGCGGTCAGCGTCAGCACGCACATGAACCGGAAGCCCCAGCCGGGGTCGTAGACAAGAGGAAGTCCACCAGCAATATTGGTGTTCCGCTCGAGAAAGATGGCAATGCTGAGTGCCTGCACCACCGCCAGCACAATGGTCAGATACCGCGTGTACTGCGTGATCTTGCGCCGACCGAGCTCACCCTCTTTCGACAGGCGCTCCAGATACGGCCAGACCACGGTCAGCAGCTGCAGGATGATCGACGAGCTGATGTACGGCATGATGCCCAGCGCGAAAATCGTCACACGCGACAGATTTCCACCCGAGAACATGTCGTACAACCCGAACATCGTGTTGCGCGCCTGTTCGGCGAGCAACAACAGCGCGTCCTGATTCACGCCCGGTGTCGGAATGTGATTGCCGACCCGATAGACGCCGAGCAGCGCCAGCGTGAACAGCACGCGGTTGCGCAGGTCGGCGATGGCGAACAGGTTCTTGAGCGGGTTGTTATCCATCTCTGCCACTCCGCATTCGGAGGACGTCTCTCACTCTCTTACGCTCTGCTTCCTACGCCGTGGCTCCGATGAGCTCGGCCGCACCACCGGCAGCCGCGATCTTCTCGGCCGCCTTGCCGCTGAACTTGTGCACACGCACCGTCAGCGTCTTCGCGATATCCCCGCGGGCCAGCACCTTGATTGGACCGCTGCCGTGCACCAGACCGCGCTCACGCAGCAACTCCGGCGTCACGACCGTGCCGGCGTCAAAACGCTCGGCCAGGGTGTCGAGGTTCACCACCGAATACTCGGTCCTGAACGGATTGTGGAACCCGCGCTTCGGGATGCGCCGGTGCAGCGGCATCTGGCCGCCCTCGAACCCGCGCTTGAACTTGTAGCCCGATCGCGACTGCGCACCCTTATGCCCGCGTCCAGCCTGCGTACCCTGACCCGTGCCATGGCCGCGCCCGACGCGCTTCTTCGAATGCTTCGAACCCGCCGCGGGCTTCAGCTTGCTGAGATCCATCGTCGTTCTCCGCTTACTCGGCCACCGTCACGAGGTGACGGACCTTGTGAATCATCCCGCGCGTTTCCGGCGTGTCGATGAGTTCCACGGTGTGATTGAGCCGGCGCAGGCCCATGCCCTCGACGGTCTTCGCCTGTGTCTTGTTGAAGCCGATGGTGCTCTTGATGAGAGTCACCGTCAGACGCTTCGCACTCTGGGTCTTCTTGGCCATGTCTTCAGTCCCGTTTTCGCTCGTTCGGCTCACGCGCCGAGGAGTTCAGCTTCGTCCTTGCCGCGCATCCGCGCCACAAACGCCGGATCCTTCAGCCCCATGAGGCCCGCGAACGTGGCGCGGACCACATTGTGCGGGTTGGCCGAACCGAGCGACTTGGTCAGCACGTTCTGAATACCACACGACTCCACCACCGCGCGGACAGCGCCGCCGGCGATGAGGCCGGTGCCGTCCGGCGCCGGCTTCAGCAGCACGCTCCCCGAGCCGAAGCGTCCGACCACCTGGTGCGGAATCGTCGAGCCGCGCAGCGGCACCCGAATCAGGTTCTTCTTCGCCGACTCTATGCCCTTCTTGATCGCCGACGGCACTTCCTTGGCCTTGCCGATCCCGAATCCCACCACACCGTGCCCGTCACCGACGACCACGAGCGCGCTGAAGCTCAGGTTCTTGCCGCCCTTGACGACCTTGGTGACACGGTTGATCGACACCACCGTGTCCTTGATATCGAGCTGCGACGCGTCGACCTTTTCGCGAGTGCGGTTCATCAATGCCATCAGAACTCCAGCCCTGCTTCGCGAGCCGCATCAGCGACCGCCTTGACCCGTCCGTGATAGAGGAACCCGTTGCGGTCGAACACCACGCGGGTCACGCCCTTTTCCTTGAGGCGCGTCGCAATCGTCTGCCCGATTGCCTTCGCGCCCTCGATGTTCCCGCCCCTGGCGGCCTTGGCCATTTGTCCCCTGACCGACGGCTCGACGCTCGACGCCGAGGCGATGGTACGGCCGGACATGTCGTCAACCACCTGCACATAGATGTGCGTGACGCTGCGGAACACGGTCAGGCGCGGACGCCCCTCGGTGCCGCTCACGCGCTTGCGAATGCGGTGCTTGATCCGATCCCGGCGATCTTCTCTGGTCTTGATCCTCATCGTCTCGAACCCTTCAGCGGTGTCGCGCCAGCAGCCTGCACAGCAGGCTACTTGGCGCCCGTCTTGCCAACCTTCTTCTTCAGAACCTCACCCGTGTACCGCACACCCTTCTGCTTGTAGGGGTCCGGCTTCCGGAGTCGGCGCATATTCGCAGCGACCTGTCCGACGAGCTGGCGATCCGCGCCGGTCACGGTCAGGTGCGTCTGCTTGTCGATGGCCACGTCGATCCCGGTCGGGATCTCGAAGACCACCGGATGCGAATATCCCAGGGCGAAGTGCACCTGCTTGCCCTTCACCTCGGCGCGGTAACCGACGCCGACGATGTCGAGTTCCTTCTTGAACCCTTCGGTCACACCCTGCACCGCGTTGGCGACGAGGCTGCGCGCCAGCCCGTGGAACTTCTTCAGCTCCGTGTCGTCGCGCTCGAGCCTGGCGACGAGCACGCCCGCGTCCTGCGCGAACACTACGCCCGGTGGCAACAGCTGCCGGAGCTTGCCCTTCGGGCCCTGCACTTCGACCGCGTCGGCAGCCACCTTGATGGTGACGCCCTTGGGAATCGCGATCGGCTTCTTTCCAATTCGTGACATTGCTTCTGCCCCTTAGCCTTCTGCCCTTACCAGACGTTGCAGAGGACTTCGCCGCCCACGCCGGCCTTCTTCGCCGCGCGCCCGGTCATCACTCCGTGCGACGTCGTCAGGATGCTGGTGCCGAGTCCACCCAGCACCTGCGGCACATCACCGGCGCCGAGGTACACCCGCCGGCCAGGCCGGCTGATACGCTCGAGCCCGGAAATGACCTTCTCGCCGTGCGGCCCGTACTTGAGGAACACGCGGATGAGCGGCCGCGGCTGCTGGCCGGTCTTCTCCGCCGGCTCCTCAACCTGCCGGAACCCCTGGATGTAACCCTCGTCCTGCAGAATCCGCGCGATCTCAGCCTTCAGCTTGCTCGCCGGAATGTCCACCCGCGAGTGCTTCGCGGACACCGCATTGCGGATCCGCGTGATCATGTCGGAAATCGGATCGGTCATGTATCTGCTCTCTCACGTAGACAGTAGGCAGTCGGCAGTCGGCGGTCAGTCCCGCCCTTACCCCTAGCCTGGTGCACTGCCTACTGCATACTGCCCACTGTGAACTGGTCGCCTACCAGGAACTCTTCGTCACGCCCGTGACATCGCCTTCGAGCGCGCGCTTGCGGAAGCAGAGGCGGCACATCGCAAATTTCCGCATGTAAGCACGGGGACGGCCACACAGCCGGCACCTGTTGCGCAAGCGGATCTTGTACTTCGGCGGCTTGGCCTCTTTCGCGATCTTTGCAGTCGTCGCCATCGTTTACGCCCTGTTTCCTCTACGAACCGGTGCGGAAGGGCATGCCCATCAACTGGAGCAGCTTCCGCGCTTCTTCATCCGTCTTTGCCGTGGTGACGACAGACACATTCATCCCGCGCGCCTTGTCGACCTTCATGTAGTCGATTTCCGGGAATAACAACTGATCCCGCAGGCCCAGCGTGAAATTGCCACGCCCGTCAAATCCCTTCGGTGACACCCCACGGAAGTCACGCACACGGGGCAGCGCCACACTGATCAGCCGGTCCAGGAACTCGTACATCCGGGGTCCGCGCAGCGTCACCATCACGCCGATGGGCATGCCCTGGCGCAGCTTGAACTGCGCGATCGACTTCGTCGACCGCCGCACCACCGGCTTCTGACCGGTGATCTTGCCGATTTCGTCGGCACCGACGTCAGTGATCTTGGCGTTCTGCGTCGCCTCGCCAAGGCCCATGTTGATGACGACCTTTTCGATCTTGGGGATCGCCATCACGTTCGTGTACCCGAACTCCTTCTTGAGGGCCGGCACGACATCCTGCTGATATCGATCTCTCAGGCGGCTCATTTGTCGACCACTCCCTCGCACTTGCGGCACACGCGTACCTTGCGGCCGTCGGCCAGCACCTTGCGTCCGATGCGCGTCATCTTGCTGCACTCGGGACACACCAGCTGGACGTTGCTCGCGTGCACGGCGGCTTCACGCTCAACGATGCCGCCCTTGATGTTGCGCTGCGGATTGGGCCGCGTGTGGCGCTTGATGATGTTGACGCCCTCGACCACCACCCGATTGGTGTCGGGCAGGACCTTGAGGACGCGACCACGCTTGCCGCTGTCGCGGCCCGTCGTCACGATCACGTTGTCGTTGCGACGGATTGGAGTCTGTAAACGGGACATAACCTTCGCTCTTCCTAGAGAACTTCCGGAGCCAGCGAGATGATCTTCATGAACCGGCGCTCGCGCAACTCGCGGGCCACCGGGCCGAAGACACGCGTACCGATCGGTTCGTTCTGATCGTTGATGAGCACCGCGGCGTTTCGGTCGAACCGGATGTAACTGCCATCGCGCCGACGCTGTTCCTTGACCGTGCGCACGATGACGGCCTTGACGACCTGGCCCTTCTTCACCGTACCGTCCGGCGTCGCTTCCTTCACCGAGGCCGTCACGATGTCGCCGAGCCGCGCATAGCGCCCCGTCGAGCCACCGATCGGGTTGATCACCGAAATTTTTCGGGCCCCCGAGTTATCGGCAACGTCCAGGACCGATCGCATTTGAATCATGGCGTGTCTCCCTCACGCGGCCGGCGGCTTCATGCCGGGCGCGTTCAAATCGATTCCTGTCGCTAGACCTGCGGGGCTTTCGCCACAACCCGAGTCACGACCCACCGCTTGCGCCGCGACAGGGGCCTCGACTCGGCAATCGCCACCGTGTCGCCCACCTTCGCCTCGTCGCCCTCGTTGTGCGCGACAAACTTCGATGTCTTCCGCTGGCTCTTGCCGTAGACCTCGTGCCGGACCTGGCGCTCAATGGCCACGACCACGGTCTTTGTCATCTTGTCGCTGACCACCTTGCCGGTCAGTTGTGCCTTGACACTCATGGTTTTCCTGCCTGCTGCTGACTGTCGGCGCCCTGCTTCTGACGCAGGATCGTCTTGATTCGAGCCAGATCCCTGCGGAGACCCCGTACTTTCGCGGGCGCCTCGAGCTGTCCCATCGACTTCTGAATCCGCATGCGGAAGATCTGATCGTCCAGATCCTTCTCGCGACCGCGCAACTCGTCGTCGGACAGTTCGCGGATTTCACCGATCTTCATGACGCCTTCTCCTGCGCAAACCGGGTGGCGAACTTCGTCTTGATTGGAAGCTTCGCCGCCGCCAGTTCCATCGCCCGGCGGGCATCTACCTCGGGCACACCCTCCATCTCGAAGAGGATCCGCCCGGGACGCACGACGCACACCCACTGGTCCGGTGCGCCCTTGCCCTTGCCCATTCGCGTTTCCTGCGGCTTCTTCGTGATCGGCTTGTCCGGGAACACACGCACCCAGATCTTGCCGCCGCGCTTGATGAACCGGGTCATCGCCACACGAGCCGCCTCGATCTGCCGTGCGGTCATCCAGCACGGTTCCATCGCCTTCATGCCGTAGTCGCCAAACGACACGTCGGAGCCCCGCCAGGCCTTACCGGCCATGCGCCCGCGCTGCTGCTTGCGGTACTTGACCTTCTTCGGCATCAACATGATTGGTTACCTTCTGTCCCCGCCTCTATCTCTATCTCCACCCGAGGGACGACGGGGCGCCCGATCGCGGTATTCTTCGTCGCGGCCCACGCGCGGCACCAGGCGTTCGCCCTTGTAGAGCCATACCTTCACGCCGATCTGACCGTAGGTCGTGCTCGCCTCTGCAAAGCCATAGTCGATGTCGGCCCGCAGCGTCTGCAGCGGCAGCTGGCCATGCAGATACCACTCGGACCGGGCAATCTCGGCGCCGTTCAAGCGGCCCGACACGCGCACCTTGATGCCCCGGGCACCGAAGCGCAGCGCCGATTCGACCGCCTTGCGCATCGCCCGCCGGAACGCCACGCGCTTCTCCAGCTGCACGGCCACCGATTCCGCAATCAACTGCGCCTCGAGCTCCGGCTTCTGGATCTCCTGGATGTTGATGAAGATCTCGCGGTTCGTGCGCTTCTGGATTTCCTGCTTCAGCTTGTCGACCTCGGTACCCTTGCGCCCGATGATGATGCCCGGTCGCGAGGTGTAGATGTCGATCTTCAACTTGTTGGCGGCTCGCTCGGTCTCGATGCGCGAGACACCAGCGTGCGCGAACCGCTCTTTCAGGTTCTCACGCAGCTTGATGTCTTCGTGCAGCAGCTTCGCGTAGTCACGGTCCGAGTACCACCGCGACCGCCAGGTCTTGTTGAAGCCGAGCCGAAATCCGTACGGATGAACTTTCTGGCCCACAGTTCCCTCTCTGAAGTTCCTGCTTACTTGCCGCCGACTTTGGCAGCGCCAACCTTGGCAGCGCCTACCTTGGCAATCTTCAACGGCCGCTCGCCGATCCGCACCGTCAGGTGCGCGGTCCGCTTGACGACTCGATAGGCGCGACCCATCGGTGCCGGTCGCACGCGCTTGGTCGAGGGCCCCTGGTCGGCATAACACGCCGCGACATAGAGGCGCTCGATGTCGCCACCAAACGTTTCCTTCTGCTGCGCATTGGCCACGGCCGAACGCAGCACCTTGGCCAGGTCGCGCGCCACGGTCTTGCGCGTGAACTGCAGCGTCGCCAGCGCCTGGTTGACGCTCTTGCCCCGGATCAACTCGCACACCAGGCCGGCCTTCTGGGCCGACGTCCGGATGTTGCGAGCGGTTGCCTGCGATTCCATCGAACTCGCCCTCCGCCTACGACTTGCCGCCGGCCTGAGCCGCCGGTGCCGCCGAGGCCGCTTTCTCGGTCTTCGTCGTGTGGCCCTTGAACGTCCGGGTCGATGAGAACTCCCCGAGCTTGTGACCGACCATGTTCTCGGTCACGTACACCGGGATGAACTTCTTACCGTTGTGCACCGCCATCGTGTGCCCCACCATCTCGGGCACGACGGTCGAACGGCGCGACCACGTCTTGATGACCTTCTTCTCGTTCGCACGATTCATCGCCTCGAGCTTCTCGAGCAGCGGCGTGTCGACAAACGGACCCTTCTTCAGTGAACGGCTCACTTCGTCCTCCTCTGGACTACTTGGGCCTGCGTTGCAGGATGAAGCGCGTGGTGTCCTTACGACGCCGCGTCTTGTATCCCTTGGTCGGCTGGCCCCACGGCGTCACCGGATGACGACCACCTGAGGTTTTTCCTTCACCACCACCGAGCGGGTGATCAACCGGGTTCATCGCGACACCGCGCACGTGCGGACGCTTGCCCAGCCAGCGGCTGCGACCCGCCTTGCCGATGGACACGTTCTCGTGATCCAGGTTGCCGACCTGACCGACGGTCGCCACGCACTCGACGTTGATCTTGCGAATCTCGCCCGACGGCATCTTGACCGAGGCGTAGCCGGCGTCTCTGGCCACCAGCTGCACCGTGGAGCCGGCGCTGCGCGCAATCTGCCCGCCCTTACCCGGCCGCAGCTCGACGTTGTGAATCATCGTGCCGAGCGGCATGTTCTTCAGCGGCAGGCAGTTGCCCGGCAGGATGTCGACGTTGTCCCCGGAAATCACCGAGTCACCCACCTTCACACCCACCGGGTGGAGGATGTAGCGCTTCTCGCCGTCGGCGTAGGTCACCAGGGCGATGCGCGCCGAGCGGTTCGGGTCGTACTCCACGGTCGCGACCTTCGCCGGAATGTCCTTCTTGTCGCGCTTGAAGTCGATGATGCGATACAGGCGCTTGTGCCCGCCGCCTCGCCACCAGGACGTCAGGTGGCCGACATTGTTGCGCCCACCGGACCGGTGAAGGTTCTCGGTCAGCGGTCCATGCGGCTCATTGGTCGTGATCTCATCGAAGGTCAGCGACGTCTTGCCACGCACACCTGGCGAGGTCGGGTTGTATTTACGAATCGGCATGAGTCTCAGGCCTCCCTACGCGCCCTGGAGGAAGTCAGGAAGCTTCTCGCCTTCGCGGAGCTTCACGTAGGCCTTCTTCCAGTCGGAGCGGCGTCCGATGTAACGGCCCTGGCGCTTGAACTTGCCATGCGCCAGCGACGTCCGCACGTCCTGCACCTTCGAGCCAAGCAGCGCCTCGACGGCGCGCTTGATATCAATCTTGTTGGCGTCGATCGCCACCTGGAACACCAGTGTCCGGCCGTCCTCGCGGATGACCGTGGTCTTCTCGGTGATGAGCGGCCGCCTGATGACGTCAGTCAGTTTCATGGCTAGCCCAGCGCCTCCTGCAGCTTCTCCAGCGCCGCCCGCGTCATCACCACACGACGCGTGTTCATCACGTCGCGGGCGCTGATCCGGTTGCTCGGCAGCACGCGCACGCCGGCGATATTGCGCACCGACAACGACAGCTTGTCCTCGGGCTTCACATCAACGATCAGCGCCCGGCCGTTCACGCCGATGCGCTTGAGCATCTCGGCGGCCGCCTTGGTCTTGATGTCGCTGACGCTCAACGCGTCGACCACGATCATCTCCCCGTCGCGCAGCTTCTGCATCAGCGCCGCACGCAGCGCGCCGAGCTCGACCTTCTTCGGCAGCTGATACGCGTAGCTGCGCGGCTGGGGGCCGAACGTCGTTCCGCCCTTGCGCCAGAGCGGATTGCGAGTCTCGCCAACGCGTGCCCGGCCTGTGCCCTTCTGGCGCCACGGCTTCTTGCCACTGCCGCTCACCATCGCGCGTGTCTTGGTCGCGTGTGTGCCGCGACGCTCGGACGCGTTCTGTGCCACCACCGACTCGTGAATCAGGTCGGTCTTGATGCGGCCACCAAACACTTCGTCGCGGAGGTCGACAGAGCCGACCTTCTCGTTCTGCTGGTTGACGACGTCTACAGTCATGATGACTACTTCTTGCCCTTCTTCTTGACCGGCTCCACCTGTGCCACGCGCACCGGCTTGGCGGCCACCGCCTTGCGAATCACGACGATGGCGTTGGGGCCACCCGGCACCGCACCCTCGACGAGCAGCAGGTTGTTCTCGGCGTCCACGCGCAGCACGCGCAGGTTGCGCACCGTGATGCGATCGCTGCCCATGTGCCCGCCCATGCGCATGCCCTTGACGACACGCGAGGGGAACGACGAGGCACCAATCGAGCCAGGCGCACGGTGAAACATCGAGCCGTGTGACGCACGGCCACCCGCAAAGTGGTGGCGCTTGACCACACCCTGGAAGCCCTTGCCGCGGCTGGTGCCGATAACGTCGACGCGCTCGCCGTCGGCAAACATCGACACATTGACCTGGTCACCCGGCTTCACCGGCTCACCGCCGGCCTTCACCTTCAGCTCGCGACGCACGCGCGTGGGCGGCACGCCGGCCTTCTTGAAGTGACCGGTGCTCGGCTTGTTCTCCTTGGTCGCCTTCGCTTCCACGAGCCCGAGCTGCACCGCCTGATACCCGTCGGTCTCCACGGTCTTCACCTGGGACACCACACAGGGACCGGCCTTGAGCACCGTTGCCGGCTGCACCACGCCGTCAGCTCCGAAGAGCTGCGTCATCCCGACTTTCTTGCCAATCAGTCCTGTCACCATGGCGACCTACTTCCCGTGCTCCTTGCCGAACGCCTTGATCTCGACGTCCACGCCAGCCGGCAGATCCAGCTTCATCAGCGCATCCACCGTCTGGGGCGTCGGCTCGAAGATATCGATCAGGCGCTTGTGCGTCCGAATCTCGAACTGTTCGCGCGACTTCTTGTCGACGTGCGGCGAACGCAGCACCGTCCACTTGTTCTTCGAGGTCGGCAACGGAATCGGTCCCGCCAGGCGCGCGCCCGTCCGCTTCGCGGTCTCGACGATCTCGCCGGTGGACTGGTCGAGAATGCGCGAGTCATACGCCTTGAGCCGGATACGAATCTTGTCGCTGAACATTGCCATTGGGTGTCTCTTCTTGGTTGCTGGTTGTTAGTTGCTGGTTGTTAGCAAGAGCTCTGAGCGCCCCCGCGACCACCAACCACTAACGACTAACCACTAACAACTACTCGATAATTTCTGAAATCGTCCCGGCGCCGACGGTGCGGCCGCCTTCACGAATCGCGAACCGGCTGCCCTTCTCGATGGCCACCGGCGTAATCAGCTCGCCCGTGATCGGCGTGTTGTCG
>JBEBGV010000088.1:0-17473 GCA_040081265.1 Vicinamibacterales bacterium
ATCACCTTTTCGTGTCCACCCCAGTCGCGCCCGCCAACACCCCATCCCCCACCTCAGGCACGCTCATTTTTCGCCGTCTGGCCGCGGCGCTGCACTACCGGGACTTCCGTGTGCTCTGGCTCGGGGCCGGCACCTCCAGCATCGGCACCTGGATGCAGGAGGTCGCGCTCAACTGGCTGATCCTGACCCTCGCCGGCAGCGCCTCGGCGTTCTTCCTCGGTCTCAATACCTTCCTGGGACAGGCGCCAATCCTGCTCTTCACGCTCATCGGGGGCGCGGTCGCCGATCGGCACGACCGGCGCCAGGTGATGCTCTTCTCGCAGTACACGCAGATGAGCGTCGCCTTCATCCTGATGGCCCTGGTCTACTTCGACGTCATCGCCATCTGGCACGTCCTCGTCCTGGCCATCGTGGGAGGCACGGCGCAGGCCTTCGGCGGTCCCGCGTATCAGTCGTTGCTGCCGATGCTCGTCGAGAAAGAACACGTGCCCAACGCGATCGCGCTGAACTCGATTCAGTTCAACCTGGCCCGCGTCATCGGCCCGCTCCTGGCCGGCGCAGCGCTGGCCACGTGGGGCATGGTCGCGTGCTTCGGACTCAACGGGCTGTCCTTTCTGGCCGTCATCTTCGCCATCCTCTCGATGCACGTCCGTCACATCCCGGTGGTGTCGCAGACGCGCCTGCACGAGGAAATGACGATGGGGCTTCGCTATGTGCGCGAGCGGCCGACGATCGTCGCGCTCACCGTGCTCGCCGCCGCGACCACCTTCCTGGGCAACCCGCTGCTGACCTTCCTCCCGCTGTTTGCACGGGACGTGTTCAACGGGGGCGTGACCGAATACACCGAACTGATGGCGTTTGCGGGCGCCGGAGCCGTCGCCGGCGCACTCATCGTGGCGTGGCTCGGCCACTTCAAGCACATGGGCCGGACGCTCCTCATCATTCAGCTGCTGTTCGGCGTGCTGATTGCGCTGTTCTCGCTCTCGCGCCTCTTCTGGCTGAACGCGCTGTTGCTCTTCGGATGCGGCGCCGGGCTGGTGATGACCTTCGCCATCCTCAATTCGCTCATCCAGCACGTGGTGCCCAACGAGATGCGCGGCCGCGTGGTCAGCATCTACATGGTGGCGTTTCGGGGCGGGATGCCGCTCGGTGGCCTCGCCTCCGGATGGGTCGCCACGCTGACGTCGGCACCGACGGTGCTCACCCTCAACGGCATCCTGCTGAGCCTGGTCGCCGGCTGGTTTCTGTTCAAAGGTCACGGGGTCCGGGAGCTGTGATTTCACGCGCCTGAGACACCACTCGCCGAACTGTGAAGCGCACGTTACATGTGTGTTAAAACAGCCGCGCACCCCCTGTTTCTCCGCACTCTTCTGCTAGCATCGCGGTGACTTCGATCGCGTAAACGTCCCGCATGCAACGTCCACGGGCCTAGCTCGGTTGAGCCGGGTTTCGAGCGGTTGCGGAGGAAATGACAATGTTTTCGGCAAAACGTCTTTTGACACTCGGTGTCTCCCTGGGCGCGCTCATGAGCGCCGCCTGTTCCGGCTCCTCGTCCACGACCACTTCCGCCCCCGCCGAGACCGCGGCCTCTGGCGTGGTCATCCGTCTGACGGGTTCAGACACGATGGTCAACCTCAATCAGGCGTGGGCAGAGAACTACAAGAAGATCAAGCCGGACGTGTCGATCCAGGTCGCTGGCGGCGGTTCCGGCGTCGGGATCGCCGGACTCATCGACGAGACGCTCGACATCGCAGCCTCGAGCCGTGAAATCGAACCAGCGGAGCTCGAAAAGGCCACCACGGCCGCCAACGCTGCCCCGCAGGAATACGTCATGGGACTCGACGCCCTCGCTGTCTACGTGCACGAAGGCAACCCGCTCAAGTCCCTCTCCATCGAAGAACTGGCCGAGATCTACGGCGACGGCGGGCAGACGCTCAAGTGGTCGCAGCTCGGTGTCAAGAACGCCGCGTGCAGCAGCGACGAGATCATCCGCGTGAGCCGCCAGAACAATTCGGGCACCTACGCCTACTTCCGCGAAGCCATCCTGGGACGCACCCGTGAATTCAAGCTCGGGTCCATCGACCAGAGCGGTTCGAAGGATGTGGTGGCGCTGGTGTCCAAGACGCCGTGCGCCATTGGATACAGCGGGATGGCCTATGCCATGCCAGGCGTTCATACGCTGAACATCTCCAAGAAGAAGGGTGAGCCTGGTGTCGCCCCAACGCTCGAGACGGCGCTGGACAATACCTACCCGATCGCGCGTCCGCTCTACTTCTATACCCACGGCACCCCGAGCGCTGCCACCAAGGAGTTCATCGACTGGACGCTCAGTCCGGCTGGCCAGCAGGTGCTCAAGGACATCGGATACGTTCCAGCACCCGCGAAGTAGACCGACACGAACAGATGTGAGCCGCGCTCCCTATGCGTCCCCCTTCATTTGCGTCCCGACTGACCGTCCTGACGGAGCCGCTGGTTGAGGGACTGATCCGGCTGTGCGGGTGGAGCGCGATTCTCTTCGTCTTCGCGATCTTTTTCTTCGTCTTCCGTGAGGGCGCGCCGGTCATCACTTCCGGCACGCTCGACATCGGCCAGTTTTTCACCAGCATCAACTGGCGGCCCGACTCACGCGTACAAGCGCAATACGGCATCCTCGCGCTCATCGTCGGCACGGTCGCCGTGACCCTGCTGGCGATGGTGATTGCCGTTCCTGCGGGGATCGGCGCCGCCATCTTCGTCTCCGAGTTCTGTCCCCCGCGTATCCGGGAGACGCTCAAAATCGTCATCGAACTGCTGGCGGCCATTCCCTCGGTCGTCTGGGGCTTCATCGGGTACATGGTGCTGAACCCGGTGATCATCGCCGTGACCGGCGCCCCGATCGGCATCAACATCCTCAACGGCGGCATCGTGCTGGCGCTGATGAGCGTGCCGATCATCATGTCGATGGGCGAAGACGCCCTCAAGGCGGTACCCGACACCTACCGGGAAGCGTCGCTGGCACTCGGGGCGAGTCGCTGGCAGCTCGTCTACCGGGTATTGCTGCCGGCCGCCAAGAACGGTCTGCTCGCGGCCACGCTGCTCGGCATCGGCCGGGCCATCGGCGAAACGATGGCGGTGCTCATGGCTACCGGGCACTCGGTGCAGATTCCCCATAGCCTGCTCGACCCTGTGCGCACACTGACGGCCACCATTGCGGCCGAACTCGGCGAAGCCTCACAGGGAGGCGATCACTACCGCGTGCTCTTCGTCATCGGCACCTTTCTGATGGTGATGTCGCTGGCCATCAACCTGACCGCCGACCTCATCGTCAAGGGCGTCCGTGGCAAGCAGTAGCCTCGACGCCAGCCAGCGTTTCGTGGCAGGAGTGGTCGAACGGCGCAAGCGCCGGGTCGAGATCGCCGTGGCCACCGTGCTGGGCCTCGTCACCTTCGGGCTCGTCATTCCACTGGTTGCGATCCTGGCCACCCTGGTGGCCAAGGCGTGGCCAGCCCTGTCGTGGGCCTTCCTCACGACCAACCCCCAGAACTACATGACCACCGGGGGCATCTGGGCGCCGCTCATCGGCACCTTCTACCTGGTCTTCATCTCGCTGGCCGTGGCCGCACCCATCGGTGTGCTCGCCGGCGTGTACCTCAACGAATACGCCAGCAACAACTGGACGACCCGGCTGGTGAGCCTGGCGGTGGTCAACCTGGCCGGCGTTCCCAGCATCGTGCACGCGCTGTTTGGCGTCGGCGCATTTGTCCTGTTCGCGAACATGGGCCGATCGGTGCTCGCGGCGTCCTGCACGCTGGCCGTGATGACGCTCCCGGTGATCATCACCAGCACCCGCGAAGCGCTGGCGGCCGTGCCCCAGAACTTCCGTGAAGCGTGCTGGAACATGGGCGCGAGCCGCTGGCAGACCATTCGTACCATCGTGCTGCCCAATGCCATCAGCGGCATCCTCACCGGCGTCATCCTGCAGGTGTCCCGGGCTGCCGGCGAAACCGCACCGATTCTCTTCACCGGCGCGGTGTTCTACGTCGGGATTCCTGAGACCGGCCTGCAGGCGTATCTGCCCTACGGCCTCGACGAGCCGTTCATGGCCCTGTCCTATCACCTGTTCGCGATCTCAACGCAGGTGACCGGGATCTCCGAGTCGCTGCAGTACGGCACGGCGGTCGTGCTGATTGCGCTGGTGATCAGCGTCAACCTGCTCTCCATCGGGTTCCGCGTGTATCTGCGTTCACGGAAGAAGTGGTAGCCGCCGTGGACACGCACATCTCCGTCCGCGACCTCTCGGTGCGCTATGGCCCGAAGCTGGCGCTCGATCGCATCACGCTCGACATCCCCAGGCACCAGATTTTCGGGATCATCGGCCCTGCCAATTCGGGAAAGACCACCCTCCTGAAATGCATCAACCGCATGATCGACTTCGTCGATACGGCCAAGGTCGAGGGCCATGTCCAGGTCGGCGGCGACGATGTCTTCCGGATGACCAACGTCTTCAGCCTGCGTCGGCGCATCGGCATGGTGTTCCCGCTCCCGGTCGGCCTGCCGATGTCGGTCTACGACAACGTGGCCTACGCCCCTCGCATGGCCGGCATGCGCGACAAGGGCGACCTCGATGCCCTGGTCGAGACCTGTCTGCGACACGCCGCGCTCTGGGACGAGGTCAAGGATCGGATGAACCTGCTGGGCACGCGACTGTCCGGCGGTCAGCAGCAGCGGCTCACCATCGCCAGAGCCCTGTCGCACCAGCCCGAGATCCTCTGCCTCGACGAGTTCTCGATCGCCGTCGATCCGGTCACCACGATGAAGATCGAAGATGTACTGCTCGAGCTCAAGCAGCGCATGACGATTGTGCTTGTGACCAACCTTGTCCAGCAGGCACATCGACTGGCCGATCGAGTGGCCTTCATGAACGCATCACGGCTCATCGAGGTCGATGAGACCGCGCGGATTTTCTCGGAGCAACCGGCCGATCCGCTCACCTTCAACTATGTCCGGGGGCACTTCGGATGAGCAGCCACGAGCCTGCCCTGTCCGAGACCTTCAGTATCACGGCCGAGGATCTCTGCCTGTGGTACGGGGATTTCCAGGCACTCAAGCACGTCTCGGTGAACATTCGCGAAGGCGCCATCACGGGGCTCATCGGGCCGTCCGGCTGCGGCAAGACGACGTTCCTGCGGTGCCTGAACCGCCTGAACGAGCGGTTTGGCAACGTCCGCACGACCGGCATCGTGTCGATTCTGGGGAAGAACATCTACGACCCGGACGTCAGCCTCGGGGAGCTGCGCAAGGCAGTCGGGATGGTCTTTCAGCGTCCGAATCCACTGCCGCTGTCGATCTACGAGAACATCGCCTTCGGGCTGCGCGTGCACGACGGCACACGCGACCTCTCGCGCCGCCAGGTCGACGACCTGGTCGAGTCATCCCTCAGGGAAGTCGCACTCTGGGATACGGTGAAGGACAATCTCAAGGGGAAGGCGACCCGGCTGACCCTCGAACAGCAGCAGAAGCTGTGCATCGCCCGCCTGCTGCCGCTCAAGCCTGGCGTGATCCTGATGGACGAGCCGTGCTCGGCACTCGACGCCGAAGGCACCGCCGCCATAGAACGTCTTATGAGCGGGTTACGCGGTCGTTATACCATCGTCATAGTCACGCACAACATGGCTCAGGCCAGGCGGACGAGCGACGAGTGCATCTTCATGCTCATGGGGGAACTCATTGAGCACGGCCCGACGCTCGACGTCTTCCTGAGACCGCAGCGCCGGGAGACCGAGATGTATGTCGAGGGTCGATACGGCTAGGACGAACCAGACCCCCTGGCGCAGGAGTCAGGCAGGAGCAGGGATAAATGTCGAAGCTCGGACAGGATTTTGAGCAACTCAAGGCGAAGGTCATCGAGATGGGCGCCTTGACCGAACAGATGGTCGGATGGGCCTCTGACGCCCTGATTACGCGCGACAAGAGCGCCGTCGCCAAGGTCCTGGCCGCTGAAGATGAACTCGATCGCTTTCAGATCGGGATCGACAGCGAGGCCGTCCGCCTCATCACGATCTACACACCAACCGCCAAGGACCTCAGGTTCCTGCTGATGGTGGTCCGGATCAACACCGAGCTCGAGCGGGTGGGCGATCAGGCGGTCAACAACTGCGAGTACGTGGACATGTTCCTCGCGGAACCACCTCCACGACCGCTGAATGACCTGGCTCGGATGACTGAGATCGCCTGCGAGATGGTGCACGGAGCCCTCCAGGCGTTTGCGCACGAGGACGTCCAGAAGGCCAAACAGGTGATGGCCATGGACGACGCCGTCGACGCACTCAATCGACGGACCTTCGAAGACCTCCTCGGCGACCGCATCGACAGTCCGGACCTGCTCAAGCGCTGTATGAGCCTGGTGCTGGTGGCCCAGTCGATCGAACGCATCGCCGATCACGCCGTGAACGTCTGCGAGGAGGTCGTCTATCTGGTCAAGGGCGAGGACATCCGCCACCAGACGTAGGAACCCCAGGGCGCCAGCGCTGGCGTAGCATAATGGCGGTCAGCGCATGCATATCCTCGTTGCCGAAGACGACCGCGACATCGCAGACCTCATTGCTCTGTATGTCGGGAAGGCCGGCTGGACGGCCCACGTCGCCTCCAACGGCGCCGACGCCCTGCAACTTGCCAGGTCACAGCCACTCGATGCCGTGGTCCTTGACGTGATGATGCCCGGCATCAGCGGGCTCGAGGTCTGCCGGGCCTTGCGCGCGGAGGGCGCCACCGCTGCCCTGCCGATCATCATGGTGACCGCCCGCGGCGAAGAAGCCGATCGCATCCTCGGCCTCGACCTCGGCGCCGACGACTACATCACCAAGCCGTTCAGTCCAAATGAACTCATCGCGCGGCTGCGCGCACTGACGCGCCGGGTCGCCCGGCCCGTCAGCGCGACCGTCACGTTGACCCACGGGGCGCTCGCGATCGACCTGTCGAGTCACACCGTGACCGACGCGGGACGGGAGGTCAAACTGACGGCGAAGGAGTTCCTGCTCCTCCGGTATCTGATGGAACACAAAGGACGTGTGCTGTCACGGGATCGGCTGCTGAGCGACGTGTGGGGTTACACCTACACTGGCGGCACGCGTACCGTGGACGTGCACGTGCGGCGGCTACGCGAGAAGCTGCCGACGCTGGTCGACATGCTGGAGACCGTCAAACAGTTCGGCTACAAGCTCGTCGACGAGTAGCGCCGTGCGTTTCACCTTTCGCGCCAAGATCTTCCTGGCTGCCCTGGCGGTTGCGGCGACGGCGCTGCTGGCCGCCACCTTCATCATCGCGCAGGAACTCCAGCGGGCTGAGCGAGCCTCGATCGAACGGCGCCTGGTCGATCAGGCCAGGCTGATTGCCGAACTGCTGGCCCGAGATCCTCCCACCCTCACCGACGCCCAGCTCGACGACGAAGCCGACCGCTTTGCCACGCTGGTCGGAGGACGGATCACGCTCATCGCCGCCGACGGGCTCGTAGTTGGCGAGTCGACGCTCGACGGGGACCAGCTGGCTCGGCTCGAGAACCACCTCCAGCGACCCGAGGTCCAGACCGCCCTCACCAGCGGCGTTGGTGTGCTCGCCCGTCTCAGCACCACAACCGGGGAGGAGACGCTCTACGCGGCGGTGACGGCGCGCCACACCCGTGTGGCGTTCGTGCGCATCGGCGAACCCCTGACGACGGTCACAGGCCAGGTCCAGCGGATGAGCAGCCGGGCGCTGCTCGCCTTTGGTCTCGCTGCACCGGTGGCGGTGATCCTCGCATGGCTGTCGTCAATGGTCATTGCCAGGCGCATCGGTGACATTGCCGCCGTCGCTGACCGGTACCGGGCCGGAGACTTCACGCGGCGAAAGCACGACTTTGGTGATGACGAACTGGGAACGGTCGCCAACACGCTCGATGCCGTCGTCCACGAGCTGGGTGTCAGGCTCGACGAGCTGACGCGCGACCGCGCCCGGACCGAAGCCATCCTGGCGGGCATGGTCGAGGGCGTTGTGGTCGTCGACCACGAGGGCCGACTGCAGCTTGTCAATCGGGCGGCGCAAGCCATGCTGCGCCTGAACGACTCGTCCCGGTCACGCCTGTTCGAGGAGGTCATCTCAGACCCCGACATCACGCGCCAGCTCGCTCAGGCACTCGAGGGGCACGCCGTGGCGGCACAAGAGCTCTCGCTGACACCGGGGTCCGGACGAACATTCGTGGCCCGCGCGGCGGCCGTGCCGAGCGGGGGTGGCGGAGCCGTCCTGGTTCTGCACGACATCACCGACCTGCGCCGTGCCGACCAGGTGCGTCGCGACTTCGTCGCCAACGTGTCGCACGAGCTCAGGACGCCGCTCACGTCGATTCGTGGCTACGTCGAAGCGTTGCTCGATGACCCGGGTACTCCAGCGCAGGTGCGCCAGTTCCTCGAAGTGATCGGCCGCCAGAGCACACGCATGGAACGCCTGGTCACCGACCTGCTCCGGCTGGCCCGCCTCGACGCCCGACAGGAAACGCTTGATCCGACGCCGTGCGACATCGCCGAGCTGTTCGAGGCCGTGGTCGCCGATCTTCAGCCGGCCCTGACGGCCAAACGGCAGCAGATTGCCACCGTCGTCGCAGCCAATGCGGCGGTCGTGTCGGCCGACCCGGCCAAGCTGCACGACATCGTCCGCAACCTGGTCGAGAACGCGGTCAACTACTCACCCGAGGGCACGACCATCCGCCTCGACACCGAAGGCCGCGGCGCCGAACTGGCCATTGTGGTGTCGGATTCTGGTCCGGGCATCCCCGAAGGAGACCTCTCTCGCGTCTTCGAGCGCTTCTATCGTGTCGACCGGGCACGCGCCAGACCCGGGGGCACGGGCCTGGGACTGGCCATCGTCAGGAACCTTGTGCAACTGCATGGGGGACGGGTGTTTGTCGAGAACCGGCCGGCCGGGGGGGCTCGCTTCACCGTCTTGCTGCCCGTTACTCCACCCTCGTCGTCGCCTGCCGCGTAACGCTCCCCGCCGCTGTACGCAGCGATGGCGTCCCCGGAGGAACGCCATCGTTGTCGTTGCTGTTGTCGCTTGCATGCCGGACCTGAAGGTCCGGCCTACGAGCAACTAGAAGCTCATACGAACCGCGAACTGCACCTGGCGGGCGGTGCCGAGTCCGACTGTCCGACCCACCGTGCTCGTCAGACGGCCGAAGGTGCCGGCTGCCGCGCTCGTGTAGGGCTGTCCCGGCTGCACGCGGTTCGCCTCGGTCAGCGATGTCGTCGGAATCGCCTGCGGCAGCGTGCCAATCGGGTTGCTGAAGTTCACGGTGTCGAACAGGTTGAAGACCTCGCCGCGGAACTCGAAGTCGCTCCGGCCGCCAAGGCTGAAGTGCTTGGCGAAGAAGAAGTCCACCTGCTTGAAGTTCGGTCCGTGAATCGAGTTGCGCTCGAGGTTCCCAAACGTCCCCGGTGCGGGCGTCGCAAACGCTGCCGGGTTGAGGAACAGCAGGCCGCCGTCCTTGATGAACGGGTCCACGCCAGGCACCACGTCAGGACGCCGCACGTTGCGCGACGCACCGCCGCCAGGCGTGTTCATCACGGCCACGCGGTCGAGCGCCGGGCTGGCGAAAATGTTCCCTGCCCCGTCACGGTAGACGACGTCGGGGCGAACAATCTGCACCTGAACCGGGATACCGCTGCGGGCGTTGGCGATGCCCCCGATGTCCCAGCCGCCGAGCAGCGCCTGCGACAGGCCGCTGGCGTCGTTGCCCCACTTGCGGCCCTTCCCGTACGGCAGGGAATACAGCACGCTGAAGTTGAAGGTGTGGCGGACGTCGAAGTTGTTGTAGCCGTTGTCGTAGTCGAAGTTGGCGATGTCGTTCGGGTTGGCGTTGTTGGCCGCCGTGTTCGCTTCGTTCGATCCGCCCGTCGTGCCACGGCTGCGACCCAGGGTGTACTGCAGGTTGGTGGACAACCCCGACGCGGAGCGTCGGTTCAGCGACAGCATCATCGCGTTGTAGTTGCTCTGACCGCCGCTCGTCTTGACGTCGATTTCGGCGAACGGGTTCTGAACACCCGTCACATTGCCATTGGCGTCACGCGCCACAATCGAGAACTCGCGGACGACCAGCGCCGCACTCGCCGGGTTCGTGTTGGTGATGACGTCGGTGATCCGGTTGGTGATGGTGCGGAGGAAGAGGTTGCGTCCCTGCGCGCCGACATACGCGGCGGTCGCAGTGAAGTTGCCGCCAAGCTCCTGCTGCATCGACGCCGTGTACTGGTACACCTTCTCCGGAAGGTTATATTCCGGCGCGTAGGCGCGAGGCGCGTAGCTGCGGTTGTTGGGGTTGTTGGTGAAGTTGGCGACCAGCGCGTCCTGGTTAATCGGGAACGCAAGCGCCGAACCCGTGCTGAGCGTCGTGCTGACGCGGTCGCTCTCAATCGGCTGAATCTGGTCCTCTCCCTGGCCGGGGCCGACGAACACGCCGAAGCCGCCGCGCAGCACGGTGTTGCCGGGCGCGTAGGTCATCGAGACGCGCGGCTGAAAGCTGTCCTTCTTCGACTTGAGCAGCGGCGTCGTGTTGGGGTCGAGGGTGCCGGTGACCGTGTTGAACTTCACGATCAGGTTGTCGCGCTCCTTCATCGGGGTGTAGTAGTCGTAGCGCAAGCCGTAGTTGAGCGTGAGGTTCGACGTGGCATGCCACTCGTCCTGGGCGAACCCGACGTAGTAGGACTGCTGGGTGTGACGCAGGCCGGTCGCGCCGTTGTTGAACACGCTCGGGGCACTCAGGTCGCCGAGGTACTGAATCGCCGACGGCTGGTTGGCCAGGAACGCCGTGATGTTCGGGAAGGTGTAGGTGGTGCCACCGAGCTGGTCGGTCGTCATCCGAATCATGCGGACGTCGGCGCCGAACTTGACGAGGTGGTTGCCCGCGACGTGCGTCAGGTTGTCCGAGAACGCGAGGGACCAGGGGTCATACGGCTGACCGCTGCCGTTGGTCGCGCTGCTGGCGCGAACCAGACCGCCGGGTACGACGATCCCCGACGAGCTGCTCTGGCCGGCGATACCAGTGTTGGCGATGCTGCCGCTCAGGTTGAGCGAGATCTTGCTGAAGTCGATCCCGTTGACCGTCGGCGCCACGCCATTGACCCTGGTGGGCGGTGCGTTGTATCCGATCTTGAACTCGTTCTGCATGCCGCTGGCCAGCACGCCCTGCAGGTTGAAGATGGCGTTGGTCGGGTCGTTGGTCACCTTGACCACTCGCCCACTGACACCCTCGGGCCGCAGTTGCGTACCCGAGTCGCGGAACAGGCGGAAGTACGAACCCCAGTTCTGGGTCAGCTTGTAGTCCAGGCGGACGCTGTAGGCGTTCTCTTTGACCTCTTCGAGGCTCTTGAGCTGGTAGATGTCGAAGTCGGCGTTGGCTGACGCCCCAGGCAGGAGCACGGCGTTACTCGCCGTGAACCCCGGCCGCAGCGCCGCGATGGCGGGCACTGCCCTCGCCCACGCCGCCGCGCTCGGGGCAGCCTCAACGAAGTTCACGCCGGCATCGAGTCGGTAGCCTTCATAGCTCGTGAAGAAGAAGGCGCGGTCCTTCATCAGTGGGCCGCCGATGGAGAACCCATACTGGTGCTGATTCAGCTTCGACTTGCCCAGGTCCTGAATCACGCTGCCGTTGCTGTTGCGGGTGGAATCGAAGTAGTTGGGCGCGTCGAGCTTGTCGTTGCGGTAGTACTCGAAGAGCGCACCGCGGAACAGATTCCCACCCGACTTGGTCACCACGTTCACCTGACCGCCGGTGCCGGTGCCGAATTCTGCCGGGTAGTTGTTGGACTCGACCCGGAACTCCTGCACGTTCTCCAGGCTCGCCTGCAGCTTGAAGGGCGACGCGATCTGGCCGTTGATGTTGCCTGGCGACGCGTCGATGATGGCCGACCCCTCGACCCCGTCGAACTTGATGACGTTCTGCTGGTTCGCCTGGCCGCTGAAGCGGACATCGTTCCAGGTGCCGGTGCCGGCGTTCTGGGAGCCTGGCGCCTGCAGCATCAGCTGCGACATCTGGCGACCGTTGACCGGCAGGCTCTCGATCTCACGCTCGCTGACGTTGACACCGACGCTCGCCGAGCTGAGGTCGATGGCTGAGGTCTGCGCGGTGACGGTGACCGTCTCGGTGACTCCGGCCGGATTCATCTGGAGGTCAATCGAGAACTCCTGGCCGGCCACCAGCTGCAAGGCCGTGAACTCGAGCGGCTGGAAGCTGCCGAAGGTCGCCCGGACGGTGTAGGTGGACGGCCTCAGGCCGGTCAGCACGTAACGCCCCTCGGCGTTGCTCGTCACGGTGCGCGTCTCGCCGGTCCGCTCGTTCTTCACGACGACCGTTGCGCCCGGGATGAAGGACCCGCTCGCGTCGAGCACGGTGCCCGTGAACCGTCCGTCACCCTGCGCGTAGCCAAGCATCGGCAGCAGCGTCACCATGATGATGATCGCCAGTGCCCGCGTCAGAATCGTTCTCATAGCCTTGCGTTCTCCTCGCCTGTGTAGGGGTGTGATTCCCATGTCCCGTTCAGCGTAGAAGCGAGGTGTAACGAAGCCGTGACAAGAGCGATCCTGCAACGTTAAACCTCGCGTCAAAGCCTGCCGTCGCCTGGGCTTACCGGCGGTAGTACACTGCCCGCGTGATCTCGCCCCTGCTGTGGGTTGCACTCGGCGGCGCGCTCGGATCGGCGGCGCGATATGCCATGAACCTGGCGTTACGCGCGGTGTCTCCGGCCTTTCCGTGGGGTACCTTCGCCGTCAACGTGCTGGGATGCTTTATCTTTGGACTGGTCGCCGGCCTGGAGGCGTCACGCGGCACCTTCGGACCCAGCGGGCGGCTCTTCCTGCTGGTGGGCGTCCTCGGCGGGTTCACGACGTTCTCGAGCTTTGCCTTCGAATCGGTCGAACTCATTTACGCCGGCCAGCCCGCTACAGCGGCGGCGAACATGCTGGGCCAGCTCCTGCTCGGCACCTTCGCCGTCTGGGCGGGACTGGTGCTTACACGCTAGTTGCCGGTTGCTAGTTCCTGGTTACTAGTTGCTAGCTGCTAGTTCCTAGTTGCTAGTTGCTAGTTGCTAGTCAGTAGAAAGAACCAGGAACCAGGAACCAGGAACTAACCTCCCGATGCATTCAGACACTCTGGCCATCATCCTCGGCGGCGGACAAGGCAAGCGACTGTTCCCGCTCACCGCAACGCGCTCGAAGCCTGCGGTGCCGATCGGCGGCAAGTACCGCCTCATCGACGTTCCGATCAGCAGTTGCCTGCACGCCGACATCCGCCGCATCTACGTGCTGACCCAGTTCAACTCGGCGTCGCTCAACCGGCACATCTCCAACACCTACCGGCTCGATCTCTTCTCAGGGGGATTTGTTGAAATCCTGGCGGCTGAACAGACGCCCGACAACCCGGGCTGGTTCCAGGGCACAGCCGACGCTGTGCGTCAGGCCGCGCGCCACTTCGTGGAGCACGAAGCCGACTACTACTTGATCCTGGCCGGCGATCACCTCTACCGGATGGACTACTGGGAGCTGGTCGACGCCCACCGTGAGAGCCGCGCCGACATCACCATCGCCGCGCATCCTGTCGATGCCGACACCGCTACCCAGATGGGCATCTTCCGGTTTGAACGCGACGGGCACATCGTGGCCTTCGAAGAGAAACCGGATGCCGAGCGGCTGAAAACGATCAGTCGCAGCATCCCCGCCGGCGCCACCTTCGGCGCACACTCGGATGCCAAGCCGTTTCTGGCGTCGATGGGCGTCTACGTGTTCTCGCGAGCGGTGCTGCTTGAAATGCTCGAACGCGAATCGGGCATCGACTTCGGCCGCGAGCTGATTCCCGGTGCGCTCGGACGATACGACGTGCAGCCGTACCTGTATCGCGGCTACTGGGTGGACGTCGGCACCATCGAGTCCTACTACGACGCCAACATCATGCTCGGGCGCGCCGAAGCGCCCTTTCGGTTCTGGGACCCGGTCAGGCCCACCTACACACGACAGCGGCACCTGTCTGGTGCGCGTCTGACCGACTGCCATATCAGCGACTCGATCATCTCGGAAGGATCCTTCCTCGATCGTTGCCGCATCAGTGAATCGGTCATCGGCATCCGCGCCAGCATTGGCTCAGGTTCGCAGATTCGCCGTTCGGTGGTGATCGGGAGCGACTACTACGAAGACGCGTCGGAGACAGACGCGCCGGCACTCGGCATCGGGCGCGACGTCATCCTCGACCGCGTCGTCATCGACAAGAACGCCCGAATCGGCGACGGCGTCCGCCTGGTCAACGAGAAGGGCGTCGATCACGCTGACGGCGATGGCTACTGCATCCGCAGCGGAATCATCGTCGTCCCCAAGGGCGGCGTTATTCCTGCCGGCACCATCGTCTAGCGGCGGGATCCAGAACGTTACGCCGGTGACACCTGGTTGTCACGGCGGACCGCTACCTATGGAGGGGTGCGAATCCTCACTGCGCTCCTCGCCCTGGTCCTCGTGTCGTCGACGACCCTGCCGCTCGCGGCCCAGCATCCTCACCCGCGACTGGTCGTCCTGATCGTCGTCGACCAGATGCGGGGTGACTACATCGACGCCAACCGTCATCGATGGACGAAGGGCCTGGCTCGGCTGGTCGATGACGGCGCCTGGTTTCAACAGGCGGACTACCCCTTCGCCAACACCGTCACCTGTGCCGGCCACGCCAGCATCAGCACGGGGGCCCTGCCGTCGGTGCATGGCATGGTCAACAACACCTGGTGGGATCGCGACTTCGGGCGTGTGGTTGCCTGCGCCGATGACGCTGGCGCCCTCGCGTTGAGCTACGGCAGACCCGTCTCGGCGTCCGGACAGAGCGCTCACCGTCTGATGGTGCCCACGCTGGCCGACGAGCTGCGCGCACAGCTCGGTCCCGACTCTCGCGTGGCTGCCTTCTCGCTGAAGGCACGGTCCGTGGCGACGCTCGGCGGGCAGCATCCCGACGTTGCCACCTGGATCGCGGATGAAGGTGCCTGGGTCACATCAACCGCTTACGGAGGGCAGGTTCCTGAACTGGCGCGGTATCTGGCCGCACACCCGGTCGAGAGTGAACTCTGGACGACGTGGAACCGCGCGATGCCGAAGGCGGCCTACACCGACGAGGAACGCGCCCTCGGACATCAGGGCGAAGGCGAGCCAGCGTTTCCACACTCGATTCGCACGTGGGACGAGTGGGAAGCGAGCCCGCTCTCAGACGCCTATCTGGGCCGCATGGCACTTGGTGTCGTCGGCTCGATGAACTTCGGCGAACCCGGGCACACCGACATGCTGGCGATCAGTTTTTCAGCCCTCGACCTGGTCGGCCACAGCTACGGTCCTGACAGTCACGAGGTACAGGACGTCCTGTTCATGCTGGACCAGACCATTGGTGAACTGCTCACCGGACTCGATGCGCTGGTTGGCCGCGATAACTATGTCGTGGCGCTCAGCTCCGATCACGGCGTGTCACAAACACCCGAACACGCGCGGGCGCACGGCGTCGACGCCGCCCGGATCCCGCCGCGCGCCATTCCCGACGCCGCTCAGAGCGCCATCTCCGGTCTATTGGGGAAGGGCCGTTGGGTCAACCGGTTGATGAACGGAGATCTGTATCTGGAGGATGGGGTCCTCGCGCGGCTGCGGAGTACCCCCGACGGAATCGAACGACTCAGGTCAGCCCTGCTCGCGGTCCCTGGTGTTGAGCGCGTGCTGACCCGCGATGAGCTGACACCGGCTGCGGGGGACTATGACCCGACCATTCGCCCGCTCATCAACAGCTACGTTCCCTCGCGAAGTGGCGACGTCATGATCGTCTTCAGGCCGCACTGGTTAGTTGGCACGACCAATGGGGCAAACCACGGAACGTCGTACGGGTACGACACCAGAGTCCCCATCATCCTGGCCGGGGCGGGAATCAAGTCCGGGGCACATACCCGTCGCGTGACTCCCCTCGACATCGCGCCAACGCTCGCCCACCTGGCGGGTATTACCCTGCCCCATGCGCAGGGGCAGGTGCTCATCGACGCCCTGCTCCGCTGATTCCTCGCCTATTCGCTGCGGCCGAGGGACAGGTTGATGCGCGCTCGCAGCGTGGCAAGCGTCTCCGGTGAACCCGCAAACAGGTTCTCTGGCCACTTCGAATCCACGATCATCTTCTTGTAGATCGGGTCGCTCTGGTAGACGTTCAGGCTCTGTCCGGCAAGATACTGCAGGCGCAGGTTCCGGTCGGTGTTGATCTGAGCGGTGGACAGCCACGGTCCCATGTCGGCCACACCGCCGGCATAGGTGGCGAACAGTTCGATCGCCGAATTGATCCCGATCTCGCGAAGCGACCTGGCGATGGTCGCGTTCGCGGGATCCTGCAGTCGAGCTTCGACCCTGTCGACATCGATCTTCATCGGCTCGAGCGGCCCATAGAGCACCAGGTCGTAGCCCTGCCCGTTGGCCGTGTTGGCGAACACTGCGCCATTGGGGAACGCCTCGAGGAACGTCGCCACCTCGCTCTTGACGGCCTCTTCGTTGCTCTCGTACAGCTGGACAAACAGCGTGACCACACCACCCGGATTGAGGTGCGACTTCACCACCTCGAAAAATTCACGCGTGTAGAGGGTGGCCGCGCCCTTGACCCAGGGGTCGAGCGGATCGGAGGTAATCGCGTCGAACTTCTCGTCAGTGGTCAGCAGGAAGTGCCTGGCATCATCGAGATGCACCTTGACCTTGGGATTGCGGACCACGTCGAAGTTGTGTTCGGAGAAGTACGTCGAGACCACCTGCGGGACCAGAGGTTCGATTTCGGCAATGGTCTGATCCTTCACCAGCGGATCGACCGAGACGGCTCCCGCCGTCACCCCGGCGCCACACCCAATCACGAGCACCTTGGTCGGGGCGGCCGGCACGAGCGTCGTGATGTGACCCAGCATGCGCTGGAGACGCATGTCCTGCGGTTCGCTCGACGCCTGCACCTTGCCAGCGTTGTGGTAGTTGAGGGTGCCCGACGGAGTGCGCGACACGGCAACCGAGGCGGTGACGCCCTCACCGACGTAGATGATGTCGTTGATACCCAGCCACGTGGCGGCATAGCGACCATATGCGACGAGGATGCCCGGCAGCGGCGGAACCGAACGCGCGAGGAGACCGGACCCGATGGCGACGATCGCCACAAGGGCAAGGGCGGCAGACGGCTGCGGCTGACGGTTACCCTCACCGCGCATCAACCCCGGCGCCACCATGAGGAGTCCCGAGAGTGCCGCGAAGCCGATGAGTACCTGCTGCGCCACCTGGCTCCCGACCGTGCCCACCAGGCCGAGGCTGACGACCAGCGCACCGAAGATCGCGCCCACCGTATTGGCAGCATAGACACCGCCCACCAGCTTGGCCGGATCGAGCCAGATGCGCATCGCGCGTTCGGTACCGAACAGCTGGGCCTGGCCCACGCCGGGCAGGCGCTGGATCTCGGGCA
>JBEBGV010000159.1:0-4625 GCA_040081265.1 Vicinamibacterales bacterium
ACGCAATGGCCAACACGCCTGTTCGCCGGAAGCCCGGTCGGGCCAGCGAGGACACCTTCGACCCGGTCGCAATCATCCGGAGGATTCACAAGATGTATCCCACACCGCCGGGAACGCCGCCTCGCGCCTACGACGTTCACGACCGACACGCAGCGGCCGCAGCGATCAGGGAGCATCTGAAGCGCAAGCGTTCTTAGAAACGCAGGCCTCCGGGTGCTGGGCTTTCAGTAGGCGGCTTGTCAGGCTAGTATCCCGCCCACTATGACAAAGCTCATCTGGGCACTGCAGATTCTCGTGGCCGTCGCCTTCCTCGCCGTCGGCACCATGAAGCTCACGCAGGCACGGACCGACATCGTGGCCATGGGCGCGACCTACGCGCAGGACTTCTCGGACGCGCAGATCAAGCTGATTGGCGCCGCCGAGGTCGCCGGCGCGGTGGGGCTCATCGTCCCGGCAGCAACGGGCATCCTGCCTGTGCTCACTCCGATCGCCGGCGCGTGCCTCGCGGTGCTCATGGCCGGCGCCGTGAACGTGCACGTGAGCCGCGGCGAGGACTTCATCCCGCCGCTCGCGCTCGGTCTGCTGGCCGCCGCGGTGGCGGTCTTGAGATTCAGAAGGCGCTGAGCGCTCGGACTCGCAGGATGGACGAAACGCTTGTGAGAGAAGACAGAGGGTTATGATCGGCGGCATGAGCCCCCATGTGTCGGTCGACCGCGAGGCAGTGGCTGCCTTCTGCCGGAAGCACCACATTGCCAGTCTGGCCCTCTTCGGCTCGGTGCTGCGAGACGACTTTCGACCGGACAGTGACGTCGACGTCCTGGTGGAGTTCCAGCCAGGGCACGTGCCGGGCTTCGAGTTCGTGCGTATCCAACAAGAGCTCTCAACGTTGATGCAGGGCCGCACTGTCGATCTCGTCACACCGAAGTTTCTGAACGAGAGAATCCGCGGTCATGTAATGGCCGTCGCCCAGCCTCTCTATGTCGCCGCGTGATGCCGTCTACATCGGGCACATGCTCGATATGGCGAGCAAGGCGACCGGTAAAGTCCGGGGGCTTACGCGTGAGGACTTCGACAAGGACGAGAACCTTCGTCTGGCCCTAACCCGACTGGTCCAGGTCATCGGCGAGGCCGCCAGGCAGGTCTCAGGCGAATGCGCCGCGCGCTATCCAGCCGTCCCGTGGCGGGAGATCGTGGGCATGCGCCACAAGATCGTCCACGACTACCTGGCGGTGGATGAGGACGTCGTCTGGCAAGTCGTGACAAAGGACCTGCCCGAACTGGTCCTCATGCTCCAGACAATCCCGGTAAGCGGACTCAGGTAGGCGAACAGTCTCGAAGTGCGCGGTCGCACCCTTTGCCCGCGCGTCTGTGCCAACGGAGTCGCTGCCCTCGGTCAGGCAATCACCCACAGGCCCCTCTCCGAAATCGTGCTTCGGAGTTGTATTCTTCCGGACAACCTCCTGAAGTCTAGCGGTCAAGATGTCTGACAACGATCAAGACCTCCCATACGGGCTCTACGAGCGACTCATTACGGCTGGCCTGAAGGCTCGGCTTCTTCCCTTCGACGGCGCCAAAGCGCGGGTTGTCCGCGATGCACTGGACCCCGCCGAGGCCCCCGCCACACTGGCCAGACACGTCGCCGGAGTAGTGGCCCGTGCCTTGGCTGATTTCCCCGAGGAGACTCGGGCTGCCAAACAGTCCCAGCTAGTCAACGACATCATCCAACTCCTCGCTGGTCACTCCGCCGATAAGGACCTTCTCGGCGAAGTCGTTGTAAGCCCGATCGAAGAACTTCGGGCGATTCAAGCATGGACCGCACTGCCGAATACCAACCAAGGTGTCGTTGCACCATTGGTCGCACTATCTGCATCGGACCTGTTGGTCAACGCTCGGGGTGAACCAGCCCTCGCCCATGCTCTTGCCCACGAGATTCCGTCTGCCGACTCCATCGACCTACTTTGCGCTTTCGTCCGCTGGCACGGCCTACGTCTGCTCGAAAAGCAGCTTGCTGAACATTGCAGAGCTGGCCGACCGCTGCGCGTGATCACCACGGTCTTTACAGGGTCCACCGAGCGCAAAGCCCTCGACTGGCTGGTCGCACGAGGCGCCCAGGTCAAGGTTTCGTACGACACACAGTCCACTCGCCTCCACGCAAAAGCGTGGCTCTTTCGTCGTGACAGCGGCTTCTCCACTGCGTACATCGGCTCATCCAACTTATCGAAGTCGGCGCTCGTGGACGGCGTGGAGTGGAATGTGCGCCTCTCGCAGGTGGGCTCACCCGACATTCTCAAGAAGTTCGACGCCACCTTTGACACTTACTGGGAGAGCCCTGAGTACGAACCCTACGACCCTGTCCGCGACGGCGCTCGGTTCGATCGCGCTGTAGCGCCAGAGGGAGGAACCTCGGCAGAGTTTCCGGATGTGTTCTTCGACGTGGTGCCGTGGCCCCACCAGCGCGAAATGCTCGAAACACTCGACGTGGAGAGGACCCGACATCGGCGCTTCAAGAATCTGGTCGTTGCCGCGACCGGAACGGGCAAGACGATCGTCGCAGCGCTGGACTACAAGCGCTTGCGTGATCGGCACGGCGACTTGCGACTGCTGTTTATCGCCCACCGCCAGGAAATTCTTAGGCAGAGCCTCGGGGCCTTTCGACAGGTGTTGCGTTCAGGCGACTTCGGCGAACTCTACGTAGACGGCCACCAACCCGAAGAGTGGCGACATGTATTCGCCTCTGTTCAGTCTCTCGCCCAGGTTGACCTTGAGCGCCTCAGCCCGTCTGCATTCGACGTCGTGGTTGTGGATGAGTTCCACCACGCCGCCGCGCCTACCTATCGACGGATTCTTGATCATCTTTTCGGACACGACACCACCAGCTCTCGGCAGTCACGCCCAAGAGTTCTGCTCGGTCTGACCGCCACACCTGAGCGCACGGACGCCAACGACATCCTGCACTACTTTGACAATCACATCTCCGTCGAACTGCGTCTCTGGGATGCACTCGAACGCGGGTTGCTTTGTCCGTTTCAATACTTTGGCGTGCACGACAACACCGACCTGTCGTCACTTCAATGGTCTCGAAAGGGATACGACACGGCAGAGCTGGAGAATCTCTACACGGGCGACGACGCCCGGGTGGGACTGGTTCTGCAGCAGGTGTCCCAGAAGCATCGGGATGCAAGGACCATGCGCGCGTTGGGCTTCTGCGTCAGCATCGCACACGCAGAGTTCATGGCGAGGCGTTTCACAGAGGCGGGGCTGCCGTCTCTTGCTGTGTCAGCGGAAACTGACAGCAAGGAGCGGAAGGACGCTTTCGCGTCGCTGCGCGATGGGAGAGCCAGGGCGCTCTTTTCTGTTGACCTTCTGAATGAGGGCATTGATCTCCCAGAAGTCGATACGTTGCTCTTCTTGCGACCAACAGAGAGCGCCCTGGTGTATCTCCAGCAACTCGGGCGCGGGCTCCGACGTCACGAAGAGAAGGATTGCGTAACCGTGCTGGACTTTATCGGTCACTCGCACCGACGGTTCCGTTTCGACCTTCGCTATCGGGCAATTACGGGTGCGTCGCGAACCGAGGTCGAGAAACAGATCCAGTCCGGCTTCCCGTTCTTGCCGGCGGGTTGCTCTATGCAACTCGACCGAGTGGCGACGGCAATCGTTCTCGACAACCTCAAGAACGCCCTCCCATCCACGCGACCTGCAATGGTGCGAGAGCTGAGACTACTCGCCGACTCCCATCAGCCCGAGCGCCATCGCATTACGCTCCCGAGCTTTCTTCGAGAGACAGGACTGGAATTGGAGGACGTGTATCGTTCCGGGAGTTGGTCAGGACTTCAGCGCGATGCAGGCCTCCAAGTTCCGGCTGAAGGGCCACACGAATCAGCGATCGGAGAACGACTGGCCAAGATTCTCCACGTCGATGACCCTCAACGCCTGGCTGCCTATGCGCGGCTCGCGGAGTCGCCGTCATTGGACGACCTCCCTGACTCAGCGCGACGCCTCGTCACGGGCCTCCACTTCGCGATCACGCCACCTGACGCTGGCATTGACACACTGGGCGAGTTTGCCGCCGGTCTCCACGCGCATCCCGCAATCGCGCAGGAACTGCGCGAACTAGTTCCCCTTCTTGAAGAACGGGCCGGCTATCTCACCTCCCCCCTTCTACTGCGGGGAGCTGACGGCTCGGTGGTTCCTGTGCCTCTGTCCATCCACGCACGGCACACGATCGATGAGGTGCTGACGGCGTTCAGTCTTCTGGATTTCGGCCGGAGTGCGTGGAAACAGACGGGCGTGTTTAGGGATGAGTCGACGAACTCAGACCTGTTCTTTGTAACACTTGAAAAGTCCGAGCGAGAGTATTCGCCTTCAACGCTCTACAAGGACTATGCGATCTCGCCAACATTGTTCCATTGGGAATCTCAGTCGCAGACGACTCAGACGTCGGCGACCGGACAGCGATACATTCAACATCGGCAGCGCGGCGGCAACATCCTTCTCTTCGTTCGTGAACGAAAGAGACAAGGCGGTCGGGCTCTCCCGTACACGTTCCTCGGCCCCGCTGACTACGTCTCGCACAAGGGCGAGCGACCGATTAGCTTTGTCTGGAAGCTCAGAACACCTATGCC
>JBEBGV010000160.1:0-4620 GCA_040081265.1 Vicinamibacterales bacterium
GGCCTAACCCAGTGTTGCAGCTGACGAGCGGGCTATTGTGCGCTCGCTTCGCTCGCTCTATTTCATCCGCTCGCAGCTGAACACAAACGTTATGCCGACTAGATACCAACTGTTGCGTTGTACGTATCCGATACGTACATTTCGGTGTGGATGAACTTCGCTTCGAATGGGATCCAGCTAAGGCGCGGCTGAACCAACGGAAGCACGGGATTGCGTTCGAAGAAGCGCAGACCGTATTTGCCG
This sequence comes from Vicinamibacterales bacterium, assembly GCA_040081265.1. Classification (GTDB taxonomy): domain Bacteria; phylum Acidobacteriota; class Vicinamibacteria; order Vicinamibacterales; family UBA2999; genus JBEBGV01. The sequence goes on from JBEBGV010000160.1 coordinate 244, forward strand.
ATGATGACGCCATCTTGCTGGCCGACCCCGCGCATTCCGAGTCAGAAGATCGATTCGACCTACTCGGTCTCAGTTCCCGGTGGCGCGTGCTCGTCGTCATCCGCAGGGTGATTCGTACAATCTCTCCTTCGAGCAGCCAAGATTTCTGCTCGACCGCTTCGGCACCCGTGAGTGGGTCGTCTACAATCCGCGCGACGCGCATCGGGTGTATAGCCACACGGCCTGGCTCCTTTCCGCCGCCAGACGTGGGGGAGCCGAGTCAGGGCTGGTACGCTTCCGGCGAGACTGGTCATGCGCACTGGATGTACTTCTTGCTCGATTGAGAGCGGCCGAAACGCGGCACCGGCCTCTCTGTAAGGCGGGTTGACTAACAACATGTACAATTGTACCGTTAGTGCATGGCCTGTGTCATCGACACCTCCGCTATTATCGCGGTCCTCCTCAGCGAGCCAGAACGGGCGATGCTTGTGCGCGCCACCCGCGGTACAGAGTTGCTGGCACCGGCGTCGGTGCACTGGGAGGTCGGCAATGCGCTGAGCGCCGGGCTCAAACGCCGTCGGCTGACGTTAGCCCAAGGGCAACGCGCGCTCACGGCGTATGCCGCGATCCCCGTGCGTTTTGTCGACGTCGATCTGGCCCTCTCCCTCGAGCTGGCCGCCGAGCACGCGCTCTATGCGTATGACGCGTACTTGCTCACCTGTGCCCTGCAACAGCGCGCACCGCTGCTCACGTTGGATGCGGGGCTCGTCCGGCCCGCGCGCGTCATTGGGATCGACCTCGTCCTCCCTCTCGCATGAAAGAATTCACCTATTCCGAAGCGCGCCAACAACTCGCCGCGTTGCTCGATCGGGCGCGCCGGGACGGAGCGGTGCGCATTCGACGGCGCGATGGGCAGGTCTTCGTGCTCCGGCCGGAGCGCTCCAAAGGCTCGCCGCTCGACGTCCCCGGCCTCACGCTCGAGCTCTCACGAGACGAGATTGTGGAGCTGGTGCATGAAGGGCGACGTCCAGCGTAGGCGCGGCCCAACAATGCATGCAGCTGACAGCCGCGTCATGGTATGCTCGCTTCGCTCGCTTTTGTTTGATGCGGCTGCAGCTGATGCTTGACGTTATGCGGCTCTCGGACGCTTCTTCGTCTGAATGGCTCGTGCAAGATCTGCGCTGGTTGCGCCGAGGCCGACTAAGGCACGAACAAGCAGATCGAAGGAGACCGACGCTTCGCCTGCTTCCATTTTGGCGACGCGCGACTGACTCGAACGTAGGCGTTTGGCGACGGCCTCCTGCGAGAGCCCAAGTTTCGCACGCCGCGCGCGCAGCGCATCACTCAGACGCAGCTTGAGATCGATCAGCGCCGATTCCTCCGGCGTCAGCTCGAGAAAGTCATCCACCGATCCAACAACCCACCCCTGCGCCTCCAACGCGGCCTTCTTCGTCCTTCGCATCGTTCATCCCTCCGACTGGGTTACCCGATCATACGCTCGCAGCCGCTCCCGTCCCGTGGCCAAGATGGCGGCAGGCGTGGCCTGCGTTTTCTTGGTGAACACGTCGACGATGATCACGGCGTCCGGATCGAGTCGATACAGAATGCGCCACGTGAGTGCCGCGTCGGGAACGCGTACCTCGCCACAGCGCGCACCGAGTGTCGGCATGGCCGTGCGTGTGGCATACTCAGTGAATCTCCGCGCTGTAAACGGCGTAACAGCACGCCTGCCTCGCGTCGAGCGGCGGCCGAGAACGGCGGCGTCTTCACGGACCCACGGAGCCACACCAACGGTCGTCGTGTCGTCGCCATCCAACAATCTTATGTCGTGGTGGACATATGTCAAATTGGACATCGTGCCCGCGCCGCATAACGAGGGTTGCTGCTGACGACCGCGCGGCTTCGGTAGCGCCCGCTGCGCGGGCGCATTCTATTTGAGCGTTCGCAGCAGAACCAAACGTTATGCGGACCAGACGGGCGCAGTCGCTCCGAGAATGTGCGTGAGGCAGTGCGCACCTACACGGTGTGTGGATGTCAACGACAGACTTTGCACAGGAAGCGACCGTGAAGCTTCGCGATTTCAGCGGGATGGAACCTCCACTCCGAAGGCATTACACCACGGCAGACCATTGAAGATACCGACGTACGGACGGCGGTAGCTTAGGGACTTCGCTGGCGCAGAATTCATCTCGTCGGCAAATACACTGAACGCTTTTCCTGAAGGCCCCCTTTCCCTTCCGCACACAGAACGATGATTACTGGCGCCCGCGGCGGTTATCGGCATGGCGGCGTTGGCTTTATATGCGCCCTGGTGATGGCGTGCGGAGGGGGTTCGGAGACCCCTCGCGGTGGGGTGCCGACAGGGCCTCCCTCGCCGGTCGCTCCAGCGCAGGTCACGCGCGTCCTCGCCTACCTGCGAACAGATTCGGTCGCGTATGCGCCCGTCGTCGCGGCGGTCACGAACATCGCTGGTGCGCAGGTGACGCTTGGCACGAGGACGGCAACGATGCCCGCCAACGGCACCGCGTCGCTCAGTACGAGTATCGGTTCCACAGTGGACTTCCAGCCTCTCGACGTGACGGCACCCGGCTACCAGTCTGCCACCTATCCGTGGTTCATTGCCGACACAGCGCAGGTAGTGGCCTCGGGATTGTATCCCGCGGTTACCGTCGTGCCCCGCCCTGGCTTCGTGAAGGGCATCGACTTCATGGATTCCGGCGGCGGATTGGCCACGATCTACCAGAACGGACGCCATGCCATGGTCATGGACCGCGTGAAGGCGCTTGACGGTGCCAACCTTGTCCGCACCAACGAGGCATTCGACGTGACGAAGTTCAGCACGGCGACCAACACGGTCGAGATGACCGCGGATCCGTTCAACGTCTACAATCGGGCGGTCTACACGAACTTGGTCAATCAGGCCAGGGCTCGCGGGCTCCAGTTCGAAATGGGCCTTGAGATCGGGATCTTCGGCGGGAAGCTCAGCGCCGCAGACGCCGCCGTCTACGCTGGACGCTTCACGATCCCGGTAACGAACACGGCGTTCTGGGACGCGTATTTCGCCGCGTTTCGGCCGCTGGTGCTCGAGCGCGCGGCCATCGCGCGCGACTTGGGCATCGAGTACCTGGACCTGTGGAATCTGCAGGGCCTGGCACGCCCGGAGTCGTCGCGCTTCCAGAAGCTCGTTGCCGATATTCGTGCGATCGGCTACACCGGAAAGCTTGTCTACTTCTACAACGCCGCCGTGGAGACCGGGTTTCCCGAGTGGAACTCGGTGGACGCTGGCTTCCGCGCGCTCTGGGACATCAACGGAGTCTCGATCCGCACCGTGGTCGCCAAGGCGAATGCTGGCGAAGTGCTGGCCGACGCGCAGCCGCGTGCCCGGATGCGCACCAGTGTGGCGAATGCACTCAACACGCTCGCCGCGGGGCCGCAGCCGATCATGATCATGATGCGACTGCCCTCCATCCATGGCGGCATCGTCCACCCCGAGTTCATCGAGCCGTGCCTCCCGCCGGCCTGCAGTTCCCTCGCGCCGCTGCGCACGCGCGACTACCAGCAGCAGGCCGATGCGTACCAAGCCGTGGCGGAAGTGGTCAATGCGACGCCACTGGGCAACGGTCGCGTGATGGGCATGATCAGCACCCAGTACTGGTACTACGACGACTTCTTCAGTGGCGGGATAAGCGATTACTCAAAAGTTAGCACGGTCCGTGGCAAGCCAGCCGAGGCCGTGTTGGCCTGGTGGTGGAAGCGATGGTAGGCGAGGCTCCTACAGCAACGCGTTGAACAGTCGGGGAGATAGGTGGCACATTGTCCGGAGACATCGGCAACAGACATTCATGAGCGATGGCGCCTTGATGATGCGAACTGCTCGTCGAAGCGTCCGAGCGACGTGTCGTCGTAGATGTCACAGCGCTGTTTCCCGCTGCATAACGATGCTTGCTGCTGTCGAGCGGATTGCGGAAGCTCGCACCACTCTCAATGATGTGACCGCTCGCAGCAGAAGCTGGCGTTAGATGTCTGTTGCAGACGCCGACTTGACTGTTAGACCGTAAGGCTTGATTCTTACTGGTAAGACACAACCAGGAGCCTTATGTCGGACGCCGCTACGACGACGCTGTCCTCGAAAGGGCAAGTGGTCATTCCCGAGGCCATTCGCGATCGACTCGGTCTCAAGACCGGTGCGCAATTTGTCGTGGTCGCCGATCGAGACGTCGTCATTCTCAAGGTGCTGGATCCACCCGCACTATCGGAGTTCGCGGCGCTGACCGCGCGAGCGCGGCGTGCGGCAAAGGCCTCGGGGCTCAAGCCGGCCGACATCCCGCGCGCGATCAAGAAGGTGCGACGCGCGAAATGAACGTGGTGCTGGATACGAATGTGCTCGTGTCCGGGCTC
>JBEBGV010000089.1:0-17172 GCA_040081265.1 Vicinamibacterales bacterium
TCTCCCCTCACCTCTGCATCCGTGTCACCATGAGTCAGAGCATGGAATACACGCTTGCCGACGACGATGCCGCAGTGCTGCGGCACTTCGCGAGCCGACTGGCCGAAGAGCACCGGGAACTGGCGGCAACCTGGTTGGCTCGGTTGAACGCACTGCTCGATGTCGCGCCAAACGAGATCTTTCCAACTCATCAGTTACTCGATCACATTCCCGAACTCATCCTCGAGATCGCCAGGTACCTGACCGCTCCGGCAGAGCAGGAAATCACGTCCAACACGGCCGTCATGACCAAAGCTGCAGAGCTCGGGCTGATGCGCTTCGAGCAGCAGGCATCGGTGCACCAGGTGCTGCGTGAGTACCAACTCTTCGGGGATGTGCTGGACGACTTCTTTCGCGACGAGACCACCGCAATCACCTCGCTGACCGGCGCGCGGGGGGCCGTGCTGGCGATGAGCCGTGTGCACCAGGCGGTGCGGGTCCTCGAGCGTCAGACAGTCGATGCCCTGGTCACCCGGTACACCGACGGCATCGCGCGCCAGAACGCCCGCTTGCGCAGCTTTGCCAGGACCGTCAGCCACGAAATCCGGCAACCCCTTGGCGTCATACAGATTCTCGCGGCAACGCTTCGTGTGGCACCCGATGACGCTGACAGCGAGCGCATGCTGCAAACGCTTGCGCGTAACGTTGGTCGGCTGGGCGAACTGTCGAGCAAACTGGAACTGCTGGCGCGGCTCACGCGCCGGCCCGACAACGCGCCCAGTGAGCAGGTCGTCTCGATTTCGAGCGTCGCGCGTGATGTGGCGCTGCAGCTGGCGGAAATGGCCGAATCGCGAGGGGTCACGATCGTCGTGCATCCGGAACTGCCGTCTCTGCTCGTAGATGTCGGACGCATCGAGCTGGTACTGGTCAACCTCATGGCCAACGCGCTGAAATACAGCGATCCACAGAAGCCCGAACGGATGGTTTACATCGAGCCGGATCCGAGGCGGGGCGTGCGGGCCTTCCGGGTGCGGGACAACGGGATTGGCATCCCTTCCTCGAAGTTACCGAACATCTTCGACCAGTTCGTCCGTGTCCACGAGCACCTCGACACCGAGCTTGGTGCACAAGGACTCGGGCTCGGTCTCTCCATCGTCCGCGAGTGCATGGATGCGATGGAAGGTGCGGTAACCGTGGAGTCTGACGAGGGGGTGGGCACGACCTTCTGCCTCAGCTGGACGAGCCCGTCGCCGGCAAGAGTTACCGGTCGTCAGTTCCCTTGACCCGGACGCCTTGCCCGTGACTGCTGGTTGCCTTGGGCCCGTCCTTGCAGCAGCGCCTTGAGGGAGAACCGCCACCACTACCCTGGGAGTCCTGATGCCCGCCCTCAAGGTCCTGATCGTTGATGACTATGCTGACTCGCTCGAGGCCTGGAGCTACTTCCTGAGAGCGCGTGGGTTCGAAGTTATCACCGCTGACAACGGGATCGATGCGGTCGAGGTGGCTCTCGCCGAGCTACCAGACGTCGTCATCCTTGACCTCGATCTGCCAGGCCGGCACGGGATTGAAGTTGCGCGTCTCCTGCAGAACGATCCCTCGACAACCGCCATTCCCCTGATTGCGATGACCGGTCGATCGCACGCCCTCGATGTGGACCGGGCGCGCGCCAGCGGCTTTCAATCCGTCCTGCTCAAGCCCTACGCCCCTGAGGCACTCGTGGACGAACTTCGGCGCGTGTGCGAGACGCGGATCCAGGACGCTCCGTTACCATAGGGGACCTAACGGAGGTTCCTGCATGGTTCTGAGTAAGTCCGAACTGATCGCGTCGCTTCAGCACGAAGTCCACGTCCTGCTGCATCTGGCCGGCAAAATTGACCGGGCGCAACTCGACTATCGGCCAACACCGAAGCAGCGCAGCACCCTGGAGTTGCTCCGCTATCTGAGCTTCATGGGGCCCGTGATGATTGAGTCCGCAAAGCGTGGGACGTTTGACCCAGCCTTGTGGAACGCGGCAGAGCAGCCAGTCAAGGCGGCGGACTTCGATCAGGCTGTCGCGACGATCGCCACCCTGCGCGAGGCCTTTACGACCTCGCTCGGCGCCTGGTCAGACGATGACTTCAGGGTCGAGATCGAGATGTTCGGACGCAAGTCCACCCGCGGCGCTTTCATCGTCAGCAACGTGCTCAACGCGCATGCGGCGTACCGCATGCAGCTCTTCCTCTATCTGAAGGCGTGCGGCCGCGATGAGCTGAACACGATGAACCTGTGGGCAGGCGTCGACGCCCCGATGCAATAGGGGTCCGGCCCCCGCGTCAACCTCGGCGCGTGTCCAGACTCAAGATACCGGCTCCGTACGCGGCGATGAACAGGAACGCAAAACAGAAGAGGAGTGCCGGCTCTCCGCCGTTCTGAAGAGGGTGAATGGATCTTGGAAGGTGGGATGTGAAGTACGCAACGGCCATCTGACCGCTGGCGAGGAACGCGGCTGGGCGCGTGAAGAGCCCCACCGTGATGAGTGTGCCCAGGACGATCTCAATGAGGCCGGCTATGCCCATGAGGGAGCCGACCTCAACGGGATTCCCGCCGAAGACGCCGTACTTCTGGAGTCCGTGCAGGACCCAGACGAGGCCAAAGACAATACGGAAGAGAGCAAACGTGATGGACGTCATACGGGTCGATGTCATAAACCCCCGTATGACGCCGCCGGCGTCGCAAGGGTTGCAACGCAGGCGTGACGCGCTAAGTGCAGCCCCGGAGCAAGAAGGCGATGAACAGCAGTGACGTGGGAACGCCCAGCGCCCACAGCACGATGTAGCCGATCGCGCCTTCCTCTTCCGAATGGATCCGCTTGAGCAGTGCTTTCATCGCAGCCTCCCTTAACCCTGGTCGCTCGTAGAGCAAGTTCGATACCGAGGGGGCACGGGGCGAGAATCGGCGCGATGTGGCTTCAGCCGCGGGCAGGCTGAGCTGGGACCGTTGGAGGATTTGCGGAGGCCTGGTCAAATCGACCCGGCCTCCGCCCGAGCGTTCCGCTGCGCTATCGACGACGGTCTCGTCGATCCTCTCGACGGTCGCGGGTGTCCTCCCGGCGGTCGCTGACGTCCTCTCGGCGATCGCGGATGTCTTCACGGCGATCGCGCCGATCCTCGAGTCGATCGCGGCGCCCCCCTTGGTGGCGGGCGTCTCTTCGGTCCTCTCGGCGGTCTCGAACGTCTTCGCGTCGGTCACGTCGATCCCTGATGTCCTCCCGCCGATCCACCCTGTCCTCGATTCTGTCCGGACTCGGTCGGGGCCGCGTTGCCTGAGCGTCGGCTGAGAGGGGCGCCAGCAAGGCCGCTCCAAGTACCAGAATTCCAATCTTTGCTCGCATATATGCACCTCGTAAGGTGGCACAGTGGTGATTCACCGCGCCGGTGTGCCATGGGCGGAAGCAACGCGGTCGCCGGAACGCGCGGATTTCCGGGATGCGCGCGAGGAATCACCGATTTGTCACACGTTGTTCGGCATGGGAAAATGCGCCGGCCTCTCACACGTGCGCAAATCGTCCCCGTCATCTCCTCGTCGCGCTCAAGCCCCTGCCTCAGGCAAGGGCACGGGCTGCTTTGTGGTGATCCTGTTTGTCACTGCGGTGGCCTGCGGGGTGTACGCAACCGATTGGAGCTGGGTCAGCGGAACGAAGGTCACGCTGTACGAAACGTTATGCAGGGGAGAAATGACCAACACCGGCTGCGACGGCGGGTGGGAGCGGCTCCCGCCGACGACCTACGTCATCAACGTCGCGCAGCAGACAGTGATCAAGCAGGTGGAAGGGACGTCACCGCAGCGACTTCAGGCCTGCGTGGTCGTGGACAAAAGGAACTGGAAGTGCACTGTATCCGGAACCCTGCGCGAAGGATTTACTGACGGCGAGTACGCCCTGGTTCAGGAAAACTCGATCGGTCCGATCCCCATCGTCATCGACGGCACCCGGCTCGTGGCTCGGTATGAGTGGCTGCTGACCAGCCGCTCGAGGCCGTAGGAGTGCATCGCGACAGGCATCTAAAGAGGTCGACGCACGAGGTCACCACGTGATGAGGTGCTCATTGCCTGGCGCACCAGTGCCACAAGCCACTGGCCATGGTCTTGCTCCGGCCCGGCGGATGGAACGCTTCCTCTGCCCCCCTGCTGTGCTGAAACGACGTGCAGCCCTGATCTGCGCGGCCGGCGTCATCGGTCTTGCCAGCGTGCTCGTGCCTTCAAGTGCGGCTGCTCAGGCGCGATGCGCCATTGCGTCCGCAGGCTGTGTACCGCGGACACCACAGGCGGTGACGGCGGTTACGCCGCCTGAGCGGCCCCGGCCCACCGGGCCGCTCACGCTGGCGTGGCCGGAGCGCCTGCCGCGCGAGCAGCCCCAGCCCTTTGGTCCACTGAAGCTGGTTTATCCCGGCACGCGGCCGGAAGCGGTTGCCACGCGGGACCCGCGAAGCGACCAGGCGCATGGGCCCCGAGGCGATGGCGACCGGGCTCGGCATACCTGGCTTGTTCCCCGCGTGCGTCCGGGTGAGTCCGCGCAGCGGGCCTCGGCGCAGAACGGTGCTTGGGGTCCCTCTGTGACCTTCCAGCCAAGTGAGCACGACCTCTGGCAGCGCGACTGGTGGAAGCGACCCACCGATGGGGTCCCGCTCGACTCGTCGGCGACGGTGCGGTTGTCGGGCCAGAGTGCGCAGAGGGCATTGACTGCTGAGGAACTCGAGCGCATGCGTGATCAGCGTCGGCTGGAGGACGCCACGCTCACCGTGCTGTCAGGCATGCAGCCCAGTGCGCTCGTTGCAGCCGCTCGCGGTGCGGCGCGCCAGCGCTGCGTGGGCATGGCGACGCCGGACGAGCAACGCGCCTGCCTGCTCACGATCGAGAACAGATAAGTTCCGGTGTGTTCGAAGGTGGTGCGCCCGGCAGGATTCGAACCTGCGGCCTTTCGCTCCGGAGGCGAACGCTCTATCCAGCTGAGCTACGGGCGCGTGTCAAACGGTGGCTCGCGATGAGCGAGCTTCTCAGTCTACCCGGGCGAGTCGAATGGTGCGCCCGGCAGGACTCGAACCTGCGGCCTACGGATTCGAAGTCCGACGCTCTATCCAACTGAGCTACGGGCGCGACGACCTGCAATCATAACATCCGCCACGGCCTCTGTTCTCGTGCAACCCGGTTCAAATACCCGGTTGCCTTCCGATGAGCCGGCCGCCAGAATACCCCCGCTATCCGGCGGGTCAGGCGACCCGTGCCACGTCGCTCTAAGGAGGCCTATGCCCGTGCGTCTCGCGGTCCCGGTGCTCGCACTCGCCATGTCGGTCCAGGCGTTCGCCCAGAACGCCGTTCCGCAGGCGCCAGGCACCCCGAACATTCCGCCCAACCCACAGGAACCCGTCACCTTCGAGGATACGGTCGTCGTCTCCGCGTCGCGCGCCGAGGAGGCTCTGGTCAATGCCCCGGCCACGGTGAGCGTCGTCACCTCCCAGACGATCCAGAATTCGCCCTCAGTCAACATCGGCGACCTGCTCCGCGTCGTCCCGGGCGTGAACGTGACCCAGGTCTCGGCGCGTGACGTGAACATTACCACCCGCGGCGCCACCAGTACGCTGGCTACCTCGCAGCTCGCGCTGGTGGACGGCCGCAGCATCTACCTCGACTTCTTCGGCCTGGTCATGTGGGACCTGGTGCCGACCAACCCGAACGACATCAAGCAGATCGAGGTGATCCGCGGACCAGCATCCGCGGTGTGGGGCGCCAATGCCCTGAGCGGCGTGGTGAACGTGATCACCCGTTCGCCGCGCGAGGCAGCAGGCATGAGGGGCGCGAGCGCGCTCTCGATCACAGCCGGGAGTTTCGACCGCAACGTCACCGGGCGCACAGCAAGTGCCGGGTCTTTGTTTTCGATCAACGCGAGCCACGCGCAGGCAGTCGATGACCGCTGGTCCTACCGCGTGTCGGCCGGATTCACCGCGCAGGACGCGCTGCCAAGACCGACCGGCTCGCTGCCGAGCGGGACGCCGTATCCCAGCTTCTCCAACTCCGGCACTCGCCAGCCCAAGTTCGACGGTCGCCTCGACTACGACATGACAGACGGCGCGAAGGTCACGGTGGCGGGCGGGGTCGCGGGCACCGAAGGCATCATCCACACCGGCATCGGCCCATTCGACGTGGACCGAGGCTCACGCCTGGGCTACGCCACCGTCCGCTACCAGAAGGCCGGTCGGCGCGTGGCGTTCTTCACGAACCTGTTGCACGGCGAAGCCGGCAACCTCCTCATCGTCGGACCCGATCGTCGGCCGATTCGTCTCGACTTCGACACCAGGACGTTCGACTTCGAGGCGGGCGACGTGAAGGCGATTGGCACCCGGCACGCCCTCAGCTACGGCGGGAACTTCCGGCGCAACATTTTCGACATCTCGCTGGCGCCCAACGGTGAGGATCGTAGTGAGGGCGGCGCCTTTGTTCAGGATGAAATCTTCCTGAACGATCAGTTCCGCTGGATCGTCGGCGGGCGCCTCGACAAGTTTTCGTCGATCGGCGATGCGGTGTTTTCACCGCGCACCACATTCATGTTCAAGCCGACTGGCGATCAGACGATCCGACTTTCGTTGAACCGCGCCTTTCGGGCGCCTTCTCTTATCAATAATCACCTCGAGACGACGGTCGTGTCGCAAGTCACACTGCCGGTTGTGGGTGCCTATGCGTTTCCAACCCGCGCCGTCGGTGATCCGAACCTGAAGCAGGAGACCTTGACCGCGGTCGAACTCGGCTACTCGGCGACGATCGGGGGCCGTGCACTGCTCAGTGCGGCGGTCTACTGGAACACGACCGATGATGCGATCTACTTCACGCCGGTAGCGGCGTACTCCTCGACCAGTCCACCACCCGGGTGGCCGCTGCCGCCGCAGTTCGTTCCCTCGAACCTGCTGACGTCCAGGTTCACCTACGTGAACCTGGGCACGGTGAAAGACAAGGGCGTCGAGCTCGGCGTTGATGCCACCGTGAACAGCGCGCTCAGCGTCTTCGCCAACTACTCGTACCAGTGGAAACCAGTCGTGGACTTTCCGGCACCATTCACCGCGAACGACATCAACTGGGCGGCTCCAAATCGCTTCAACGCTGGCGTCAACGTGAACTACGGCCGTTATCTGGGGAACCTGGCGGTCAACTTCACCGACGAGGCCTTCTGGCAGGACGTGCTCGACGCGCGCTTTGCCGGGACGACCGACTCTTACACGCTGGTGAACGCGGGTGTGGGTGTCAAGTGGGCCGGCGATCGCATCGTCACCAGTCTGAAGGTGACCAACCTGGGCAACCAGGAGGTGAAGCAGCACATCTTCGGCGACGTGATTAAACGCCAGGTGTTCGGCGAAGTGAGATTCGCTTTCTGATGAACGGCGGGTCCCGCGGATCCGCCTACGAAGAATACTTCGCGACCGCGCGGAGGTCGGCGGCCTTTGCGCGGCGCAATCCCTCCCACAAATCGCCGACGCTCTCGAGGCGCGCACCGATCGTGGCCATCGTGAAGTCCCTGGGCGAGACGCCGGCTTCAACCTCCTTCCAGGTCAGCGGGGTTGATACGCCGGCCCAGGTATTGGCGCGCGCGCTGTAGACGCTGGCGAGCGTCTTTCCCCGCATGTTCTGCATGTAGTCGAGATAGATGCGCCGGCCGCGCGCAGCGGTCGCGCGCTCGACCGTGGCCAGCTTCGGGTGCTTACGCGCCACCATGGTCGCAACAATCTGCGCGTAGAGCAGACCTGCGTCGTAGCGTGTGCCAGACGGCATCGGGACGTAGATGTGCACGCCGCGTGAGCCGGACGTCTTCGCAAACGCAGGTGCCCCAATGGTCTCCAGCTCGTCGCGCACGTGCAGCGCCAGGTCGAGCACGCGCCTGAATGGCAGGTCGTCCGGCGGATCGAGGTCAATGGCAATGGCGTCGATGCCGTCGAGCGTGTCGATCGTCGAAAACCATGGGTCTTGAGAAATGGCCGCGAGCTGCGCCGTGTAGAGGAGAGACAGCAGCGAGCCGCCGATGACGTGAGGCCGTTCTCCGTCGGCGGACGAGACCATTGCGACGCGGACGCCAGTCGGCAGGCTGTCGGCAGCACGGTGCTGGTAGAAGGGCTTCGCGTCGACGCCATTGGGGTAGCGCTTCATGACCAGGGGGCGACCCGCCAGTGCCGGGAGGATAGCGTCGGCGACGCGGACGTAGTGCCGAAAAAGATCGCCCTTGGTCAGCTTCAGCACGGGCCAGAAGATTTTGCCGAGGTTGGTGACGTCGAGGCCCTCGCCATCCGGAAGGGCGAGACGACCGTTACCGCTGCCGGCCTGAATGGCGTCCAGTTGATCGAGCAGCGTGGTGGCGTGCCGGGTCTTACGACCCGGCCTGCGCACGTCTTGTCGTCGTTCGGCCCCTGGCTGTGCCTCTTTCGTCACGCTCTTCATCTTCACGTCGTCGCGCAGACCAAGATACGTCGGGTGACGGAGCTTGCCGTCAAGGGTCCACTCGGTGAACTTGACCTCGCAGGCGAGCCCCGGTTTCACCCAGTGCGATCGCGCCAGCTCGCGTGGTACCTCAACGAAGGGCGACGTCGTGGCCGAGGCAGCGCGCAGCAGGGTCCACACGTGTTCCAGTTCGCTCGCCGGGAACCCGGTTCCTACCTGCCCCACGTGTTGAAGCCCCCCGTCGCCATACACCCCGAGCAGCAGGGCGCCGAAGTGTTGGCGTGATCCTTTGGGATCGGTCCACCCTCCGATCACGCACGTCTGCTGGCGCACGAGCTTCACCTTCCGCCAGTCTGGAGTCCGCTTTCCGGATAGATACCGGGAGTCGAGCCGCTTGGCGACAAGGCCTTCCCAGTTGTCCGCCCGCGCCCGTGCCTGCAGCGTGCGGCCGTCGCCGACCGCCTGTTCGCTGACGCGCACGGTCGCGTTGAGCCTTCCGCGCATCACCTTGTCGAGCCTGGCACGCCGGTCGACCAGCGGCATCGTTCGCACGTCGGTGGCTCCGTCGATGAGCAGGTCGAAGGCGATGAAGGCCACCGAGGTCAGGCGCTGACCGGCCTGAACCTCGGATACGTGGATGCGGTTCTGAAGGTGCAGAAATGAGGTGGGATGGCCCTTCGCGTCGAGGGCAACGATCTCGCCGTCGAGCAGCAGCGGTTGCTTGAGGCCGGAGAACACAGCGCTCAGGGCTTCTGCGATCTCGGGGAACTGCCGGGTCTTGTCGTTGCCTTGTCTCGACCAGAAACGCACGCGCACAGGCGTGGCGCGTCGTGCCTGCGGTGCCGGCTCAATCGCGACAATGGCACGGATGCCGTCGTATTTCGGCTCGTAGGCGTGGAGTTTCGAGGCAAGCGACACCTCACCGATGCTTGCCAGCATCGGACGAACCCCGGCGGGATCCTCCAGCCACACGGGGTTCACGAGATCGCGGCCGTCCTAACCCGCCTTGGCGTAGCCGCGGCGAGCGCTCAAATCGCGCTCGGCTTCGACCCAGTCGTCGAAGTCGCTCCCGTGCCTGGCCCCGCGATCGATGAATCGCAGGTACGCAGCCTCGGCGATCTCCTCGTACGACGGTGCGTCTGACACCGTTCGCGCGAGGATCGCGCGTTTGGGCCGGGCTACTCGTGGGGCTCGGGGCTTGGGAACCGCGGACAGGACAGCAGGGGCCGCGGGGGTTTCGGTCGTCTTCTTTCGTGCCATCGTGCGTAACCTTCCAGGCCAATGCGCACGTGCCTGGCGTGCGCGTCGGACCGCACTGATTGTAGCGCGTTCGCTCGATGGAGTGTCGCCTATGGTCTCGGATATCATCGCGCAGTGCCCTTTCTGACACGGATGCGATGGTCCGCCCTCGTGCTGACGCTCCTGCTGCAGACGATGTGCGCGCGCGGCAATGTGGCGCCACAGATCGTGGACGTGCAGATCCTGGCTTTCAACGACTTCCACGGCAGCCTCGAGCCGGCGGTCGGGACCAACGGCCTCATCGAACGAAATGTCGTCGGCGGCGTCGAGTATCTGGCCACGCATGTGGCCCGGCTTCGGGCGACCAATCCCAATACGGTTGTTGTCTCGGCCGGCGACAACATTGGCGCCACCCCATTTCTTTCCGGAATGTTTCACGACGAACCCACCATCGAAGCGCTGAACGAGGTGGGCCTGCAGATTTCGACGGTCGGAAACCACGAGTTCGACGAGGGCTGGTGGGAGGTGTTGCGCATGCAGCGCGGGGGGTGTCATCCCGTTGACGGCTGCCAGGACGACACCCCATTCGAGGGCGCCAAATTCGCCTATCTATCGGCGAACGTCGTCGTGGATCCGGCGCGGGTGGACCAGGAGAAGCTGCGCGAGAGCGGGTGGACGCCCCCCTCGCCGACCAACACACTGTTTCCGGCCTCGGTCGTGCGCACGGTCGGTGGCGCCCGCATCGGATTCATCGGGCTCGTCGTGAAGACAGCCCCGGAGATTGTTCAGCCCTACGCGACCCGCGGGCTGACGTTCCGGCCGGAGGCCGAAGCCGCCAACGAAGAGGTGAAGCGGCTGACGGCTCAGGGCGTCCGCACGATCGTGGTGCTGATCCACGAGGGCGCGACCCCCCAGCGCGAGGCGTACGACAGCTGCGAGGGTGTCAACGGGCCGGTGATGGAAATCACCCGGGCGCTCTCAGCCGAGGTTGACGCCGTGGTGGCGGGGCACGTGCACCGCGCCTACAACTGCACGGTGGCGGGGAAGCTGGTGACCAGCGCAGCTTCGCTCGGCAGGATAGTCACCGACATCGATCTGCGGGTGGATCTCCGAACCGGCAACGTCGTGTCGAAGTCGGCGCGCAACACACTCGTCACGCGGGACGTTGACAAGGCCACTTCCGTCACCGCGCTCGTCGAACGTTATCGACCCCTGGCGATGCGCGTCGGTTCGCGCGTGGTGGGTTCAGTTGCGGCCGAGATCCCGCGTGAGCAGAACAAGAACGGGGAAGCCTCGCTCGGCGACGTCGTGGCCGACGCCTTTCTCGAAGCTGGTCGCGAAGCGATGCCAGGCCCGGCCGAGGCGGCGCTGGTGAATACCGGCAGCCTTCGAGCAGGACTGGTGGGAGAGACGGGTGCCGACGGCACCCGACGCGTGACCTACGCACAGGCGTTCGAGGTGCTGCCGTTTGGGAACCGTGTTCAGGTCAAGACGGTGACTGGCGACACCATCATCCGCTGGCTGGAGCAACAGTTCGACAACCCCGGTCCCGGCCGCGCCACCATCATGCAGGTTGCGGGACTCACGTACTCGTTTTCGCCCAGTCGCCCCGCGGGACAGCGCGTGAACCGCACCACGCTCAGGATCGGCGGGCAGCCGCTGCAGCCCGGCCGCCGCTACCGGGTCGTGTCGAATGACTTCGTATGGAATGGAGGAGACGCCTTCTCCGTTGCGACCGAAGGTAACGATCCGGTGGACGTTGGCGCCGACGTGGACGTACTCGTCGCCTACCTGGGCAAACACCCCGCCGTCCAGCCTGGCAAGCTCGACCGCCTCACTCTCGAATGAATTCGTACGCAGGCCGCACCCGACTGTACGTAGGCCGAACCTTCAGGCCCGGCGTCGCACTCGTCCTGGCACTCGTCCTCGTCCTCACGACGCTCGCTGGCGTCGCAGACGCCCAGAACGCACCGTCGGCGTCGGTCCCTTTACGCATCTATGTCGCGCGGCACGGCGAGAGCGAGTCGAACGTGGCCGGCACGCTGACGGGCTGGACCGACTCCCGTCTCACGGCGCGTGGACGCCAGCAGGCGAAGGAACTGGCGGCTGTCCTCGAGGGTGTCAGGCTCAACGCGATCTACTCGAGCACGCTCTCGCGCAGTCGCGACACAGCGACTGTCGTGGATGGCCGTGCGAGACGCGTCCAGGCGCTCGACGGTCTGCGGGAGCGGAACTGGGGTCGATATACGGGCGGAGCGCCAGGCGCGCCGGAATTCCTGCGACGTCGGGCGCTCGACGATGACAGCCTTGACGGAGGCGAGTCGCGCGCAGCGTTCTATCAGCGCGTACGAGCGTCGGTCACCGACATTCGTCGCCAGAATCCCGTGGGTAACGTGCTGATCGTGGGGCACGGCGCTACCAACCAGCAGGTGCTCCGCGTGCTGCTCGACTTGACCGCTGAACAAGCCGAGACCATCGCGCAGGCCAACGACGAGATCTACGCCCTCGACTTCGTCGAGGGGCGGCCGCCGCTGCTGTGGAAGATGCTCAGCGCGACGATCCCCGCCGACTTCTGAGCGGCGGCTGGCTCGGCGTGACGCAGATTCTGTGCAAAACGCGTCACGATCGCGGATCTTTTGCGTCACGTGACCGCTAAGATCCCGCTCTCGCATGTCTCCACTGAGTCCCCCAGCGCTCAGATGGTGGCTGTGCGTGTGCGTAGCCGTGCTCGTCGGCGCCTGTGATGGCGCCATCCCGGTCGCGCCCGCCGCCCCCACCGCGCTCGCCCAGCCGATGCTGCCGCTCTCCTCGTCCACCGGGCGCGCCACACAGGATGTGATCGAGGCGTTGTTCTTCGGAACCGGTCCCCTCGCCAGGTCAGACAACCCCGGATGCGACACCACCTTGCAGCGCATGCGGGGATGGCCGCGCGGCAGCCGCGTGCGTGTGGTCGCCTACGCCAGCGTGGACGCGGAACGGCGGGAGTCGGTCAAACGGACGCTCGAGCAGGCTGGTCAGGCGTTGCACAACACGGTGACGACCGAGTACCAGCAACGCGACGAGCTCGACCAGCCGGATGGCAGTCCCGAGAACGAGATTTCCGTATTCGCGGTGGCGGCGGCTAAGGCTCCGGCGCTTTGCGGCATCAGCGCCGCGAACTGCCAGGTGGTTCGCTACAACGCGGGAGCCTATGTCGGCTCCCGCGTCATCCTCAGCACGCCCTTTGCCCCCGCGAGTGACGGCATCGTCGCGCACGAGATGGGGCACGCCTTCGGCCTCTGTCACATCGACCCCACCCGGGCTGGTCTGGAGCCGACGTTCTCGGTGATGGGGAACTCGGCGGCGGGCCGATGGACCGCGAGCGACATGGAGGCGATCCGCCTGGTTTATGGTGCCGGGTTATCGCCCGCGGACCCGCGGCAACGATTTGTTGCCGCAGGGTTGATTGAGTGAGAGGCGCTCAGACTCTTGCGGCGCGCAGTGCCGCGAGGACGCGTGCGTCGCGGAACGGCGCGCGCCTGATCCGGACACCGGTCGCATCGAAGATGGCATTGGCCACTGCGGCGATCGTCGGCTTGCACACCGTCTCGCCGGCGCCATAGTGCGGCAGGTCCGGCCGGTTCTGGTTCGGATCGCCGTTGACCAGGACGATGTCGATCTGCTCGGGGGTGTCGAGGTGGGTGAGCGTGGGCGAGGTACGCCAGTCAACGCTGGTCACCTTCTCCGTGTCGAAGGTGACCTCTTCGTGCAGGGCCCGGCTGAGGCCGTAGAGGGTTCCTGCCTCGAGCGTCCGGACCAGCGCCTCAGGATTCACGATCAGGCCGCAGTCATGCGCGCAGACGAAGCGCTTGACCCACACGTGACCCGTCCTGCGGTTCACTTCGACCTCGGCAATCTGCGCCACGATGGTCTGGCTGCGAATCGCGTAGGCGATGCCCCGGCCGGTCAGGATGTCGCCGTTGGCCGCCGGCCTTGGCGAGGGACGCGTCTCCCACCCGAACTTCTCGGCCGCCGCCTTGAGCACGGCCAGCGACCGTGCCTTCTTGAAGCCGGCATCTTCCCGTGGGACGGCTTCGACCAGTCGCAGTCGAAACGCAATCGGGTCGGTGTTTGCGGCGGCAGCCAGTTCGTCGATGAACGATTCGGAGGCAAATGCCGTCTGCGGCCCGTTCGGATCCCGCAGGTTGCCTGTCCTGAGTGGTGTTTCCCAGACGAGGGGCAATGACACGACGTGCTGCGCCAATCGCTGGTTCGGAATGCCGTAGAACTCAACCGGCATCCCGCTGCTGCCGCGTGCCGGCGTCGTGCGGCGCTGTCCCGTGAGTTGCGCGATCAACACCGAATCGAACTCGTTGTAACCGAGGTGATTGTGGTCGGCGGCGCGCGCTTCCCAGTCAAGGGCGACGAGGTTGCCCTGGGCGTCGAGCCCCCCCTTTACCTTGAAGGTGAACGCGGGGCCCTTGGTATCCCACGCGGTCTCTTCCTGCCGTGACCACTGCACGCGCACCGGACGCCCGACTTCTTTGGCGAGAAAGGCGGCCTCGAAACCGGCGTCGTCGGCCGCCGTGCGACCGTACGCCTGGGGGCCCTCCATCCAGACGACGCGAACGCGATCGCGTGGGATCTGCAGGAACTGCGCAACGCCGTTCCTGAGGCCGTACGACTTCATGTCGTTGGAGTAAATCGTCATCTGGTCGTTCGAGGGGTCGGCCATCGCATGCGCGGGGCCGATCGCGGTGTGACCCTGGAACGGGATCTCGTACTCGGCTTCAACGATCCGGGCGGCACCGGCCATCGCCTGGTCAGGGTTGCCGGTGACCGCAGGCGGCGCGCTGAAGGTTGGTGTGGCCGCGCGCATGAACCTGAAGAGGTCCTCAGAAGCCGGAAACGCGGCGGTTGCCGGCTTCTGCCAGGTCACCTTGATGTCACGTGCCGCGCGAATCGCCTGCTCCTCGCGCTCGCAGATCACAGCCACGTAGTTACCGCGGCTGACGACCCTGACGAAGCCTGGCAGACGGCTGACCGATGCCTCGTCGATGCTCACCAGCTTCGCACCAGCGAAGGGAGGCTTGATGTTGCGCGCGTGGACCATGCCGGGCAGCTTCACGCCGACCGCCCACTTCACCGAGCCGTCGACCTTGCCGGGGATGTCGTAGCGCTGCAACGACTGGCCGACGATCTTCAGGTCCTGCACCGGCTTGAGCCTCGCCATACCGGTGGTGGCGTCGATGTTGGCGCCGGTGAGCGTGACATTGAAGCGTCGGCCGCCAATCAGTTGCCTGTACGTGACTCGCTTCGACGGATCGGTCCTGGCCGAGACAACGGCGTTGCTGACGACAAGTTCACCCACAGGAACAGCCAGTTGCACCGACGCCTGCTCGAGCAACACCCGCCGTGCCTCGGCGGCGACGCGGCGCATTGGCCAGCCATCGGTCTGCAGAGCATCGGATCCGCCAGAACCGCCCTGATCAACGGTGACGTCTGTGCTGCCCATGACGAGCGTGGTCTTGTCGTAGGCGATGTCGAGCTCGTCGGCCATGATCTGGCGGAAGGCCGTGCCGGTGCCCTGACCCAGGTCGGTTTTGCCGACGTAGAACGTGGCGGTGCTGTCCTCACGGATGGCGATCCAGGCATCGAGCTGCCGGAAGTCGCGATCTGGATATGGACCAGGCCCGAGAGCGCCTGGCGCCGCGCCGGCCTGAGCCGCATCGAGCACACTCTGTCCCGCACCGGTCATCGCGGCGAAGCTCACGACAAAGAGACCGGAGCGCTTGATGAAGTCGCGACGCGATGCGCCATCGTGGCGTTCAACGGCGTCCTCGATATGCCGTGGAATCGGGGTGAACGGGGTCATGCCACCACGCCCTTTCCTGCGGGTTGCTCCGCGGGGGTGTCGCCTGCGCGAAGGGCCGTTGCCGCCCGCTTGATGGCCGTCTGGATTCGGTAATACGTCATGCAGCGACACAGCACCCCGGCCATGCCCTGACGAATCTGGGCGTCGGACGGGTTCGGGTTCTTGTCGAGCAGGACCTTGGCGGTGAGCATCTGGCCGTTCTGGCAATACCCGCACGCCGGAACCTGCTCGTCGATCCAGGCCTGTTGCACGGGATGGAGCTTCCCGCCAGTGGCCAGACCTTCGAGGGTCGTAATCTCTGCGCCCTGCACGGTGGACACTGGCCGCACGCACGACCTCACCGCTTCGCCGCGGATGATCACCGTGCAGGCTCCACACTGGCTGAGTCCACACCCGAAGCGCGGGCCTTCCAGTCCGATGTCGTTGCGCAGGACATAGAGCAGCGGCGTCGATGTGTCCTCCACATCGATTTCGTGCCGTGCCCCGTTAACGGTCAGTCTGATCAGGCTCATCGTGCGGTATCTCCAGAGGCATGTGCGAATGCTGCTAAACGCTACCGCGTTGGCCGGCCGGAGGCAATGCCCGTGTGTAGATAGCGCTGGCCTTCGGCTTGCACCCGTCGAGGCATTGACCTCACCTGTCAGCACCTCACGCTCTCATGGCCATCATGCACACATCGCCGCGTCTTGATCCCGGAAATGAAATCCGCTGCCCGCACTGCGACCGTTGGCACCGTATCGCACGCCTGCGGCCTGATTCGCCTCATCCTTTCGAGCGCGAGACGCTCATCTACGAGTGCCCGTCAAAGGGCGTGTTCGGCGTGGGACTGGCTGGGCACGAGAGCCGCTACCCGACGCGGCGGCCCCTGAGCGAGGACCCGGCCCTGCCCAGTCACGTCCCGGCGTTCCAGGCCAGTCGCTGAGGCCATTCAAGTTTCTAAGGCTGGTGCCGATTCCCGCAGTAACGCCATAATCTGCGGTGGATGTGCCCGCGAGGACACAGCCTGAAGCGTTTTGTTTAGAAGGTTCGGGACCACTATGGCCGATGCCGCAACTAAACGAATCATGGGTGAGGTGTCCCTTCACCCCGAATCGGGAGGCATCTGTGACACGAACGACTGATAACCGCGGTTTCACCCTTATCGAACTGCTCATCGTGGTGGCCATCATTGGCATCATCGCGGCAATTGCAGTGCCGGGTCTTCTTCGCGCCCGTCAGTCCGGCAACGAGGCTTCGGCGATTGGTTCGGTCCGCGCCATCAACAGCGCACAGGCGACGTTTGCCGCCAGCTGTGGCGGTGGTGGGTTCGCAACGACGCTCGCCGGGCTCAGTACGGCGCCGCCGATGGGCGTGCCGTTCATCAGTCCTGACCTCGCCGGCGCCAACGTCGCCCCGGGGAAGAGTGGTTATCTCGTCAATACGGCTGCTGGCGGCGTTGCGGTGCTGGCGGCTGCCGCCACATGCAACACGGTGGCGGCGTCCAACACCGACTACCTCGCCACGGCGACGCCGGTGACCGTGGGGACGACAGGACAGCGTTCGTTTGGGACCGACGCCCGTGGAACCATTTACCAGAACAGCGTCGGCGCCATCCTGACGGCTCCTCTGGCGGTCGCCGGTACGATCAGCTTCCTTCAGTAGACGAGGGA
>JBEBGV010000161.1:0-4563 GCA_040081265.1 Vicinamibacterales bacterium
AAAGACGAGCGTGCGATTTTCCTTGTGCTGGAAGCCGACGCGCGCGAGCAGGCGAATACTCGGCGCGTTGCGACTGTCTGTGATGCCGACGACACACTTGGCCCGTGTGGCTGCAAACAGGAGTTGAATGGCCTCGCGGACCGCGGCGGTGGCAATGCCGTGGCCTTGAGCACTGGGCTCCAGCGTGAACCCGATTTCCGCGGCGAGCTCGTCTTGCGCCAGGAATATGCCCACGTCTCCGATGAGCCGACCTGTCGGCTCGGCAATGGCGAGCTGGACCCACGCCCCGGGCGCGAACAGAGGGGTACCGTTCATCTCATTGAGAAACGCTGCGGCTTCAGCGTCTTCCATGGGCGACCAGCCTTGATAGCGGCCGAGTTCGGGGATGGCGCGGTACGCCTGGAAGGCAGCGAGGTCAGTCGGCCGAAGACGTCGTAGCTGGCCACCGGGAAACGTGCGCGGGAGGTGGGTCACACCGGGCAGCTTTCCCCGTTCTTGCCATTTCATGGTCTTCAGCGTGTTGACGATCGGTTGCCCATCCCGAACGGTCAGGCGGCACTTCCCACCGGTTGTGACAGGCGGCTGACCAGTACCGGGCCGAGGTGGCTTGCCGGCTGGTCAGGTTGAGCGATGGGTTAGTCGTCGGCTTTCGCAAGTGCGGATTGGAATGCTACTTGAAGCCCACCCGGTGCCTTGAGGAAATAGATATGCTCTCCGTGAGCATCCATCGGTCCTTCGGGACTCAGGCCGTTTGACTTGGCATAGGCAGCAAAGGCGTCGGAATCGTCTACAACGATCTGGAGCATGGTACCGGCCGACATTCCAGGTCCTTCGGGCCAGACTTCAATCCAACTCTCGCTCGCGGTGAATATTGCACCAGCGAAGCTACCATCTTCCGGGGTAGGCAGGATCCCTGTGAGATCCATCTGGGGTATGCCAAGGGCACCAAGGAACCCAGCCAAGGCCTTCGCCTCGGGTGAGACTGTGCAGAAGCGTATTGCCAGAACCTTCATGCCATTTCCCTCCAAGCTCGCGTAGTCAACCTTGGTAGAAGCGTACCTGAGTATTTGATTCCGGCATAGTGGCCCGGAGGGGGAGGCCGCAGGACTGGTGCGCGCAGGGGCAATGCTCGGAATGCGACGCCTAGAGTTTGAGGCGAGCCCTAGGCCGGAGCGCGTTGGCTCGACCGAATGCTTAGCCGGCTCGGTGGGACAGCGGGTGTTCACCGGGCTTACGCTGCTTGCCGTAGCGGGTCGGCTCGCGCGATGGGTTAGGCCGCACCGCCTATCTCCGTGTGCGAGAGGATGATGGTCTGCTTGCACGGCCGGAACCCGGCGCCCAAGTAGAGCTCTCTTGCCGCAGCGTTGGCTGGCCTGAAACAGACCTTGATGCTCTCGGCGCCCGCTGCCGCGAGACGTTCGACGCCAGTTGCAAGAATGTGGCGGGCGAGGCCGCACCTTTGATGCGAATCCTCTGTACGCATTGGCTCGACGAGGCCCGTAGATGTTGCCGCGTCGAACCAGAACAGACCGTAGGCTGCAACTTCTCCTCGGTCATCGAGAAGAAGCAAGTCAAGGTCTGCGGAGTACAGCGATGTCTGCGCTAGGCGTGCCTCCAACTCGTTCCCGTTCCGACGAATCATGTGATGCGCACGGTGCCGCGTTTCAGCTCGGGTGTACAAGCGGTAGCCTCTTGGGAGTGTGCCGACCCTGGTCCTGTGGGCAGCTGGCAGCCATGCGAGGACAACATCCAGGTTCTCGCTCGGCTTGACGACAAATCCGTGCCTGACTAGCAAGTCGCGGGCTGCTTGGTCCGTGCGATCGACGACAACCTCGACTTCCTTGAAGCCCAAGTCGCTTGCGTGCGCAAGCCCACACTTGAGGACATGTCTCGTCCATTCCGGAGTCGCGTCCGGCATGACGATTGGGTCGAGAGCGATCCCGTCGCCCCAGTCAGTGATGACAACCGCTGCTTCGGGATGGCCATCATCATCAAACCAGAACAGCTGGGGCAGGTTGTCGCTTTTTCGTGGTGTACGCCACCACCACTGGAGGTCAGCCGCCTCAAGCAAGCCGGCAGTGTGATCGACGCGCCTGACGCGCTGAAGCAGGGCTGTCGCGGCCTCCAAATACTGAAGCCCAAAACGGCGCTGCTCTTGGCCTGTACTCGTTGACATTCGACTGCGGGAACGGTTGATGTGGTGCGCCCTAGCGTATGAGGTAAGCAGCGCGTGGGCGGTGCAACGCGGAGCTCGTCTGCTTGAGATATGAGTTAGGCATCGCTGTTGGGACGCGCCATGACTGGAGAGGCATGCTTGCTTGACGGCTCCGCCTGTCCATCGAGCGTCATCCGTGCTTTGGAGAAACAGTCAACTCCCTCAGGAAGGGCCGTGCCTGTTTGCGCGGATCGCGTCCAGATGTGGCTTGAAACAGTGACCGCGTTTGGATCGTCATAGCAACCGCGGGAGATGGCTTTGATGACCGGCCAGCGTTCAAATGTGAGCGACACAGTCGTTCCGCAGTTTGGGCAAAAGTGCACGTAGACCTTCTTGTTGCTTCCGTCTGAGAGGTGCTCGTAGCTACTCAGCTTTCCTGAGTTGAAAACCACTGCGTTCATCGGGAACATGGACTCAGCGAAGTAGGAAGACCCGGTTACCTTTTGGCAGAACGTGCAGTGACACGCAAGCGTCCGCAGCGGCGCTTGAGTTGTGCGGAAACGGACCCGTCCGCAGAGGCAGCCACCGTCCAAACCGAGATCGACTGGCGACCAGCTTGGAAAGGCAACTGACTTCACAACGGCTTGACTTGTCGGGAAGTCCCTGCAAGGGGGTTAGGCAGCACTGCGCGCGGTTGCACGTGCGGGGGACTTCCGAGCCGCCTTGCCAAGGGCGCTTTCTGCCCACTTATTGAGGCTAGTCCCACTCCTTGCGGCGGCCTTGAGCGCAGCGGCATGAACCTCAGGCGCAATGCGCAACATGACTTTCCCACTGGCCGGCTTTTCTGGAGCCGATCCGAGTTCCTCGGAGGCGGCCAGATAGTCTTCAATGGCAGCGTGAAAGTTTGACTCAAACTCCGACACCGATTCACCGTGGAAGGAAATGATGTCGTCAACATCCTGGACGCGCCCAACAATGATCTTGTCTTCCGCGTCGAAGATCATGCTCGCCGTGTAGCCCTTGTAGGACATGAGATTGATCATGACTTGATTCCCATTCGTTCAATGAACTCCCGTACGGCCGAGACTCGGTAGCGCAGCGCTTCCTTGCCTGGGTGAGGCCGATGGAGTGTCATCTTCCGGCCACTGAACTCAAACGTGACGGATGAGCCTGCACCTTCAACTACTCTGCAGCCCGCGGCTTTGAGCATGGACTCGATGCGTGCCCACTCGATGTTCCCATTGACTGGGTCGGTGAGCACTCTCTCCAGGGTTTTGCGCTGGGTTCCGTTCACGGGCTGGATGATAGCACTCTCTTAACTGTCTGCAATCACCTGGCTCGCGGACGGACGGGGCGACGCCTAACGATAGAGGTAAGCCGCGCGCGGAGGCCGCAGGCCGGAGCGCGTCGGCTGGAACGAAGGGTCGGGCGTCTTTCTCAGTGGGCGACCCGCTCTTGCAGCGCCTCTTGGGCCAGCGTGTTGATGCTCTTGCCTTGCGCCTGCGCCTCAATCGCTAGTTTCTCGTGCAGCTCGGGGGGAATGCGCAAATTGAATTTACCGGAGAAGTGGCGACGTGGCTCGATGCCCTTCTCCTTGCACACCTCAAGAAAAACTTGGAGCGACTTCTTGAATTCGGCTCGAAGCTCCTTGGTGTTCTTACCGTAGAAGTCCGCACCGCCGCTGAGCCCAAGAATTTCACCGCGAAAGAGATCAAGCTCCTCGTCGTATTCAATCTTCGCGCGATACCCGTTCACTGACATGATGTTCATGGTTCGACTCCATGCTGCTCCAACCACTTTCGGATGCTCGCCACGGCTCCTTTGTCTGTATTGGGCGAAGGGTGCGGCCGATGAAAGACTCGAACTTCTTCAAACAGAACAACGGCGACACGACTTCCCTCTCGTTCCGAGACGTCGGCGCCAAGCTCGACAAACAGGGCCTTAACATCGCGCCACTGGATATTCCCGCTTGTAGGGCGTGCGAAGAGCAACTCGAGCGTGCGTTGGTGCCTACGCTTCATTCGGCTATAGTACCACAAAGCGGTACCGTGCCACGCGCCCGAGGTGTAGACGCCCAACGAGTGAGCTGAGCCGCCCGTGGAGGCGAGGCGCCCTGGCCGACCAGGGCAACATAGTACTGGGCTCTGGGCGGCCAGGGTGCCTTGCCGGAGCGGGTCCGCTCGGGAATGCGAAGGGACTTCCCACCTTCGGGCAACGGCGACGATGCGCCAAGATTGATGGTGATTGAAGTCGTCAATCTCAAGCCTATGAAAGGGGAAGTCCGTGGAGCAGATTACACGAGTTGGGGTGCAACGTGAAGCGCAACGTGAAGCGCGAGGTGAAGCCGTTCGCGTGGGGGTCGATCTGGCCAAGCGCGTCATCCAGGTCCATGCGGTGGATGGCCAGGG
>JBEBGV010000030.1:0-54853 GCA_040081265.1 Vicinamibacterales bacterium
CACATGCTGACCTACGCGCTCGGCGAGCACGCGCGCTACGCCGACTGGAGCGAGCACTCGCTCGCGGACGCGCTCGACGGATTCGCGACCGAGGCAGCGCTCGCGTGCGAGACGCACGACGATCGACCGCCGCCGGACGTGCCCGGCGGCTGCGAGCATATCGACATCCTGTTCGTGATCGACGGCTCCGTGAGCATGGCGGAGGAGCAGGCGGCCCTGCGCGGTGACGACGGTGAACCCGCTGTGTTCGCCGAGTTCACGGATGCGCTGCTCGAGCAGTCGGACACGCTCGTCGACGTGCGCGTCGGCGTGATCTCGGCGGCGCCCGGCGACACCGAGCTGCACACGCACCACGATCAGCCGGCCGAGCCGGTGTCGACGTTCACGTCGTGCGGGATCGAGGGATCGCCGTGGCTCGTCGCGCCGTCACTCGGGTTCGCGGAGCAGTTCGCGTGCCTCGCGAGCACGCGGGCGGAGTCGACCGAGGAAACGCCGGTCCTCAACGCCGTGCTCGCGCTCGAAGATCCGAAGAACGCCGGGTTCGTTCGCGAGGACTCGCTGCTGGTCGTCGTGATCCTCACCGACGAGGACACGCAGGACGACGCGGCGCCGATGACAGAGCTGCGCGAGCGCATGCTCGCCGCGGTCGACGGCGACGTGCAGCGGCTCGTGATGCTCGCGATCGCCGGGGATCCCGGCGTGTTCGAGATGCCGAAGACGACGTGCTTCGGGCCTTACGGCACCGCGACGCCGGGGCGGCGCATCCACTCGGTGCTCGCTAGCCTCGGTGATCACGGAATCCTGCAGGACATCTGCGCGGGCGAGCTCGCGACGACGTTCGCGGACGTGCTCGGCGATGTCGTCGACGCATGCGCGGACTATCACCCCGAGGGCTGATGCGGATTGCACTCGCCACCGCGCTGCTGTTTCTCGCCTGCAGTGGGTCGGGCAGCGTCGTCGCCGACGACGGCAGCGCGAGCACTTCTACGGGGACATCGACGAGCGCCGGAACCGCGACCACGACCGCCGACACGACCTCCACATCCGACGCGAGCACCTCGACGGCGATCGACGGCAGCAGCAGCGACACGTCTTCGTCGTCGGCATCGACGAGCTCCGAATCGAGCACGAGCGACTCGTCGTCCTCCGAGAGCACCGGCCCCGTGCTGCCAATCCCCTGCCCCGCCGGCGTCCTCGGGCTGTGGGCTCCGCCCGCCCTGCCCCGCCAGGACCCTCCAGAGCCGGACGCCGCGTTCGACGAGCCCCCGTCGATGGCAACAGTCGCCGACGCTGCCGCGGCCGAAGAGTTCCGGCTGGAAGAGGTGGGTGAAGAAGTCTCGCTCGAGGCCTCGCTCGACCCTGCCTTCGACACCGTAGTCTCCACCCCACCCGCCGAAACGACCACGCCGGCGGAGATGAGCACAGCGGACCTTGCGACCCTGCTCAGTCAATACGACTCCGAATCCGGGTCCGTGGGCATCGAGGTTGACGAGTCGGCGATCAGCGAGGACGAGGAAGAAGAGAGCGTTGACCTCACGTCGTTGATCGAGGCCGAACGCTCGATGCCCATGCCCTTGCACGAACCGGGCGTGGACCCCGAAGTGCACGCCGCCGAAATCGCTCTGATCAAGCTCGAGGCGGAGCAGAAGCTGGCCACGGAGTTGGAGCGACTGCAGCAGGAAGCGGTACAGCAGCGCGAGGAGGAACTCGCCCGGCTCCGCATCGAGGCGGAAGCGCTGCGTCAGTCGACCGTCGCTCAGGCTCGTCAGGACGCGGAAGCCGAAGCGCGCGAGGCGTGGGCTGGAGAACTGGCGCGGGTTCGTGCCGAAGCCGAGCAGACCGTCTCCGACGCGCTCAACCGCGTCAAGGTCGAAGCCGAGCAGACGCTCACGAACGAGGTCATCAAGGCGCGCGAGGAAGCCGAACAGGAACGCCAGACGCAGCTCGCGGAAGTGCAGGCCGCCTACGAGCGGGCGCGCGACGATGCCGAACGCACTCGCCAGGCGCAGCTCGCGCATGCGCAGGCCGCCGAGGAACGCGTCGACGAGGTGACCCGCCAGGCGCGGGAGGCCGAGGCGATTGCGGCGCAGGAACGCCTGGCGCAGATGGCCCAGCTCCAGGCCGAAGCCGAAGTCGTCCGCCAGAACGCGGTGGCCCGTGCCCGCGCGGAGGCCGAGACCGAAGCCCGTGAGGCGTTGACCGCCGAGCTGGCGCGCGTCCGCACCGAGGCCGAGGAGACACTGAACGCCACGCTGAACCGCGTGCGCAGCGAGGCGGAGAGCACGCTGACCGCCGAAGTCAGCCGCGTCCGTGAGCAGGCCGAGCAGGACCGGTCGGAAGAACTTGCGCGCATCCAGGCGGTCGTTGACGAGCGCGTCACCGAAGCCGCACGCCTGGCGCGGGAAACGGCCGAGGCCGAAGCCTCGCGCACCTTCTCCGAAGAGCTCGCCCGTGCACGCGCCCAGGCGGAACAGACGTTCGCGGCCGAAATCGAGCGGGCCCGCACCGAAGTCCAGCAGGCCGCCGCTGAGTCGCAGCGTGTCCGCGACGATGCCTCACTCGAGCGCGAAGCCGACGTCGCCCGCGCCCAGGCTGAAGCCGAGGCACTTCGCCACGCCGCCATCATCGAGGCCAGGAGCGCCGCAGAAGAAGCCGCCACGCGCGCGATGGAGCGTGAAGTCGCCCGCGTGAAGGCCGAGGCCGAGGCGCGGATGCAGGCCGAGGTCGAGCAGTTGCGCACCGAAGCCGAGCGCGCCCGCTCCGAGGCTGAGCTCGCCCGCTCCGAGCGCTCCGAAGCCGCGCTCGAGGCCGAAAAGGTGCGCGAGGCAGCCCGGGAGGTCGAACGCGAAATCGAGCGCGTGCGCACGACGTCTGCGGAACGACTCGAGGAAGAAATTGCGCGCGTCCGGCTCGAGGCCGAGCGGGCCCGCGCCGACGCGTTCACCGAGCGCGAGGCCGACCTGGCGCGAGCTCAGGCCGACGCCGAGGCCCTCCGCTCGACGGCGATCAGCGAGGCTCGCGCTGCCGCTGAAGAGGCCGCCGCTCGTGCCATGGGCCGCGAAGTCGAGCGCGTCAAGGCCGAGGCGGAGGCGCGCGTGCAGGAGGAAGTCGAACGGCTGCGCAGCGAGGCCGATCGCGCCCGGTCAGAGCGTTCCGAAGTGGCGCTGGAAGCCGAGAAGGTGCGCGAAGCCGCCCGCGAGGTCGAGCGCGAGATCGAACGCGTGCGGGCCGCGTCCGCCGAGCGTCTGCAGGAAGAACTCGAGCGCGTCCGTCAGGAAGCCGAGCGCACCCGGGAAGCCGAGCGCTCCGCCGCCCGTGAGGAAGCCGAACGCCTGCGCGAATCCGCCGCCGAAGACGCGCGTGCCTCAGCTGAAGCGGCACTCAAGGCCGAGCTCGACCGCGTCCGCGCCGAGTCGGAGGCGCGCATCGCCGCCGAGGTCAGCCAGCTCCGCGCCGAAGCGGACAAGCAGCGCTCGACCGAACTCGCCGAGCTGCGCGCGCAGCTGTCACAGGTCCGCGACACCGCGGCGCAACACGCACAGAAGGCGGCCGCTGACGCCATTGCGGCCGAGGTCGCCAGGGCGAACAAGGAACGCGCGGCCGCGCCGCCGCCAACAGGGCTGCCCCGTCTCGATCCGATGCGTCGCGTCCCGCAGGCGCCGGCGCAGGGCGCCGACAGCCGCGCCTTCTCGATCCCGTCCGGGCACGCGGCAAGCAAGGCCGAGCCGCCGCGTACGCCGCTGGTGCTGCAGACCGCAGACGACATCGTGGCGCCTCGCCCGGTCGCCGCCGAGCCTCGCCGTCCCGCGCCCGAACGTCCGTCGGTCTTCACCCAACCCCCGGCCGATCCCGCATGGAAGAAGTGGCGCGTCCCTGCTGTTGCGGCGTTCCTGCTGATCGGTGCGGCGACGGCCTCGTACAACCTGCTCCCGGTTCGCGTGCAGTGGAACGCGCCGGCCGAACCCGCACCGGCTGCCGCCGCGCAGCCCGCAGCCGCACCCGCCGCCAGACGCGTCGGCGGCGACGTCACCTTCGAATCCACACCCACGGGCGCGACGATCATCATCGACGGCCAGAACCGCGGAACCGCGCCGCTGACGCTGAATGACCTGGCGGTCGGAACGCACAACGTGGTGTTCCAGGCCGAGGGCATCTCGATCAATCGCGCGGTGCGCGTCAGAGCCGATCAACCCCTCGCCGTCGCTCAGGACATGGCCGCAGGCTTCCTGTCGGTCTTCTCGCGCATCCCCGCCGATGTCCGCGTGGACGGCCGTCGCCTCGGCAGCACTGAAGACGGACAACTGGTCGTCGCGCCTGGCCCGCGCGCGATCGTGCTCGAGAACAAGCGCTTCAATTTCAGGAGCGAGTTCACCGTCGAGATCAAGCCCAGCGAGGTGACCGCGCACACGGTCATGCTGCCGATGGGAGCCCTGGTCGTCACCACCGAGCCCGGATCGGAAGTGTTCGTCGAGGGTGAGCGCGTCGGGGTGGCACCGCTCGGGCCGATCGCGGTGCCGATCGGCACACGCGAGATCGTCGTGAAGCACGCGACCGGCGAATCCAGACAGAGCATCGAGATCGTCTACGGGAAACAGTCAGAGGTCACGCTGGCTCCCCCGCCACCGCCTGCCGCACCGGGTACGCTTCCCGTGCAGATGCCGCCGCTCAGCGCGCCGGCCTCCGGCGCTCGCCGCTGACGGCGGGTGCCGCGCACCGTGGTAACCTCCGCCCATGCTGCCTGCCCGCCATATCTCCACCGTGTCCGGAGCGCTGATTGCGCTGCTCCTTGTTGCAGCGCCCGGCCGTGCCCAGACTCCGGCGATCTACGAAGCCACCGCTCACGGTCGGATACTCGCCTGCTTCGGCGAAGCGTACGCACTGGTTGAACTGATCGACGTCGCTACCCAGAACCTCGCCCTCATCAATGTTGAGCTGCGTCGCACGCCTCCCCGGCCAGCGTTTGCCGCGGGCCTGGTGCTGACCGGCACCCAGATAGACCAGAAGCAGTCGCTCGAGATCGCCGAACGCCTGGTTGAGTGCACCGAGGGCGCGGCCCGGCGCGCGGCACCCGACGCCACGGCCAGCTACACCGCCACCGCGGTGCGGGAAGAGATTGATGTGGCGCTCATGATGGCCGAAGGCTTCACCAGCGACTATCAGATGATGGCAGCGCGGCTGATGCCGTTTTTTGGAGAGTCCACAGACCCGGCGGCGAAGCTGGCCCCGATCCGGGGTATCGGACGCTTCGGCGAGCAACTGCGCACGCTGCTTCAGCAGAGCCGAACCGCGATCGACATGGTGATGACGCGGAGCCGCGTCGCGCCGTAGCGAGACGCTTAGCGGAGGAAGGTGAACTTCGCCTGACCCGACGTGCCCGTGCCCCAGGGCCAGAGCAGCACACCATTGGTCGGGCGCGCGGTCGCAACGACGCGCACGTAGTACTCGCGGTTGGCTTCGAGCTCGGTCGTCCGGAAGAGCGGCATCCGGTAAAAGCCGGTCATGAACTCCCGAATGACCAGGTCGTCGCTCGTGGCGTCCTGCTTCTCGGTGCGTCCGTCGCGGGTGCGCATCAGCCTGGCTTCACGCGTCAGGTTGTCGTACTCGACGCTGTTGGTCACGACCGAGGTCGCTATCGTGCGGTCTACCCAGGCCGGCACAGCCAGGCGCAGTTCGACGTTGAAGGTGAAGGTGGTCTTGAGGCCGCTTCGGATCGCGTCGCGAACCTGGTCGGTGAAGCCTTCGGTGAGCTGGAAGGTGACGAGCACGTTGCCGTCCCGAACGAGCGGGACGATCCGAAGCTCTTCGGCCCTGAGGGTGATGGTCGAGAGCCCGACGAACAACGCAAGGGCGGCCAGAGCGCCTGGCCGGCAGAACTTCACGGTTGTCACTCTAGCACACGAAATCAGGGTTTACCACGGCCAATCTCAGCCAGATGCTATGATTTGGCCACACTGTTTGAGCGTCTTGTGAAGACATTCCGGCTCGCCCTCGTCACGGTCAGCGCGTGTGCCCTGCTGGTGGCGCACGGTTCGGCCCAGAGCTCCGGCTCGGCGCTCACCCTTGGCCTGTTCGAGCGCTATCTCGACGCGCTCAGGCTCGAATTCGGTATCCCCGGGCTCTCCGTCGCCGTCGTCGAAGACGGTCGAACCTGGGAACGCGCGTTCGGCAAGTCCGACGTCAACGCCAACGTCAACGCCACCGCCACGACGCCCTACCCCATCACCGGCCTTACTGAGAGTATCGGCGCCTCCATCGCCCTGTATCAGTGTGTCGAGCTCGGTCGTGGCAGGCTGACCGACCGGATTCTGCGCTGGACGCCATTTACCGAACCCACGACCACGATCGAGAACCTGCTCTCGCACACGTCCGCGGAAGGGCAATATCGGTACGATCCGGGGCGCTACTCGACCCTCACCGACGTCGCTGGTGAATGCGCCAAGGCTGAGTTCGACGACCTGCTCGCCGACACCGTCCTCAGCGGGTTTGCCATGGTCGATTCGGTGCCCGGGCTCGACGCGGTGTCCTCGCCCCGCTCGCGCTTCTTCACCACCGCGCAGCTCGACCGCTACTCGAACGCCTTGCGCCGGGTTGCCGTGCCGTATCGGCTGGATTCGAAAGGCGTCGCCACGCGGTCTGATTATTCGCCAGCGCCAGGCGTGAGCGCAGCCACGGGAGTGATTTCGACCGTGCGCGACCTGGCGCAGTTCGATACGGCGCTCGCGGACGGCGTCATGCTTTCGCCGTCGCTGCTCGCACAGGCGTGGAACTCGCCTTCAGGTCGACCAACCGGGCTGGGCTGGTTCGTTCAACAGTACTCCGGTCAGCGTATCGTCTGGCAGTTTGGTGTGGCGACCGACGCCTACTCGTCGCTCATCGTCAAGATTCCCGACCGGCGACTGACCCTGATTCTTCTCGCCAACAGCGATCGCCTGACCAACACGCTGAACCCGCAGGCTCCAGACGTCACGCAGTCGGTCTTTGCGCGCACGTTCCTGCGCCTCTTCATCAGTTGAACCCGGCCTCTCGTCGACCTCGGTGGTGGGCACTGTGCATTCTGGCGCTTGGTGCACTCCTGATCTCCCCCGTGCGGGCATCGGCTGACTGGCTGATCATCCCGCACCTCGGCACGGTGTTCGGCGGCGCCACCACCATCGTCGACCTCGATCAGGGCGCGGGCTCGCGGAAGTTCACCTTCGGCGGCAGCGCCGCGTGGCTCACCGACGGCATCGTCGGGCTGGAAGCGGACATCGCTCACACGCCGCACTTCTTCGAGCGCGACAAGGCGTCGGCGCTGGTGCTGGACAGCTCGGTGACAACCGCCACCGGGAGCATCATCATCGCCGTGCCACTGTCGGTCACGCGGGAGTCGCTGAGGCCCTATCTCGTCGGTGGCGTCGGCCTGATGCATGCGAGCAGCAGCGACGCGCTGGGGCTGCTGTCCTTCGACAGCGATCTCCTGGCCATGAACGTCGGCGGGGGCGTGATCGGTTTCCTGACGCCCTTTACCGGCATACGATTCGATCTTCGTCAGTTTCGCAACCTTGCCCCCGATGGGTCGGCAACAACTACATCCGGCAGCACGCGGCTGAGCTTCTGGCGCGCTTCCGCCGGCGTAGTCATCCGGTACTGAATGGTCAACAGATTGCAAAGGGCTTGGTCCATGGCTGCATATTTCACCCGCTCCCTTCGAGTGATCCTGCCGGCCGCGCTCGTGCTCGGCGTCACCCTCTCACTCACCGCCCAGACGCGCGTCGTCCCGCCCGCCAACAAGTACAAGCCGGCTGACGATGTGAAGCTCGGCCAGGAGGCGGCAACACAGGCCCGCAAGGAACTGCCACTCCTCGAAGACCGTCAGGTCTCGGAGTGGGTTGACCGGGTCGGACGCCGACTCGTGGGTGCCATTCCAGCCGATCTTCAGCACGCCGAGTTCAAGTACTCCTTCGATGAAGTGAACCAGAAGGAGATCAACGCGTTTGCGCTGCCGGGCGGGCCGATGTTCCTGAACCGCGGCATGATTCAGGCCGCCAAGACCGAAGGTGAGGTCGCCGGCGTCATGGGGCATGAGCTGGCGCACGTCTTCCTGCGTCACGGCACGGCGCAGGCCACCAAGGGCCAGAAATTCCAGATCGGTGCGGTGGCCGGCCAGGTGCTCGGAGCGATTGTCGGGGGCACCGCCGGCAGCATCATCGCGCAGGGTTCGAACTTTGGCCTCGGCGCGTACTTCATGAAGTTCAGCCGTGAGTACGAGACCCAGGCCGACATCATGGGCGCGCAGCTTCTCGCCCGCGCCGGCTACGACCCGCGCGAGATGGCGAACATGTTCAAGACCATCCAGGGTGAGGGTGGCAGCGGTGGTCCCGAGTGGCTGAGCAGCCACCCTGATCCAGGCAATCGCTACCAGGCGATCATCAAGGAGTCGCAGTCACTCCGGATTGAAGGTGGCGGGATTGCTCCGAACGACGAGTTCAGAACTGTTCAGGCCAGGCTCACATCGATGCCGGCCGCGTACACGGCCGAGCAGATCGCGCAGATGCAGAAGACGGGCAACGTCGGCAACGGCAACACCAGCGCCAGCGGCTCGACCACACCCACACGGACCGTGCAGGTTCAGGCGCCATCAGGGCAGTACCGAACCTACCGCGCCGGGAACCTGCTGCGCCTCAGCGTGCCTGCGAACTGGGGACCACGGGGTGGGGAGAAGACCGTGACCTACACACCGGACGGCGCCTACTTCCAGGGCCAGAACGGCACCGCGTTCACGCACGGCATCGAGCTGGGCCTTACGCAGGGCACGGGCAATCTGGCGCGTGACACCACTGCGCTGCTGCAATCGTTCGCGCAATCGAACCCGCAGTTGCGCCAGCAGGGCAACACGGCCAGCGACAACATCGGCGGCCGCGTCGGCTTCACCGCCACGTTGAGCAACGTCTCGGAGGTCACCGGGCAGGCCGAGGTGGTCGAGCTGTCCACCACCCAGCTGCGCGACGGGCAGGTGTTGTACGTGATTGGCGTGGCACCGCGACAGGACGTGCCGACCTACTCGAGCGTCTTCCGCCGCGTCCGCCAGAACCTGCAGATCACCGACCGCTGACGCTCTTCGCGCTTCGGGCTGCCAGGTGCGCGCCGGTCCGGCAAGGTGGGGCGTCTCTCAGCGCGTCGCCATGGCCGTCTGGAGTTGTCCCGTGTCGACGTACTGCTGGAAGCTCGAGAGTTTCCCATCCCGAAAGCGGAGCACGTGACACACCTGAGCATCGACGCGCGTGCCTGAGGGCTTGTAGAGGCCGCCGTATCGGCCCTCCATCACCACGTGCTCGCCGGCGTCGTGAAGCGTCCCCACGGTGACCGTGAAACCTTCCCACTCCGATCCGAGCCGCATGAAGAGCTTTTCGAGTATGGCCTGCGGCCCCACCCAGGGAGCGCCATCCGGCCTGTAGGGGTTACCCTCAGCTTCTCGCCATTCAATCTCGGGATGGAACAAACCCAGCACCGTCGGGATGTCGCCGCGACCGAATGCCGTGTAGATGTCTTTCGCGAGCTGCACATTGCTCATGGGAGGTCCTCTTGCCGTTGTTGTTCGGGGAGCGTAAACCGGAATGTCGAGCCTACACCGAGTTCGCTCTGCACAGACACCAACCCGCCGTGGGCCTCGACGAACGTTTTGACAATCGCGAGACCCAGTCCAAGCCCGCCTTCCTTTTCGAGGTCCGTCTCGCGCTTGTCGAACACAGTATGCCGACGGTCCTCCGGTATACCCTCGCCATTGTCGCGAACGAAACACTCCACGGTGCCGTCGGCGACCGTCACGATCGCCCCGATGACAACCTCCCCGCGCGGCGTGTAGGCGATCGCGTTGGCAATCAGATTCTGGAACACCCGTCGCAGCAGACTGGCGTCCGCGTAGACGACGAAGTCGTCTGGGACTTCGTTGACCAGACGCGTCGAGTCCGTCCCGGCGATGGGGTGGAGATTGTGAATGAGGTCTTCAACCAAAGGCCACAGGTCGAATCGGCGGCGCTCCAGCTTGACGCTCACCTCGGTCTCCAGGTTCGTGTTCTCCAGGAGCACCTTCGCGATCAAATCCTGCAGGTGTTGCACGTTCCGGTTGAGAGTCTTGAACTTCTGGGTCGTCTCCGGCGTTTCGACACCGGCCCGCTTGAGGATCACCTCGAGCACCCGCGCAGAGAGCGACACCGCACTCAGTGGCGTGCGAAGGTCGTGGGCGACAAATGCCAGATACTCTTCCCGCCGATGCTGCACTTCGAGCGCTTTCTGGGTGGCGAAGGTCTGCACCGCTGACCCGATCGCTCCATCAAGGACGCGGTTGAGGACATGAAACGGCTTCCCCTGCATGCTCAATCCGTTCCGGTCGGCCAGGTCGTGGATACAACCGCGCAGGATGTTGTACTCGGCGACGACCTCGTCGATCTCGAATGCGTCCTTGACGCGCTGCAATCCGTGTGCGGGCGGGCTGCCCTCGATCAGGGCTTCAGCGATGGTCTCGTTCGACCCGGACCGCAGGGCGCTCGCAAGCTCCGCCAGCAGGTGCGGAATGTGATCGTTGAGCGTCGGCACGTCGAGCTTTTGCGCTGCCGGGAGGGCCCGGACCTGCGCTCGCCACGCCGTGAGCAGAGCCTCGCGTTCGCGCTCGATGAGCTGCGCTAGTTGGTCGAGAATCCCGATCGTCACCTGCCCTCCGCGCTTCGCGTGCTCATATCCATCCCACGAACCAACCAGTCAGCTCATGAGTATGACGCGTTGCGGATCAGTTCCCAAGTAGAGAGACGACGCCCGGAGAATGGACCCGGCGCGCCTGCGAGCGCTCGCCGCCTGTCGCTACGGCGTGCGCTTCTTCGGCTTCGGGTTCGCGATCAGTTCCTCGACCCGCGCGACCAGCGTCCGCGCGCTGAACGGCTTCTGCAGGAAGCCCTTCACGTCGAGTTCCTTCGGATCGACGACGTGACCGGTGTCACCA
Source organism: Vicinamibacterales bacterium (assembly GCA_040081265.1). Lineage (GTDB taxonomy): Bacteria > Acidobacteriota > Vicinamibacteria > Vicinamibacterales > UBA2999 > JBEBGV01. Next base: position 10,973 of record JBEBGV010000030.1, read on the forward strand.
GACATCAGCAGGACGGGCACGCCCGGATGCTTGCGACGCATCTCGCGCGCAAGGTCAGGCCCCTTCATGCCCGGCAGCAGCACGTCGCTCAGCAACAGGTCGAATGCAGCCGTGTGCCCCAGCGCGTCCTCGGCGTTGGGATACGCCACCACCTCATAGCCGTAGTGCGCGAGCACGCCTGCCAGCAGTTCACGCACACCTTCATCGTCTTCAACGAGCACGACACGCCCGCGCTGAACCTTCTCCACCGGAACTGGCGCCGCTACTTCGACCACAGGCGGAAGCAGGATGGTGACTCGCGTACCCTGCCCGACCTTGCTCTCCACCCAGATGAACCCACCGCTCTGCTTGATGACGCCGTAGACCGACGCCAGACCCAGGCCAGTCCGCCCCCACTGGGACTTCGTGCTGAAGAACGGTTCAAACAGGTGCGGCAGCGCCTGGTCCTCGATGCCGGCACCGGTATCGGTGAGCTGAATCCGGATGAACGGGCCCAGGTGCAGCCACGGGCGTGCGCGGCGCATCTCCTCGTCCACCTCGACCATTCCACTGCTGATCGCCAGGGTGCCGCCCTCAGGCATCGCCTCAGCGGCGTTGTCGGCCAGGTTCGACAGCACTTCCAGCACCTGGGACCGGTCGGCATGCACAGGCGGCAGGTCGGCGGCGAGCCGGGTCGTCACCTTCACCCGCTGCCCGACGCGGCCCCTCAACTGCGGAAGAGCTTCAGTGATGAGCGCAGAGATGTCGATCGGGCTGGCAATGAGCGTCTGCCGCCGGCCAAAGGCGAGCAGCTGTTGAGTCAGCGTGGCGGCACGGCGCGACGCGTCCACGATCGCCTGGGCCGCCTCGCGACGGGGGTCGCCGGCCTCGAGTTCATGGACCAGCCCCTCGGCGCTGCCGCCGATCACCTGCAGGAGGTTGTTGAAGTCGTGAGCAACGCCGCCCGCCAGCCGCCCGGCCACCTGCAGCTGAGGCGGCATCTCCGCCGGCCCGGTGTCGCGAGGCCGGGCACCCGAGCTCTCGGCCACTTCACGACTGTCCCGCCCGGTAATGACGGTGCTCTGGGTCGGAGCGGTCTGCGGCGGAGTGGCGATGACGCGACCTGCGCCACCGGCCTGCTGCCTGCGGCGTGCCACCGCATGCCGGGCGGCGCGCATCACCTCGGCAAACGGCGCGCTCCGTGCCAGCACATCGTCGGCACCGGCCGCGACGAGGCTGGCGGCGCCAGCCACGTCAGTGTCCGCTAGGAGAATGACCGGTGCCTTGGTCCGGGGCAGCAGCACGAGCAGTGCCGCATACGGTTCTCCACAGTCCACCACCAGCGCACCCGCCGTGACAGGCAGACTCGCCGAACGCAGGTCTTCGACCGAGCCCGTGAGAACGACGGTCTCTAGATTGTTCCAGGTGGAGTCGGGCATGACACGGGGGCGTCCGCAACCGCCGCGCGCGTGCGGGCCTTGGGAAACTTCATTATACGAGCCCCGCGCTCACCTCTGATGGTGCGCTCGACCTGATCGACGAAGCATTCGACCGCATCGTCAAGCGCCGCGGCGGGATGTCCGGCGCGCTGACGTTCGGCGTCCTGCGCGAGCAACGACAACACATCGAGCCCGCGACGAACGGTCGCTGCATGTCGATCGCCTGGCTCCTCCGCTTCGATCGCAGTGAGCAGCCGCTGCAGATGGTTCGCGATGTTGGCGATGCGAACGAGACGTTCCCGCTCGGCACGCTGTCGCACATTACCGAGTTGGGCGTTGAGCACTCTGACCGCGTCACGATCGAGCTGGTCGGGCACATTGGCCGCGTGAACGGCCATCAGCGTGTCGTCAACCAGCGCGGCAAATTCGTCTCGGGCAACCTGGGCCATCAGAGTCTCAACGGAAAGCGCCCGTCTAGAGGACGTGGCGGTCGCCGACTGCGCTGGCAATCGCGCGCTTGAAGTCGGCGAGGGAAAAGGGCTTCATCAACAACGGAGCGCTCGGGCAGGCGTCTCGCGACACCCCTTCAGACGATCCCGAGATCAGGACGACACCAATGCCAGGGCTGCGCCGCAGCATCTCTGCCGCGACAACCTGCCCCGGGAAGTCCGGAAGATTCACATCGGTGACCAGGGCATCGAGCGCGCCAGTGTGTCGGCCGATCAGGTCGATCGCCTCCTGCCCGGTGGCGGCAACAACGGCCTCATACCCTTCAAGTTCCAGGCAGTGAGCGAGCAGGTCCCGTACCGCCGGCTCATCGTCGACCAGCAGCACGCGCGGACGCGCGGGTCGCTCACGGCGTAAAGCATTGGCCTCGGTCGATGCTGGAGGTGGCATGACCAGGACGGTGGCGTCGCGTGGCAACACGACGCTGATGGCGGTGCCCGCCCCCGACGCACTCTCGACCTCGATTCGACCACCGCTGGCCTGCACGATGGCCTTGACGGTTGCCAGCCCGACGCCTGTCCCGTCAGCACCCTTGGTCGTGTAGTACGGATCGAACATCCGTGCCTGCACATCGGGTGGCATGCCGATGCCGGTGTCGCGCATGGTGAGCACCACCCACTCGCGGGTACGGCCCTCATTGGTCACGCGGTTCTCGGTGCTGATCGTCAGCTGGCCGCCATCGGGCATGGCATCACGCGCGTTGGCCACCAGGTTGACGACGATCTGCTCGAGCTGCGTCTGGTTCACGCGCAGCGGCCACAGATCTTCGGTGAGGCTCCAGGCCAGGCGGACACGCTCGCCGGCAAGACCGTGCAACAGTCCCTGCAGCTCACCAAGGAGGAGGTTGAGATCAATTGATCGCACCGGCGGTGCGACCGCGCGGCCGTGCTCCAGGACCTGACGGGTCAGCGCCACGGCACGGTCGGCCGCAACCGCAATCGCCTCGACGTCCCGCCGTCGGATGTCTTCCGGGTCAAGCGTCTGGATCAATCGCTGACAGTGCGCCGTGATGACGAAGAGCAGGTTCTTGAAATCGTGCGCAACGCCAACCTCGAGGCTGGGAGCGGTGGCATGTGCCGGTGCTCGTCTGGCGGCGTTGGAAATCATGATTCGATCACGAGGCCTCGGAGGTCGACACGCGACCCTCCTACGGGCTCACTCGGGCAATCGGCGGTACCGAACGAAGCTTGAGCGTTGGCCGACCACACGGTCAGCGCAGAAGGCTGTTGATGGATTGCAGCAACTGCTGCCTGGTGAAGGGCTTAGCGAGGAACGGGTCGCCAGGCTCGAGGAGCGCGCCCCGCTCCGGGCTGGGCTCCCCGTACCCCGACATGTAAAGCACCTTCAGGCGCGGCTGGGTGGACGACATCCGTCGCGCCAGCTCTCTGCCCGAACCGCCCGGCATGATCAAATCGGTCAGCAGGAGGTCAATGGCTCCCTCGTGCCGGGCAACCACGCCAAGCGCTTCCGACGGACCGCCGGCTTCGACGACGGTGTAGCCTTTCGCCTCGAGCGTATCGATGAGGAGGCTGCGCAGATCCGGATCGTCCTCGGTCACGAGGATCGTCGCTGCCTGGGTCGTCGCAGCATCCCCGGCGTGGGCGGCGTGGTCCCGATCGGGCGTCGACTGACTTGCCGGCAGGTACACCTCGAAACGGGTGCCACGGCCGGGCGCGCTGTCGATCCAGACATGTCCCCGACTCTGCGTGATGATGCCGTAGACGGTGGCCAGTCCAAGCCCGGTTCCGCGGCTGGGATCCTTGGTGGTGAAGAATGGTTCGAACACCCGTGCCTGAACCTCAGGCGACATGCCGTGCCCGGTGTCGCTCACGTCCATCCGCACGTAGTCGCCCGGCATCATCGGCGGCCGAAGAGCCGCCATCGCCGACGTCACGGTCACGTTGCGGACGACGACGCGGAGCGTACCGCCGTCGGGCATCGCGTCCCGGGCGTTGATGGCCAGGTTCATCAGCACCTGCTCCATCTGCACCGGGTCGACTTCCACTGGACGCATGTCGGGATCGAGATCGACGTCCACGGCAATGTTCGATCCGATCAGCTGTGCGATGAGCTCGCTGGCTCGCCCGACCAGCTCGCCGAGATCGACGATGCGCGGAGCAATCGTCTGCTGGCGACTGAAGGCGAGCAACTGACGCGTCAACGCCGTCGCACGCGCACAGTGCCGCAGGATGACGTCCACCTGCCCCGCTTTCGCGCTACCTTGCGTGATGTCGTCCTGCAGGCGTTCGCACGCCCCCGAGATCACCGTCAGCACATTGCTGAAGTCGTGGGCGATGCCGCCGGCCAGTCGGCCGACGGCCTCCATCTTCTGTGCCTGACGGAGTTGCGCCTCGCGCACCCGCAGCACGTCTTCGGCGCTCCTGCGCTCGGTGATGTCGCGGCCGTTCAGCACCGCACGACGCTCGCCGGTGCCAAGCGTCATCCGCGAGGCCACGACCTCGAAGGTGCGCATCGAACCGTCGGCGTGCGGCAGCCTGAACTCGTCGATCGGGGTCAGGTCGTCCGTAAACACCTGCTCGAGGAGCAGACGTGCCCGGGCCGCGTCCTCCGGATGGACAATCTCCACAAACGAGCTGCCGTGATGCGCCTGCGGCGCGGTGCCGAGCAACGCACCGGTTGCCGGGCTCTGATAAACCACGACCCCGGCTTCATCGACGACCGTGATCAGGTCGCGCGCATGTTCGATCAGCGACTGGAACTGTTCGCGATTCTGCAGCAGTTCCTGACGCGTGCGTTCCCGTTCGGCCGCCTGACGGATGGCATCGGCCAGGTGGTCGCCGTCGAGGTGCGACTTGACCAGCAGGTCCTGCCCGAGGGAGCCGAACGAGGACGGCTCACGCCCTTCCCCGCTCAGGAGCAGGATGCCCGCCTGCAGCGTGGTGCGATTGTTCCGGATCCATTCGAGGCTGTCGCCGTCTGGAAGGTGTCGCTCGAGCAGCACGACGGCAACCGGCGTCTCGCGGAGGATGGCGTCCGCCTGCTCGAGCGTCGAGGCATGGAGCAGGCACACCGGCTGCCCGCTCGTCTGGTTCAGTTCCTCGCGCGCAAACTGGACAAACGACCGATCGGCGTCGACGAGCAACGCCGTGACGGCGTCGGGCGAAACGCCATGCGCGTGGAGGGCTACGGCACCGTCTGCCACAGGCTCGCTCGTCAGGGTGCGGTCCGTTCGGCCGTGGGTGCCACGTTCGCGTTCTTCTCCGCCGAGGCCCCTGCCGGCACGCCCGCGACGGGCCTGGCTGCCTCGGTGCGACGCACGAAGATCGAGATGCGCCGGTTACCGGCGTCGAGCGGCGTGCTGGGCGTCCTGAGTCGGGTGTCGGCGTAGCCATGGATGGCCTCGACCTTCTGCGAGTCGAGGCCCTGTGCCTGAAGAATGCGGCGTGCCGCATTGGCGCGGTCGGCCGACAGCTCCCAGTTCCCGTACCCTTCCCTGGTCCCGTAGGGCTGGCTGTCGGTGTGTCCTTCGATCGCCACCTTGTTCGGCAGTTCCTGCAGCTCGGCGGCAATCGCCGTCAGCACCCGGACGGTCTCGGGCTTCGCCGACGCGCTGCCGCTCCCGAAGAAGCCGTCATCGGGCGCCTCACGCAGCTCAATCAGCAACCCATCGTCACCCACGACGATGTCGATGCGGTCCTTGACGTCTGCAAACCTCGTCGCAAGCGTGTCCTTCAAGTGCTGCGCCGTGGCTTCGAGGACGGCCTTGGACTGCGCGGCCTGCGACGGCGCACCCTCGGTCGCGCCACCGCCAACCGTGCCCGAATCCGAACCCGGCAGCACACCCGACCCACCCATGGCGAACGCCCCAGGGTCGCGGAAGTACTGGGCGACCGATCGCTTCGTCTCGGGGTTCTGACTCACCAGCCACATCACCAGGAAGAACGCCATCATCGCGGTCACGAAGTCGGCGTACGCCACCTTCCACGCCCCGCCGTGGTGGGGGTGCTTGCCGTGCACGACCTTCTTGATGATGATGACTGGCTGGTTGTTCGCCACGTGTTATGCCGCCTTCGGGTGCGCCTGTGTAGCTTCCTTGCAGAACTTCTCCGTGTCGTTGAACGACGGACGGACGTGATGCGGCAGCACGCGGCGTGCGAACTCCACGGCGATCGCCGGCGGGTTGCCTTTGTAGATGGCAAGCAGTCCCGCCTTGATGCACGCGCAGTAATACATGTCGTCGTTGACGCGGCTCTCGAGCGCGCCGGCAATCGGCTGCGCCATGCCGTACGACAGCAGAATCCCGAGGAACGTTCCGACCAGCGCCGCGCCGACGCGTTCGCCGATTTCGGCAGGCGGACCGTCGATGTGACCCATGGTGATGACAACGCCAAGCACGGCGGCGACGATGCCGAGCCCGGGCAGCGCGTCACCGACCTTGAGCAGTGCGTTGGAAGGCTTCAGCGCGTCATCGTGATGCACCCTGAGGTCCTCGTCCATCAGCGATTCGAGGTCGTGAGGGGCGATGCCGCCGACGATTAGGACCTTCACCGAATCGGCCAGGAAGTCGGTGGCGTCGTGCCGCGCCAGGAACTTCGGGTACTTACTGAGAATCGAGCTCTGCTTCGGATCGTCGAAGTGCGCTTCGAGCGACATCACGCCCTGCTGCTGCACCTGCTTGAAGATCTGATAGAGCAGCGCCAGCAGCTCCTTGTAGTCGGCTGCCGACGTGCCAGCCCCCATCACCGACTTCAGCTGGCCGCCAATGGCCTTCAGCACCGGCATCGGCGTGCTGCAGACCATGCTCCCGATTGCGGCGCCCGCGATGATGATGAACTCCGCCGGCTGGTACAGGACGCCAAAGGCGCCACCCTCTTCCCAGTAGCCGAGCGCCGTCGCGCCGAAGACGATGAAGAGACCAACGATTACGAGCATCGGACGCCTTCAGCTATTCCCAGCCACGCACGGACAATCGCCGGATCGAGCTGGTTCCCTGACGCCTTGACCAGTTCGGCGTTCGCCTGGTCGCGTGACATCGGCTCACGGTACGGGCGCACACCGGTCAAGGCATCGTAGACGTCGGCAACGGAGATGACCCGTGCCTCGAGTGGAATCGAGTCGGCGGTCAGCGATGCGGGATAGCCGCGTCCGTCCATCCGCTCGTGCGTCGCTTCGACGATCGGAGCGGCGTAGGCAAGTACGGGAATGGCGCGCAGGATCTCGGCGCCGATCGTCACGTGCTGGCGCAGCAGCGTCATGTCGGCGTCAGCCAGCAGGCTGCTGTCGCCCAGCAGGCGCGGCGGCATCGCGATCTTGCCGATGTCGTGCAGCAGCGCGGCGCGTTCGAGGTTGCGGATCTGCTCGACCGGAAGTCCCATCGTCCGCCCGAGGGTCACAGCCATTCTCGACACGCGCTGTGAATGATCGTGGGTATCGGGCGAGCGGGCCTCGAGGATGGCCAGCAGCACCGACTGCGCCGCATCGGGCTCGACCCGGGTCAGCGTGTCCTGCAGCCTGGTGCGCTGTTCGGCGATCTCGTCGCCATAGCCGGTCGGGTTCGCGTTCGCCGCCTGTACCGCTTCGCGCCAGAGTCCCGCGCGTGTGACGGCGTCGAGCATGGCGCCGCGCGTCGGCGGGCCAGGCAGGCAGTCAACAACGCCGAGGCGATTGGCCGTGGTGGCGACGTCAAAATCCGGAGGACTGGCCACGACGATGACGGCGGCGTGCTCGTGCTGCGATCGCAGCGCCCGCACAATCCACATTCCCCCATCGTCACGACCGCGGACGGCGACAATGGCGACGTCTGGCGTCAGCCGTCTGGCCTCGCTCAGCGCATCACCTGATACCGCAGTGGTGCAGGTGTGGCCGGCGGCAGCCAGCCAGCCGGCAAGCACACCGCTGTCTTCGCCGTTACTGTCAGCAATCAATACCGTGGATGACACTCTGGTTGAGAATCGGCAGCCCGGGGAGGCCACTTGAAGCGATCAGAGGGGCAAGGGCGTGAACGCCCGGGCACGTCAGGCGGTCCGGACGCGGAGCGAGAGTCCGGACTGGACGTCTCTGGCCGACTGCCCTGCCGCCGAGGCCTGGGCGGCCGGGCTGGGGACAAAATCGGCGACGACGGCGGTGAGAGCCGCCAGCACGCGTGCGGCGTCGCCCCGCGAGCAGGCTCCGCGCAGCTCACGGAGGGTCGCATTGACCATCGCCTTCGGAATGTAGCGCTGACGGGCGCTCCAGATGCGCTCGTGGTTGGTCGGCTCCATGGCGAGGGCCTGGGTGGTGAGTTCTTCACGTACTTTCTCACCCGGCCGCAGGCCGATGACGTCGATGCCGACGCGTGGCAGGCCTCGTGTGGCGGCCAGCTCGACCATGCGCTCCACCAGATCGCCGATGCGAACGGGCGCACCCATATCGAGCCAGAACACGTCGGTCCGCAGGCCGAGCAGTTCCGACTTGAGGACGAGCGAGGCCGCCTCGGTGGCGGTCATGAAGAAACGCGTGGCGTCGGGGTCTGTAATGGGAATCGAGCGTCCCGTCTGTACCGACTCCAGCATGATCTCGATCACGCTGCCGCTGCTGCCCAGGATGTTGCCGAACCGGACGACCACCGGCCTGAACGACGGCGTGGACAGCGCGAGCGCCGCAAGCTCGGCGAGGCGCTTGCTGGCGCCCATCACGCTGCGCGGCTCGGCGGCCTTGTCAGACGAGACGAGCACGAATCGGGCGCCGGCGTCACGTGCGGCCCTGGCGACCTCGAACGTGCCGAGCACGTTCACCCTGGCGGCGGGCACCAGATTGGTTTCGGTCATCGCCACATGCTTGTAGGCCGCGGCGTGATAGACAACGTGGGGTCTGGTCGCATCGATGGCGCCGCGCACGTCGGCGCGACGCGTGACGTCACCGAGGACGGCGGCGATGCTGACATCCGGATACACGCGGCGCAGCTCACGCTCGATGCGAAAGAGGGCGTACTCCGAGTGATCGATGAGCGTCAGGTGCGCGGGACGGCAGGCCGCGATCTGACGGCTCAGTTCCGAACCGACCGAGCCACCTGCGCCGGTGACCAGCAACCGGCGTCCGGCCAGGGCCCGGCGGTCAGCAGACGTCAGCACCTCTCGCGCCTGACGGCCGAGCAGGTGCGCTTCGGTCTCGCGGTTCCACTCGATCATTCAGTTGGCTCCGTCACCGTGCCTTCGGCAGCCAGGTCGAGCACCACGATGTCGATGCGACGATTCCGTGCGCGGTTGCCCGCCGAATCGTTGGGCACGCGCGGGTGAAACTCCGCGTATCCTGCCGCAGACAGCCTGGCTGGCGAGAAGTGCAGATCTCGAATCAGATAGGCAACCACCGCGCCGGCGCGCGCCGTGGACAGTTCCCAGTTCGACGGATAGCGCGACGTCCGAATTGGCACATCGTCGGTGTGTCCTTCGATTCGCAGTGCATACGGGCCAGCGCGCAGCTCTTCCGCGACACGCGCGATCAGCGGCCTGGCGTCGGGGGTCACGTCCGCGCTGCCGACGCGGAACGTCGCGTCCTCCGGCAACGAGACCACCACCCCGCGTCCGTCGCGAAGCACGTCGGCACGTTCGAGGCGCACGTCGTCTTCAAGACGCGAAGCCAGGCGTGACAGGAGCGGGTCGAGCGGCTGGTCGCCAGCCTCCGCAGCCGCTGCCGTGACGGCGGCCGCCGCCGGCTCAGCGCTCTCTGCCGAGGCCGTCAGAGGCGCCGGCGCTTCCGCGGAGGTGGCCTTCACAGCCGAAGCCGCGTACAAGGTGGTGAAGAAGGCAAAGAGCAGCGTGACCAGGTCCGCGTAGGACACCAGCCAGCGGTCATGCCCGCTGCGCGCCTGTCTGGGCGGTGGGATCATGAGGGCACGCTCGGCGGATGGAGCGGGGACACCCGTCGTCCTCTCGGCCGGACAGGGACCTGCGCCATCTCTTCCAGTCTGGGCACGACGGCCGAGTGGGCCCGAAGTCCCTGGGCGACAAGCCTGGGATTGGTCCGCTTGTGGATGGCGAGCACGCCGTGCGTAATCAGTTCACGTCGCCGCGCCGCCTGGGTCGCGCGCTCACGAAGACGTCCGGCGATCGGAAGCAGCACCAGGTTCGCGATGCCGACACCATAGGCCGTTGCCGCAAACGCGGCGGCAATGCCGGCGCCGAGCGCCGTGGGCGTCCCCAGCTCCTGCATCACTCGAATCAGACCGAGCACCGCGCCGAGAATACCAAGCGTCGGCGCATACCCGGCCGCAGCTTCGAACACCCGTGCGGGTGCCTCCTCGGCCGCATCACGGACCGATCGCTCAGCGGCGAGAAACTCCTCGACCACACCCGTCTCACCGTTGTCCACGGCGAGGGTCAGTCCGTGTCGCAGGAACGAGTCACCGAGGGTATCCACCTCGGCGTCAATCGACATCAGGCCGTAGCGATGCGCGCGCACCGACATGCCGACGAGCATCGTCGCCAGACCGCTCTCGTCTTCGTCCACGATCCGGAACGCGCGCCAGGCAGACACGCAGGCATCCATGATCGCGCGCGGGCTGTAACTGATGAGCACCGCGCCAAGCGTCCCGCCGAAGACCACGAGCGCGGCGGGCACGTGGACGAGCGACTGGACGCTCACCCCGCTCACTCGCTGAGCGAAGATGACGACAATGATGCCGAGCGGCGCCATTGCCAGCGAGGCGATATCGAATCCAAAGAGCCCGCGGGAACGGCGCGTTGCCACTACGCCACTCCCGTCTGCGGAATGCGAGCCGCAGCAATCAGCTCAGCCACCGTCGGATAGGTGCGCCCGACGCGGCCAAAGAGGTCCCTGACCCAGTCGAGGTCTTCTGCCGTGTCCACGGTCAGCCGGAGTGACGGCTCGGCGAGGTCGCGCGGCGCCGCCGCGGTGTGGATCCGGAATGTCCGCGGCTGGCTCTTGATGAACGTCGTGACGTGTTCGCGGTCATACGGCGTCGTGGCCGCCGAGGCCGCGTAGTGCAGCGCGGCGGCCGTCACTGCCTCGAGACCTGCACCGATCGGAAGTCCGGACTCGCAGGCGTAGTCGGCGCCGGTCTCTTCCAGCAGCTTGAGCAGGCGCACGGCGCCCTGCGGGTCCACGGCCGGATTATCCCCGGTTGCACGAATCACCGGATCCAGCTGACACGTTTCGGCCGCAGCCGCAAAGCGCGCGAGGACGTCGTCGGCACTGCCGCGATAGACGAGCGCGCCGGCCTTGCGAGCCAGCTCCGCAAGCCCATCGTCTTCATGCCTCGTGGTGGTTGCCAGCACGACGCGGTCGATGCCGCTGGCCAGCAGACGATGCAGACAGTGCTCGAAGAGCGTGCGCTTGCCGATCCGCTCGAGCGCCTTGCCTGGCAGACGGGTCGAGGCGCACCGCGCCTGCAGGATGATTCCCGGACGGAGGTTCATCTACGCCGCCTCCTCCACGTGTGAGCGCAACTCGAACGCCTGGGCGTGCAGATCGGCGCCGTCGAGGAAGAACGACGACTCGAAGCTGGTCATCCAGAGGTCCTTCTTGAACTCCCCCACCATCGGCGCCACCTGCCGGCCGAGCGCCATCTTGATGAGCATCGACGGGAAGTCGGCGCCGGCCTGAATCGTCAACGGGATGCCACCCGAGAAGCGCGGATTGATCTCGAAGATCGCGGGCTCGTTGCCACGCATGCGAACCTGAATGTTGATGGCGCCGACAAACGGAATCGCCGCGCAGGCCTGCATCGCCAGCGCGATCAGCCTGGAGTCGTTCACCGTGCGGCCGCGGTCCATGACGCCAGCCCGGATGACCACCCGCTCCCGCGGCACGATCGATACGGGCACGCCCTGCAGGTCGCACAGCACGTCGATGGTGAACTCCGGTCCGTCGAGGTACTCCTGGACCACGGCGTTGGGGACGTAGCCCGGGAAGAACTCGAGATCACGCTGCGTCTTGATCGCGAACGCCGCGACGCCGCCGCGTCCGATCCTCGGCTTGATGAACAGCGGCGGTGCCAGATCCTTCGGCATCGCAGACGTCAGGTGGGTCTCGGCTGCGGCCACTCCGGCCGCCCGCAGTCGCGAACAGGTCTCGAACTTGTCGTTGCATACGAGCGCGGTCTCTTCAGACGAGCACGCCACCAGCGTCCCGCGCGCGCTGAACCGCTCGCGAGCGGCGCCGAAGATCGGCAGCTCGTCGTCGATCGTCGGCACGACCAGGCGGATGCTTTCCGCCTCGCACAGCGCCAGGACCTCAGAGAGATAGTCGGGCTCTGTCGCCATCGGGACACGGTACGAGCGGTCCGCGACGTGCACGGCCGGCGAGAGCGGATTGACATCGGTCACGACCACCGAGCCAGGCAGTCCCAGCGTTCGGAGGGCCGTCCGAAACGCCTGGACGAGCGGGACGCGACGCGACCCGGCCGTCATCAGGACGTTGAATGACTTCATGAAGCGCGCTCCAGCGCGACGTCGACGGCCTCGAAGGCCTCGCCCTCGCGCATATTCCGTCCCAGCCGCCGGCCGACCAGGAGGGGCAGATCCCAGGGCGACAGCTCCGACACCGGCCGAACGACGGCGATGTCGCTCTCGGTGATCGTCTCGCCCGCCCGCATGGCCCGCCGGGTGTACAGACCGCGGCGGCTCGATGAGAGGTTGGCCATCTCGGCCGGCTGGCAGACCTTCTTGCCATCGCCGAGCGCGGCGCGAGCTTCTTCGAATGCCCCCACCAGCGCCTTCAACTGGGCAGGGGTGCTGGACACCGCCTTGTCGATGGCCTGATCGTCGCCGTCGAGCACCAGATGGCGCTCGTAGATGCAGGCGCCGAGCGCCAGCGCCGGCAGGGCCGCGCTGGTGTTGGCGCCGTGGTCCGACAGCCCCACCGGCACCTTGAACGTGCTGGCCAGCGTGCTGATGGCCCTGAGGTTCTGCGACGACAGCGGCGTCGGATACGCCGACACGCAGTGCAGGAGCGCGATGTCAGTCGCGCCAGCCTCGCGCGCGGCCTCGAGTGCGCTGCTCACTTCCCACAGCGAACTCATGCCCGTCGAGATGACGAGCGGCCGCTTCGTCCTGGCCGCCGCCGCGATGAGCGCGTGGTAGGTCACGTCGCCGCTGGCGATCTTGTAGCCGTCAAATTCCATCGGCTCGAGCATCGTCAGCGCGTTCTCGGCAAGCGGCGTCGTCAGGACGCCCATGCCGTGATGACGTGCGCGGGCGACCATGGCGCGGTGGGTGTCGGCGTCGATCTCGAACGTCGCGAAGAACTCCCGGAGTGACGTCGTCTGGACGTGCGCCGGAGCCGGTGCCGACTCGGCCACCAGCGTGCGCGCCTCGAGCGTCTGCAGCTTGATGGCGCTGGCGCCGGCCCAGGCCGCCGCGTCCACCATTTCCACCGCCCGGTCGCGGGACCCGCCGTGGTTCAGGCCGATCTCGGCGATGACGTACATCGGTGCATCGATACCGATGCTCTTGTTGCCAATCTCACGCAGCATGACGCTTGACTCCTTCGAGCAGTGATGAGGCCGCCAGGCGGACCTCGTCGAGACTCTCCACAACCACATCCGCTTCGAGCGACGGATCGACCTCGATCAGGGATGTCGTGATTCGAACTGTTGCCATGCCCGCAGCGCGGGCCCCGGCAACGTCGCACCGCGGGTCGTCACCAATGCAGACCGTCCGCTCCGCGCGGGTGCCAAGACGGCGCAGCGCCGCCGCAAACGTGGCGCGCGCCGGCTTGCCTCCCGGCGCGAGTTGTTCGGCGTAGAGCACGTGGTCGACGAGGCCGTTGAGCCCCAGCGCCTCCGCCTTTCGCGCCTGAACGGCGGGAAGACCGTTGGTGAGCACCGCCGTCTGCCAGCCGTCGGCACGCAGGCCCTGCAGCAGCGTCCGCGCGCTGTTTCCAAGGAAGATGCGAGGACGATGGGCGCGGAACACCTCGATGAGGACCGGGATCGTCTCCGCGTCCAGATCGAAGCGGTGGCACAGCGACTGGAAGGCCGTCTGCCGCTGTCCGTTCGCTTCGCAGTTGGCGAGCAGCGCATACGCCTGGTCGGCCGGCACATGTGCCGTGCTGGCCACGTGAGCCGCCACGGCGGCAAAGCCGCTCATCGTGTAGCGACCGAGTGGATACAGCGTGTTATCGAGATCGAGGATCACGCCGCGCGTCGGACGCCATGTGCGTGCACCGTAGACTCCAGGCACTCGGGGCGTGCCGGCGTCACTGAAGAGGAGCGGGGACGCGATCATCGGCGGTCTCCTGCGGCGAGTCTGGCCACCGCCTCAGCCGCGCGCGTGGCGCCGCGGCCATCAACGATCTGCCGCGCCCGACGCGTCAGCGCGCGGCGCATCGCCGGGTTGTTGAGCAAGTCAACGACCTTGCTGGCCGCGTCCTTCGGGGTGGCGCTGAACGGCACGGCCACCGCCGCGTGCTTCTTCGCGAACGCCAGCACCGTGGGTACCTGACTCTTGACGACGGGAACGCTCACCGTCGGAACACCCATCGCCGCGGCTTCGTAGAGGGAGACTCCCCCGCCCACGACAGCAACGGTGGCCCGAGCCAGCTCGCTGGCGAGGCCGCGGGGAGACCCGATCCACCGCACACGGGCCGTGGAACGGCCGGCGGCGCCGCGGACAAAGCCGCCGGCGATCCTGATTTCTGCCCTCGGGTCGGACAGGGCGATCGTGTTGGCGATGGCCTGGGCCCGACGTGCGTGAGGTCCGCCGCCAAGCGCGATGAGCACACGGGGTGTGCGCGACGAGGCGACGTGCGCGCCCGAACGGCTGACCGCAGCGTCGAGCACCGCGAAGCGGGTGCCAGAGAGCACCTTGCCCCGACCGCTGGCCTTGCGCTGCATGGTGACGCTGCCGTCAATGGCCAGGTCGCCCGAACGGGCACCCAGCCCGAGGTCATGGACGGTCACCACCGCAGCCCCGGCACGACGCGCCGCGTGAGCCCAGCGCTCGGCGTCGCGGGTCACGGGGTCGTCGATGACGACGACGTCCGGGCGAATGGCACCCAGTGAGCCCGGCGTTGACAACTTGAGCACGTCGGCGCCGAGAACAAGCGCCGCCTCGCGGGCCTGACGGCCGCCGCGCAGAGCCACCAGCGGACGAACGCCCAGCGCGCGCCCGAGCGCGACGCAGCGCGTCAGATGTCCGAACCCACGGCCGGCTCCGGCAGGGGCGCGAAAGACGATTCGAAGATCAGCGGAAGGAGTCATGAACAGCCTCGATGACACGGTCTACAACCTCTGGCGCCATGCTCGACGAGAGCGGGAGCGAGAGCGTCGTATCGGAAATGCGTTCGGCAACGGGGAACTGGCCTCGCTCGAGGTCGAACCGTCGCTGGTAATAGGAGTGAAGGTGCAGGGCGCGGAAGTGCCGGCTGGTCGAGATGCCACGCGCCTGCAGGCGCGCCTCGAGTTCCTCGCGCGTGATGCCGGCCTCGGACGGCTCGACGAGGACGGTATAGAGGTGGCGGGCGTGCACGTCGCGGGCGGCGATGGCCGCCGGACGCCGCAGCGGGAGCTGCGCGAACGCACGGTCGTACGCCGCCCAGATCTGGGCGCGGCGGGCATGCATCGCACCGATGCGCGCCAGCTGCTGCAGGCCGAGCGCGGCCTGAATGTCCATCATGTTGTACTTGAAGCCGGCGAGCAGCACGTCGTAGTCGCCCTTGCCTCCCGGTGCGTAGCGGTTCCACGCCGCCCGACTCAGCCCGTGCAAAGACGCCGTGCGGATGAACGCCGCCGTCTGTGCATCGTCGGTCGTCACCATTCCGCCCTCACCGGTCGTGAGGTTCTTGGTCGCGTAGAAGCTGAAGCAGGTGAAGTCGCCGATCGCGCCGACCTTGCGTCCCTCGGACACGCCTTCGACGCAGTGGGCCGCGTCTTCGATGAGCGTCAGGTGGCGCGGACGCGCCAGCGACTCGAACGCCGACATCGCAGCGGGGCGTCCGCCGAAGTGCACCGGCAGCAGGGCGCGGGTGCGCGGTGTGATCGCGTCCTCGACGCGTGACGGGTCCAGGTTGAAGGTGCTGGCGTCGACGTCCGCGAAGACCGGCGTGGCGCCCGTGTGGATGATCGCGTTGGCCGTGGCGCAGAACGTCAGCGGCGTCGTGATCACTTCGTCGCCGGCGCCCACACCCGCCGCAAGCAGTGACAGGTGCAGCGCCGCGGTTCCCGAGTTCACCGCCACCGCGTGGCGCGCGCCGGTGTAGTCGGCAAACGCCTTCTCGAAGGCGGCGACCTGCGGACCGGTGGTCAGCCAGCCCGACCGCAGGGTGGCGACGACGGCATCGACCTCGGCGTCCCCTATGGATGGGGGTGCAAACGGGATTGGGGAAGCCTCAACGCCGGAGGCCGTGAGGACGGCGGTCGGAGTTGCGGACGAGTGCCTGCGCATGCGTTGCCGGTCTGTGCAACCCGGATACCGGGAGCCGCCCACATGTCCGGGCATCCTCCCGGATGCGCGTTATCCCGCAAATCAGTCGATTTCCCTTGAGAATCCGGCCGAGTGCCAGAATGTGCACCCGCCGGACCTGACGGATCTCCGTCACCCCGGGGTCGCCCGGCTGGACGGGGTCAGACCGGGGTCAGACCGGGGTCAGACCAGGGTCAGACCAGGGTCAGACCAGGGTCAGACCCCTCCCCTGAACGGCCCAGATAAAGAAGTCTGGAGCTTTTCCGATTACCTGCCTGCTTAGCATTGCGGCAGTTCGCCGCACGGGCTCGCAAGGAAGCGAGCCGGATTTCACGGAGGAATAAGGAATGGCTTCGTTCTCAATTGTCAGCAACATCGCGTCGGTGAACGCGCAGGCGAACCTGGGCGCCACCCAGATCGGCCTTAACAAGGCGATCACCCGCCTGTCGAGCGGCTTCCGCATCAACTTCTCGGGCGACGATGCTGCCGGCCTGGCGGTGGCCAACAAGTACCGGAGCAACGTGGCCATCCTGAACCAGGGTGTTCGCAATGCGAACGACGGTCTGTCGGTCCTCCAGATCAAGGACGGCGCTCTCAACAACATCTCGACGCTGATTGATCGTCTTGCCACTCTGGCCTCGCAGGCGTCTTCACCCAGTAACGGTGTCGACATCGGCAAGCTGGAAGACGAATACAACTCGGTGCTCGAAGAAATCGACCGTGAGGCGGCCGTGGCGTCGCTCGACGCGGACACCGACTTCTCGGTGTTCATTAGCAACGAAGCCACGACGGCAGACGGTGTCGTGACCGGGACCATCGCGGCAGCGGACAGCGCGACTCTGGGTCTGAGCGCGGCTGCATGGACCACGGCAGCCGATGCCCAGGCCTCGCTGACCGAACTCTCCTCGGCCGTTGATACCCTCGGCGACGTCCAGAACACGGTCGGCACCCTGGAGAACCGCCTGGCATTTGCCATCAGCCTGGCGACGGCGCAGATTGTCAACACGAAGGCCGCCGAAAGCCGCATTCGCGACGCGAACATCGCTGAAGAATCGGCCAACTTGACCCGATACAACATCCTGAGCCAGAGCGGTATCGCAGCTCTCGCACAGGCGAACAACCTGGCAGGATCGGTCCTCTCCCTGCTCCGGTAACCCCAGCCCGACGGCCGGTCACCAGAGTATCGGTGACCGGTCTTTTCATGGTTCTGCCCGGCTCCGCACAGTGATACGCCCGCACCATCGCCGGTAGTGAAGGAGCACCCTGGTGGGATCGCCCATTACGTTCAGCGGATTCAACTCGATCGACTGGAACCAGGTTCTCGAGGCCGTCATGGCCCAGGAGAGCCAGCCGGTCACGACCCTGCAGACGCAGAAGTCGACGCTCCAGACCCAGAACACCGCCCTCGGCACCCTGCTCACCAAGCTCACCGCCCTCGGCTCGGCCCTCGACAAGCTCGGCACCACCTCGTCGGTCAACCCGACCACGGCCAGCAGTTCCAGCGCCAGCGTCGACGTGTCGGCAGGCACGACCTCCACCGAAGGCACCTATAACGTCGTCGTCTCGCAACTGGCACGCGCGCAGGTGCTGGCATCCTCCAGCAGCTACTCGAGCCTCACCGCCGTGGCGGCCACAGGCGGCGCGCTGACGATCACCCCGGCAACGGGTGACCCGGTGACCATCACCGTGACGGCGTCAACGACCATCAGCGAGCTGGCCACCGCCATCAACAACGCGACCGGCAGCCCAGCCAGCGCCTCGGTCGTGCAGACCACCCCTGGAAACTACCAGCTGGTCCTGAACGGAAAGACCACCGGTCTCGCGAACGCGTTCACCGTCACCAGCACGCTGACCGGCGGTCAGGGAGTCACCTTCACCGACACCGACGCTGACCAGGTCTACGGCGACAGCGCCGCGGACCTGGTGCAGACGGCACAGAACGCCTCGTTCACGGTCAACGGCCTTCCGGTCCAGAGCACCACCAACGTCGCGACCGAGGTCGTGCCTGGCGCGACGCTCACCCTCCGCAAGCAGGACCCGACCGAGACCGTGGCGATCTCGGTGAGTCGCGACGCCGACGGCGCCGCAGCGACGGTGCAGTCATTCCTCACCGCCTACAACGACATCGTCCAGTTCATCAAGGATCAGGACACGGCTGCGGCTGCGGGCAAGGACAGCATCTCGCGCAATCCCCTGCTCCGCGGCTTCAAGGCGGCCTTCATCGGCGACCTCCAGGGCGACTATCCCGTCGGGGGCACCTTCACGAAGCTCGCACAGATTGGCGTCGGATTCGACCGCACCGGCAAGCTCACGCTGGACAAGACGGTCCTGAACGCGGCCGTCGCCAGCGATCGCACCTCGGTGCAGAAGCTCATGTCGGGCACCGACGGAACCGGCGGCGTCTTCGGCGCCCTGGACGCCACACTCGACGAATACACGAAGGCAGACGGACTCGTCAGGCTGGCGCGCGAGCGCCTGACCACACAGGTCAGGGGCCTCGACACGCGTCTTGACGCGCTGCAGTCGCGGCTGGCCGTGCGCCGGCTCACCCTGCAGAAGGAATTTCTGGAGGCGGAGCGGCTGATGTCGCAGCTGACGTCGCAGGGCAATTCGCTGTCGCAGCTCGGCGTCTCGTTCAAGTCGCTCGGTGGCTAAACACGGACACATGAACCGCTCTAGGGGGATGCGCTGGTGAATCGAGGAGTTGACGCCTACCGTCAGGTAAACGCAGAGACGCGGTCTCCCATGGAGCTCGTTGTCATGCTGTACGACGGTGCCATCCGGTTTGTCGGCGACGCCCGTGCCGCCGCCGACCGCAACGATGTCGTCGCCCGCACCCGCGCGGTCTCCCGCGCGCTCGCGATCGTCACCGAGCTGCAGAACGCCCTGCACCTTGAAGACGGCGGCGACGTCGCCCGCGAGCTGGATCGTCTGTACTCCTACATGACGACCCGGCTGATCGACTCCAACGTAAAGCGGGACCGCAAGGCGCTCGACGAAGTACACCGGCTGCTGTCCACCGTGCGTGACGGATGGGCGCAGGCCACCCCCGCGGCGAGGGCGAGCGCGTGAGCCCGGACGAGCTTCGGGCGCTTGTCACGGAGTATCGTGCGGGCCTCGAAGCCGAGATGGTGCTGCTGCACCAGCTCGAAGCGCTGGCCGTGCGCCAGCGCGCCATCTCGCAGTCGGGTGACATCGCGGAGGTGGCCGACACCACTGATGCGCGCGACCGGGTGATGGCCAACCTCGTCGCCCTCGAACACGAACTGAAGCCCATTCGCGCCGCGCTCAAGGAACACCGCACCGCGCTCGAGCACCTCCCCGACTACGAGCAGCTTGCCGAGTCTCACCAGGAAGCCGCGGCGCTCGTCTCCACCATCCTCTCCACCGACCAGCATTCCATGGACGCGCTGCGCGAAGCCGAGGAGGCCCGCCGCTTTGCGGCCAAGTCCGTCGAGCAAGGCGAGAGCACGCTGGCCGCCTACCGCCGCGTCGTCTCTCCCCCGCTGACCGGGGCGACGCTGGTTAACAAACGGGGATAGTTCCTAGTTCCTAGTTCCTAGTTCCTCGTTCCTAGTTCCTAGTTCCTAGTTGCTGGTTGCTGGTTGCTGGTGCGACGTACTTCCGCCATCTCACTTCCACTTCGCACTTCGAACTTCCCACTTCGCACTTGTTTCCTCCGCCTCCCGACCCGCGGATACTCAACCCGCCGGTCTCGCTCCCAGACGGCGAGCGTTGCACGGTCATTCCAGAAGCAATTTGGGACGACAACGTCGAGCGTCTGGATAGCGCGGGAGCTCCTGGAGAATACGACGTCGAGATTCAGGCGCGCTGTTCTGCGCGTGGTTCTCGAGGACTTCCACGCCTGAAGGGCGTCTTCGTAGGCCGTAATCAGTTCATTGAGCTGGACATGGAAGTCCTCGGGCATGCCGAGGTTGACGAATTCCTGTTCCTTGCCGGCCACCTGACGGCTGAAGAGCTGCCCGGCGATCAGCACGGCGCGGTCTGACCGCGGCCGTCGCAGATGAAAGCTATCGCTCAACTCGGGCCTGTCCCGCCCCATCAACTGCGCGCAGCGCCAGATAACCGCGATCTGCGCCTCGAGTGCGGCGCGGGCAGCGTCCTTCTTCCCTTTGCCTTCCCGAGCGGTGCTGTGATGAACCATCGCATGTGCGCCGATCTGCTGCACGACCTCAGAAATAGTGTCGAACGCGTTGCGCACGGGGCCGGCCTCAGGAAACGACTCGCGATGGTGCTCCCCGAAGACAGATACGCGCTGCAGCATCTCGTAGCGGCGAGTTTCTCTACCGGTCATGTCAGAACCTCCCGCTGAGATCCTCGCGCCGAGCGGTGCGGAAGTCCTGACGGTTCTCCTGAAATGTCCTGAATCCCTGACGCGCTCGCGCATCGTGCTGCCCGGCGGCCAGTGAGTCTGCCCGAGCCGCCCTGCGTCCTGACGCACGCGCGCACTCCACTGACAAACGTTTCTGGACGGATTTTCATCCGACAGCGCCCGGTATGGCGCGTTCCAGCCGACGGGGACGCTCGCACACCAACAATCGGCGCCTGGCGACGCCGAATTGCAGCTGCCCAGGCTCCTGACGCACGCGCGCATGACGCTGACGGAAACGGAAGTGCGAAGTGTGAAGTGCGAAGTAGGCGACTTACTTCTTCACTTACTTCCGCACTTCGTCCTTCTCCCTTACACTTCCTACTTCCCACTTCCCACTTCGAACTTCCTTCTCCCCTCGACCTGCCAATGATGAAGAAGACGATTCCGGCGGCCAGTCCGGACGCCTATGTGGCCGCGTTGCGAGGCTGGCGTCGTGAAACGGTCTCACATCTGCGCGAAGCCGTCCGCACCGCCGCGATACTGGACGAGGTCGTGAAATGGGGCCACCTGGTCTATCTGAGCAACGGCCCGGTCCTGCTGATTCGCGCCGAGGAGGAACGCGTGCTGTTCGGTTTCTGGCGCGGACAGCGCCTGACCGCCATCGAGCCGCGACTGACACCCGGCGGGAAGTTCGAAATGGCCACGCTGGGGCTGAAGAAGGGTATGACCATCGCCCCGGCAGCCGCCCGCCGCCTGGTACGCGAAGCGGTCAAGCTGAATGCGACCCTCGGCAATCCAACCGACGTCGCTCGGCGCTAACACTGCGAACGCGCTTCCAGACACAGAAGACGCTGGAGAATGGTCTTTCACGTCAGTGAGGAAGCCGACATTCGCCGCTTCGACGCGCGACTCCACAACTATCTCGTCCCCCGAAACTGCCCGCGGGTGACAGTGGCCGCGTCCACCCTGCAGTTCTCCATGATCAGGATGCGCAATGCGGCGCCAAGACCAGACTAAGTCCACCGCCTCGTCTGGCAGCGAGTCTTGCTCCCCACGTCCGTCGGCGGTGGTGAAGGCGTTTGAGGCCGTGAGGGTCGCGGCGCGACGACTGCCCCACGTCGAAGCGGGGACGAGATACGACGGATCACCGGTGCTGCGACTGCATGGCTGCTTCATGGCCGCCCTGGCCTCGCATCCGTCGGCGGAACCCGATACGCTCGTAGTCCGGATTGACCTCGAGGATCGAGACGCCCTCATCGAAGACGCCCCGGAAACCTACTACCTGACCGACCACTATCGCCGGCATCCTGTGGTACTGGCTCGTCTCGCCCGCCTCGATCCGGTCGCTCTCCACGACCTGCTGTCCATCTCGTGGCGCCTGACCGCCGCCAAAACGAAGAAGAGGCTGAGATGAGAAGATTCAGATAGAGATATGGCACCCGTCGTTCCCAACCCACGGACAATCAAGAGCTTCCGCAACGCCGCGGCCCTCGAGGCCTGGCTATCGAAGAACCACGACCGTGAAACGGAGGTGTGGCTGAAGGTGCACAAGAAGGGCTCGGGCCTGCCCTCGATCACATGCGCCGAGGCTCTCCAGGTGGCGCTGTGCTGGGGATGGATCGACGGCCTGCGCAAGTCGTTGGACGAGCGCTCGTTTCTGCAGCGCTACTCCCCGCGCCGGCCGAAGAGCAACTGGAGTCAGATCAATCGCGACCATGTCGCCAGGCTGAAAGCCGCCGGGCGCATGACGCTACACGGTCAGCGGCAGGTGGACGCCGCCAAGGCCGACGGACGCTGGAAGTGAGAAGTGAGAAGTGCGAAGTTCGAAGTGCGACGTTCGAAGTGCGAAGTGGAAGGACGAAGTCGGGAAGTGGGAAGTAGCCTTGATGAACTGGCGGCGCGGTTCACCGCCGCCACGCTGCCGAAGGACGAGTGGACGCATCACGCGCACCTGGCGGTCGGCATGTGGCACGTCCACCGCTACGGACCGGACGAAGCATTGACGCGACTGCGAACCCGGATTGTCCGCCTCAACGACAGCCACGGCACGCCCAACTCCGAGACGCGGGGCTACCACGAGACGATCACCC
This sequence comes from Vicinamibacterales bacterium, assembly GCA_040081265.1. GTDB lineage: Bacteria > Acidobacteriota > Vicinamibacteria > Vicinamibacterales > UBA2999 > JBEBGV01. The sequence goes on from JBEBGV010000030.1 coordinate 33,681, forward strand.
GCGCCTATGTACTGCTGTTGTCGGAACTCATGAAGGCGAGTCCGCAAGGAACGTCAGCGGAGGATCTTGCAGCCCGCCTGCTCCGCAGCGCACTCGCCCAACCAGATGCTCTGTTGACGTTCTATTCGCGCGAACGACTGATGTCGCCCGCGGCCCGGGCAGCGTGGCACGAACCGGATTTGAATCCGCTCCGGTGGCCCGAGGAGAAGTGAGAAGTGAGAAGTGAGAAGTGAGAAGTGAGAAGTGCGAAGTGCGAAGTAGAGGGACGAAGTTCAAAAGGCTGAAGTAGGTTCGAAGTGACTTCCATACTTGCTTCGCAACGTCTGACTTCTCCCCTCTACTTCGCACTTCCCACTTCACACTTCGAACTTTCGCTATGAGGCGCGCTCGATGCGGAACGCCTCGCGCTGGCGGCTCGCGGCCATGAACGTCGCCGTGGCGACGAAACCGCGGTCGCGGTAGAGCTTCTGGGCGGACGGATTCACAGCCGACGCCAGCAGCGTGATCCGGGCGTAGCCGGACGTCATCGCGCGGGACACGGCTTCGTCGATCAGGTCGCCGGCAAGTCCCTTTCGGCGCCACGCCGGATGCACGGCCACCTGGGCGATGTGCGCCGTCGCCGGACCGAGGTCGGTGGCGAGCACCGCGCCCACCAGCTGGTTCTGCGACCACGCCAGCCTGGTCATCGACGGCAGCACCGCCCCGCACGCGCCGTGCGTCACCAGCGTACTCACGTAGTGTCGCCACCCTTCGGGCGTCACCTCGGGCACGAACCGACGCGCCGCCTCGGGGTCGTAGCTCACATGGAGCAATCCGGCCAGCGCTTCCACGTCATCGTTCTGCCACCCGCGGCACGCCACCGTCGTCAACGCGCGGCCGGTACCTGTGATGTGGGCCCGGTCGAGCGCCAGCGACAAATAGTCCACCTGCTCGAGTTCGAAGCCCCGGGTGGCCAGGACGCCGGCGGTGGCCGTGTCCGTCGAGTAGAAGAACGTGGAAATCTCGCCGGCCTTCGCGTCCTCACAGACGCTGATGGCGGTCTCGAGCAGCCGCTCGCGGACTCGATCGGAGTCGGCGAACACGCCGCCAATGTCGAAGCGGCCGTTGGTGTCGTGAAAAAACGTCAGGCCGCGCACTCGCCCGCCCTCGTCCACGGCGGCGAGCCCGGGGAGGCCCCAGGTCGTGCGGGCGCGTTCAATGTGCAGCCACGCCTCCCGCGTGTCCCAGCCGAGGTCGGCGAGCCAGCGCGCGCGTTCGCGCGCGAACACAAGCGCCAGCGTGCGCGCGTCCACGCCGCGCCAGTCAACGATGGTCATCGCTTGTCGAGGATGTCGGCGACCGCGGTGCTGTCGGCCGTACCGTTAGCCGCCCGCCGGTTCGCTTCGCAGATTTGGGCGTAGATTTCCGACCGGTGCACCGGCACGTGCGATGGGGCCTTGACGCCCAGGCGGACGCCGTCGCGGCCGATTCGCAGCACCCGTACTTCGATGCCGTCGCCGATGATGATCGCGTCGTGCCGGCGACGCGTGAAGACCAGCACGCCCGCTAACCCTTCAGCAGGACGTGGCGAAGGGGGTACAGGGACTCGTATGGAATCACCTGCTGACCAAGCATCTCGTCCGGATTGATCACGACCGGTGCGCGCAGGTTGACGGCCACGGTGCCGTCGACCTCCACCGTCACCAGCGCCAGCCACAGGAGCCTGGCGTCGTCAACGACACGCAAGGCGTGGCGGTCGGCCTCGCTCAACTGGCAGCGGTACCCCGGCTGCACGCGTCGCGGGTCGATGGTGAGGAACGACGCCGACGGACCCTCGACCGAGGTGAGGTACTGCACGCCACCCTGCTCGGCGGCCATCAGCACGAAGCCGCGGCAGGCTTCAAATCCAGGCAGCCCGGTGGCGAAGGTCACGACATCGGTTCGTGGCGCGCTCGAATCATCGGGCGCGTCGTGACGGACAGCAAGTGACGAACGATTAATGGCAGTCATCCCAGGTAATCCAGCAGCGACACGCGGCTCGCCGTCGAAACGGCGCCGAGCGCCGCTCGGTAGGCGGTGTCCGCACGGTTCATGCTCGAGACGGCCTCGGCCAGGTTGGCGTCCTCGAGCTTGGAGACGCGTGACATTGCGGCGATCCGCATCTCTTCCAGGCGCACCTTCTCGCCGTCGATCGCGCGCATGTCGGTGCCGACTCGCGTCTGCACAGCCGTGGCGCGCTCGAAGGCCTCTCGCAGCCCGTCCATCGCCGTATCAAGTGCGGTGCTGTCACCAGCGCGGGCCGCCGCAATCGCGTCTTCGAGCACCGAGAAGACATCGGCCGGCGCACCACCCTGCGCAATCGACGCGCCGTTGAGGACGACGGTGACCGAGCTGTTGCGGTTGATGTCGACGTCAATCTCCGTCGCACTGCCTGCGTAGGCGGAGACGGTGCCGTTTGACGCCTTGGTATAGGGAGGCGTGGTGGATTTGGCGCCGCCAAACAGGAAGGTGCCGTTGAACGAGGTGTTCAGGTCGTCGGCAATCGCCGACCGGACGCCCTCGAGGTCCTGCGCGGCCGCCTCGCGCTGCGCCGTCGTCTTGGTGCCCTGGGCACTCATGACTGCGGTCTGCGCATGCGTCAGCATGGTGATGATGTCCGACATCACCGTGTCGACAACGGTCAGGCGGGAGTAGACAGAATCAGCCGCCTTCTCGTAGCGCTGGACCGTGGCGAGCTCCGCACGGTTGGCCAGGCCGCCCGCCGCCGCCGACGGATCGTCGCTGCCGCGCTCCACTCGTTTTCCAGAGGAGACCAGCCGCTGCGCCTCGAGGAGGCTGTCAGACGCCGTCTCGACGTTGCGCATGCCATCGCGAAACAGGCTGTTGAATGTGATTCGCATACGTGCCTAGTCGTGTCGTCAGGTCAACGTGAAGAGCAGCTGCAGCGTGTCGTCGATGACGCGGAAGAACCGGGCATTGGCTTCGTACGCCCGCTGGAAGCGGAGCATCTGCGCCGCTTCCTCGTCGAGCGAGATGCCTGACACCTGGTCGCGGAGCGTCTCCACCTGATTGACGATCTCGCTGCGGTTCTTCTGCTCCGACTTGGCGTCCGAGACGTCTCGGCCCACCCTGTAGACGAGTTGGCCCCACGCGTCGTTGAACGTCGCCGTGCCACCAGAAAGCACACGCGAGTCGCGCAAGGTCGCAATCGCCCGCGCGACGGCGTTTCCGCCCACTTCCGTGTTTCCGGACGCCGCGATCAGGCTCGCGTTGGACTGAATCGCCGGATCGAGGCGGATCGCCGCCGCTGCACCTGCGGCGCTCGTCACCGAGGGTGAGAATGAGAAGAAGTCGCCGCCAGCGGTCCCGGAGAGGTCGTACCCGGTGGCGTGCAGGGCGTTCACCTGCTGAGCGACCTCGTAGGCCAGCTCATCGAGCTGCGTCTTGTAGGTCTCAATGGTGGTGTCGCGCACCTCGAGCAGGCCACCCAGCTTGCCGCCAGTCACTTCCGAGTTAATCGAGTACCCGCCAGTCGCTGTCAGATCAAGGAACCCAGCCGGGCCGGTCGCGGCCGAGTGGATCGGGTAGGACGTGATGCCCACGACAAGAGGCCGGCCGTTGCCAATGCTCACGTCCACGCCGCCGTCAGACCGTTCGAGCACGGTCACGTCGGCCAGTTCCGAGAGCTGACGGACAAGCAGGGCCTGCTCGTCCTGGGGCGACAACCGCAACTCTGGCGGCGAGCTCGAGATCGTGTGGTTGAGCGCGCCGATCCGACCCACGAGATTGTTGATCTCGTCGACAGCGCCGCCAATCTGGCGGTCGGCGTCGCGCTGCGCGGTGGCAAGTCCGGTGGAGATGGTACGGAACGACGCGGCCAGTCCCTGCGCGCGCTGCTGCACCTCGTTCCTCGACACCGCCGACGTCGGGTCTTCGGCCAGGGTCTGGAACGAATCGAAGAACGCCGAGAGTTCAGCATCGAGCGACGCGCCGGCCTTGCCGAGCGACAGCTCGACGACACCGAGCGTGTCGGAAACGGTGGCTTCGCGCTTCTGGAGCGACAGCTCCATCCGCAACCGACGCTCGATCATCAGGTCGCGCTGCGCGTGGATATCGGTGACGGTCACGCCCTGCCCGGCGCTGAACTTCGAGGTTGGGGCCACCGGCGACAAGGTCAGCGCTCGACGGGTGTAACCCGGCGAGTTCACGTTGGCGATGTTCTGGCCGACGATGTCGAGCCCGGTGCGCTGCGCTTCGAGGGCGCGGGCCGCGGAGTTGAGGCTGGAAAAGAGGTCGGACATGGCTCCGCCCTACAGACTGGTGTTCAGGTTGCGACCAGTGAGGGCCATGGCGGCCTGACGGGACGGGTCGTACTCGGTCGCTTCGCCGTGAGCATCGAAGGTGGCGCGCACGAAGTCACCCAGGCTCACGCCGAGGCGTCGGCAGCGCAGGAGCGCGGCGCGGGCCGCGTCGATCTCGGCGCGCATTCTGTCGGCGTCGGCAGGCGAACTGCTCCGGGCGCGGGGAATCTGCGCGAGAGCGACTTCGAGCGCCTCCCCGGCAGCGAGCAGGTCGTCGAGCCGGGCCTCGGCCAGTGCCGCAGCGGTCTGCTCCAGCGCCACGCGGAGCTGCTGGGCCGAGGCCACGGGAACGGATACGTCGGACACGTCAGCGCTCCAGGAGGTCGTCAATCAGGCGGTCGGCCAGCGTGCCGGCGTCCTTGCCCAGCTCACCGGCGGCGAGCTTCTGGCGAGCTGCCTCGACTTTGTCGGCCCGGGTTGCGGGTGCGTCGCCAGCAGCCTTCAGGGCACTGTGCAGGAGCTGGGCCTCCGAGGACAGCTGCAGGCTGTCACCCTGGCTTCCGCGGGTAGACGACCCCTTCCCCGTACGCTTGTCAGCCTCGGTCCGCTCGGTGGATTCGAGCGAAACGGTCGCTGGGTTGATGCCTTTGTGGTCAATCCTCATGGGTATCTCCGGGCCGTGCGGAAGTCGCAATGCTCCACAAGGTCAATCGGCACGAACGCGCCTGAGCTTTAGGCCTCGTTCGCAGTTGCCCGCCCCTGCATCCATCGGCTCGGGGAGATGGGCTCCCCTTCCGGGCTGGTCACCTCGAAGTGCAGGTGGGTGCCGGTCGCCCTGCCACTGCTCCCCGCCCGGCCGACCGGCTGCCCGGCCGCTACGTCGGTTCCCTCGCTGACGGTGGCCGCCGACAGGTGCGCATAGCGCGACCGGGACCCGTCGGCGTGCTCGATGACGACGGTCGTGCCGTAGCCGCGCTGCTCGCCGCTGAACACCACGGTTCCGGGCGCTGCGGCGGGAATGTCCTGCCCGTAGGCCGCCCGCAGGTCGACGCCCTTGTGAAACTTTGCCTGCCCGGTGAACGGGTCAGACCGCCACCCGAAGCCGGACGTCACCTTGGACGGCAGCGCCACGGCCGACGCGTCCTCCGGCGTCGTCGCGGCTGGCGCGACCGGCACGGGCCCAACTGGCGCCGGCGCCAGTGCCGCCGGGACGACCGAGGCCGAAGGGGCGATGCCGCCGGTCAATCGCTCGAACGCCTGCATGAGCTGTGAGGTCAGGCCGAGGCCGCTGTTCTTGGCCAGGTGCAGCCCGAGCTCGGCATCGATGGCTTCGGTGAACTTGTCCCCACCCAGGCTCAGGCCTTGCTCGCCCTCATCGTCGCCTTTCCACTCGCCCGCCTTGCGCATCTCGCGGAGCATCTGCGTCAGCAGCATCGCCTCGAACTGCTGCGCGACGCGCTGCAGTTCATAGCGATCGCTACCCGGCGCCGGCGCCTCACCAGAGGCTGCCTGTGCGCTCGCGCGTGCCCGTTCGATGATGCCGGCGAGGTCGCTCACAGGATCACGATCTCCGCGCGCAGGGCGCCGGCCGCCTTGAGCGCCTGCATGATGGCGATGATGTCACGCGGCGACACGCCGAGCAGGTTCAGCGCGCGGACCACATCCGCCAGCGTCGTCCCCGACTCGAGCGCAATGAGCTGCGCCTTGCCCTCTTCCATGTCCACGTCGGTCTGCGGCACGACCGTGGTCTGGCCCTGCGAGAAGGGCGCCGGCTGTGAGACGTCGAACTGCGTCGAGATCCTCACCGACAGGTTGCCGTGCGCGACCGCCGCCGGACCAAGGCGGACATCACCACCCAGGACGACGGTGCCGGTGCGCTCGTTGATGACCACGCGAGCCACAGAGTCGACGTTGACCGGCACGGGCTCGAGCCTGGCGATCAGATCTGGCAGAGACGCCCGGTACGGCCCGGGAACATCCACCCTCACGGTACCGGCATCCACCACGTGCGCGAGGTCTGCACCGAGTTCCCTGTTGACGGCGCGCGCGAGGCTGCCGGCCGACATGAAATCGGGATCGTTGAGCGAGAGGCTGAGCGAATCGGACGCGACGATCGGCGAGGGCCGAGCCACCTGCAGCAGCGCCCCGCGCGGAATACGGCCCACGGTGAGGTGGTTCACGGTCACGCTGTTGCCTCCGCCGCCGGCGCCGAAGCCGCCGAGGGTGAGCGCGCCCTGAGCGAGCGCAGCCACCTGACCATCGGGAGCGCGCAGCGGCGTCGGGATCAGCGTGCCGCCCTGCAGGCTCCGCGCGTCACCGATCGACGACACGGTCACATCCGACAGCGAGCCGGCGGACGCATACGGGCTGAGCTGCGCCGTCACGAGTACCGCGGCGACGTTCTCAATCTTCATCTCGTTGGCGTCTACGACCACACCGAACCTGGCGAGCATGTTGGCCAGCGTCTGCGCAGAGAAGATCGTCTGCCTGCGGTCTCCGGTCTTGTTGAGACCGACCACGAGTCCGTAGCCGACCAGCGGCATGTCCGCGGGACCCTGCACGGTGGCCACGTCCTTGAGACGCACAGCAGCGGCGCCCGCGGCCGTGGCCGTGGCCGTGGCCGCTGGCGGCGCCTGGGGAGCAGGCGCCGTCGGTGCGGCGGCGACCGGAGCCGGCACTGCGACGACTTCAGCCTGGGGTGCAGGTACTCGAGAAGCGGGAGGAGCCTGCGCCGAGGCGAGCTCGACGCTTGCCAACACACACAGAACAAGCGTGACTGGTAGTTTCATGGTTTAGAAGATCTTGTTGAGGACGCGGACCAGCCATCCCGGATTGAGGTTGTCCTTGATCAGGCCGCGACCGAAGTAACGGATACGCATCTGCCCGATCGCCGTCGAAGGCACGACGTTGCCCGCCATCACGTCCACCGCCCGGACGACGCCGGTCACGACGATGATCTGGCGGTCGCCGTTGATGTCGATCTCGCGGACGCCTTCGATGCCGAGGTCGCCGTTGGGCAGCACTTCTGCAACGCGCGCCGTCATCACCGCCTGCAGGGTACCGGAGCGCTGCGTGGTCCCGCCGCCCTTGAAGGACGTGTCGGTCCCGAACGTCGCCAGGTTGGCAGGATTGAGGAAGCTCGGAGCCTTGCTCTCGACGCCAAAGAAGCTCGACACGCCGGCTTTTCCCGAGCTGCTCTTGTCGAGCGACGAATCAGCGGAGCCCTGCGCCGACACGCTTTCCATCACATTGATGGTCAGCAGGTCGTTGACGCGACGCGCCCGCAGATCCCCGAAGAGTCCAGCCATCCACAACGAATCGGGCCCATTGACCGGCGTCGTCCTGGCCGAGGCCAGGTACTGCTGGAAGAGCACGTCGTAGTTGTCGTTGGGCTTGGCCGTCTTCTGACCCTCAGCCTGCGCCGCCGAGACCGGTCCCGCCACCAGCAGCAACGCTGCGCCCGCAATTCCGACGAGACGAACCACCTTCCCTGTCATGGCATGACCTCCACTACTCCGCGTTCCTTGATTCGAGCCTTGAGCAATCCCCGACGACCCGGCTGGATGACGTGCACGATGTCGCCGGCATAGCCGCTTCCCGACGCCAGCCCCTCACCGGTCACGTGCACGCGACCAACGGTGACGCCAACCGTGACTCGGTCGCCGTTCTGGACGTCGAAGGGCGCTGTTACCATCCGGCTCTCCACCATCACACCCGGGGCGATATCACGTCGTGCACGCGTGCCGACGACATCACCAAGCTGCGGGAGGCGAGCAAAGCGGGCCCCGTCGAGGCTGTCTTCGACAATCACCAGCGACTCGGCCTCAATCTGTTGTCCGCGTTCGATCGGCTTCGCTGCCCTCGTCACCCGGGCCCGCACCTGCACCAGGGCTACCGCACCCCCGCGGCGGCGGCCGTTGACCATCAGGGCAAACCGCACGCGCTGTCCGATGGTGGCCGATGGATCTGGCACGGCGACGAGCGCGGCCTGCGGTTCGACACTCGTCACGACATCGCTGACCTCAACGGTCACAACGCCAGGACCAAGCCGGGCGAACGCGGCCTGCTCGATCGCCTGCTGCGGCGTCACGAGCTCGCTTGCGGCCACTGTCGCGCCGGCCAACAGGGCGAAGACGGCCGTGACGACCATCAGGCGAGCGGGGCGGCTGAGGTCAAGCATCATCGGGCGAGCTGGTTGACCTGCTGGAGCATTTCGTCCGCGGCCTTGATCACGCGCGAACTGGCTTCGTAGGCGCGCTGACCGAGAATCATGTTCACCATTTCCTCGACCACGCTGACGTTGGACTCTTCGAGGAATCCCTGCTGGACGGTGCCGATGCCGTCGGTGCCAGGGGCGCCGGTGATGGGGTCACCCGACGCGCTGGTCGAGACGAAGATGTTGCCGCCGCGGGCTTCGAGGCCGCCAGGGTTCTGGAAGTTGGCCAGTTCGATGGTGCCAAGCTGCTGCGGCGGAGCGTCAGGCATCGACGCCGACACGATGCCGTCCTTCGAGATGGTCACCGAGATGGCGTTGGACGGGATGCTGATGTTCGGCTGCACGGGATACCCGTCAGCGGTCACAATCTGTCCCTCTCCGCTCAGGTGCAGCGCGCCGGCGCGGGTGTAGCCAGTCAGGCCACCAGGCAACGCCACCTGGAAGAACCCTGCGCCTTCAATCGCCAGGTCCAGAGGGCTCGCGGTTGCACGCAGGTTGCCGCTGCTGAAGTTGCGGGCGGTCGCCACGGCGCGGGCGCCGAGGCCGCTCTCGAGCCCGACCGGCGCGACACCCTCGGTGGAGGTGGCGCTGCCCGGCGCGGTGATCTGCTGGTAGACGAGGTCCTCGAACTCGACACGGCTCTTCTTGAAACCGGTGGTATTGACGTTCGCCAGGTTGTTGGCGACGTTGTCGATGTTGGCCTGCTGCGCGTTCATGCCGCTCGCCGCCGTATATAGCGCTCGAATCACGGTCTACCTCAATCAGTTGCTATTACTAGTTGCCGGTTGCCAGTTGCCGGTTGCCGGTTGTGCTCGGCGGGTCGTTCCGACCCGCCCTACGTAATGTCTGCCTACCGCCTACTGCCCACTGTCGACTGTCGACTGCCGACTGTCGACTGCCGACTTCAAGGTCACGTCCCCGAAGTCGATTACCGACGAGCCAGTTCAGAGATGGCCCGCGCGTCGAGGTCGTTGTTAATCATCGAGATACCGCGCTGCAGGGTCTCGAAACTGCGGGTCACCTCGGTGAGCTTCGACATCAGATCCACCGCCGAGGCGTTGGACTGTTCGAGCGAGCCCGAGACCAGCGTGCCACCTTCGGCCGGCGTCGGCGTCGCGCCCGCGATCGCACGGAAGCGTGAGCCCGACTCGCGCACCAGGTCGTCGGCGCCGCTGAACTGCACCACACGAATCTTCCCGGCCACCGACCCCCCGACGCGCACGGTGCCATCGCCGTCGATGGCCACCTCGCCCGCCGTCAGCTTGATCGGCCCCGTACCCGACTCGTTGGCGATCGGCTCGCCCTGACTGGTCATCAGCGTGCCGTCGGCGCCGCGGGTCAGCGAGCCGTTGCGCGTGTAGCGCACACCCGCCGGCGTGTCGACCGCAATGAAACCCTTGCCCTGAATCGCCACGTCAAGGGTCCGTCCCGTCGTGGCAATCGTGCCGGTGCGGAAATCAACCCGCCGTTCGCCACCCATGACGTCAACCGCCGACTCGAGCACGCGCGCAAACGCGTTGCGTTCGGCGGCCACCGATCCGGCACGCTCGGTCTTGTAGCCGGCGGTACCAATGTTGGCCAGGTCTGCAGCGATGCGGTCGAGTTCCTCGAGCCGCGTCTGCATCCCGCTCAGTGCGCTGTATGTTCCACCAGGCATGGATCCTCCTGTGCGCCGTCAACCCACACATCCGACCAGTGCTGCGGTCCTTCGACACGCACCCACGTATAGCGGTCGTAACTGGCGTGGCGCATCGTGATGGCCCGGTCGGCCAGCGCCACATCTGCCACGCGCGACGCCGCGGCCGCGAAATCGTTCACGCGGGACGTTCCGGCGCTCGACGACTCGCTCGACTTCGAGCGATAGGCGCGCATCGCCGCTTCCCAGACCTTGTCGTCAACCAGATAGGCTTCGGGCAACCAGCCCGTGAGCTTGGTCAGCGCCCGGAGAGCCGCCTTCGGCACCGGGGCCGTGCACACGACCTTGATGCGCTGCTGGCTCGCGTTCACCTCGAAGGGCACCAGGCCAAGCGCCCGGACGGTATCCTCGGGCAGCCACTCGGGTCCCTGGCTTGCCAGGGCCGGGTCGAAGCTGTTCAGGTAACTGACCCCACCCTGCGCGGCAAGCGCTCGCAGCACGGCTTCTGACGACACCAGCGCGAGCCGCTGCAACTCGTCGCCGAGCTTGCGACCGGTCGTGCGCTGCGAGGCAAGAGCCGCGGTCAGCTGCTCTTCCGTGAGCGCGCCGAGATGGCGCAGCAGGACTCCCAGGCGGAGCGGGGGGAGCGAAGGCACACTGGCGGTCTGCGTCGGCGCGTCGAGCCGGGCTTTCACCGCGTTCTCGACGCACTCGCGCGAGCAGTACCACCGTTCATTGAAGCGGAGACCGGTTGCCCAGCGTGGCACCAGCCGTTCGGGCCGCCAGCGGCCACACGTCGCGTCAGCGCATCTCGGCATTGGGTCCCTCCTGCGCACCGTTCATGCTGAGGCGCAGCTTCACTTCACCCTCTGAAATCTGTTCAGCGGCGGCAATGGCCTGGATCGACTCACCACGACGCGCGGCGCCGGCGATGCGGCGGTGGGCAGTGGCGCGGGTGCGCGTCCTCGCGGGCGTGCCCGCACCGGTCAGACGGGCCACCTCAGTGGCCACGTCGCGCAGGCCGGTCTCGGTGGTGTCGGTCAGCAGCGACAGCCCGGCAAGCAGGTTGGCCACACGACCTTCAAGCGCTTCGATCCGCGCCTGCTGCCGCATATGCAGCGCCCAGCTCCACACGGCCAGCACCGTGGCGGCTCCCGCCGCGATAAACCACACAGAGTTCGTCACCTCAGGCCTCCATCGAGCGCATCCGTTCGGATGGGCTCACCACGTCGACAATCCTGATCCCGTAATTGCCGCCAACGACGACCACTTCGCCACGGGCCACCACGCGGTCGCTGACCAGCAGCTCCACAGGGTCGTCCGGCGAGCGGCCCAGGTCGATGACCGATCCCGGGGCAATACGGGTCACCGCACGCAGCGGCATTTCCGTTCGGCCAAACCGCACGACAACCGGCAGGTCGATGTCGAGAATCGCGTCCAGACGCGCCTGCTGCTGGTCGGCAGTCATGGTCTTCTGACCCTGGCGGGACTTGGCTCCTGTCACGGTCGGCGCCAGCACGGCGTAGTAGCCCAACTGAATGGGCACGGCCAGGCCAGCCGTGATGATGGCCGTCGACAGCGCACTCCCCGATGGCGCGGCGTCAGCCTTGGCCACGGCCATCACGGTCAGCTGAACATTGACGGCCTGGCTGCGGGCAACAACGACACTGATCGCCTGCGCCACCACGTCACGCAGCACGCCCTCAATCGCCGCATCGTCATCCTTCTCGACGACCGCGGTGGCGAGGGCAGCGGCACCGGCGTGATCGATGGCCAGCACGCAGGCGGCGCGCACGGCGCCTTCCGAAGCGACGGTAATCGTCCACTGCGGACCTTCCGGCGCGGCACCTGTGCCCACCGAAGCGGTTCCGCCGCCGAGGGCGCCGACAACCTGCGCGAGGTCCTCGATGAGGAGGCGCCCGAGATCCCGTTCGTTCATGCTCACAGTTGCTCTCCCCCGGCGGTCAGACGTCGCGTTGCGGATTCACCGGTCTCGGCGATGAGCACACCGGCGCCGCTGACGGTCGCGGTGAGGTGACCGACAAAGCGGGGCACGCGGCCCACATGCACTTCGACCGGCTTCAGAGCCGACAGCCCGAGCGACAGCACGTCTCCGGCCTCGAGGTCGAGAAGTTCGCGCGCGGCCAGCCTGGTCTGGAGCTGGGTGGTCACGGCCAGCGGCACGCGGCCGAGATTGGCCTTGAGGTGCGCCATCTCGACCTCCGACGGCTGGCGTCGCGTCCGCTGCCAGCCCTTCGCGACCTTGTCTTCCATCGACTCGATGGCGGTGGCCGGGATGCAGAGATTCAGCATTCCGCGCGTCTCGCCGATTCTCACGTCGAAGCTCAGAAGGATGACGATTTCATTGGCCGCCGTGATCTGCACCATCTGGGGCCGCGTGTCACGGGCATGAATGCGGAAGTCCACGTCGCCGATGGCCTTCCAGGTCTCCGTGAGGTTCTCGAGGAGGAGCTTGACCACCGAGTCGAGCACGTTCTGCTCAATCTCGGTCAGGGCGCGATTGGGCGCCTGCGTCATGCCGTTGCCGCCGAGCATCCGGTCCACCATCGTGAACGCGACGGGTGGGCTGATCTCGAGCGCCGCCAGACCATCGAAGCGTCCGAGCGACACCGCGTAGATGGCCGTCGGGTCCGACAGTGACATCAGGAACTCGGAGTAGGCGAACTGGTCGACCGACGCGATGTGGACCTCGGTGATCGTGCGCAGGAACACCGACAGCGACGTTGACACGTTGGCGGCATAGCGGTCGTGCAGGAACTGGAGCGAGCGCAACTGCTCCTTCGACACGCGATCCGGCCGCCGGAAGTTGTAGCTCGTGGTGTTCGACTCGAGCTTCGAGGCATCGGAATCGCCGCCGCTGCCCGCCGCGTGCAATAGGGCGTCGATCTCGTCCTGCGTGAGCATCCTGGTCATGACGCCTTCCTCTGCGGGACGTCGGCGGTCGGGGCCAGGCTTTCACGCAGGATGGTTCTCAGCCGGGTGATGGCCTGCGAACGCAGCTGCGAGACGCGGGACTCTCCCACCCCAATCACCTCGCCGATTTCGGCCAGGGTCAGCTCCTCCTCGTAATACATCGCAAGGATGTTGCGTTCGCGCTCGGGAATCTGCCCGATGGCCCGCGCCAGGTGGTCGCGCAGTTCCTTGCGCTCGAGCTTCGAGGCAATGCCCTCTTCGGGGTCGACACACAGTTCGAGCCACGACGTGCCGTCCTCGTTCGAGGCATCGAGGGACCGCACCGACGCGACATCGAGCATGCGCAGCTGCTCGAGCGCCTTCAGGTAGTCGGCCGGCGTCATGTTGAGTTCTTCGGCCACGTCGAGGTCTTCAGGCTCGCGACCCAGACGGCGACGCGCGCCAGCCATGGCAGCGTCAACGTCGCGGCGCAGCCGTCGCAGCGAGCGCGGCGCCCAGTCCATGTCACGCAGGGAGTCGAGCATTGCGCCCTGAATGCGGCGTCGTGCGAACGCATCGAACGGAACGCCCAGTCCCGGCTTGTAACGGGTGGCCGCGTCGATGAGTCCCAGTACCCCGACGCCGATGAGGTCCGAAAGCTCGACCTGCGACGGCAGCCGCTGCGCCAGACGCTGCGCCAGCGTCCGCACCAGGGCCACGTGCTCCATCACCAGACGATCGCGTTCACTCTGGTCTTCGGCCTTCTCGCCTTTCACGCGCATCGACTGATCTCCTCCGCTGCCAGCGCCGCATCCACATCCACCGAATGTCCGCTGGTGGGGCCAAGTCCCGCCAGTCGAGCCGCCAGCGCGCGGTACCCGCGGCTGGCCGGCGCCTGTGGCGCCTGCTCGACAACCGACCGCTGCAGGAGGACGGCGTCACGCACCGCCTCGTCCTCCGCGATGAATCCGTAGTACTTCAGCGTCACGTCGAGGAACCGGGTCGCGGCCACTTCCAGCTGCCGGAACGCCAGGTTCGACTCCTCACCGCTTCGCACGCCGTTGACGACGATGCCGAGTTCGAGCGACGGGGCCACGCTGGCGAGCACCTTGGCGGTTGCGTAGGTGTCCACGACGGCAGGCGGCTCGAGCGACGTCACGAGCAGGGTGCGATCGGCCAGCAGGATGGTTTCCACGACGTTCTCTGACACGCCCGACGCGGTGTCGAGGATCAGGAAGTCCAGCAGGCCGCGCAGTTCTTCAACGGCGTCCTTGAGGCGGCCGCGCTGCACCGACGTGAGCGCCGTCAGGCGCGAGATGCCCGAGCCTGCCGGCACAACGCTGACGCCTGCGGGTCCGTCGATGATGACTTCCGAAAGCGAACGCTCGCCGTCGAACAGGTGGCCCAGGTGCACGATCGGCGTCAGGCCGAGCTGCACGTCCACGTTGCCCAGCGCGAAGTCGCCGTCGAGCACGCCGACGCGCAGGCCGAGCTTCGACAGGGCCACAGCCGTGTTCACCGCGACGGTCGTCTTGCCGACGCCACCCTTGCCGCTGGCGATGGCGACCACACGCCCCCGCGCTTTGCCCGTCATGCCCTGACCTCCGCTCCCGACTCACCCGTCACCCACGACGCCAGGATGGCGGGGGTGGCGCGTTCGAGATCTCCGGGGACGTTCTGTCCCGTGCCGACGTAGGACACGGGCAGGCCGCGTTCGCGCAGCACGGGCACCAGCCCGGAGAGCGACTCGGCTTCGTCCAGCTTGGTGAGCACCACGCGCGACGGGTTCGCATCCGCAAAGCGGTCGAACGTGCGGTTGGCAAGCTCACGAGGGGTGTTGGCCGCGAGCACGAGGTGCGTGCGCACGTCCTTGCGACCGGCCAGCACCCGGAACATGTCCCGCGCCACATCGTCAGACGGCGAGCGACCGGCGGTGTCGAGCAGAAGCGGGCGCCGACCGTTGTTCAGCGCGGCTTCGAGTTCCTCCGGCGATCGAGCGGTGGAGAACGGGGTGCCGAGGATGTCTGCGTAGAGACGGAGTTGCTCGACCGCGCCGACACGGAAACCGTCGGCCGCGACCAGCGACAGCCGACGACCACGGCGGGCGCGTTCCTGCGCGGCAATCTTGGCGATGGTGGTGGTCTTGCCCACTCCGGGCGGGCCGACGAAGACCTCGACGGCCGCGTAGGTGCTGTCGTTGGCGGCGAGCGAGGCAATCTGGTCGGCGATCGTGTGGTGCAGGCTGGACACCGAGGCACCGCGTCGGCGGCCCGCCGGATAGGCTTCGGCCACTGCGGCGGCCGTTTCGGCGTCGAGGCCCGTGGCCCGGAGACGCGCGGCCATTTCTGCGCTGGCGCGGTCGCTCTCACCCACCGGCGCGCGCCGCGTCAGCGACGCCCTCAGCACGCCATCGAAGAGGCGGGCATCGTCCTGGTGTCGATCCGCCGACACCGGCGGACGGTCCGCCGCCGCCGTGATCTCGATCTCGCGTCGGCCAACCCAGCCCCGGAGCCCCAGGGCCATGACCTCGCGGGTCGAGAGGACGAGCGCGTCAGGACCCAGCTCGCCACGTACGGCGCGCAAGGCCTCCTGGAGCGTTTTTCGGCGATACCGCTTCAAATGCATATCAATCAAGCGTCGTTACGGGAACGACATGAACGTGCGACGGGACCTCCGCGTGCGACAGCACCCCGAGATGGGGCAACACCCTGGCAAAGAGTCTCCAGAGGTGGGGACGAAGGGCCGGTGAGCACAACAGCACGGGCTGTGCCATCGCCTGTTCGAGGGCTTTGGCAATGCGACTGGCAATGGATTGCGCCTGTTGCGGGTCAAGCGCCAGCATGGCGCCCTGGTCTGTCTTGACGAGAGACGCCATCAGCTTCTCTTCAAGCGACGGCGCCACGCCGATAACTGTCAATTCCCCCTTGTCGTTCTGGTAGGGGCGGCAGATGGCCCGACCGATGGCGCTGCGCACGGCCTCGGTCATGACGTCCGGGTCCTTGCTGACGGCCGCCGCATCCGCGATGGCCTCGAGGATGGTGACCAGGTCCCGCACCGGCACGCGCTCGCGCAGGAGCTGTTTCAGGACGCGGTGAATCTCGCCGAGCGAGACGGTCTTCGGCACGAGGTCCTCGACCAGTCGCGGCGACACACTGGCGACGGCGTCCACCATCTCCTTCACCTGCTGCCGGTTCAGGAGATCGGGCAGGAACGTGCGAATCGTCTCTGACAGATGGGTCGAGAGCGCGGTCGTCGGATCGACGACGGTATAGCCCGCGGTCGTGGCCGTATCGCGGTGCTCTTCGGATATCCAGGTCGCTGGCAGGCCGAACGCCGGTTCCTTGGTGTGGATGCCTTCGAGCGTCTTGCCCGCCCCACCGGGATTGATGGCCAGGAGCCGCTCGGCGTAGAGCTCGCCGCGCGCCACCTCGATGCCCTTGATGAGAATGCTGTAGCCACGCGGCCCCAGCTGCAGGTTGTCGGCGACTCGAACCGGCGACACGATGACGCCAGCCTCGGTCGCGATCTGGCGTCGAATGGCGCGCACACGCGTCAGGAGCGTGCCGCCCTGCTTCTCGTCCACCAGGCCGACCAGGGCGTATCCCACTTCGACGGCGATCGGATCAACCGCCTGCAGGGGCTCGGAACCGTCGGGCGCCGGGGCCGGCGTCGCGTCCACTTCCTCCTCGGCCGGCCTCGTCCGCACGGCGTAGGCCGCACCGCCGAGGATGCAGGCGACAGCGAGGAACGACACCTTGGGCAGGCCCGGAATCATGGCCAGCATCGTCAGGACGCCGGCGGCAATCGCCAACGGCTTGGGTCGCGCGAACAACTGCGTGGCGACTTCTTCGCCGAGGTTCGTTTCGGCCGCCGCGCGCGTCGTGATCAGACCGCCTGACATCGACACCAGCAGCGCCGGGATGGAGGTGACCAGACCCTCACCCACCGTCAGGATGGTGTAGGTCTGGAACGCCGTGCCCAGGTCCAGACCGTGCTGGAAGATCCCGATGATGAGACCCGCGACGATGTTGACTGCCGTGATGAGCACCGCCGCCAGCGCGTCTCTCTGTGTGAACCTGATCGCACCGTCCATCGCGCCGTAGAAGTCGGCTTCCTTGCGGATGCGCTCGCGGCGTTCCTTGGCTTCCTTGTCGGTGATGATGCCGGCGTTGAGGTCGGCGTCGATGGCCATCTGGCGGCCAGGCAACGCGTCGAGGGTGAAGCGTGCCGTCACTTCCGAGATGCGGACGGCGCCGTGGTTGATGACGATGTACTGGATCGCAATCAGCACCAGGAAGATGACGACGCCAACCACGAAGTTGCCGCCGACCACGTACTGGCCGAACGCCATGATCACCGACCCGGCGGCTTCAACACCGTCCTGCCCGTTCATCAGCACCAGCCTCGTTGATGCGACGTTCAGGGACAGACGCACCAGGGTCAGCAGGAGCAGCAGTGACGGGAACACCGAGAACTCAACCGGGCTCTTGACGTAGATTGCCGTCAGCAGCAGGACGACCGCGAGGCCGATGTCGATCGACAGCAGCAGGTCGAGGATGATCGGGGGAAGCGGAACGATCATCAGCACGACCACCGCGAGGACGGCGGCCGGTGCCAGCAGGTGCGAGGCGCGAGCGGGTTTCGGAGTGGACATAGTGGTTTACAGCGCGAGCTGCCTCAGGCGAATCAGTTGCGCCAGCAGTTCTGCGACCGCGGTGAACAGCTCACCAGGAATGAACTGGCCGATATCGGCGGTCTTGTAGAGCGCCTGCGCGAGCGGCTTGTTCTCAACGATCGGGATGCCGTGTTCGCGGGCACGCTCTCTGATGGCGAACGCGAGGTGGTCGGCACCCTTGGCGAGGACGAGCGGCGCGGCCATCGCACCGCGGCGATACTCGAGCGCCACCGCGAAGTGGGTGGGGTTGGTGATGACGACAGTGGCGCGTTTGACGTCGCTGAGCATCCTGCGACGAGCGATTTCGCGCTGGATACGGCGGATGCGACCCTTGACCTCAGGACGGCCTTCCTGGTTCAGGTGCTCTTCCTTCACTTCCTGCTTGGTCATCTTCATGGACGTCATGAAGCGGTAATACTGCAGGCCGTAGTCGGCGATGGCCAGCGCGCCGAGCGCCCAGGCCACCCGCCAGAGCAGACTCTCGACCTGCTGCCAGCCGATGAGCGCCGATGCCTGCGGTGTCACCCAGGCGAGCGCCACACCCTGCTCGATCAGGGCGGACACCGTTCGCCACGCCAGCCAGGCAATGACGCCGACCGACACAAACGTCTTCACCGTGTCGATGCCCGACTGGCTCGGGAGGAGCTTCTTCAGGTTGGTGGCCGGGTTGAGCTTTCCCCAGTTGATGGTCAGCGTCTCGGTGGTGAACAGCCAGCCGCCCTGGAAACCATGCACCGCAACGCCTGCGACCATCGTCGCAATCGCGATCGGCCCGACGAGGTTGCCGATGAGCAGCCCGCCCGAGATGACGAGGGCACCGAGGTCGCCTTCGACCACGGGGCGAAGCGGAGCGTCGCCGAAGTGCCCGAGGTCCTGCCGGACCCGGTCGGCAAGTCCCCAGAACAGGCGTTCGCCGAACCGGCCGAGCGCAATGGTCGCGACGACGCTGGCACCGGCGACGGCCAGATCACGACTGCGCGCCACCTCGCCGCGCTCACGGGCATCGCGCAGCTTCTTTCCGGTGGCGTGTTCTGAGCGTTCCTGAGACGAATCCATCAGCTCACCTGAAGATCGCGGCGGTACGCATCGCGAGCATGAGGGTGGTTTCGACCAGGGCGTTGGTCACGGCGGGAACGGTGCCGACGAGCGCGGCCACGAGGAACAGCCCGACAATGAGCCTGATCGGGTAGCCGATGATCATGAAGTTCAGGGACGGCGACGCCCGCGAGATCAATCCGACGGCAATCTCGACCACGAGCAGGACGATCACGATGGGCGCGGCGAGACGGGTTCCGACGATGAAGACGAGCGCCATGATTTCGCGCACGGCCGCGGGGAGCGACTGGCTGACGCCGCCCATCCCGATCGGCAGCCCCGAGTAGGACATCGCCAGCGCCCGCAGCAGCATGTGATGCCCGTTGATGGCGAGAAAGCCGAGCGTCGCCAGCATCCCGTAGAGGGTGGCGAGCATGGTGTTGTTGACGCCGTTCTGGGGGTCCACGGTTGCGCCGTAGGAGAAGCCGATCTGATAGCCGCTCAGGTGCCCCGCGAACTCGGCGCCGGCAATCAGCGCGCGAATCACGAACCCGATCGAGAGCCCGATGACGACCTCGCGGAGGATGATCGCCGTCACCAGCGCATTGCCATTGCCGGCCGGGATCGCCACCGACGGAAACAGCGCCAGCGCAATCAGGACGGTCAGGGCGACCCTGGCCTGTCCCGGCACGAACTGCCCGCCAATGCCTGGCGCGAGCATCATCAGCATGCCCGGCCTGACCAGCAGGAGTCCGAAGTGTGCGAGTGGGCTGACATCAAGCATCGGCGGCGCAGTGGTTCAGCGGATGTATTCAGGCAGACGCGCGATGAGCTGCTGAGAGAAGCCGGTGACCTGCCGCAGGATCCACGGGAAGGTCAGGGCGAACACAGCGAAGATCGCCGCCGCTCTCGGAATGAACGCCAGCACGTTGTCCTGGATGGACGTCACGGTCTGAAAGATGCTCACCGCGATGCCGGCGGCCAGCCCGGCCAGCAGCATCGGCAGGCTGACGATGACCGCCATCTCGATCGCCTGACGCACGATTCCTACAACCAGGGCTTCTGACATGGGTCCTCGCTTACGCGAAACTGCGGACAATGGAGCCGACGATCAGGTTCCAGCCGTCGATCATCACGAACAGCAGCACCTTGAACGGCAGCGAAATCATCGCTGGCGGCAGCTGCATCATGCCCATCGAGAGCAGCGTCGTGGAGACGACGAGGTCGATGAGCAGGAACGGCACGAAGAGGAAGAACCCCATCTGGAACCCGGTCTTGAGCTCGGAGATGACGTAGGCCGGAATGACCACGGTCATCGGCAGGTCGTTTCTGGACGACGACTGCTGCTTGCTCAGGTCCATGAACAGCCCGAGGTCGGCGTCGCGCGTCTGCTTGAGCATGAACGTCCGCAACGGCGGCGCGCCCCTGGATATCGCCTCGGTCACCGTGATTTGTCCGGCCATGGCCGGCGCCAGCGCCTGCTCGTTAATCTGGCTGCCGACCGGCGCCATGATGAACATGGTCAGGAACAGCGCCAGCCCGATCAGGATCTGGTTGGGCGGCATCTCCTGCGTGCCAAGGGCCTGCCTCAAGAAATGGAAGACGATGGCGATTCTGGTAAACGAGGTCATCGTGACCAGGATGGCCGGCAGGAACGAGATGAGCGTCAGCAGGAGGACGATCTGGAGCGGTGCGGAGACCGCGCCGATTCCGTCCACCTGGATGTCGAGTGAGTTCGGCATTACAGCGACTTTGTAGACGTTGACTGCGCGTCGAGCTGCTGCTCGAAGGTCGATGCAGCAACCGACGATGGACCGGATGCGGGAAGGCGTCCGAGTTCCGTGACCATGGCAATGTGGGTCGGCGTCAGGCCGAGCAGCAGCCGTCGACCCTCAACCGAGACCACGACGAGCGAACGCCGCTCCCCGAGCGGCACGGCGGTCTCGACCTCGATGTACTTGCCCTTGCGGCCAAGCGCTCCCAGCGCGCCGCGGCGCGCCAGCCACGCCAGCACGGCGACCAGCGACAGGACGATCAGCACCGCCGCAAAACTCTGGAACCCGAGTCCGGTCATTCACCCGCCTCACTGCTCGGCGGCGGGAGGATGTCAGTGACACGGATGGCCGTGCTGTCGTCGATGATCACGACCTCACCCATCGCGACCGGCACGCCGTTGATCACGACCTGCATGTCGGCACCGGCAAACTCGTGGAGCCGGATCAGGGTGTTCGGCTTGAGCGACAGACAGTCGCGCACCGAAAACGCCGACGACCCGAGCACGATGTCGACCCCGCACGTGACGTCGTGCAGCGAGGCCAGCGCGCTGGCGTCAGAACTGGACGACGAATTCGGAGAAGAGGACATCGGACACCTTCACTTCATGCGCGGCGTGCGCGACCTGTTCCAGGATTGATTTCT
>JBEBGV010000031.1:0-54182 GCA_040081265.1 Vicinamibacterales bacterium
GCGCTGATGTCCCGTTGTGGCGGGTCGCGGATCGATGATCACAGAGGGGACATTTCTATCGAGTTAACCCAGGGGACATTTCTAACGAGCTTTGACATGCAGGCACACCGGAGCCTGGGATTGGAGGCCTGAACGGGGGCCCTGACCCTGGACAACAGCCACCGCGGCGGCCAGTCCTGCAGCCGCTATCCCGCATGTCACGAAGGTTTTGTAACGCATCCACGCCTCCCGCCGGTTCTGACGCTCGGCCAGGATGGCCGGCCGGGGGAAGGGTGGGCCTAGCCGATGAACAGGGCGTCTTCCTCGTCAACCGAGGACGGCTTCTGATCGCCGCGGGTCCGCCGCATCTCGCGGAAGGCGTTGACGACCGCCTTGAGTCCGCCGATGACGGTGAAACCATCACGGGCCGACTCGACCAGCAACGGAATCGCCCGGGCCGTCTGTTCGACATGACGCGAGACGTCGCCCATGACGCGGTCAATGCGCTCAACCTGGGCTGCCGCCAGCGCCGTCGCTTTCGCCGCGTCGGCGGTGATCTGCTGGAGGTTCGCCACAATCGGGCGCACATCGGTATCCAGCCGATTCATGGCTTCTGTCACACCTTTGACGGCGCGCGCGGCCATGATCACGGCCGCAACCTGAAGGATGGCCATCGTCAACACGGCCAAAGCGATGATGCCCAGCAGCACGTTGTTCATACGCGAATCAGAACAAACTCACCCTGATGTTGAGGTACTTCTTCGGATCGGCGTTGATGTTCTTCAAGAGCGTCCTCAATTCGCCGACCGCTCCGTTCATGTTCTCATACAACTGCTTGTCGCGCAGAAGCTGACCCGCAGTGCCCTCGCCCTGCTGAAGAGAGGCGATGAGCTTGTCCATCCGGTCGGTCGTCGAGTTCAGCCGGTTGAACAGCTCGTCGTTGGTCAGCAGCTTGCCCAGGGTGCCTTCCCCACGACTGAGACGACCGGTCATGGCGTCGAGGTTCGCCGTCGTCGCCGTCAGAGACCGGACCAGAGCATCATCGGTCATCAGCTTCCCGAGGCTGCCCTCCCCGTTTCTTATACGGACGGTCACCATTTCCAGATTCTGCAGTGACGCCTCGAGCGCTTTGGCCGCCGCGTCGTTGGTCATCAGGCGTCCAAGCGTTCCGCGGCCGCTGTTGATATTGGCGGTGACCGCCTCGGCCGACTGCAGGAACCGATTGATCTCGACGTACAGGGCGTCGTCGGTCAGCAGTTTCCCGGCCGTCCCACGACCGTTCCTGAGGTCGGCGACCAGCTGGGTAATCTGCTCCAGGCCCACGGTGGCCTGGCTGGTCACCTGGGCGATGGTGCCAGCGGGTTTGCCAGTCGGGATGTAACCCCATTCGGGGACCGGCGTACCGCCGCTGGCCGGGGTGATGTCGACGGCGGACTCGCCCAGCAGGGACACCGCCCCGAGCACCGCCGTCGAGCGGTCGGTGATGAGCGCCTGGCGGTCGCGGCCCACCTCCATCAGCACCTCGACACGATCGCCCACGAGATCAACCTGCGTCACCGAGCCGATCTCCACCCCGGCCACCCTGACCGGAGCGCCCGGCTTCAGTCCCGCCACGTCTGGAAAAATTGTCTTCAGCGAGTAGCGCTGCCAGAAGAACCCGCCTTCTCCGCTCAGCAGGAAGACAAGAAAGGTCGTGATCACGAGGGCAACCAGGGTAATGAGCCCGATTTTCAGTTCCGACCACGCCAGTGAACGTGTCCGCGGCATAGGTGTCCTTCAGGAAAGAAACGTCTTCAAATACGGGTCGGTCGCGCTGCGCAACTCCTGCGCGTTTCCCTCAAACGCCAGCACGCCGTTACGCAGCATGATGAATTCGGCCTCATCGCTCTTCTGTTCGTCGGCCGGGACGATACGCACCTTGCCATCAGCATCCCTGACCGCTTCGTGCGTCGCCACAAAGAAGGCGTCCCGCAGCTGGTGCGTGACGACGATGGAGCTGACGTTTTCGAGGTCTCTCAGCTTCACAACTTCCTGGTCGACGGTTGTCGCCGTGATCGGGTCGAGCCCGGTCGTCGCTTCGTCGTAGAAGAGAATTTTCGGTTTGTACGCCATCGCGCGCGCGATGGCCACGCGACGACGCTGGCCGCCAGACAGCTGCGAGGGCTTGCGGTCGATGAAGTCACTCAGGCCGATGAAACCCAGCACCTCTTCCACGCGTGCGCGCACCTCACCCAGTGGCAACTTCGTCTCTTCATACAAACGATAGCCGACATTCTCGGCCACGCTCAGGGAATCGAAGAGCGCGCCTTCCTGGAACACCATCCCGAGGTCCGCTCGCACCTTCATCAGGTCGACCTCACTCATCACGTCCGTGCGCTCGCCGTTGATCCAGATCTCCCCCGCATCCGGCTTCAAGAGCCCCAGAAGCAGCTTGAGGATCGTGGACTTTCCCGACCCGCTGGCCCCCAGGATGATCTTGGTATGGCCGCGACCGAGCGTGAACGACACGCCGTTCAGGATGACCTTGTCGTTGAAGGCCAGGTGCACGTCGTCGAAGGTGATGACGGTTTCGTCCACGCGCTAATAGAGGATGCTGATCAGCAGCCTGGTGACGAAAAAGTCCACCGCGATGACCGCCACTGAGGCGCTCACCACGGCATTGGTCGTGGCGCGGCCGACGCCCTGGGTACCACCCTTGGTCCGCAGGCCGACGTGGCACCCGATGGAGACGATGGCGTAGCCGAGGATGAAGGGCTTGATGAGACCCATCCACGGATCCTCGGGGTAGAGACCTTCGGTGACCGAGGTCCAGTAGACGCTCGAGGCGACGCGGAGCTGGAACACGGCAATGAGCCACCCGCCGATGATGCCGACGGTGTCGGCGATCACCGTGAGGACCGGCGCCATCAGCACGCCGGCGATAACTCTCGGAACCACCAGCTTGCGGACCGGGTCGGTGCCAAGCGCGCGGAGCGCGGCAATCTGGTCGGTCACCATCATCGACCCGAGTTCAGCGGCAATGCCGGAGCCGACGCGTCCGGCGAGCATCAACCCGGTGAGCACCGGGCCGAGTTCCTTGATCATCGACGCGCTGACCAGGCGTCCGACAAAGGGACGGGCGCCAAACTGATCGAGCGTCAGGCCGCTCTGCAGCGCCAGCACCGCTCCGGTGAAGAATCCGGTCAGCAGCACGACCGTGAGCGAGCCGACACCGATCGCGTCCAGCTGTTCGACGATGTCATGAAAGTAGAAAGGGCGGCTGAACATCCCGCGAATTGTCGCGATCTGCAGCTTCACGTACTCCTGGACCTCCAGGACCCCGGTCTTCACCATGTTGCTCAGCAGCGTCAGCACAGGGTCACCCGTTTGCCTGTTCGGTCCCGAAACCCAGTTCCCGGGTCCTGAGCGTCTTCAGCTTGTCGCGGAGAAGCGCAGCGCGTTCGAAGTCGAGATCCGCTGCCGCACTCTTCATCTCGGCCTGGACACGCGTGATTTCGGCCTCCAGTTCCGCCACGGTCTTGAACCGCAGCCGTGGCTGTGGTTCGGGCACGGCGCTGTAGTCGCGTTCGTAGACGCTCGACAGCACCTCATCGATGTCGCGGACCACCGATTCAGGCGTGATGCCATGCTCCACGTTGTAGGCGTGCTGCAGCGTCCGACGGCGTTCAGTTTCCGAGATGGCCAGCTTCATCGATTGAGTGATCGTATCCGCGTACATGATCACGCGGCCATTCAGGTTTCTGGCGGCACGGCCCGACGTCTGGATCAACGACCCGGCGGAGCGCAGAAACCCTTCCTTGTCGGCGTCCAGGATGGCCACGAGCGACACCTCGGGCAGGTCGAGTCCCTCGCGCAGCAGGTTGATGCCGACCAGGACGTCGAAGACCCCCCGGCGCAGGTCCCGCAGGATCTCCACCCGTTCGAGGGTGTCGATGTCGGAGTGGAGGTAGCGCACCTTCACGCCGAGTTCCTGGTAATAGCCCGTCAGGTCTTCCGCCATCCGCTTGGTCAGGGTCGTCACCAGCACGCGCTCGCGCCTGCTGGCACGGTCACGGATTTCGGCCAGCAGATCGTCGATCTGCCCCTTCACCGGGCGCACCTCGATGGGCGGATCCATCAGTCCGGTCGGGCGAATCACCTGCTCCACGACCACGCCCTTCGCCTTCGCCAGCTCGTAAGGACCCGGCGTTGCCGAGACAAAGACCACCTGACCGACGCGCTCCTCCCATTCCACGAAGTTCAACGGTCGGTTGTCCATTGCCGACGGCAGGCGGAAGCCGTACGAGACCAGCACCTCTTTACGCGACCGGTCCCCGGCGTACATCCCGCGCACCTGCGGGACGGTCTGGTGACTCTCGTCAACGATGACGAGGGCGTCATCCGGCAGGTAGTCGAGCAGCGTCGGCGGAGGCGCCCCTGGCGGGCGGCCGGTCAGGTGCCGGGCATAGTTCTCGATGCCATGGCAGTAGCCGATTTCCCGGATCATCTCGAGGTCGAACATCGTCCGCTGGTGCAGGCGCTGCGCTTCGAGGAGCTTGCCGTTGGCCTCGAGTTCGGTCCGCCTGAGTTCGAGTTCCTCTTTGATCGTGCCGACTGCCTGCTTGGTGCGGTCGCGGGAGGTCACGAAGTGCGACTTCGGGTACACCGCCACCTTGTCCAGCCGGCGGAGGACCTTGCCGGTCAGCGCATCGAACCAGGCCAGCTCGTCGACCTCGTCACCAAAGAGGCCGATCCGCAGCGCGTGTTCCTCATACGACGGCACCACCTCGATGATGTCCCCGCGGACCCGGAAGGTGCCTCGTCCGAACTCGACGTCGTTGCGCTCATACTGGATTTCCACGAGCTTGCGCAGGATCTGGTCGCGATCGATCCGCTGCCCCAGTTCGAGCGGCAGCAGCATGCCGTAGTAGGCCTCGGGCGAGCCGAGGCCGTAGATGCACGACACGCTGGCGACGATGATGACGTCGCGGCGTTCGAAGAGGGACCGCGTGGCTGACAGCCGCATGCGGTCGATCTCGTCGTTGATGGTGGCTTCCTTCTCGATGTACGAGTCGGTGGCCGGCACGTAGGCTTCGGGCTGGTAGTAGTCGTAGTAGCTGACGAAGTACTCGACGGCGTTTTCCGGGAAGAAGCGGCGGAACTCCTGAAAGAGCTGCGCCGCGAGGGTCTTGTTGTGGGCCATCACCAGGGTGGGCCGGTTCACGGTGGCGACGACCTGGGCCATCGTGAAGGTCTTGCCGGAGCCGGTGACGCCCAGCAGGACCTGATGGCTGTCGCCGCGGTTGAGACCGTCGACCAGCTCGGGGATGGCGCGCACCTGATCCCCGCGGATCTCGAAGTCGCTGACGAGCTTGAAGTGGTCGTGGACCGATGACATGCGCACAGGGCGGACCGACGGGGCCCGGCCGAACACGCCATCGTACCACGCCGGTCGTGGCGCGAACCCTGTTGGGTTCGCGAGGCGAGCCTGACAAGGCTCGCCCCACACCGGGCTTACGGCTGGTAGGGAGCGAAGTATCCCTGCCGGGTCTGGACGCGCACGCCGCGCAGGCCCGGGCGCTTCACGCGAATCTCAACCTTGCGCCACGTTCCGTCGCGCTTCGTGTTGGTGGAGGCAAACGCCAGGCTGTACTGGGCACGTATCTGTGAGACAACCTTGTCGTACGCCCGCTCGACGTCGCGCATGCCGCTCGGGAAGAACGCCTCTCCCCCGCTGGCGGTCGCCAGCTGCGTCAGCCGGGTCCGCTGCTCGAGGCGATTGCGCGTCGATTGATGGTCGAGAAGACCGATCACGTAGATCGTCACGTCGGACGCCTGCACCAGCGTCATCACGTCCTTGAAGGAGATTGAGCTGCGCGTGTCGCCACCGTCGGTGTAGAGCACGAGGATGGTGCGGCCTTCGTCGTCGCTGGCCTGATCCAGATACACCCCAAGCGCGTCGTACATCGCCGTTTCACCCGACGGCCGACGCGTCCGGATGCGCTCCACCATCCGCGGGAAGTCGTTCTGGCCATACCTCGCGATACGCACTTCGGACGCGAAGTCGACAAGGGCCATGTCGCGCGCTTCCTGAAACGTGTTGAGGAAGCGCACGGCAGCGGTGCGGGCCAGGCCGATGTCGTCCACCATGCTGCCGCTGGTGTCGAACAGCAAGCCGAGGTGCAGCTCAGGTGCAAACGCCCCAACCGACGCCTCTCCGCGGGCGAAGTACCGAACCGCCTGGGGCACGCCGTCCTCGAGCACCTCGAAGTCGTCCCGGGTCAGGTCGGTGAGGTAGATCCCGGCACGATCGGTGATCGTGACGCCAAAGCTCGCCAGGTCGATCTCGGCTCGGAACGTGGGCTCCTGGCCGACGGCGTAGGCACCCAGCGCGGCCACGAAGGCGAGCGTCACGATGCCGGACTGTGCAGCGGCGACCATGGTCAGGCCGGTATTGTGACATCGCCCCACACAGGGCGGGGCGTATAATTCCTGATAGAAGACAAATGCCTGAAGAGTGCCCCGGGCAGGGGCGAGTCTGATGAGGTGCCTGGCTGTCTGCCAGTCAGAACTCCTCATCCGCATGCTGGACGAGGCGCTGGAACCCAGCTTCGAAGTCGGGTTCCTGGTCGAGAGCAAGCCGCTCGCGCGCAAGCTCCACGAAGCGGGTCTCCCCGTCACCGCTGGCGACCTCCGCCGCACCGACACTTACCTCAAGGCCGATCTCACCCCCGGCACCTGCGTCATCGTCGAAGACATCGGACAACGAAGCCTGAAGCGCACCCTCGAGGCGATCCGTGACGCCGGGGCCGCCCTCATCTATGTGCTGGCTGCCGGCACGCCGAACTTCCACGAGCGCGAAGACGTTCTCAAGGCCGAGATCCCGGAACTGAACTACATCGCGATGTCGGAGCTCTTCGGGGGCCCGCTCATCACCGAGTTCAGCCGCTCACTGACCCGGCTCAAGGTCCAGCAGTATCAGCGATTCTTCAGCGACGCTGACCGCGTGCTGATCCTGCTGCACAACGACCCGGACCCCGATGCCCTGGCCAGCGGCCTCGCGCTGCGCACGCTCCTGCACCGCACCCGCCAGACGGCGATTATCGGGGCCCTGCACGGCGTCACCCGCCCCGAGAACCAGCGCATGATGAACCTGCTCGATATTCACATCGAGATCATCAAGCCGGCGCAGGTCGCCGAGTTCGAACGCGTGGCGATGGTCGACGTGCAGCCTCACTACTTCCCGGGCATCGTCAGCCACGCCGATCTGGTCATCGATCACCATCCCGAACAGACCGGATACAGCGCCGTCTACAAGGACATCCGCACCAGCTACGGATCGACGTGCACGATTCTGTGCGAACACCTGCGCGCGGTTGACGACAAGATCTCGGAGCGCGTGGCGACGGCGATGCTCTACGCCATCAAGTCGGACACGCTGTTCTTCAATCGTCAGGCCAACCGGGTAGACATCGAGGCCTTCTCGTATCTCTATCCGCTGGCCGACGCGATGCTCATCCGCAAGATGGAGGGCGCGGAAATCACCCTGGAGCGTCTCGACTATGTGCTGCGCGCGCGCCAGCAGGGCCGCATGCAGGAGCAGGTGTTCTGCACCTTCCTGGGCACGTCGCCGCGCGAGGACTTCATCCCCTACGTGGCCGACTTCTATCTGCAGCTCGAAGACGTGAAGTGGACCATCGTTGCCGGCATCGTCAACGACTCGCTGGTGATGTCGGTGCGCAACCTCGGCTACTCACGCAACGCCGGCGAGTTCGTCCGCAAGTACTTCGCGCACATCGGCAGCGCCGGCGGCCATCGCGCCATGGCCAAGGCGGTTGTTCCCCTGCGCGCATTCCGCGACAAGTTCGGCAACCTCCAGGCCGAGGAGTTCACCGAAAAGGTGCTCAGCCTGGCCCTCGAGTTCCTGCACGAACCCTCCGACAAGAAGCTCGTCAAAGCGTAAACGTACGTAGGCCGGGTCGGAACGACCCGGCGGGTCCTGCGGACCCGCCCTACGCATTGAGTTCACGCACCCAAATGTTCGCCGCTGGCGCCAACCACCGGATCAATGAACTGCGCGTAGGCGTCGGTATAGCCCTGCTGTCTGAGCTCGGCGAGCGAACGATGGCGGTCCGAACCCGGATCGTGCACGCCGGAGCCCTCGAAGGGACCGACAGGGTTATGCGAGGGACGAATCAGATACACCGCATCGAACTGATTGCGCGCCACCGACACAGCATCGTCGATGGCTGCCGACTCCGACGCCGTGAAATACTCGCCCAGCCGCGACCGTGGATCGACGCGGGGCGCCTTCAACCTGTGAGGCTGCAGCGCCGGCGCGGCCGCACTGACCACAATCACCTGCACGACGTCGGCGGTGTCGAGTTCGGCAAGCAGTCGAGCCACCATGCCGGGGCGATCACAGGTGCGATGCGTTTCGCCGGCCCAGTAGCCGTCACTCGGCAGCGGGCACGCATGCGCCTCTGCCCCCAGTGCCGGCGTGAGCGCCCCGTCGAGCAGATCGACGACCACGTCTTTCCCTGAGCCGGTGAGGTCGAGCACCTCCGCGCCACGCTCCCGTCCCGGCTGAGACGCGAAGAAGGCCTCCTGAAACGGAGCGGAGAGCGCCGCGCCGACGAGGTCACGTCTGGCGTCGAGATCGGTGACCCCCAGCAGCAGCTCGCGACAGCCCGGCTGCCCCATGTTCTCGGTCAGCACCTCGGACAAGCGTCGACTGAGCGCAACACTCGACGGCCGGGCCGCTGTTCCCGCTCCCCGGACACGTGTCCAGAGGATGCGTACCACCGCGTCCCGAAGCGGCGCGGTGTCGAGCGGAGACGACACCAGCCGCCACCACCATCGCCCTTCAGAGGTTCGCGACATCCCGCCCTGCGGTCTGGCGAAGATCACCACTCCGGCCGCGAGCGCGAGCACGAGGGCAAACAGCACGAGCACCGCCAGGCGAGGCACCAGCGTCGGGAGCTCGGATCCGGAGAAAGCCGCTGCAGTCCTGGCGGAGACCAGTCCGACCAGCCACTCGCCGCTGCTCGCGCCAGCCAGCGCGAGGAGAAACCCCGCTGCGTAGGCGAGCGCACCGGCGACGAGCACGGCGACGGGGATGAGCAGCACGCCCGCGAGCAGGGCCATGAGCCAGGCAGCGAGCCGCAGCGGCCATCGCCACCGGTAGTACTGACTGACGCGCGAAGCCAGCCAGAGGCCGCCTTCATCCCAGAGCGTCGCTCCGCCATCCAGCGCGGCGAGGGTCGCCGTCACCGCACCGATGCCGTGTCCGGCGACGACGTCGACGCGAACGCCCGCCTCCTGCAGCGCCCGCAGGACACCAGCGTGATACACCCCGTGGGTGCCTGTGCCTGAGAAAACCAGACCTGTACGTTTGGAGGGCGAGTACTGACCTGCGGCGCCCGCGACCGACGCGCTGGCTCGCACCGATCGGACGGTGCTACTCCTCGGGCGCGTGGATGGTGACAAGCTTGATGAGTTCGAACTGCCTCGCGCCGCTTGGCGTGGTCACGTTGATCTCGTCGCCCGCTTCCTTGTTGAGGATCGCACGGCCGATGGGCGAGGAGGTCGAGATCAGCCCCTTGGTGGCGTCGGCTTCTTCAGGCATCACGAGCTGATAGATGACGGTCTCACCGTTCTCGGCCTTGAGGTGAACGGTCGAGCCGAACCCCGCCTTGTCGTGCGGAATGCGGTCCATGTTCATCAGCGAAATCTCGCCGGCGCGCTTCTTCAGCATGGCGATCCGGGCGTTGACGATCTCCTGACGTTCCTTCGCCGCCTTGTACTCGGCGTTTTCACGAAGATCGCCGAGTTCGCGCGCCCGTTGAATCTCCTTCGGGAGCTCAACCTTCAGCTCGCGCTCGAGGGTGGCGATTTCCTCGTTGAAACGCTTCAGGATCCGGTCTTTCATCGCTGGAAGGAGACTGTAGCATGGTTGGTTGGTCGGGCTGGTTGCTAGTTGCCGGTTGCTGGTTGCCGGCTGGCGGCCGTTAGTGGGAAGCTGAACCTTCTCTTATGCGATCGATTACCAGCCGGAGCAATGCGCTCGTCGCGCGCTTTCGCGATCTGGCGAACCACCCCGATGTGACCGGAGCGCGGCTGCTCCTGGACGGTCCGCATCTGGTACGCGATGCCCACGCCGCCGGACTGACGTTTGAACACGTCGCCGTCTCGGTGTCAGCACTTGACCGCGGCGGAGACGCGGCAACGCTGGCCCGCACGCTCGACGCCAGTGGTCACGATGTCTTGACCGTCAGCGAGCCGGTGCTGCGGGCCATGAGCCCGGTCAAGACACCGACCGGCATCGTCGCCATCGCTGAACGCGTGGTGCCCTCGGGCCCCATCCTTCTGGAGGACCAGGAGGCGTCGTTTCTTGTCCTCGCCGACGTCCAGGACCCGGGCAACCTGGGCGCGCTGGTGCGGGTGGCCGAGGCCGGTGGCATCTCCCAGGTCATCGTGTGCGGACACTCTGCCCTCCCGTTCGGGTGGCGAGCCATTCGCGGCAGCATGGGAAGCGTGTTGCGGATGCGTATCGCGCGGCTCGCCACGATCGACGAGGCACTCGATGCGCTGTCTGTTTCACGTGCGCGGCTGATCGCCGCCGTCCCGCGGGGCGGTCTCCCGCCAGACGCGGTGTCATGGGGCGGGCGCGTCGCCATGATCCTGGGCGGCGAAGGCGCCGGTCTCTCGCCGGCCCAGCTGGATCGTTGTGACGCCCAGGTGACCATTCCGATGTGCGCACCGGTGGAATCACTCAACGTGGGCACGGCTGGCGCCATCCTCATTTACGCGGCGCGTCGACAGCGATCATCATGAGCGGATCGCTCTTTGACGACGACACACGCGGAGCCAGGGAACCGGCTACTCCCGTGACGACTGGCGACATAGCGGGCACTCCCCTGGCCGAGCGCATGCGCCCGCGCACCCTGGACGAAGTCGTCGGGCAGGACGAGATCCTCGGACCCGGCACACCCCTGCGGGAGGCGATCGCCCGGGACCGGCTGCACTCCCTGATCTTGTGGGGCCCTCCGGGAACAGGAAAGACGACGCTGGCGCGCATCGTGGCCGACGCGACCAGGGCGCACTTTGTCCCGTTCAGCGCCGTGCTCGCCGGTATCAAGGAAATCCGCGAGGTCATGGCCGCCGCTGAGGCGCGGCGACGCACGTCTGGGCGCCGCACCATCGTCTTTGTCGACGAGATTCACCGCTTCAACAAGGCCCAGCAGGATGCGTTTCTTCCCCGCGTCGAGGCCGGCGACATCGTCCTCATCGGCGCCACCACCGAGAACCCGTCGTTCGAGGTCAACGCGGCGCTGCTGTCGAGGTCGAAGGTGTTCGTGCTGCAGCTGCTGTCGCAGGAGGCAATCGAACAGATCCTGCGGCGCGCCCTCGGCGACCGAGAGCACGGGCTTGGCTTCGAGGTCGAGATCACCGACGCGGCGGTGTCGGCAATCGCCCGGTTTGCCAATGGCGACGCACGGGCGGCGTTGAACCTGCTCGAATTTGCGACCGGCTCGGCACCAATGGACCCCGGCACCTGCGTGCGTCACCTCGACCTGCCCGAGCTGGAACAGTCGATCCAGCGACGGGCCCTGCTCTACGACAAGGGTGGCGAAGAGCACTACAACCTGATCTCCGCGTTGCACAAGTCGATGCGCAACAGCGATCCCGATGCCGCGGTCTACTGGATTGCGCGCATGCTCGAGGCCGGCGAGGACGTCATGTACGTCGCGCGGCGGCTGATCCGCTTCGCGTCCGAGGACGTGGGGAACGCCGATCCCCAGGCGCTGACCGTCGCGGTTGCCGCCAGGGAGGCTGCGCACTTCCTGGGGATGCCCGAGGGGAACACGGCTCTGGCTCAAGCGGCCATCTACCTGGCGACGGCGCCCAAGAGCAACGCCGTCTACACCGCCTACGGTGCCGCCGCACGCGATGCGCACACCCAGGTCGCCGAGCCGGTGCCCCTGCACTTGCGGAACGCACCGACAAAGTTGATGAAGGCGCTCGACTACGGCACGGGTTACGAGTACGCGCACGACGCGCCCGATGCCGTATCCGGCATGGACTGCCTGCCCTCGTCACTCTCAGGCCGGCGCTACTACACGCCGACCGATCACGGATTCGAGAAGGAGATCAAACGCCGGCTCGACGGGTGGGAAAAGATCAAGGCCGCGCGCCGACGCACCTAGTTCGCTTTGGGCATCACCCGCACGAGATACGACTGCAGCGTGTCTCGGTGCACGGCCGGCAACGCCGGCACCGCCTTGTCCATCAGGGCGATGAACGCACGTATCTCGTCGGGCACGGCAGGAAATCCGATGTTGGTACCGTCGGGCATCGCGTTGGAGTCAGCGACCTTGCCGCCGGCGCCATTGAGGAAGACGTAGAACGGCAACCCCGACATCGCACCGCCCCACCCGTCCATCAGGCCATTGCCCCCGGGGTGCTCGAGCACCTTCTTGTCGTCGCGCTCCCGTACCGTGAGATTGACGATGACAAAGTGCTCGGCGAGAATCGGGCCCGCGTCTGGCGACTTCACGAACGCTTCGAAGTTGCGGCACCACGTGCACCACGACGCCCCGAACTCGATCAGCACCGCCTTGTTCTCAGCCTTCGCCTTCGCGACTGCAGTCGCCACCACGTCGCTTGCAGCCGGCGGTGTCTGCGCGCTGGTCGAACCCGGGAGAGCGAGGGCGAAGACCACTATCAGGCCGGCCAGGACGGAATGGCGAGTCATGGCGCAGATTCTAACCAACAACCAGGAACTAACAACTAACAACCAGTCAGATTCGCTGAAAATTCTTCTCCACCTCGCGCCGGGTCAGCCTCAGCATCACCGGGCGGCCGTGCGGGCAGATGGTGGAATATGCGGTGCGACGCAGTTCGTCGAGGATGTGCGCCATCTTCTCAGGCGTCAGCGGATAGTTCGCCTTTACGGCCGCATGGCACGCCATGGTCGCCGCGATGCGCTTGATGGCTTCCTCCACGCGGGAGCCTGTGTCGAGGTGTTCGAGGTCCTCGGCCAGCGCTCGCACGGCGGCCTCCCCATCCTCACGCGTCAGCAGGGCGGGAAGCGCGCAGACCCGCACCTCGTCGCCACCGAACTCCTCGATTTCGAAGCCCAGCCGCTCGAGATCGGCGGCATGCGAGGTCAACGCGTCGCGGCCGCTGGCAGACAACGCCACAAGCAGGGGCACCAGAAGGCGTTGGCCGTCGAGTTGACCGCTGCTCAAGCGCTCGGTGATGCGCTCAAAGAGCACGCGTTCGTGCGCCACGTGCTGATCGATGATCGCGATGCCCTCATCGTCTACGGCGATGATGAACGTGTCGCGAAACTGCCCGAGCGCCATCATGGGACGCAGCGGGCTGGCACCGGGAACGCCCACCGGCACCGGTGTCACGCCGGCCGCCAAGGAAAAAGGTGACGACGCCTCAGGAGTTCGACTCGCGTCGCCCGGCGACGGCGCCGTCCACCGGCTGGGAAACACGGTCGGATAGCTGTGCGGCAACGGCAGCGTTGATGCACCCAGACTGACCGCGGCGGGCGGCTGAAGCAGGAGTTCTGGCGCCGGACCGCGCCCGAGCGCCTCGCCAAGTGCCCGGCGCACCACCTGGTGCATGTAGGACTGGTCCCTGAAACGCACTTCCGCCTTGGTCGGATGAACGTTCACGTCCACCGCGTCGCGAGGCATCTCGATGAAGATGTGTACTTCCGGGCTGCGTTCCTTGATCGACGCGACGCTGTAGGCGTCGATGATGGCGTGAGCGATGGTCCGGTCCTTGACGATCCGCCGGTTGATGAACAGGTTCTGGGGGCCGCGGGTCGGGCCCTGTTCGGCGAGCGCGGCGATGTAGCCTTCAATCCTCACGTCGCCTGTCCGGACGATCGGCACCAGATCTTCGCGCTCGCCATAGAGCTGGAACAGACGCTCGCGCAGCGAACCAACCGGCGGCACCTGCAAGACCCGCCGCCCGGCGCTGGTCAGCGTGAACCCGATCTCGGGATAACACAGCGCAAGCTGCGTCACGACCTTCGAGACCTGGGCTGACTCCGCTCCATCCGACTTGAGGAACTTCCGGCGAGCCGGCAGGTTGTAGAACACGTCGGCCACCTCGATGGTCGTGCCATCCGGGGTGCCCACCTCCATGACCGACGATACGGTGCCGCCGTTGACCTTGATCTCGGTGCCGACGTCGGTCCCGCGAGCCCGCGTCCGCAACGTGAAGTGCGACACCGACGCGATGCTCGGCAGTGCTTCGCCGCGAAACCCGAGGGTAGCAATCCGTTCGAGGTCGTCTGACTTGCGGATCTTGCTGGTCGCATGACGTTCGATGGCCAGTCGCGCGTCCTCGGCCTCCATGCCCTCGCCATCATCCTCAACACGGATGAGGCGCTTGCCACCCATCTCCACCGTGATGGCGACACGGCGCGCACCAGCGTCGATCGAGTTCTCGACCAGTTCCTTGATGACCGACGCGGGCCGCTCGACGACCTCGCCGGCGGCGATCTGGTTGGCGAGGTCTGCCGGCAGGCGGTGGATCTTGCCCATGACGTCCTACAGCCAGTTCCGACGCTTGAAATACGCGAGCATGACCACCACCACGGCGGCCATCATCGCGCCAATCCACCAGAACTGCGCCGCCTCACCCCCTGGCATGTACGGCAGCCTGATATTCATCCCCCACATGCCCGTCAGTACCGTCAAGGGCAGGAAGATGGTCGACATCACCGTCAGGACCTTCATCACCTCGTTCAATCGGTTGGACACCGCCGACAGGTGCGCCTCGAGGATCCCGTTCACGCGGTCCTGAAAAATCGTCGCTTCGTCGGAAATTCTCACCAGGTGGTCGTAGACGTCACGGAACCGGTAAGTCATTTCCTCGGAAATCGAGCCGAACTCCCGGCGCGCCAGGCGTCCGATGGCATCGCGCTGCGGGATGACCACGCGCCTCAACGAGGACAGGTCGCGCTTCAACTGCAGGAGCGACTTCACGATGTTGTCCCGGCCGGTGAACGCCTGCTCCTCCAGCTTGCTGATCCGGGCTTCGAGTGCGTCGATCTCCGGCCGGTAGTTGTCGACCATCGCGTCGACGATGCGGTGCAGGAGCGCGACCGGTCCCTCGGCGAGAACGTTCTCACGGCGCGCGCAGAGTTCGGTGATGCGCTTGACGCTGCGCGACTCGCCCGTGTGGACGGTCACGAGGTAGTTGCGGCCCAGGAAGAAGTCGACGTCGAGGGTGGCGAAGTGATGCTGCTTCTTCCGGAAGTCGATGCCGTGCAGGACCATGTACAGGTAGTCGTCGTACTGCTCGACCTTCGGGAACTGTATCGTGCTGAGCGCGTCCTCGACCGAGAGCGGGTGGAAGTGAAACAGCTCGGAGAGGAGGCGACCATCCTCGTCGGTGGGGCTGGTGACGTCGACCCAGAAACGAACGGTCGCACCCTCCTCCAGCCACGCGGGTTCCACGTGGTCGGTCTGGATGGTGCGACCGTGATCGAACGCCAGGATGGCAATCACTGTGTTCGCGCTTCGAGCGTTCGGCTCCTACTTCTTCTTCTGAGCCGTCAATGCGGCCTTCCGGGCCGTCAGAGAGGCCTGCGCTGCGGCCAGGCGCGCCACCGGCACGCGATACGGTGAGCAGCTCACGTAGTCGAGGCCCACCTTCTCGAAGAACTGAATCGACGACGGATCGCCGCCGTGCTCACCGCAGATGCCCAGCTTGAGGTTCGGCCGGGTCTGCCGTCCCCTGGTCACCGCGACTTCCACCAGCTGACCAACACCGGTCTGGTCAATGGTGGCGAACGGGTTGTTCTTCACGATCTCAAGTTCGGTGTAGGCCGGGAGGAACGAGCCCGAGTCGTCTCGCGACATGCCCATGGTCGTCTGCGTCAGGTCGTTGGTCCCGAAGCTGAAGAACTCGGCTGACTGGGCGATCTCGTCGGCCGTCAGGGCGCCGCGCGGAACCTCGATCATCGTGCCCACCATGTAGTTCAGCTTGACCTTCTTCTCGGCCTGCACCTCCCTGGCGACCCGGTGCACGACCTCGAGCTGCAGGTCGAGTTCCTTCTTGAAGCCGACGAGCGGAATCATGATCTCGGGGCGGACCTTGATGCCTTCCTTCTGGACGATCGCCGCGGCTTCAAACACCGCACGCGCCTGCATCGCTGAAATCTCAGGGTGACCAATGCCCAGACGGCAGCCACGGAAACCGAGCATCGGGTTGAACTCGTGCAGCTGCTCGACGCGGGCGTGAATCGTTTCCGCCTTGACACCGATCTTCTTCGCCAGCTCCGCCTGCTGTTGCGGCGTGTGCGGCAGGAACTCGTGCAGCGGCGGGTCCAGGAATCGGATCGTCGCCGGGTAGCCCTTGAGGGCACGGAAGATGCCGGCAAAGTCGTCGCGCTGGTACGGAAGCAGCTTGGCGAGCGCAGCCTTTCGTGCCTCGAGCGTCTCGGCCAAAATCATCTCCCGCATCGCGTCGATGCGGTCGCCCTCGAAGAACATGTGCTCGGTCCGGCAGAGACCGATGCCCACGGCGCCAAACGCGAGCGCGTTCTGCACCTGCTCGGGATTGTCGGCGTTGGTGCGGACGCTCATCCGTGACGCATCCGAGCACCACCTCATCAGCTGCTGGAAGCTCTTGAACTTCTCGGTCTTCTTCGCCGCCTCGTTGTCATCGATGAGGCCGGCCACGATCTCCGACGGCGCGGTCTTCACGCGGCTGGCGTAGACCTTGCCTGCCGTGCCATCGATTGAGAGCCAGTCGCCTTCCTTGTAGGTCTTGCCTTCCACCGTGACGGTGCGCGCCTGGTAATCGACGTCAACCGCCGCGGCACCGCATACGCAGACCTTGCCCATCTGCCGGGCAACCAGTGCTGCGTGGGACGACACGCCACCGCGTGCGGTGAGAATGCCCTCGGCGGCGATCATCCCGCGCAGATCCTCGGGCGAGGTCTCCACGCGCACGAGCAGGACCTGCTGGCCCTTCTCCGCCGCGGCCACGGCACGATCAGCGTTCAGATAGATCTGACCTGACGCGGCACCAGGGCCGGCCGGCAGACCGGTGGCGATCGATGTCGTCTTTCCGAGCTCGGTGATATCAAAGACCGGAGCGAGCAACTGCTCGAGCTGGTCCGCTGGATTGCGCATCACTGCGGTCTTCCAGTCGATCAGCCTCTCCTTGTGCATGTCCATGGAGAACTTGAGCGCCGCCATGGCGGTCCGCTTGCCGTTGCGCGTCTGGAGCATGTAGACCACGCCGTCTTCGATCGTGAACTCGAAGTCCTGCACGTCCTTGAAGTGCTTCTCGAGCCGCTGCCGAATGCGCTCGAGCTCGGCGTGCGCTCTGGGCAGATGCTTCTTCAGCTGTTCGACCGGTTCAGGCGTCCGGACACCGGCCACGACATCTTCGCCCTGCGCGTTGATGAGGAACTCGCCGTAGAACTCCTTGACGCCGTTGGCGGGATTGCGCGTGAACGCGACACCCGAACCTGACTGGTCGCCGGTGTTCCCGTAGACCATGGCCTGGACGTTGACCGCGGTGCCCCACTCGGCAGGGATGTTGTACTTGCGCCGATAGACGATGGCGCGATCGTTCATCCATGACCCGAACACGGCGCCCACTGAACCCATGAGCTGTTCCCACGGCGATGACGGGAACGACTTCCGGACGCGCTCCTTGATGAGCGCCTTGAAGCGCTTCACCAGTTCCTTGAGGTCGTCCACGGTCAGGGCGGTGTCTTCGATGTCGCTGTGATACCGCTCGTGCTTCAGGGTGTGAATGACCACCTCGAAGGGCTCGTGGTCCTCATCGGGTCGCTTCTGGACACCCAGGACGACGTCGCCGTACATCTGGACGAAACGCCGGTAACAGTCCCAGGCAAAGCGTGCGTTCTGTGTCTTCTTGGCCAGCGCCTCGACGGTCTGGTCGTTGAGACCGAGATTGAGGATGGTGTCCATCATGCCGGGCATCGAGTCCCGGGCACCGGAGCGGACCGAGACCAGCAACGGATTGGTCAGGTCTCCGAACTTCTTGCGCGTCTGCTTCTCGAGCGCGGCGATGCCGGCTTCCATCTGCTTCTTGAGCGCTGGTGGATAGCTGCGCTTGTGGTCGTAGTAGTAGGTGCAGACTTCGGTCGTAATCGTGAACCCGGGCGGCACCGGAAGACCGATGCGGCACATCTCGGCCAGGTTGGCACCCTTGCCACCAAGCAGCGGCTTCATCGTGCCGTTGCCGTCGGTCTTGCTGCCGAAGAAGTAGACATACTTGCCAACCGCGGCCTTCTTCTTCGCCCGAGTTACCTTCTTCGCCATTCGAATCGCTCTCCTCAGAAAAATCTACTCTGCTGCAATTTCGGAAATGTCTGCGATGTCCAGGATGAGGTCGCGCAGGCGTGCCACCAGACCGAGTCGCGCCGCACGCAGCGACGGGTCCTCCGCCATCACCAGCACATCGTCAAAGAACTTCGTCACCGTGGGCTGCAGTGCACCGATGCCGGCAAACGCCTCACGGTAGTCGCCCCGCGCCGCCGCGGCCGAGATACCAGGGGCGCGGGCGTCCAGGTCTGCCGCCAGCGCGACCTCGGCGGGCTCAGTCAGCACCGCGCGCTGGGCAGACGCCTCAGCGGCATCGGCCGGCGCCGTCACCCCCCTGGTGATGTTCTTCACCCGCTTCAGGAGCGCTGCCACTGCGAGCAGCGCCTCCGACCTGGTGAGCTGCGACAGGCCCTCGAGTTTCTGACGCGCCTCGAGCGGGCTGCTGTGCTCGACCCCGGCATGCATCACCGCCCGGACACTGCGGACGTCGAACCCGCGCTGCTCCAGCAGGTAGCTCAGGCGATCGGCCATGAACGCGACGAGCGCCGAACGCGAGTCGCCGGATCCGCCAAACGGCACCGCCGCCTGATCAAGCAGCGCACCCAGCTTCAACTTCAGGTCCAGACCGGTCAGCGCGGGCAGGTCCGCCAGGATCTTCACCACACCCTGCGCCTGTCGTCGGAGCCCGAGCGGATCGCGCGACCCGGTGGGCCGCTCCCCCGCCGAGAACATGCCGGTGATCGAGTCGAGCTTGTCGGCCAGTGCCACGGCCGACCACGTGATTGCCGCAGCGCCAAGCTGGGCTTTCGAGGGCGCGGCGTCGGCTTCCACGCCGATCGGCAGGTAGTGAAAGTAGATGGCCTTCCAGACCGCCTCAGACAGGCCTTCCTCCCGGGCGTAAATGCCACCCATCGTGCCCTGAAGCTCGGTCAGTTCGCGCACCATGTCGGTGGCGAGGTCTGCCTTGCAGAGCCGGCCGGCCTGCGCGGCCGCGTCAGCCAGGTCGGCACGACCGAATGCGTCAGCCACGATCCACCGGGCCAGCGCCGCCACCCGCTCCGCCTTCTCGCGGTAGGTGCCGAGCTTCTTGTGGAACAGGATGGTCCCAAGCCGCTCGATTCGTGACTCCAGCGTCACTGTGCGATCAGCGTCGTAGAAGAAACGCGCGTCGCGCAGCCGGGCCGTCAGGACGCGTTCGGCATTCCGCGCGATGATCTCCGGCCGCTCCGGCTGCATGTTGGTCACGGCCAGAAACGCCGGCTTCAGCGTGCCGTCATCGTCCACCACCGGGAAGTAATGCTGGTGATGGATCATGGTCGTCGTCAGCACTTCCTCCGGCAGCTGGAGGAACTCTGCCGGGAAGTGTCCGGCCACCACCGCCGGATACTCGACCAGGTCGGGCACCTCCTGCAGAAGCGATGAGTGCGCGGCCACGAGGCCCGACACACGTCCACCGAGCTTCCGCGCGTGTGTTTCCAGCTCGCGGCGAATCTTGGACTCCCGCTCTTCGCGGCGGAGGATGACGAAGTTTTCGAGCAGACGCGCCTGGTAGTCGTCGAAGGTCTTGACCTTGATGGCACGCCCGGCGCGCCCGCTGGTGGTGAGGAAGCGGTGACCGTAGGTATTGGCCGCCGTCCGCACGTCCTGCACGAGCGGACCCTGTGCGGCCTCGGTGCGACGGATCACGAAAGGAACGACGCGTCCACCATAGAGGAGGACGAGCCAGCGGATCGGCCGGGCAAAGACGAGTTCGCCCTTGCCATCGTCTAGGTGAGCATCCCAGCGCATCTGCTTGGGGAACGTCAGGTCGCGCAGCAGCCCGCCCAGCACGTCGGCCAGCACGTCCACCGTCGCCTTGCCCCGCTGTCGAAGCCGGTAGGCGAGGTAGGTGCCTTTGGGGGTCTCGTGTCGCTCGAGTGCGCTGACCTCCACGCCGTATTTCTTCGCAAAGCCCGAGGCCGCAGGCGTCGGGTCACCGGCGGCGGTGAATGCGGCGGCCAGGGGGGGACCGGTGATCACCTCTTCCAGGTCCGTCTGGCGTTCTGACACCTTGACCACGCGCGCGGTCAATCGGCGCGGCGTGCTGTAGCTCTCCGCTGGCTGGTCGGTCTCGAGCCGAAACGCCTTGAGCCGGGCATCGAGATGCCGGGCCATCTGCGTCGTGAGTCCCGGAAGCCAGCTCGCGGGAATCTCTTCGCAGCCGATCTCAATCAGAAGTTCGCGGTCCATCTACTCGGCCCCCTCCGCCGTGAGGGCCTGCTCGCCAACATAGGCCTTGGCAATGCTGACGGCCAGCTGCCGCACGCGCAGAATGTAGGCTGTGCGCTCCGTGACACCGATGCTGCCGCTCGAGTCGAGGATGTTGAACAGATGCGAGCACTTCAGGCAGTGCTCGAGCGCCGGCCAGACGAGGCCGGAATCGAGGAGCTTGCCCGCGAACTCGAAGTTCCGGTCGAACAGGTCGCGGTGGAGTGCGGCAAACTCGCCGTCAGCCATCTTCACCTGACCGAATGCGTACTTCGACTGCTCGATTTCTTCCTGCAGCCGGACCTCGCCATACTTCACCCCGCCGCCCCACTCGAGGTCGAAGACGTTGTCGACCTTCTGCAGGAACATGGCGATGCGCTCGAGACCGTAGGTGATCTCGCAGGAAATCGGGTTGAGGTCGATGCCACCCACCTGCTGGAAATAGGTGAATTGCGTGATCTCCATCCCGTCCAGGAGGACCTGCCATCCGATGCCCCAGGCGCCGAGCGTCGGCGACTCCCAGTTGTCTTCCTCGAAGCGGATGTCGTGCTGCCGCGGGTTGATGCCGCACGACTCCAGGCTCTCGAGATACAACTGCTGCACCTCATCGGGCGATGGCTTGAGGATCACCTGGTACTGGTGATGCTTGAACAGGCGGTTCGGGTTCTGCCCGAATCGGCCGTCGTCAGGACGCCGCGATGGCTGCACGTACGCCACGCTCCACGGCTTGGGCCCGAGCACACGGAAGAGCGTTTCGGGATGCGAGGTGCCCGCGCCCACTTCGAGGTCGAGCGGCTGCTGAAGCAGACAGCCGTGCGACGCCCAGTAGGCGGAGAGCTTGAGGATGAGGTCCTGAAAAGTCACGAAACTGAGGGACGACCGAGGTCGCGCAGCACACGATCCGACTTCAACGTTTTCTCCAGGTGCATCGCGATGAGCGCACGATGCACATGCTCGAGTTCCTTGATGACGCCCCGCTCCGCTGGCAAATCCGCCACCCGGTGCGGCGCAACCGAACGTGAACCACTCAGAAACGCCACCGCCCCCGGCGACAGGTTCCCACGCGACTCAGGATACACACCCTGCAGGCGCAACAGCCAGCACTCGAAATAGCGTGCCAGCGGCTCGACCGGCACCCCGGCCGAGAGCGCGTCGAGCATCGACACACCCAGCCGATACAGTCGCTCGTCGGCGTCCGCGTCCTGGGCCCACTCGTCGAGCAGCTCGGCGAAGTAGCCGACGTAGCCCAACGCGTCCGACACGGGCAGGCTGAGCGGCGACCTGATCGTCTCGGCGTAGTTCAATCCCACCAGTTCCCGGCGTTCCCGCTCGAAGTATGCGACCCGGACATCGGTCAACGGCTCGAGCGCGCCCGCAAATCTCGACCGCTGGCGCCTGGCCCCCTTGGCCACGCCCCGCTTCTTGCCCCGATCGCGGGTCAGGAACACGACAATGCGGTCGGCATCGCCGAGTTTATAGGTGCGCAGGACCAACGCCTCGGCGGTATAAAGGGGCACGGGCGAGTGGGATCTATTTTATCCCGCCGGCGCGAGAAAGCGCATGAAGATCGTGGCAAGCCCCAGAAACGACGCGAAGCCGAACACGTCGGTCATGGTCGTGATGAACACCGATGAGGCCAGCGCCGGGTCCACGCCCGCCGCGCGCAATCCGAGGGGAATGAGCGTCCCGGCGGTCGCGGCGATGAACATGTTGATAACCATCGCCGAGCCGAGGAGGATGCCCAGCACCGGGTCGCCCCGCGTCGCCCAGGCGACCAGCGCGGCCACGATGCCGAGCGCGACGCCGTTCCCGAGCCCGACGGTACCCTCCTTGATCAGCGCCTTGCGCGAATTGGCCCACGTGAGTTCACCGAGCGCAATGCCACGGACGATGACCGTCAGCGTCTGCGTCGCCGCGTTCCCGCCCATGCCGGCGACAAT
This sequence comes from Vicinamibacterales bacterium, assembly GCA_040081265.1. GTDB lineage: Bacteria > Acidobacteriota > Vicinamibacteria > Vicinamibacterales > UBA2999 > JBEBGV01. Next base: position 22,484 of record JBEBGV010000031.1, read on the forward strand.
CGGCATGAACACGGCCAGAATCGGCAGCGCGTCGATGGTGCGGGTGAACAACCCGACAACGCTGGCCGCCAGAAACGCCGTCCCCAGGTTGACGCCCAGCCAGGGCAGACGTTTCTGCAACGACTCCCGGGCGGACGTGAACACGCTCTCGTCTCCGGTCACACCGGCCAGACGGTAGATGTCCTCGGTCGCCTCGTCCTTGATGACGTCGATGATGTCGTCGACCGTGATGACGCCGACCAGCTTGTTCTCGGGGTCAACGACCGGGATCGCCAGCAGGTTGTAGGAGGCCACCTGCTTGGCCACCTCCTCCTGATCGGTGTCCACCCTGGCACTGATCAGATCGGCGGTCATGATGCGCTTGAGCGGTGTCTCCGGCGACACCAGCAGCAGTCGCCGCAGTGAGACCACGCCGACGAGGTGGCGCCGCTCGTCTACGACGTAGAGATAGAACACCATCTCGACGTCGCGGTTGGTCTGCAGCTCGGTGATCGCTTCGCCGACCGTCATCTCCTCGCTCAGGGCGAAGACATGCGGGTTCATGATGCGACCCGCGGTCTGCTCGTCGTACTCGAGGAGGTTTTCGACGACGCCCGATTCCTTCGGGCGCATCAGGTGGAGCACCGCGCCCGAGAGTTCCTCGGGCAGGTTGTCGATCAGGGCCGCCGCGTCATCGGAGGGAATCTCCTGCGCGAGGCGGGCGATCTCTTCGGCGGGACGGGTGGCCAGAAGCGTCGCGCCCACCTCGGGGCCGAGTTCGGAGACGGCCTCCATCGCCAGGCGTCCGTTGCGCTCGGCGAGCAGGCTGAACGCCGCTTCGCGGTCTTTCTCGATGAGTTCGTTGAAAATCTGGCCGAGGTCGGCCGGGTGCTGCTTCTGCAGCAGGTTCAGCAGGTTGGCAGACGCACCAACGCGCAGCAGTCTCTTGACCGAGTCGAGGACGAGGTCGATTCTTCGCTGCGCCGCCATGGTCGGGAACCGTCAGTCACTGGTAAACGGTTCAATGTAGCATGCGCAGGAGACACCCGCCTAGCAAAGTCTGGCGCAATTCTGTGCGCTCGCGCGCGTCCGCTATCGACGCACGCCGAGTTCGTCGAGCGCGCGCTCGTCGTCACGCCAGTTGGACCGCACTTTGACGTGCAGGTCCAGGAAGACCTTGGCGTCGAGGTATCGCTCCAGCTCGAGGCGCGCAGCGGTGCCGATGCGCTTGATCATGCTGCCGCCCTTCCCCACCACGATCGGCTTCTGCGACTCCCGGTCGACGACGATGGTGCAGTGGATGCTCGTCATCGTCGGCGTCTCCTCGGAGCGATCGACCAGCACCGCGGTCGAAAACGGGAGCTCGTCGTGGGTGGATTGCAGCACCTGCTCTCTCACGATTTCGGAGATCGCAAAGAGTTCCGTCATGTCGGTAACGTAGTCCGGGGGATACATCGGCGCCCCCTCGGGCAGACGCTCGAGCACCAGGCGCTCGAGGACATCGACATTGGTGCCGTCGACCGCTGACAGCGGCACGATCTCGGCAAACGCCCGCGCCTTCTGATAGTGGTCGATGAGCGGCAGCAGACGGGCCTTCGCGATCAGATCCACCTTGGTGAGCACCAGGATGACCGGCACGGTCACCTTGCTGATGGCGTCGAGCACGAACTTGTCACCGGGGCCGGGCTTGACCGAGGCGTCGACGACGAGGATGAGTACGTCGACCTCGCTCACCACATCGATCGCGGCGTCAACCATGCGGACGTTCAGCCGGTGGGTCGGCTTGTGCACGCCGGGAGTATCGACAAACACGACCTGTGCATCGGGATAATTCTTGACGCCCAGGATCCGGGTTCGCGTGGTCTGTGGCTTGTCCGAGACGATGGCGAGCTTGTGTCCGACGATGCGATTGAGCAGCGTGGACTTGCCGGCGTTGGGACGGCCAAGGAAGGACACGACGCCGGACTTCATCATCGCTGGTTGACGCGCTCTTCGGAGGCCTCGTCGACCCGCCTCACGCGGACCTTGGTGATCCGGCGGCGTTCGACCTCGAGCACTTCCACCGACAACGCATCGACCTCAAAGGTTTCACCGACATACGGCATGTGGCCGAGCCGAGCGAGCAGGAACCCGCCAACGGTCTCGAACCCTTCCCGCTCGATCGACACACCGAGACGATCGTGCACTTCGTCCACGCTCACCTTGCCGCTGAAGACGATCGACCCGTTCCCCTCGTCGGTCACCGTGTCGCTTTCGACGTCATACTCGTCGCGGATTTCACCGACGATCTCTTCGAGCAGATCTTCCACCGTCACGATCCCGGCTGTCCCGCCATACTCATCGACCACGATGGCCATCTGCGCCTGCCGCCGCTGCATGTCTTTCAGCAGTTCCGAGACCCGCTTGCTCTCGGGCACCAGATACGGCGCACGCATCAGCGTCGTCATCGGTGGCTCTGCCGCCGCCGGAAGCGCCACCAGGTCCTTGACGAACACCACGCCAACGATGTTGTCGAGATTGTCGCGATAGACCGGGATACGCGAGTACTGCTCCTCGCGGAACAGGTCGCGCAGGGCGGGCAGTGTCGCGTCGACGCGAATGGCAATGATGTCGGGGCGCGGCGTCATCACCTCGCGGACCACTGTCTCGGTGAAGTCGACGATCGACTGCAGGAGCTCGCGCCCTTCCTCTTCAGAAATCACGCTCTCTTCAGTGGAGTCCTGCGCGGCAGACGGCTGTTCGGCCTGCTCCTCGCCGCCGCCCGATCCACCGTTGACGTCGCGATCACGACGCGGATGCCCGAGGTTGAGCAGGGCCATCGTCAGGGGGTAGACGAGACGCTCAATCGGACGAAACGCCGGGAGCACCACGTCGAGCACCTGTTCAGGATCGCGGCGGGTAATCGCCAGTGGCACCAGGTGCTCGCACACCACGACGAAGGCGACCAGCGACACGATGAAGACGCTGAGGGAGGGGGCGTTGCGCACCTCGATCAGCCGCGTGATGAGGGCGCCCGCAAACACATAACAGCCGCCGAGCAGGATGCGCGTGGGGATGAACAACTGGAGCGGGTCGTCCAGATAGTGACCCAGGGCATCGCTTCGTCCGCCGCGTTCGGCCATCAGACGGAGCGACAGGCGCATCAAGGCGCTGAAGGCCGACTGTACCGTGCCCAGAAATATGGTCAGACAACCGAGGAGAAACAGCAGCAGGGGAATCATTGCGCCCGTTCGATCAGGCCTTCCACGAGCCCGGCCCTCTTGCGAAGGCGTCGCTCGAGCCTGCCCATCTCCCCATCATCCTGCTGGTGATCATAGCCGAGGAGATGCAACAGCCCGTGCAGGGCCAGAACCCGCAGTTCTGTCGAGACGCTGTGACCGGCCCGTGCGGCCTGGCGCCGGGCCACACCCCTGGCGATGGCGATATCGCCCAGCACAGGTGGCGCCTCGGAGGCGAACGACAGCACATCGGTGGGCTGGGCGTAGCCGCGAAATGTCTCGTTCAGGCGGGCCATCTGGCGGTCCGACACCAGCGCAACCGTAACCTCGCCACTCGCGCGCGCCGGCGCCGCGCGGACCAGCCACGCCGCGAGACCGCGAACCGGGAAGCTACGGGGGGAAACGACGTCGACGACGAGGCCAGGGCGTCTAGTGCCCATCCGGCTTCGGGCGCGACGAGTACGAGTCGTACGCCTTCACGATGAGCTGCACCAGTTTGTGGCGCACGACATCCTTGTCGTCAAAGTGCACGATACCGATGCCGTCCACGGCAGACACAACTTTCAAGGCCTCGACCAGGCCTGAGGCGCGCGGATTGGGCAGGTCGATCTGCGTGATGTCGCCGGTCACCACGGCCTTGGAGCCGAAGCCGAGCCGGGTCAGGAACATCTTCATCTGCTCGGAGGTGGTGTTCTGCGCTTCGTCGAGGATGACGAACGCATCGTTGAGCGTCCGTCCGCGCATGAAGGCCAGCGGAGCGACCTCGATCGTGCCACGCTCCACGAGTCGGCCAGCCTTCTCGGTTTCCATCATGTCGTAGAGCGCGTCGTAGAGCGGGCGCAGATACGGATTGACCTTCTCCTGGACGTCACCGGGCAGAAAGCCCAGCTTCTCCCCCGCCTCGACGGCGGGCCTGGCCAGGATGATGCGGCTGACCTTCTTCGCCATCAGATAGCTGACCGCCTGAGCCATCGCGAGGTAGGTCTTCCCGGTCCCCGCGGGACCGACGCCGAACACGATGTCGTACTGCTCGATCGCGTCGAGGTATTTCCGCTGGTTGACGCTCTTGGGACCGACGCGCCGCCGCGTCCCTGGCCCCTGTCGCTGACCACCCTTGAGGAAATAGTCGCGAAGGTCGACGTCGGCATTCTCGACCAGCAGCTGCGCCGCGGTCTTCACGTCGCCGTTGGCCAGCGTGTAGCCTTCGTCCATCAGGCCGCGCAGCTGCCCGAAGATCCGTTCGGCCAGCGCCTCGGCCGGCTGCGGTCCCTCGACAATCACGTCGCTGCCTTGCGTGCGGATGCGCACGCCGAGGAGCGATTCGATGTGCTTCAGGTTGGCGTCGTGCGCGCCGTAGAGCGTCTCGAGGCCGGCCTCGGGCAGAGCAATCTTCTTCACAGGCGCCTTCGGCTCACTTGCGAATCTCCAGGTGCAGTTCGCGCAGCTGTCGCTGATCCACCGACGAGGGCGCAGACGACATCATGTCGGTTGCAGTGGCCGTCTTGGGGAATGCGATCACTTCGCGGATAGAGGTCTCATTGGCCAGAATCGCAACGATGCGGTCGAGGCCGAGCGCGATGCCACCGTGCGGAGGCGTGCCGTACTCCAGCGCCTCGAGGAAGAAGCCGAACCGGAGCTTCGCTTCCTCGTCGCTGATGTTCAGCAGCGTAAAAATCCGGCTCTGCATCCCCGAGTCGTGGATACGGATGCTGCCGCCGCCAATCTCGCTGCCGTTCAGCACCAGATCGTACGCCTTGGCACGAGCGCGCCCGGGGTCGGTCTCGAGCAGCGCCATGTCCTCGTCCCGCGGAGACGTGAACGGATGGTGCATTGCGCCATATCGCTTCGCTTCGGGATCCCATTCGAGAAGCGGGAAGTCCACCACCCACAGGAACTTGAATTCCTCGGGGTTGAGCAGTCCCTTCTGCTTCGCGAGGTTGAGGCGAAGCTGCCCCAGCAGCTTCGACGTCGGTTCGGGCTGCCCCGCCGCCACGAGCAGGATCTCGCCGTTGCCGCACGAGGCTGCGTCGAGCATCTGACGGACGCCCTCTTCGCCCAGTGCCTTCATGATCGAGCTGGTGATCGTGCCATCGTCAGCACGCCGTGCCCAGATGAGCCCGGCCGCACCCATCTGCTTGGCCTGATCGACGATGCCGTCAACCTCGCTGCGCGAGTAGGCACTCGCGTTCCTGATGACGAACCCGCGTACCGTACCGCCGCCGGCGACGATTTCCTTGAAGACGCGGAACGGCGTCTCGCGGAACACCTCGCGCAGGTCCTGGATCGGCATGCCGCAGCGCAGATCAGGCTTGTCGGAGCCGTAGGTGGCCATCGCCTCGTCGTAGGACATGCGCGGAAACGGCGTGGTGATCTCGCGGCCGATGACCGCAAAGATGCGATGCATCAGCGGCTCGATCATGTCGAAGATGGTCTCAGGGCGCGCAAACGACATCTCGACGTCAACCTGCGTGAACTCGGGCTGGCGATCGGCGCGGAGGTCTTCGTCGCGGAAGCACCTGCAAATTTGCATGTAGCGGTCCATGCCCGCCACCATCAGGATCTGCTTGAAGAGCTGTGGCGACTGCGGCAGCGCGAAGAACTCGCCGGGGTGCACACGGCTGGGCACGAGGTAGTCGCGGGCGCCTTCGGGCGTGGACTTGGTCAGGATCGGCGTCTCGACGTCGAGGAACCCGTTCTCGTCGAAATAGCGCCTGATGACCGCCGTCACGCGGTGACGAAGGATGATGTTGCCCTGCAGGCGGGGGCGACGCAGATCGAGGTAGCGGTACTTGAGCCGCACGTCTTCAGAGACCGGCGTGTCGTCGGCTACTGGGAACGCGGGCGTCTTTGCCTCGTTGAGGAGCGTCAGCGCCATCACGACGACCTCGACTTCGCCGGTCGGGATCTTCGGATTGATCGTGTCGTCGGAACGCCGGCGAACCCGTCCGCTGACACCGACGACGAACTCCGAGCGCAGGCGCTTCGCCTTCGCCATCAGCGCGTCATCGTCGCGATCGAAGACCACCTGCGTCACGCCGGAGCGGTCGCGGATGTCCACGAACAGCAGCCCGCCAAGGTCGCGCACCCGATGGACCCAGCCGAGAAGGACGACGTTGGTGTCGACGTCGGCGGGGCGGAGTGCCCCGCAGGTGTGCGTGCGTGTCAGGTCGCCCAGTTGTTCAGCCACGTTCGGTCAGTGCCTTTCGAATCGCCGCTCCGGCCTCGGCGTGATCGTAAGTGGATTGCGTCTGCCGGGCGAGATCCTTCACGGTGATCGTGCCCGTCGCGATTTCGTCGGCCCCGAGGAGGGCGACAAAGGGGATGCCCCTGCTGTCAGCGTACTTGATCTGCTTGCCGATCTTGTCGGCGTCCGGGTAGACCAGCACGCGCAGGCCGGAGGTCCGCAGCCGTGCCGCCACCTGAAGCGCGGCGGCCAGACCGTCGGCGTCGAAGCACGACACCATGACGTCGGCGGGCGTCGTCGCCAGCGACGCCGGGAACATGTTGCGCTCCCCCATCACGACGAGGATGCGCTCCAGGCCCAGCGAGAATCCGCACGCCGGGATGCTCTGGCTGAGGAACATGCCGACCAGGTTGTCATAGCGTCCGCCCGCGCCGATGCTGCCCGCAAGATCGGGAACGTTGATCTCCATGATCGCCCCGGTGTAATAGCTCAGACCGCGGGCCAGACTGGCATCGAACTGCAGATGGCCCTCGGCCGAAGTACCGCTGCACAAGCGCAGCACCGTACGCAGGTTGTCAATGGCCACCCGACCGGACTCATCGACCCCCACGAACCCTTCGGTGCGCTCCAGCGCGTCCCCGTGGGCATCGAAGCACGCGATCAGTGCCTCGCGCGCGGCTGGAGTGATCCCTCGGCCCTCCAGTTCCCTGGCCACGCCGTCGCGGCCGATCTTGTCGAGCTTGTCGATCGCCACCAGGGCATCGGCATGACTGGCGTCCGGCACGCCGGCGGCACTGAGCATCGCCGTCAGTAACTGGCGGTGATTGATGCGAATCACGAAATCCGAGAAGCCAAGCTCGGTGAGCACATCCGATACGGCCACGCACAGCTCCGCTTCGACGGCCGGCGAGGTCGAGCCGAGCGCGTCGACGTCGCACTGGTAGAACTCGCGGTAGCGGCCACGCGCCGGGCGATCGGCTCGCCACACAGGCTGAATCTGGTACCGCTTGAAGAGTCGCGGCAGCTTCGCCTGGTGGTGCGCGACCACACGGGCGAGCGGAACCGTCAGGTCGTAGCGCAGCGCCAGATCGGCCTGGCCGGACGCCTCGTGTTCGCCGCGTTTCAGGATCTTGAAGATGAGCTGATTGCCCTCCTCGCCGTACTTGCCGAGGAGCGTCTCGATGTTCTCGACCGCGGGCGTCTCGAGCGGTTCGAAGCCGTACCGCTCGTAGATCCGCTTGACGATGCTGATGACGTACTCCCGCCGACGGATCTCTTCCGGCAGGAAGTCCCGCATGCCGCGAGCCGGCTCGGTGCGTGCCTTCTCGCTCACGCGGTGGTCTGCCCGGCCTGAAAATCGAGGCGATATTTCACGTAGCGATCCGCGTAGGCCTGGATCGACGCTCCCTCCTCAGCGGTCAGCGGGCGCTTCACCTTCGCGGGCATGCCCATGACCATCGACCCCGGCGGCACAACCATGCCCTCCGGCACCAGCGCGCCCGCCGCGACGATGGACCCTGACCCGATCACGCAGCCGTTGAGGAGAATCGCACCCATCCCGATCAGGCAACGATCCTCGATCGTGCAGCCGTGCACGACGGCGCTGTGGCCCACGGTGACGTCGTTGCCGATGAGGGTTGGATGGGTTTTGTACATGACATGGACCAGGGTCAGGTCCTGAATATTCGACCGCTCCCCGATACGGATGTGGTTCACGTCGCCGCGGACGACGACGTTCATCCAGATGCTGCTGTCACGTCCGATCTGGACGTCGCCGATGACCTGAGCGCTCTGGTCCACGAACGCGCTCGCATCGACGGAAGGGCGGAGGGACTTGTACGGCCGGAGCATGGGCTCCTGAAATTATAGGCCGCTTACATCCTCGGCAGGGTCAGCCCCTGCTGCTTCTGGTACTTGCCCTTCTTGTCGGCATAGGACACCTCGCACGGCTCGTCCCCCTGGAAGAAGAGCACCTGGGAAATGCCTTCGTTCGCGTAGACCTTGGCGGGCAGCGGCGTCGTGTTGGAAATTTCAAGCGTCACAAAGCCTTCCCACTCGGGCTCGAACGGGGTGACGTTGACGATCAGGCCGCAGCGCGCGTAGGTGGACTTCCCGACACACACCGTGAGGACGTCCCGCGGAATCCTGAAGTACTCGATCGTCCGCGCCAGCGCGAACGAGTTGGGCGGGATGATGCAGACATCAGCCTTGACGTCCACGAATGAGCGCTCGTCAAAGTTCTTGGGGTCGACCACCGTGCTGTTGATATTGGTGAACACCTTGAACTCGTCGGCCACACGGATGTCATAGCCGTAGGACGACAACCCGTACGAGATCACGCCCTCACGTACCTGCCGGTCCTCGAACGGCTCGATCATGCCGTGCTCGAGCGCCATCTTCTTGATCCACCGGTCGGCTTTGATCGAGGGCATTGGGGACTCCTGGGCGGTGACAGTAGACAGTCGGCAGTGGGCAGTCGGCAGTGGGCAGTTAGCGGCGGCCGAGGAACATCATCACCAGCGTGAGGACGATGCTCGCCAGGACGGATGTCGCCAGCGGGAAGTAGAACGAGAAATTGCCGCGGCGCACCGAGAAGTCACCAGGCAGCCTGCCGAGGGGGACGCCGAAGTTGATCAGCACCCCCACGGCCGCGACCAGCACACCGATGATGATGAGTGTGCGGCCCACGAGCGTCTACAGCGCTTCCATCCCGCGGAAGAAGTACCCGAGCTCGAACGCGGCGGTGTCAGGCGCATCCGACCCGTGCGTGGCGTTGGCCTCGATCGACGCGCCGAAATCGCGGCGCATGGTGCCGGGTTCCGCCTTGCCCGGATCGGTCGGGCCCATCAGCGCGCGCCACTTCTTGATCGCATCCGGCGCCTCGAGCGCGAGGACGATGCAGGGCCCCGACGACATGAAGTCGGTCAGGCCTCCGAAGAACGGCCGCGCGCTGTGCACGGCGTAGAAGCCTTCGGCCTCTTTCTTCGAGAGGTGCTGCAGACGCATGGCTTTGATGGTGAACCCGGCCTCTTCAATGCGGGCGAGAATCTTTCCGGCGAGCCTGGCCTTCACGGCGTCGGGCTTGATGATGGCGAAGGTACGTTCCATGTCTGTGGTGTCTCCGGTACAAATAGTCAGGCTAACGCCCGAGCGCTTCGCGCATCTTCTGGCCCATCTCGGCCGGGCTCGTGGCGACGTGAACGCCAGCCCTGGCCAGCGCTTCCATCTTCTCGGCCGCCGTGCCCTGGCCGCCGGCGATGATCGCACCGGCGTGGCCCATGCGGCGTCCCGGTGGAGCGGTCTGCCCGGCGATGAAGCCGACGACGGGCTTCTTGAATTCCGCCTTGATGAACTCGGCAGCTTCCTGTTCGGCGGTGCCGCCAATCTCGCCGATCATGATGACCGCTTCGGTATCAGGGTCATCAGCAAAGAGCTTCAGGGCGTCGATGTGACTCGTGCCGATCAGCGGATCGCCCCCGATGCCGATGCATGTGGTCTGGCCCATGCCCACCTTCGACAGCTGGTGAATGGCTTCGTAGGTCAACGTTCCCGACTTCGACACGATGCCGATTCGCCCCTCGCGGACAATGTTGTGCGGGATGATGCCGGCCTTGCCCTTGCCGGGTGAGATCAGGCCTGGACAGTTGGGACCGATGAGCCGCGTGCCCTTCCCTTCCATGAAGGTCAGCGCCCGCAGCATGTCGATGGTCGGGATCCCCTCGGTGATGCACACTGCGAGGGGAATGCCGGCGTCGGTGGCTTCCATGATCGCGTCGGCCGCAAAGGGCGGCGGGACGAAGATCACGGTCGCGTTCGCACCGGTCTCACGCACGGCGTCATGCACAGAATTGAACACGGGCCAGCCTTCGTGAGTCGTTCCACCCTTGCCGGGTGTCACGCCCCCCACGACGACGGTGCCGTACGCGGCGGCCGCCTTGGCGTGAAAGGTGCCTTCACGACCGGTGAGTCCCTGCACGATGAGCCGCGTGTTCTTGTCGAGGAGAACTGCCACGTGTGACCTTGTCCCTTTCTACTTCTTAGCGAGCGCGACGACCTTGTCAGCCGCCTCACCCATCGAATCCGCGGTCGCGAAGTTCAGGCCGCTCTCGCGGAGCAGGCGCTTTCCTTCCTCCACGTTGGTCCCTTCCATTCGGATGACGATGGGCACGGGCACGCCGAGTTCGGTCACCGCGGCGATGACGCCCTGCGCCAGAACGTCGCAGCGCAGGATGCCGCCGAAGATGTTGATGAGCACCGCCTTCACGTTCTTGTCCGACATCAGGATCTTGAACGCGTTGCGGATCTGTTCGGCATTGGCGCCACCGCCGACATCAAGGAAGTTGGCGGGCTCTCCACCGGCGAGCTTGATGATGTCCATGGTCGCCATCGCCAGGCCGGCGCCGTTGACCATGCAGCCGATGGTGCCGTCGAGACGGATGTAGTTGAGCGAGAACTTGGACGCCTCAACCTCGAGCGGATCTTCTTCGGTCGTATCACGAAGGTCGCGAAGGTCCGGATGCCGGTACATCGCGTTGTCGTCGAAGGTCACCTTGGCGTCGAGCGCGAGCAGATCCCCGCCCTTGGTCAGGATGAGCGGGTTGATCTCGATCATCGACGCGTCGGTCTCGACGAAGGCCTTGTAGATGGCCTGCAGGACCGTCGTCAGCTTGTTGGCGGCCGGGCCGGACAGGCCCATCCCGAACGCCAGCTTGCGGGCCTGAAACGGGATGATGCCGGTGCCGCGGTTGACGACTTCCCTGAGGATCTGCTCGGGATGCGACGCCGCCACCTCTTCGATGTCCATGCCGCCGGCCGCGCTCGCGATGATGACCGGACAGGCTGAGGCGCGGTCGATGACGATGCTCAGGTAGAGCTCCCGCTCGATCTGGAGGCCCTCCTCGATGAGCACGCGCCCGACCTTCTTGCCCTCCGGCCCCGTCTGGTGGGTGACCAGGGTCATTCCGATCATCTGCTTGGCAAGCTGCTCGGCCTCGTCGGCCGACTTGGCCAGCTTGACCCCGCCGCCCTTACCCCGCCCTCCGGCGTGAATCTGGGCCTTGACGACGACGATGTCCCCTCCGAGTCGTCGGGCAATCTCGCCGGCCTCGGCCGGGGAGAAGGCGACTTCGCCACGCGGGACCGGGACTTTGAAGCGGGCAAGAACCGACTTGGCCTGATACTCGTGGATTTTCACGTGACTCTGAGGATGACGGAAGAATCGTGGTGGCACGCCCCGACGGAGCCAGCGCCGATCGTCATGTCGGTCGTTGGCCGTTGTGTCAGGACAAACAGCCGTTCATGCTATCGAGCCGCCAACCAGCCCGTCAAGGCGGGGAATAAACCGTGTGGGGTTCGACCAGTAAGTGTTTGAACGCAGCCGGGGTTTCTGGTAGCTTACCCCCCGCACGTGTGCGTCTGAAGTTCTTTATCCGAATGAGGTCAAGGAGCATGAACCGTACTTCGTTCCAATTGATGTTCGCAGCGGCCGGAGTTCTGCTCCTGGCGGGATCACTCACTGCCCAGCAGGCTCCACCAGCGCAGGGCGCGGCTCCGGCCCAGGGACAGGGTGCTCGGCAGGGGGGCGCAGCCGCGGGCGGGGCCCGTCAAGGCGGTGCACCAGCCGACAGGAACCTGACGGTGCTGCCGCGCGACATCCCCCAGCCACAGCTGATCGCGGTGATGCGGGCCTTTGAGTCAGCCCTCGGCGTGACGTGCGATCACTGCCATGTGTTCCTGGGCCAGGGCAACCCGATGAACAACATGGCCTCCGACGACAAGCCCGCCAAGAAGACGGCCCGGCTGATGATGCAGGGTGTCCGTGATTTCAACGCCAAGCTGATTGCCGACTCCGGCAAGCCCGTCGCGCAGTTGACACAGGCCCAGTGCGGCATGTGCCACCGCGGCGCCGCGATCCCGAAGTACGAAGCTCCCGCTCCTCCCCCGGCTGCGGCTCCTGCCCCGGGCGGACGACAGGGCGGTCGCGGCGGCAACTAGGCCACCACGCTCAACTCAGTACACGAAAAAGCCCGGGCGCTCACGCGCCCGGGCTTTTTCATTTCCGGATCGAACGCCTACATTCCGATGATGTCGACGAGTTCCTTGACGGCACCTGCCGACTTCTTGAGCGCCGCGTCTTCCTCGGGCGTGAGCGTGATTTCGATGATCTGCTCCATCCCCCTGGCGCCGAGTTTCACCGGCACGCCGACAAACAGGTCGCGCACGCCGTACTCGCCCTGCAGGTAGACCGAGCACGGCAGAATCTTCTTCTTGTCCTTGAGGATCGCCTCGCACATCTCGGCGGCCGCCTGACCGGGCGCATACCACGCGCTGGTGCCGACCAGCTTGGTGATCTCTGCGCCACCGTCGGCGGTGCGCTTGCAAATCGCCTCAATCCGCTCCTTCGAAAGGAGTTCGGTCAAGGGCACGCCAGCCACCGTCGAGTAGCGCGGCAGCGGTACCATCGTGTCGCCGTGCCCGCCGAGTACGAAGGAGTGGACGTTCTCGACTGACACGTTCAGTTCCATGGCCACAAACGTGCTCATGCGGGCCGAGTCGAGCACGCCGGCCATCCCGAGGACCCGCTCCCTCGGGAATTTGGTCAGCTTGAAGAGCGCCTGAGACATCGCATCGAGCGGATTGGCCACCGGAATGACGATCGCGTTCGGGCAGTGTTCGACCAGCTTCGGTGCGATGCTCTGCATGATCGCGAAATTGTCCTTCACGAGATCATCGCGGCTCATGCCCGGCTTGCGCGGCTTTCCCGAGGTGATGACAACGATGTCGGAGCCGGCGGCGTTCTCCCACGTTCCGCCGAGCAGGCGCGAGTCGGACCCGATGATGGGGCACGTCTCGTAGATGTCGAGCGCCACGCCCGCCGCCTTGGTATCAGCGATGTCGATGATGACGACGTCGGCGAGTCCCTTTTCCGCGATGGCACGCGCCACCGTCGCGCCGACGTTGCCGGCGCCGCCTACTACTGTCACTTTGCGATTCATGCACATTCCTCGGTGAAGCCGGATCCAGTGGATCGAGATTGCCGGCGCTCGTCAGCCTGTGTGCGCGCCCGTCTTCTTAGGGCGATGTCCCGCACACGTTGTCGCGTCATCCACAATTACTGTTGAAAAGTCTGTTGAAACCACGTGCTTTCGAGGCGTTCCTGCGCGAGAACCCGAACACTTTAGCGGTTTGCACCATCGTGGTGCGACCGTCACGGACTTGCCAGGAGGACGCCGCGCGCAATCGCAGATTATACTTTGCAAGTCGTGGCGGAGCCGAAAGGCCGCCCCACGCAGCGGTACGCCGACTCTCCGGCCTTTCTTGAACAACCGTCCGCGCCGCTCGGACCTAAACATTTCGGAACGCCCTTGAACATAGTTGTTGCTGACGACCTCCCTGCTTCCGCGCTCGACGTCCTGCGCGCCGAGGGGTGGGAGGTAGACGCCCGCACCGGTCGGGCCCCGGACCAGCTGTCCGCTGATCTCGCCAACGCCGACGCCCTCGTCGTGCGAAGCGCCACCAAAGTGACCGCCGCCATCATTGCCGCCGCTCCGAAGCTGCGCGCCATCGCCCGGGCCGGTACGGGCGTCGACAACGTCGACGTCGCCGCCGCCAGTGCCAGGGGCATCGTCGTCATGAACGCCCCCGGCGCCAACAGCGTCAGCGTCGCGGAGCTGGCTCTTGGCCAGATCCTGGCGCTGGCGCGTCACCTGCCGGCCGCCGACGCGGCTATGAAGCAGGGCAAGTGGGAGAAGAAGAAGTTCCTGGGCGAGGAAGTGCGCGAGAAGACCCTCGGGCTCGCCGGCCTTGGCCGCATCGGTCAGGAGGTTGCTCGACGCGCCGCCGCGTTCGGGATGCGCATCATTGCCCACGACCCGTTCATCTCGGAACAGGTCGCCGCCGACATGGGCGTCAGCCTGGTGTCGATGGACGAGCTGTTTGCCAGGGCTGATTACATCTCGCTCCACATGCCGTCCAACGCGAACACCCGGAACATGGTGAACGCCGAGCGGCTGAAGAAGGCCAAGAAGGGCATTCGCATCATCAACACCGCTCGTGGCGACCTCATCGACGAGGGTGCCCTGGCCGATGCCATCGAAGCTGGTCAGGTCGGCGGTGCTGCGCTTGACGTCTTCACCAAGGAACCGACCGTCGACCAGCGTCTGCAGAACCTGCCGCAGGTCGTCGCCTCGCCGCACATCGCCGCATCGACGCGCGAAGGCCAGGAACTGGTGGGGCTTGAAACGGTGGCGGCGCTGCGCGACTTCCTCCGTGACGGCATCATCCGCAACGCCGTGAACATGCCGTCGATCTCACCCGAGGAGTTCAGCAAGATTCAGCCTTACGTGGTGCTCGGCGAACGGCTTGGCGCGTTCGTGGCTCAGATGAACGAGCATCGGGCCACCGGGCTCGGGGTGCGGTACTACGGGCAGCTCGCCGACAGCCGCAACGACATGATCGTCAACTCGGTGCTGGTTGGCCTGTTCAAGCCGATTCTCTCGACAACGGTCACACCGGTCAACGCCCGCGCCGTCGCCACCGATCGCGGCATCGAGATCACCGAGTCGAGCAGTTCCCGCGCGCGTCACTTCACGAGCTTGATCTCCGTGAAGCTGACGACGAGCAAGGGCGACCGGTGGGCCGAGGGTGCGGTCTTCGAGCGAACGGTCCCGCGGCTTGTGCTGGTCGACGGCATCGCCATCGACGCACCTCTCGAGGGGACAATGATCGTCATCCGCAACACCGATCAGCCCGGCGTCATCGGCGCTGTCGGGACGCTGCTTGGCAAGCACAAGGTGAACATCGCCAACTTCGCGCTGGGGCGAAGCGGTGACAGTGCAGTGGGCGTCGTCAACGTGGACGAAACCGCCGCGATTCCGGATGCCGTGCTCGACGAGATTCGTGGAGTGCCAGGCGTCCGCGAGGTGCGAATCGTCCGGGTCTGAGGTCGGGGACGCTACTTCCCCGACAGGGGAAGCGCCAACGTGGAACCATCGGGGCGAGTGAGCATCACGCTCTCCGCTTCGATGGTGGCCACCGTCCAGCCCGGGATCACGTCCTCACCGCGTCTGGCGAGCACCAGCCCTGCGGGCGTGGTCAGAATCGCTGTCCAGACGTCTGCCCCATCGACGTGGTCCATCGCAACGCCCGACAAACGAAACTGCGGACCAGCAGGTTGCACCGGCACTTCGAGCGTCGGCGGCGGCACGTCGATGCGCGGAGCCGACGTCCTGAGCGGCGCGAATCGAAACAGGTTGCGCGCGGGACGACCGTAATCGGGGACAGCCTGATTGCGCCGGCCGAGGCGTTCGGCGAGGGCTTCGATGTCAGATGATGCCGGGACAGGAGCGGACGCGGTCACGGCCACGGGACGAGCCTGAGCCGCGGGAGCGGGTGCCTGTGCCGGCGAGGGAACGCTCGCCAGCCAGGTTGCCAGCAGCCCAGCGCCCGACACCAACGCCGTGGACTTCCAGGTCATCGTGAAAACCACGCGTATCTTAGCATTTCGGTCGAAGTGCTCAGCCGCTGCAGCAGAAGCGCCGTTTTGCCCGTGTTATGATTCGCCGTGCTGCCTGTTTCGTTCCGGGAACTCCTCTCTCGAACGTCACAGTCCCCGCACACAGTCGTCGTCATCCCGGCCAGGTTTGACTCCACGCGACTGCCCGGCAAGCCCCTCGCAGACATCTGCGGCGTCCCGATGATCGTCCACGTGTATCGACGCGCAGCCGCCACGCCGGGCGTCGACGCGGTGATCGTCGCCACCGACGACAATCGCGTGGTCGCTGCCGTCGAAGCATCGGGCGGCGTCGCCTGTCTCACCTCATCGGAGCACCGGACCGGAACCGATCGCGTGGCCGAAGTCGCCGCCGCGATCGATTGCCAGATTGTCATCAACCTGCAGGGCGACGAACCGCTGATACACCCTGACATGATCCAGGCGACGCTCGAACCGCTGCTGCGGGATGCGACGCTCAACATGTCAACGGTGTGTCGTGCCATCGACCAGCAGGATGATTACCTGAATCCGAACGTCGTCAAGGTGGTGCGAAGTGCACAGGGCATGGCCCTCTACTTCTCGCGTTCACCAATTCCTCACGTGCGTGGCCCCCGCCCCACGCTGTGGAAGCACTTCGGCATCTACGGATATCGCAAGGCGTTTCTGTTGCAGTTTTCACGGATGCCCCCGACCCCGCTCGAGCAGGCCGAATCGCTCGAGCAGCTTCGCGCACTCGAACACGGGTTCGGCATCTACACGGCACTGACTGAGCACGACTCCATCGGCGTTGACACACCCGAGGATCTGGATCGCGCGAGGCGTCTGATGAGCACCCGTCCCACCCGCGAGGCGGCGAACATGGGCTCAGGCGACCGCGCGCATATATGAGGCGGCATGGCTGAACGAACTGAAGGGCGCCCGGTGAAATACATCTTCGTCACGGGCGGCGTGGTGTCCTCGCTGGGCAAGGGACTGGCGGCCGCATCCATCGGACGACTGCTCGAAGAACACGGCTACAAGGTCGCCCTGCAGAAGTTCGACCCGTACATCAACGTCGATCCCGGGACGATGAGCCCGTATCAGCACGGCGAGGTCTACGTCACCGACGACGGCGCCGAGACCGACCTTGACCTCGGCCACTACGAACGCTTCACGAGCATGGTGGCCACGCGAAACAGCAACTGGACCACCGGCAAGATCTACCTCTCGGTCATCCAGAAGGAACGCCGCGGCGACTACCTCGGGCGCACCGTCCAGGTCATTCCTCACATCACCAACGAGATCAAGGAAGCCATCCGCGCCGCGAGTCGGGATGTGGACGTGGTGCTGGTGGAGATTGGCGGCACGGTCGGCGACATCGAGAGCATGCCGTTCCTCGAAGCCATCCGTCAGTTCCGCCTCGACGTGGGACGTGAGAACGCCATCTACGTGCACCTGACGCTGGTCCCGTTCATCGGCGCGGCTGGCGAGTTGAAGACCAAGCCGACGCAGCACAGCGTGCGCGACCTTCGCGCGATCGGCATCCAGCCCGACATCCTGCTCTGCCGGACAGACCGCTTCCTCGACGCGGACCTCAAGCGCAAGATCTCGCTCTTCTGCGACGTCCCCGAAGAAGCCGTCATCACCGCCAAGGATGTCGAGACGATCTACGAGGTGCCGCTGGTACTGGCCGCCGAGGGACTCGACCGCATCGTCCTCAAGAACCTGCACCTCCCCCATTCGGAGGTGTCGAACCACGCGTGGTCGGAACTGGTTCACCGGATCAAGACACCGAAGGATGAACTCACCATCCACGTCGTCGGCAAGTACACCGGGTATGAGGACTCGTACAAGAGCCTGAACGAAGCGGTGTATCACGGCGGATTCGCCAACCGCGTCAAGGTGAAGCTGAACTGGGTCGAGGCCGAGGCGCTCGAACGCGAAGGCGGCGCGGCGTTGATGGACGGCGCGGACGGCATCCTCGTCCCCGGCGGATTCGGATCGCGCGGAACGCGCGGGATGATGAAGGCGTCGGAACTGGCGCGCGAACGTTCGATTCCCTTCTTCGGGATCTGCTACGGCTTCCAGTGGGCCACTGTCGAGTTCGCCCGCCACGTCTGCGCGCTCGAGGGCGCCGACTCCACCGAGGTTGCCGAAGACGCCCCTCACAAGGTGATCTACAAGCTTCGCGACCTGCTCGGGGTCGATGACCTCGGCGGCACGATGCGCCTCGGCAGCTACGAATGCGAACTGGTGCCCGGCAGCGTGGCTCATCGTATCTACGGCACCTCGCTCATCCGTGAGCGGCATCGCCACCGCTTCGAGTTCAACTGTCTCTACGAGCCGGCCCTGCTCGAGGGCGGCATGAAGGTGTCGGGTCGATCACCAGACGGCAAGTTCGTCGAGATCGCCGAGATTCCGTCGCATCCGTGGTTTGTCGCCGTGCAGTTCCACCCGGAGTTCCAGTCGCGACCCCTGCGACCCCACCCGCTCTTTGCCAGCTTCGTCGAGGCCGCCTACCGTCACAAGACCGAACGCGTGGGCGGCCTGGTCACCGTGAACCGCCCGGAGACCACCGCGCGGTGAAGCCCGTTGCCGTCGGGACCTTTGCCATCGGCACGGGCGAGAACCTGGCATTCATCGCCGGGCCCTGCGTCATCGAGAGCGTCGAGCACGCGTTGGCGATCGCTGACGCCATTGCTGGCGTGGGGGCGCGCAGCGGGGTCCCGATGATCTTCAAGGCCTCCTTCGACAAAGCCAATCGCACGTCGAATGCTTCATTCCGGGGGCCAGGACTCGAGCGCGGTCTGGAAGTGCTTGCCCAGGTCAAGGCGCGCACCGGACTCCCCGTCCTCACAGACATCCACGAGCCGGATCAGGCGGCGATGGCCGCACAGGTGGTCGACGTCCTGCAGATTCCCGCATTTCTCTGCCGGCAGACCGACTTGATCGTCGCCGCCGCGAGAACCGGCAAGCCCGTGAACATCAAGAAGGGACAGTTCCTGGCGCCACGCGACATGCGCCACGTCGCCGCCAAGGTGACCGCCGAAGGCAACCCGTCGGTGCTGCTGACCGAACGGGGTGTCACCTTCGGTTACAACAACCTGGTCGTGGACATGCGGGCAATTCCGATGATGCAGGCGCTCGGCTTCCCGGTGATTTTCGACGTGACTCACAGCCTGCAGTTGCCTGGTGCCGGTGAAGGTGTGACGACCGGCCTGGCGGAATACATCGACCCGCTGGCCTGCGCGGGGGTCGCGGCCGGCGCCGATGCGGTGTTCATGGAAGTACACGAGGACCCCACGCGCGCCAGAAGCGACGCCGCCAATGCACTGCGCCTGGCCGACTTCGAACCGCTCGTCGAGAGACTTCTACGCGTGCACGACGCCGTGCGTCAGCCGCGCGGCGCGGCGAGTGCGCCGACTGGACCGCGCCCATGACCAACCGCCCGACAATCGATCTGGAGCTCGCGCGGCAAGTGCTCCAGACGGAGGCCGCTGCCATCCTCGGCCTGCGCGATCGCATCGACGACAGGTTCGAGTGCGCCATCCACGTGCTTCTCGAATGTCGCGGCCGTGTCATCGTGACCGGCATGGGAAAGTCGGGCATCATCTGCCGGAAGATCGCGGCCACGTTGTCGAGCACCGGGACCCCCGCCTTCTTTCTGCACCCGGCCGAAGCCATCCATGGGGACCTCGGAGCGCTCCACCCGGCCGACGTGGTGCTGGCGCTGTCGAACACCGGCGAAACGCATGAAATCCTCCGGCTGCTCGAGACCATCAAGCGCCTCGGCGCCAAGCTCATTGCCATCACCGGCGAGACTGCGTCGAGTCTGGGTCAAGCGGCCGACGTTGTCCTCGACTGCCACGTCTCAAGGGAGGCGTGCCCGATGAACCTGGTGCCGACCGCCAGCACGACCGCGGCGCTGGCGCTCGGCGACGCCCTGGCGATGACGTTGCTCGTGGCCAAGGGTTTTCGGCAGGAGGACTTCGCCAACCTGCATCCGGGCGGCAAGCTGGGCAAGCGCCTGATGCGGGTTGAACAACTGATGCACGGCGGAGACGCGCTGCCCGTTGTCTCGCGCGAGACGCCGATGCGCGACGTCATCTACGAGATGTCCAGAAAGGGCCTCGGCATGACGACCGTGCGGGCCGGTGACGGACGCCTCGCCGGCATCATCACCGACGGCGATCTCCGACGCCACATGAGCCGGGCCAGCGACACCCTTCAGCGGCAGGCCCACGAGGTCATGACCGCGGGCCCGGTCACCATCACGCGGACGATGCTCGCGGCGGAAGCGCTCCATGTCCTCGAGCAGCGAAAGATCACCGCGCTGGTGGTCGTCGACGCCGACGGACGCGCCGAGGGGGTCATCCACCTGCACGACCTCTGGCGCACCGAAATGATCTGACCCCCAGGACGGATGGGCGACTACCTTCCCCTGCTCGCATCGCTCGTCGCGCTCCTCATCGGCTTGATCGTCGGAAAGGCCTGGGAGCGGTACAAGCTGCGTGATGGCCGCTGGCATGATCGGCGTCGTCTGCGCGCCACGCCGCACTACATGCTGGGCCTCACCTTCTTCGTCCAGGGCCAGGTGGATCAAGCCATCGAAGAACTCACACACGTCACCGCCAGCGACGCCGACGCCCTCGAGATCGAGATGATTCTCGGCAATCTGCTGCGAGAGAAGGGCCAGGTGGCCCGGGCGATCACCATTCACCAGACGCTCTTGCAGCGACCGAGCCTGGGCCGCATCGAACACGCGCACGTCCTGCTCTGCCTGGGCCTGGACTTCCGGCACGCCGGTTTCATCGACCGTGCCATCGAAGCCTTCACCGAGGTGCGCCGTCTGGACCCAGGCAACCGCTACGCCCTGCTGCACCTCCAGAAACTCTACGAGGAGCAGCATCAGTGGGAGGACGCGCTGCGAGTCCGCGAAGCCATCGTCGCGCTGTCGCCGGAGGCCAACGGCGATGACAGCGAGGCGCTGGGCTTTCTGCACAACGAGATCGGCAAGGCGCAGCGCGAGGGCGGAGACGCGAAGCTGTCACACCAGTCGTTCGTGCGCGCGATCGAAGCTGACACGCGGACCGCTCCTGCGTACCTGAACCTGGGCGACCTGCGTGAAACGCAGGGCGACATCAAGGGAGCCGTCGATGCGTGGGAACAGCTCGCGCGCAGCCTGCCCGACAGGGCGGGGATCGCATTCGAGCGTCTCGAACGCGGATACCGTGCACTCGGCCTGCCCCAGCGGTTCGCGGAGTACTGTGAACGGACCATTGAGCAGAACCCGCTGGACTGGCGAACCCGGCTGGCGCTCGCCCGTCACCGCGGCGCCCAGGGCCAGCACGACGCGGCGTTCGAACTGCTGCTCCAGGCGCTGACCCATAACCCTCACGGCCTCGCGATTCACCAGGAAGTGTGGACCACCTTGATGGCCCTCCACCTTCGGCCAGAACTCGTCCAGCAGTACGTGGCCCTGACGCGGAACTCGGTCTTCTATCTCGATCCGCACGTCTGCATGAAGTGCCACTATCGCAGCACTGAACTGCTGTGGCTGTGCCCGCACTGCCACGAGTGGAACACGTTTGTGGAGGAGCGCATTGCCCCGCTGGTGGGGAGTGAGTAGCAGTGGGCAGTGGGCGGTCGACGCGGGCGGTCGGGGTTGGCGGTGACGGTACCCCGGCGGGGGTGACGAAAATCCGGTCGCACCCTCTGGCTGAAATACCCGAATTCAAGGACTATTCGTGACTGCCGATACTGGCACCTCGCTTGCGACTCCCCGGGCTGAGGAGTCCTGCATGCTTGCCAAAGGAATCGACACGACCATTCGTGAGCTCATCGAGCAGCTGCCCCAGGGGGCAAACGCGAAGAACGCGAACAGCGTCGACTTCGAAGCGCTGCTCGCACCGCTGGCAGCCCAGCTGAGCTCAGCCATCATTGCCGCCACCCAGAAGGCCGCCAACACCGCCTCCCCGGCCGCGGCTGCGACGACCGCGACTGCGTCGACGGCTCCCGAGTCCACAGCACCGACCGCTGCTCAGCGCCTCAACCTGTTCCAGCTGTCGCTGCTCCGTGACCGGAACTCGACGCTGATGCAGCAGCTGCCCAATGAGCTGACCGCGGGCGATCCGCAGTACAACCAGCGCGAGGCGCTGCTGCGCGACAATCTGGACGTCAACGAACTCGAGCGACGGCTGCAGGCTTCTGCGCGGGAGTTCGAGGTGCCCTATGACCGCAGTGACCTCGAAGGCGTGCTTCGCAACGCCGGCTACGACGCAGCGCACCTCGGATCAAGCGAGCGGTACATGGCGGCGATCGAGCGCTTCATGGGAGAGGCGCGGAAGAACTACCAGCGCGGCGCAACCAACATTCCCGGTCAGGGATAGCTCGTGGCCGGGTC
Organism: Vicinamibacterales bacterium; assembly: GCA_040081265.1. Taxonomy (GTDB): domain Bacteria; phylum Acidobacteriota; class Vicinamibacteria; order Vicinamibacterales; family UBA2999; genus JBEBGV01. The sequence continues at coordinate 44,740 of JBEBGV010000031.1, forward strand.
CACCAGGACCCGGCTCTCTCATCCCCACCTCCGGAGCCGCAATGCCTGAAACACGGTCTCGGTGGCACGAGCGGTATCCTCGAGTGACCCATCAGTTCTCACCACATAGTCCGCACGCCTGACCTTCTCTTCGATCGGCAACTGCGCGGCAAGGCGACGCCGTGCGTCTTCTGCGTCGAGCCCGTCCCTGGCCCGGAGTCTATTCAGCTGGGTCATCGGGTCACACGCCGCAACCACCACGACGTCGAAGTCCACCTCGCGTCGAACCTCGTATAACAAGGGAATGTCGGCGACGGCAAACACCGTTGCCGGATCGAGCGCCGAAAACCAGGCGTCGGTGGCACTCCGGACGATGGGATGAATGATCGATTCGAGCGCCGCCCGCGCGCTGGCGTCGGCGAACACGATCTCTGCCAGTGCCTTTCGATTCAAGGCACCCCCGCTCAGCACGTCCACACCGAATCGCTGGACGACGGCGGCAAGGCCTGGAGACCCTGGCGCCACGGCTTCACGGGCCAGCGTGTCGGCGTCGATCGTCGGCACGCCCAGCCGCTCGAAGTGGGCACGGACGCCGCTCTTGCCGGTGGCGATGCCTCCCGTGAGCGCCACGCGCCCGGTGCGCATTCAGTCCCTGCCCGCTCCCGTGGAGACTGTTGATGCCCTACGTGCTTCTGCGGCACGCAGCGTGTTCTTCATCAGCAACGTCACGGTCAGGGGGCCAACACCGCCGGGCACAGGACTGATGACCCCGGCGACCTCCGCCACCTCCGGATGCACGTCCCCGATCAGCACGAACCCGTTCTTGTCGAAGAGGCCCCGACGTCGGTGCCCCGCCGGGTAGATGTTCTCCACCACCCCGCGATCGACCAGCTTGTTGATGCCCACGTCGATCACCGTCGCGCCCGGCTTGACGAATTCCCGTGTCACCAGCGCCGCTCTCCCGACGGCCGCCACGAGGATGTCAGCCTGTCGGCACACAGACGCGAGGTCCGGCGTGCGCGAATGGCAGATCGTAACGGTCGCGTTCTTGTGCAGCAGGAGCAGGGCGAGTGGCTTGCCGACGGTATCGCTGCGGCCGATGACCACTGCGTGGTGGCCGGCGATGGCGATGCCCTCGCGTTCGAGCATTTCGACAACGCCCGCGGGTGTGCAGGCGACAAAGGACGGACGGCCCTGGACCATCAGCCCGACATTCACCGGGCTGAACCCGTCGACATCCTTCTCGGGAACGATCGCATCGAAGACTCGCTGGGCAGCGCCGTCGCCCATCGCCCTCGGCAAGGGTGCCTGCACGAGGATTCCGTCATGGACCTCGCTGCGGTTCAATCGCTCGACGAGTGCCAGCGTCTCGTCCAGACTGGCGGTGGCCGGCAGCCGTTCCAGGTCAGTGCGGAAACCCACGTCAGCGCCGTGCTTGAGTTTGCTGCCGACGTACACCGCTGATGCCGGGTCGTCGCCGACCAGCACAATCGCGAGCCCGGGGGGCCGGCCGTGCGCGGCCGCAAAGGCAGCGACCTTCGGTTTCAGTTCCTGTTGCATGAGGGCGGCCATCGCCTGCCCGTCGATCACTCTCGCACTCATCGAATCGGCCGTCCCCTGGGATTATATCGTGCTGATTCAGCGACTTCCCCGCCTCAACTGCGAGGCAGCCGATCGTGATACTCGCGCACACGAGCCGCCGGAGTGTCGCCAGCAAGCAGATCCGAGATGACCGCCACCATCGTCGCGCCCGCCTCGATGGCGGCGAGCGCATTGGCGAGCGTTACGCCCCCGATCGCAACGACAGGCTTGTCGGTGACCCGACGGGCTTCACGCACCAGATCGAGCCCGACTGCAGCGTAGCCGGTGTCTTTGGTGGTCGTGCCGAACACCGGCCCTACCGCGATGTACGTCGGATCGGTCAGCACGGCTGCGACGATCTGCTCCGGCGTATGAGTGGATCTCCCGACGATGGCCTCTGCACCCAGCAGTCTGCGCGCATCTCCGACACCCAGATCGTCTTGACCGACATGCACGCCGGACGCTCCGGACAGCACCGCCAGGTCGACACGATCGTTGACGATGATGGTGGCCGCGTAGTGCGCGGCACGATCAACCACAGCGTCGCAGAGCTCGAGAAAGGCGCTCGACCCCATCTGCTTGGCACGTATCTGGAGAAAGGTCGCGCCGCCATCGAGGAGAGCGGCGGCGTAGTCGGCCGGGTCCCATCCGGCACGGTTGCAGACCTCGACGTCCACGATGGCGTGCAGGGTCGGCCACTCGGACGCGGGACGCGACACCAGGGTGCTGAAGGGTGTGGCGCGCTCAGGCGCTCTCGGCGAGTTTGCCACCGGTCGCACCCGCGGGCTTCGGTATGAAGCGCTCCATGAACGCGGTGCCCAGCTTGCCGGCGACGAAGTCGCGCTCCGCGAGGATCTTGAGGTGCAGCGGCACGCTCGTCTTGATGCCCTCGATGACCGTCATTTCCAGAGTACGCCGCATGCGCGCGATCGCTTCGGTGCGATCGCGCCCGTGCACGATGATCTTGGCGATCATCGAATCGTAGTGCGGCGGGACGGTGCACTCGCTGTGCACGAACGTATCGACGCGAACGCCAGGGCCGCCAGGCACGCTGTAGGCGTGGATCACGCCGGGCGATGGCGCAAAGGTGACCGGGTCTTCGGCGTTGACCCGGCACTCGATCGAGTGGCCGGTGAAGGTTACGTCGCTCTGCTTGAACGAGAGGCGCTCGCCGTTGGCGATGCGAATCTGTTCCTTGACGATATCGATGCCGGTGACCATTTCGGTCACGGGGTGCTCGACCTGGAGGCGGGTGTTGGCCTCCATGAAATAGAACTTGCCCTCGCCGTCCATCAGGAACTCGAACGTGCCGGCGTTGGTGTACTGGACGGCCTTGGCGGCATCCACAACCAGACTGCCCATCTTCCGGCGCACCTTGTCGGTCAGCGCCGGCGAGGGGGACTCTTCGAGCAGCTTCTGATGGCGCCGCTGGATCGAGCACTCGCGCTCACCGAGGTGCACCACGTTGCCGTGGTGGTCGCCCATGATCTGGAACTCGATGTGGCGGGGATTCTCGAGGTACTTCTCGATGTAGACGTCGCCCACGCCAAACGCGCTCTCGGCCTCACGCTGAGCGGTGCGGAGCGCATTCGGGAGTTCCGACGGCATGCGAACCACGCGCATGCCACGACCGCCACCACCGGCGACCGCCTTGATGATGACCGGGTAGCCAATCTCCTTGGCAACCTTGAGGGCCTTGTCCTCGCCGTCGACAGGTCCGTCGCTGCCTGGCAGCATCGGCAGACCGGCCTTCTTCATGGCGCGACGCGCACGTGCCTTGTCGCCCATCAGGCGGATGACGTTCGGATCGGGTCCGATGAAGCGGATGTGACACGCCTCGCAGACCTCGGCCAGATACGCGCTCTCTGACAGGAAGCCGTAGCCCGGATGAATCGCGTCGGCTCCGGTGATCTCGGCGGCGCTGATGATCGCCGGGACGTTCAGGTAGCTGTCGGCGCTGCGGGCCGGTCCGATGCAGACGTCTTCGTCGGCAAAGCGCACGTGCAGGGAATTTTCGTCAGCCTCTGAGTACACCGCGACGGTCTTGATGCCAAGTTCGCGGCACGCGACGATCACCCGCAGGGCAATCTCACCGCGGTTGGCGATCAGGATCTTCTTAAACATGCGGCTTGAGGGCGAACAGGCGCTCGCCGTACTGGACGGCCTGACCGTTCTCGACGTAGCACTTGACCACCTGCCCGTCGCATTCGGCGTTGATCTCGTTCATCAACTTCATCGCCTCAATGATACAGAGGACCTGACCCTTCTTCACCGTATCCCCGACGTCGGCGTAGGGCGCGGCACCGGGTTCCGACGAGCGGTAGAAGGTGCCGACAATCGGCGACTTCACCACCGCGAACTCCCGGTCATCGTCAGCGGGAGCGGCCTGAGCGGCCACGGCGGCTGCCGATGCCGGCGGCGGAGCCGCCATCACGACCGGGGGCGCGGCGACCGGGGCCACGGCCCACTGCCCTGCCCCCTGCTTCTTCAGGCGTACCTTGAAGTCCTCGCGCTCCAGCTCGAACTCGACCAGGTCGTGTTCGCGCATCATGTCGAGGATCTGCTTGATCTCGTCGAATTCCATCGCGCTCATGTCAGCTGATCACCCTCGTCGCGCACAGGATGCGCTACGCACGGGTCACGCTCATCCGACCACCAGCAGGTGTCGCGGAACGTTGGTAAGTATCTCGTAGCCAGTCGAGGTGACGAGAATATCGTCCTCGATGCGAATGCCGCCCCAGCCCGGCAGATACGCGCCGGGCTCAACGGTGGTAACCATGCCGGCTTCAAGGGCGGTCGGGGCGCTGGACGCAGCGCGCGCCAGCCGGGGATCCTCGTGAATTTCGAGGCCGATCCCGTGACCGGTACCGTGGCTGAATGCCTCTCCGAGCCCGCATTCGACCAGCACGCTCCTGGCCGCCGCATCGACGGCTTCGGTGGTGTTTCCTGGCCGAATTGCGTGAATTGCTGCCTGCTGCGCGTCGAGGACGGCGCCATAGACACGCCGCAGCTCATCTGAAGGCTCGCCAACCGACACCGTTCGGGTCAAGTCCGAGCAGTATCCGTCCAAGACGCCGCCGAAGTCCAGCACCACCATGTCGCCCTCGCTGATCACGCGGTCGCCGGCGCGATAGTGCGGAAGTGCCGCGTTGGGACCAGAGGCCACGATGGGTTCAAACGCGACGCGGTCGTATCCGGCGGCCCGCAGTTCAGCCTCGATGACACCAGCCAGGACACGTTCGGTCATCCCCGCCCGCATCGCCTTGAGCACAGCGCTCGCCACCGGCGTGAGCCCCCGCGCAGACCTCCGGAGCGTCTCGATCTCCGACGCGTCCTTCACCGCCCGGGCGCGTTCCACCATGCCCTCGACGGGGCGCAACTCGACGGCCATTCCTCGTGACGCCAGCGTCCTGAGCCACCCCGCATGGCGAGCGACAGTGACATGTCCGGCTTCGAACCCGGCGACCGACGCGCCCAGGCCGGCGAGCAGGTCGATCGTCGCCGCGTCGTAGGAGGTCGGCACATCGTGAAGCGTCAGCGACGGACAGGCGTAAGGAGACTCCTGTTTCGCGCGGACTGCCTGCGTGTACCGTCCATCGACGATGAGGTGCATGCCGGTCGGCGACACCACCAGCACTCCCGCACTGCCGTCGTGGTTGGTGAGATAGCGGATGTTGGGGGCTGAGGTCACGACCATCGCCGTGAGTGACTGGGCACTGAGCGCCGCCTGGAGCCGCGTATGGCGCTCGGCCAGCGTCAGGGACGGGGGTATCGGCATCGACCCGATTGTAGGCTGAAAAAAAGAAAACCCGGGTGGCGCCCGTCCGGAGACGAGCCACCACCCGGGTCGGTATCACCGACGTCGATCGTTACGGCGCGACGACCTCTGGCAGTGCGACGGTCACCGTGACGAAGGCGCTCTTCTCCTGACCATTGCTGTCCCTGACGGTCAGCGTGACCAGGTAGGTGCCCACATCCTCGTAGGTCGACGAGACGGTCGGACCTGACCCGGTTTCACCGTTGCCGAAGTCCCAGTTCCACTGGACGATCTTCGCGCCGTCCTTGCCTTCTGACAGCAGGCCGGTGAAGCGCACGGTCTGACCAGGCTCGATCGTCGTGGACGAGGCCTGAATCTTCGCTTCGGGTGGCGCCGCCGCCGACACCGTGATGGTCTTGCGGGTGGTGACGACGATCCCGGACGGTCCGGTCACGTTGAGCGTGACGGTGTGCGTGCCGATGTTCTCGAACCTGTGCGTCACAACCTCACCGGCCGCCGAGCCCTCGGCACCAAAGGTCCAGGCGAACGTGCAGGTGTTCATGCAGGCCTTGCCATCGAGTGTCGTGCCGCTGGCGTCGAAGGTCACGAGATCGAACTGCTTGGGCGCCGCCGGTGAGAACGTGAAGCTCGACGTCGGGGCGCTGGCACCGCGCAGCCAGATCGTGACGACCTGTTCCCGCGTGTTGGTTTCATTGCCAAGCTCGTCGTGCGTCGCGAGCGGCACCGCGCCGATGGTCACCTTCGACACGTCCTGGCTGCTCTTGGCTGCGGTGTAGACCACCGTCCCCCAGCCATCGGTGCCGGTCGTGACCTGGCTGGCCGACAGGGTTCCGGCGTCAACCGGGCTGAGCGTCAGCGCAAACGTGCGCCGCGCCGCCGCGGTCTTGCCGGTGGTGAAGTCGCGCGCGAACACGCGGATCACTGACTGCGACGCGCCGTCGCGTTCGAGAACCTCCGGGGTCGCGCGCATCTCCATGGATACGGCAAACTCCGACGGGCCGGCCAGCGCCGGCTGCTTGGTCTTGTCCATCGAGCAGGCCGAGGACACGGCGGCCACCAGGACGACGCCCGCCCAGCGATTGAATCGATTGAAAGTAGTGCTCGTCATGAGGTCGCTCTTCCTACTGCTGAGGGTCGCCAAAGTTACCGAAGAAGACGGCGATCGAACCCTTTGCCACCACGTCGTTTCCGGCCAGGTCCTTACCGAAGAAGGTGATATTGGCGATGGTTGAGATGATCGTCGGACTGTTGACAAGCCCCGACAACGGGGCTTCTCCCTTCGACGTGTGCTTCACGATTTCAAAGGCACCGGTGGCATCGCCGCCGGCCGGCACCGTCAGCGTCATCGCTGTGTCCCAGGAATACGGGACATCAACGCCCGGCCTCCCCAGGCCATCAGTGCGCTGATACTCAATCCGGAGGTGGGTGAAGGTGACGGCGTTGACGGCGGAGGCCACGGCCGGGCTGCCGGTCGTTCCCTGGTCACGCAGCACCAGCCGGAGCTTGACCCGGCCGACGTCATTGAACACTGTCGGGATCTGGATTTCCTTGCCGTCGACGGTCCGCTTGACGTTGGTCACGACGTCGGAGTTCACGAAGCTCCCGAACTTGTCGGGCTCGGCGCCCGAGGCGCCTTCGAGCGTCTCGATCACCACCTGCGATGGCGAACGGCCGAGATCCGAGCGTCCGCATGCCGCCGCACCGAGCGACGCCAGAAGCGTTGGAACAATGAGAAAAGTCTTCGTCAGTTTCACGGTCATAGCTCCTACAGCCGGATGATGCGCGGCGTGATGAAGATCAGCAGCTCGCGGCTCTCGTCGGTGACGCCGTCGCGCTTGAACAGCCAGCCGAGCAGCGGCAGCCGATAGAGGCCTGGCGTCCGCTCCTGCGTCTGCTGTTCGCGACTGACGTAGATGCCGCCGATGACCGTCGTCTCGCCGTTGCTGACCAGCACCTGCGTGTTGGCGCGCTGCGTGTCAATCGGCGGGATGTTGTTGATCGACTTGCTGAAGTCGGGCGACGCGTTCTCGACCGCGATGCGCATGATGACGGTGTCAGACGCCGTAATCTGCGGAGTCACCTTCAGCGTCAACGCCGCGTCCTTGAACGTGACGGTCACGGTGTTGTTGGCGACGGTCTGAATCGGAATCTGCACGCCCTGCGTGATCTCCGCTTCGACGTTGTTCTGCGTCGACACGCGCGGCGTCGAGAGCAGGCGGCCCTGGCCGGCGCGTTCCAGCGCCGAAAGGGCGACGTCCAGGTTGAGCGCACCGTTGACCGAGCCGAGGGCCAGGCCAAGCGCGCTGGCGGCACCTTCGACGCCGAGCTTCACCGCGGTGCTGGTCAGGTCGGCAGGATCACCCGAGCCCTGGGTTGCGCCCTGGCGTCCGCCCACCGACAGGCTGTTGGGGAACTGGAACGGCAGCGGGTTGCCCGTGGCCGGGGTTGCCCGACCGTTGATGCCCCACTGCACGCCGAGCGTGCGGGCGAAGTCGCGCGTCGTCTGGACGATCCGCGCTTCGATTTCCACCTGCGGCTGCGGCGAGTCGAGCGTGCCGATCAGCGCCCCGGCGCGTTCGAGCCGCTCGGGCAGGTCGTTGATGATGATGGTGTTGGTCCGCGCGTCCACTTCGATGCTGCCGCGCTGCGACAGGACCGTCTTGGTCAGCAGAGCGGTCAGATCGGCCGCGCGCGCGTAGCTCAGCGAGCGGGTCATCACCCGCAGTTCGCCCGCCAGCGCCTGCTCGTCGGCGAGCTTGCGTCGGGCCGCTTCTTCTTCAGACAGCGTGTTCAGCGGCGCGATCCGCACCACCGTGCCGTCGACCACATATCCCAGGCGGTTCGCCCGCAGGATGATGTCGAGCGCCTGATCCCAGGGCACGTCCCGCAGCGCCACGTCGACCGTCCCCTGGATCGTCGGGTCAATCACGATGTTGAGCCCGCTGATCTCGGCAAATGTGCGGAGTACCGCGCGGAGGTCCGCGCCCTGGAAATCAAGACTGACCGGCATGCCGGAATACCGTGGCGCGCCCGTCGCACCCGGCGCTTGTCCGGCCGGAGCGGCCTGCAGCGACGGCGGGCCAGCCTGCAACCCGCCCGAGACCACCGAGGCCGGCAGTTGCACCGTGCCGGCCTGTGCCGCCTGCGAGACCACCTGCGCGGCACCACTCACCTGGACCGCTCGAACCGGGCCGCTGGTTGCCGTCACGCCAACTGCCGGGGCGTTGGGCGTGGCCATCGAGAGGTTGACGGGCGGCGGGGTGGCATTCTTCAGCAACTCCGCGATCGGGTCCGCGGCTGCTGCCCGCTTATCGAGCCGGTCCGTCTCGATGTAGATCATGTTGCGCGAGCTGCGCACACGCGGCCGCGTGGTGTCCGACAGCGTCAGACGGACGCGGGCCACGCTGGCACCGTCGACCGCCCTGGCGCTCTCGATGCGCACCGACGAGATCGGCGAGCGCGGGTCCACCGCGAAGCGGTCGACCAGTCCAGCCGTCTGCACATCCCGCATCTCGAGGAGGAAGGTGTGCGGGTCGGGCTGCGAGGCAACGTAGGGGACCGGATCCGACGCCTCAATCGCCACGCTGCCGACCTGGTCGTCGACATGCGAGGTAATTTCAGTCAGCCGGGCAAGGTCACTGATCTGAGCGCCGCTCGCGAGGAGCGAGGCGCTGATTCCAAGCGCCAGCATGGCGCCCACGGCAAACAGACGAACAAATCGAGAACGGGGGTGCATCACTTGGCCTCTTCGGTCTGCCGCAGCGTCTTGCGGACTTCACGCTGCGTGTCGAGCGACAGGGGGTCCTTCACGCGCTGGAGAATCACGACCGCGTCGGGCGTGATGGTGCGAACGGTGCCGTCCGACAGCTTCTCGCCCGGACGCACGATGTAGGTCTTGGTATCGAGGCCCTGCAGGATCGCCACGTAGCCACCGCGGCTGGCAAGCGTGCCCTTGAGGGTCACTTCCGAGGAACCCAGGCCGGCAAGGCCCGGCGCGCGCACGGTCGGCGCCGAGGTCTCCTCGTCGGTTCCGCGCTGCAGGAGGCTGACAAAGGGATCCCGCCGACCCTGAGGGTCGTAGGTGAATCCGCCAGCCGCGGTGGCT
>JBEBGV010000162.1:0-4415 GCA_040081265.1 Vicinamibacterales bacterium
TGCCTGCGGCTCACGCGACGTGTCACCCCGGGCTGGAAGATGGCCGAGGACGTGACGGCGGCGCTACGGGGGATCGATCCGTCCGATCCCATCCGCTACGACTTCTCGCTGTGCCACATCGGCATGAACGGCGCCTGCGGTTACGGAACGAAGAAGGGCGACGCGGCCTGCCCGCTGAAGGGGCAGTGCCACCCCGGCCACAGATCGTCACGATGTCGACTGATGTGAGGTAATTCAGGCTGAGCGCAGCACGCCGCTTGTCGAAGGCTTGGGGGATGGGACATGGCTGGGATCAGAGAGCATCACTTCCGGAGAGCGGCCGCGGACATCGCGGCGCACGGTGACAACGACACACTTCCGTTTGACGTGGACATTAGATTCATCAATGACAAGCAAGATGAATTAGTGTCGCTGGCCTACGATCTCAGTACGGAGCTTGCGCGCGGAGGCGCCGATCACGCACGGCGGGCCATTGCGTCGGCGACCATCTTTTCTGAGCGTCTTCTGGCGCCCGCTGGCCCCTCAGGATTTCGTATCGTTACGAAGATTCACCCATTCTGGACGATCTACTTCAATGGACTGGGAGTTGCGATAGCTGAGGCGTTGGAGCCGGTTCGCAACAAGCGAGTGCACTCGTATCGCTTCGCTCCGCAAGGCGATGACCTGTTTGATCGGAGTGCCTCGTGGCGTGCCTATCGACTGGCGACTATTGATCACTTGACAGCTGATGACGCTGTCGTTGTGCAGACAGACATTTCGAGCTTCTATGAACGTGTGTCACACCACAGGCTCGAGAACTGCATCGCGGACCTGTTTCCTGGCGACCCGACACTTGCTGCGCAAGTAGATCGCATCCTCAGCCAGTTAGCCTCGGGTCGCTCTTTCGGCCTCCCCGTTGGTGGGCAAGGGTCGCGAGTCCTTGCAGAGTTGCTTCTATCGATGATCGACCAGCAACTAGACGCGAAGGGTATTAAGTGGAGGAGGTACGTTGATGACTTCGTGTTGACGACTGTGTCCCACGAGGAGGCGTACAGTGCGATATCCGCTCTCTCCCATGCCTTGGCAGACTACGGGCTGTCTCTGAATCGAAACAAGACGACCGTACTGAGTGCTAAACACTATCGCGACTACGTTCGAACGCAGCTCGGGCTCACTGGCAACGAGAATCAGAGACTGATGGAGATCGATCTCCACTTCGATCCCTACTCAGACAACGCGGATGCGGAGTTTCTACAGCTGCGAACGCTTGTCGAGACGCTCGACATATCTGCGTTGTTGGACCTAGAACTAAGCAAGTCTCAGCCAGACACGTTTCTCGTCGCGCAGGTAGGTAGGACTCTTCGGCTACACGAGCCCATTCTCGCGCTGCAATTGTGCCGAACGCTCCTGTCCGAGAAGAACCTGCACGCCTTCAGAGCCTCATGGTCGACGATCATGCGCGGCGTTGCCGCGGTGTGCGCCGACAAAGAGTTCGAATCGATCTTTGATGGCCTTGATGCCCTCATTGACGACATTCCCGTTCACTCATCGCATCTCTTGACAGTGGAGGCTAACTGTCTTCACTACCTTCGCGTTCTTCGTGTCAGGCAAACGACATCTCGGGTCAAGTTCGTCCAATCGGTGTATCGGAGCACTCCGAATCACACTGTGCGGAGAGCGTGCATCGATTGTTGGCGTAACTGGAGACATCGTCCCAGCTTCACTAGTCAGCGCAATCTCTGGAACTCTCTCGCTCCGGAGGAACAGCGCATGCTGTGGATCGCGGCCGATGCGTTCGGCGAGGAGGGTGACAAGTTTCGTAAGCAGGTGAGCAGACAAGTGTCCCAAGCATGGAACCTGGGATTTGAGCGAACAGGTCGACCGTCTTTTGCTTCGATCTTCCAAGAGTGGACCCGCAAGTGACGCTACCTCGTTTGCCTGGCAATGATCCTCGGACGTTGGCGCGCGACATTCCGGGTGTTCTCGATGTGTTGTTCCCCTGCCTAGTCCCAGGCGTGGTGGCCCACCTCAACCGGCAGACGTGCTCGTGGCCACAGTGCGAGCCGGTCCCGCACTCGTTGATTCAGTCGAGCTCTCTATCTCGGGCCATGCTGTTCGAGGTTGCCGTAGCACTCGCGGAACAAGCGTTACGGTCGCAAGAGGCTCCGGACTGGGACGCGGCACTGAACCTAGCCGTCAGGAGACAGAAGAGACACTTCGACGTCCTAGTTCCCGCCGCGGTTGAGGACGCGGATCGGGCAGCAGCCTCGCAGGTTGCGTCGAATCTCGTTCTCATGCTGAGAGCTGAGTGCGCCGAAGACTCTGCGGTCCCGCTCGTAGTCGGTCCGGAAGTGCCAGGCTTTGAATGGATAGCGTCGTCCTCCGGAGACTTTTCAGTCGGACGAACTCTGATTGAAGTGAAGTGCACGAGAGGAAACTTTTCGGCAGCGGACTACCGCCAGGTTCTGCTGTATTGGCTTCTGAGCTTCGCTAGTTCGGTTGAGAAGAGGACGCACGAGTGGTCTCGGATAGTCCTCATGAATCCGAGACGCTGCACGAGCGTCGCGATGACATCCGACGAGCTGGTACACCTGCTGGCGGCCGGGCGTTCGAAGGTAGAAGTCCTCGAACTCTTTGCCGCGATGATCAGCGACGGGAGGGGATAGTCTCCGAACGCGCGCGGCCAAGGGTCGCGGTAGGCATCTACGCTGGCGCTGCGGCTGTGCTCGAGCCGTTCTGCAGTTCTCGCAAAGGCCGTTGTTGCCTCGATTGCTCGGTCCAGTGAGAACTCCGGCCGCGCCCGTGCGCGCAGGCTCTCGCCGAGGATGTGCCGCAGATCTTCGTCCTTTAGCAGCAGCGTGATCGCCGGCGCTAGCGCCCGCTCGTCTTCGGCGGCACCAGCGGGCCCGTGACGCCTCCAACGATCAGATCCGGCGCATGTCCCACGGCTGCGGGCGACGATCGGCCGGTTGGCGGCGATCGCTTCGATGCGCTGTGACGCGACTACCGCCCGTGCTCACTACGCTTGCATGCGGTCTCGGTAGTTGGCTGGCCCCGACTATGCAGGCCCTTGATGGAGAGAGCGGATCGTCTCGGGTGCGATGCCGTCGTGGGACCTAAACAAGTGAGGATTCTGCGCGCTCTCGGCGCGTGGGTGGTAGCGGGAACTTCACCGCCGACGGACCGAGACGTGGGTCTGTGCGGAGGGGCTTTCGATGTTGTGGGGCGTGGTCGGGCTCATCTTCGGCGCTGGCTTCATCGGAGGCCTCGTCAACTCGTTGATCGAAGGCGAACTTCAGTTGCCTCATCGCGACTCCGAGGCGAACGTATTTCGCCCAGGCTGGGTTGGAAGCTGCCTGGTCGGCGGAATCGCGGCTGTCAGCTTCTGGGGTCTCTACGGCCCGTTCGCTGACCTGGCGCTGATCGGTGGCACCCCGCAGCCACCAGCCGTTACACTCAGAGTCGGGGAGTTGTTCGGCTCGCTCGTGACCGGTATCGGTGGCGGCAAGCTGCTTCTCGGCGCGGTGGAGCGGCGCGGTCTCGAGAACCAGCGAGACGTTCTCGCTGCCACGAAGGTCGAGCTGGGCAATACCCTTCGGAGGCTCTCTGAGCTGATGGAGAAGATGAAATGAGCATGGACACGGTCAGCCTTTCTGAGCTCGCCACGCGCCTGACAGACGCCAGCCCGATGGAGTCCCTGGCGCTGGCGCGGGAGATCAGTGAACGCTTCGATACCCTGCGTCCGCAGCTTGCCGAGCGGCTGAAGGTTGCGGAGTCCGTAGACTCCGTCGCGCGCGAATCAGGTGCGCTGGACGAGATCGTGAAGGGTCAGCAGCAATTGCTGGCGGCGATCGGGACGATTCACACGATCACTGGGAAGTAAGCACCCGCCCATACAGTTCGGCGGTTGCCTCGACCATCCTGTCCAGCGAGAACTCTGATCGGGCCCGCGCCCGCTCGTCCTTAGCGATACGAGCAGACTACTGACGTTTCGCGAGCGCGCTTGAGACACGTGACATCCGGGCGTGAGCATCCGTCGCGACATCCCGGATCTCCGGCGACAGGCCACCCGCGGCTGACCCCAGCATCGCGAGGGGATCGGTGAGCCGGACGATCGACTGACCCGGGCCGCTCTCCTCGACCGTCACGTTGCACGGAAGGAGCAGGCCCACACTCGGATCCGCCGACACGGCGGCGTAGGCGAGCGGCGGATTGCAGGCGCCAAGAATCGTGTAACGCCGGAAATCCTTGCCGAGCTTCTCTTTGAACGCGGCCTGCATATCGATCTCGGTGAGCACGCCGAAGCCTTCGGCCTTGAGCGCCGCCGTCACGGTGGTCCGCGCCTCCGCGAAGTCCACCGGCAGCGATACTTCGAATCCGAGTCCTCTGGTCACGGCGTCCTCCAACTCTCGACCCATCGTACTGCTACACCGCAG
>JBEBGV010000032.1:0-53568 GCA_040081265.1 Vicinamibacterales bacterium
GGCAGCTGGTAACGCGTCGTTGTTGTTCAACGGCACCCGATAGAGAATGAGAGCGAGGACAAGGCACATGATTCGACAGTTGCGCACGGTGGGATCACTTCTGCTGCTGGTGGTAGTGGCGGGTGTGTCGTCGGGGTGCTCGTACAACCGTTTCGTGGGGCAGGACGAGGCCATCAAGACGCAGTGGGCGCAGGTAGAGAACCAGCTGCAGCGGCGAAACGACCTGATTCCGAACCTGGTCGAGACCACCAAGGGTATTGCCCAGCAGGAGCGGGACGTGTTCGGACAGATCGCCGACTCGCGCGCGCGCCTCGCGGGGGCTCGCTCGCCACAGGAAACGATCCAGGCCGCCAACGATCAGAGTGCCGCGCTGGCCAGGCTGCTGGTGGTGATGGAGAACTACCCGCAACTCCGCTCGAGCGAAACCTTCAACCGCCTGATGGATGAACTCTCCGGCACCGAGAACCGGATCGCGGTCGAGCGCATGCGCTACAACGAGCGCGTTCAGGAGTACAACACGTTGCGTCGCCAGTTCCCCTCCAACATCACGGCCCGGGTCTTCAGCTTCCAGGAACACCCGCTGTTCAATGCGCCTCCAGAAGCCGAGCGCGTGCCCCGCGTGGACTTCGAGCGCCAGGCGCCCGCGACAGGGAACTGATGGCCATCGTCGACGCGCTGCTGCCGGAACTTGATCACGAGATCGCGGTCACGAGAAAACTCCTCGAACGCGTCCCGGATGACCGCTCAGACTGGAAGCCACACATCAAGTCCTACTCCCTTGGCCAGCTGGCGACGCACGTCGCCAACCTGCCTCACTGGGGCGTCATCACCATCTCGCAGGCGGAACTCGACATGGACGGCGCGGGGGTGGCCGCAGTCGCGGCCTCGCGCGCAGCGCTGCTGGCGGCGTTTGACGAGAAGTCCACCGCATTCCGGGCTGCGCTCACGGGCAGAACCGACGCTGAGCTGATGGTGCCGTGGACACTCAAGCAGAGTGGCAAGATCATTTTCTCGATGCCCAAGGCCGCGGTGCTCCGCTCCTTTGTGATGAATCACTTGATTCATCACCGCGGGCAACTCAGCGTGTATCTGCGCCAGCTCGACGTGCCCCTCCCGTCCATTTACGGTCCCAGCGCCGACGAGAATCCGTTCTAGCGTGCGGTCACGGGTGTGAGTCGCACGCTCGGTTTCCTGCTCGCCGGTCTGGCCTTTGCCGTGCTGGCGACGGCCAATGCCGCCGGCTACCGCTTTGGCAGCTCGGACCAGGCGTTCTACGTCCCGGCCGTGACCCGGGCGCTGCAGCCCTTGTCGTTCCCACGCGATGCGGCACTCATCGACGCGCAGGCGAACCTGGTTGTCGTCGATGAAGTGCTGGCCGTGGCGTCACGGGCGACGGGCATCGCGACAGAGTGGCTCTTCTTGATCGGATACCTGATCTCGATCGGCCTGACGTGGGGCGGGCTCGTGGCCATCGGCACACGGGTCTATACGTCTACCTGGCTGGTGATGGCACTGGGTGCTGCGTTTACCATGCGCCACCGCATCTCCCGCACCAGTGCGAACACATTTGAACCCTACTTTCACCCCCGCATGCTGGCGTTTGCGCTCGGCATGCTCGCCATCGGCGCGGTACTCCGCCGGAGAGGCTGGCTGGCCGTCGCCCTGGTCGGAGTCGCCGCCATCATCCACACCACCACAGCGCTCTGGTTTGCCGTCCTCCTCGGCGTGGCGCTTGCCATTCTTGACGTCACCTTCCGCCGACTGGGCGTCTTCGCCATCCTGGCGTCAGCGGCCGGGTTGATCTGGGCAGCATCGACCGGTCCGCTGCGTGCCATGTGGGTAACGATGGACGCCGTGTGGCTGCAGGCGGTGGCGAGCAAGGACTCTCTGTTCGCTGACGAGTGGCCGCTGTGGGCATGGGCGACCAATCTGGGCCTGCTGATCGTGCTCTGGGCTGCGCACCGAACCAGACAGACCCGCGGCACAGCCACCAGAGAGGACGGGGCCCTGGTGTGGGGAGCCACGGCGCTCGTCGCCCTCTTCCTCGCGACACTCCCGCTCGTCATCGCCCGCATGTCGCTGGTGATCGAATTCCAGATCTCCCGAGTGTTCTGGCTGGTCGATCTGCTGGCGACCGTCTATCTGCTGGCAGCGTTGTCGGAAGCGCGAGTGAAGGGTCGTCAGATGGCCCTAGGGTTGGCCACACTGCTCGTCGCCGTGTCGGCGTCCCGCGCCCTGTACGTCACGCGCATCGAACACCCCGAGCGCGCGCTCTTTGCGGTCCACACGCCGTCATCACCATGGGAGGACGCGATGGACTGGGTCGCCCGCCAGGCGATCGACACACACGTCCTCGCCGATCCTGGTCACAGCTGGAAGTACGGGACCAGCGTCAGGGTATCCGCAGGCCGCGACGTGTTTCTCGAAGAGGTCAAGGACTCGGCCATCGCGATCTACTCGCGGGCGGTAGCTGGTCGTGTCGTTGAACGCACGGCGGCGATCGGCGACTTTGCCCAACTGACCGCGGAACGCGCGCAGTCGCTCGCCTCGCGATACGATCTCGATGTGCTCGTTACAGAAGCCGATCTGCCACTGCCTCTCGTCTACAGGAACAGTCAGTTCCGGATCTATTCCCTGCAGCTCACCGCGCGATGACCGCTCGGCTGGCCCAACGGTTTACACCAGGCCTCTATACGCCACGTTTCACTGGTGGCCACAAGCAGACACTCTGGGCCTGGGCTCGCCCCCGGCAATTCCCCGACCTGCCAGGACCGGAGGCCCGCTTGTTCGACGTGGCTCCGGACGCACGCGTGCTCGCGGAATGTCACTGGCACGGCGATCGCTCGTCGCATCCCACCATCATCCTGCTCCATGGGCTGGAGGGCTCGAGTCGGGCGCACTACATGGCGGGCATTGCCGACAAGGCGTGGGCCAGAGGCTGGAACGTCGTGCGGTTGAACCAGCGCAACTGCGGTGGCACGGAACACCTGTCGCGCGGCCTCTACCACTCCGGACTGACGGGAGATCCCCTGTTTGTCCTGCAAGAACTCATCGAAAAGGACGGCATTGGCGCAGTTGTCATCGCCGGGTACTCGCTTGGCGGCAATCTCGCGCTCAAGCTGGCGGGCGACCTGGGTGAAACCGCCCCTCCTCAACTGAAGGGCGTCTGCGCGGTGTCGCCAACGATGGACCTGGCGCGCTGCGTTGACGCGCTCGAACGGCGGCAGAACATTGCCTATGAATTCAACTTCGTGCGCAACCTCAAGCGGCGCATGCGGCGCAAAGCCGCGGCCTTTCCCGACCTCTTCGATGTGCGACCGCTGAAACAGGTGTGGACCGTGCGCCAGTTCGACGAGGCCTACACCGCCCCGCACCATGGCTTCAGAGACGCCGCGGATTACTACCATCGAGCCAGCGCCATGCGCGTGCTCGATCGCATCCGCGTCCCGGCGCTCATCGTGACCGCCGAAGACGATCCGTTTGTGCCATCGGAGCCGTTTCGCGATCCCGTTGTTCTGGGCAATCCCAGCATCACCGTGGCAGTGACCCCGACCGGGGGGCACTGTGCGTATCTGGCTCGGCCGGAGGCTGACTTTGATGGCTACTGGGTTGAGCGCGAAATCGTGCGCTTCGGTATGTGGGCGGTCGGCGGCTGAGGCCGACCGGGGGCCTAGATGTTCGCCGCCAGAGCCTCGATCAGCCGTCTGGCGAACTCGGGGCCTTTCCCTTCCTCCTCGTGCTTGAAATACACCCAGACGTCCTTGCAGTGCGAGGTGCGCTGATTGATGACGTGGGCCCATCGGGTCACGTCGGCCGACGTATACCCTTCGTCCCTCAGACGGAAATAGGCAAAGTCCGCCGTCACCTCCACAGGTGCCGAGAGCTTCTCGCTGTCGGACACGCACAGGGCCAGATTCCGCCTGCTGAGCCGCTCGAAGAGTTCGTCGTTGAACCAGGATGTATGCCTGAACTCGAATGCGGCAGGCGCCCCCTGAGGGAGCTGATCCAGGAACGCGTCAAAGAGCGGGATGTCCTGCTTGAGGTTGGGCGGCAGCTGAAACAGCAGGGCGCCGAGCTTGGGACCCAGCGTTGCGGCCACGTCGATGAACTGACGCACCGCATCACCGCAGTTGCGAAGCCGGGCATCGTGGGTGATGCGCTTGGGTGCCTTGAGTGTCAGGCGGAACTCTGGCGGCGTAGCCACGCTCCAGCCGGAGACGATTTTTTCGCTGGGCATGCGGTAGAAGGTGTAGTTGATTTCCACCGTCGAGAACCGCTCTGCGTAGTAGGGCAGCATTTTCGTCGCCGAGAGGGTCTCGGGATAAAAACTCCCCTTCCATTCCGGATAGTTGTAGCCAGAGGTCCCTACGCGAACAGCCATCGTCTCTCCCGTTGGTCACAAAGACGCAAAGTTGGTACATTACCCAAGATGTCGATTGCGCGACTAGTTGTCATTGCCGCCCTGTGTCTGAGCGCCTGCCGTCAGGAACCTCCCCCGCGGGAGTTCCAGCTCACCGGGCAGATTCTCTCGATCAAGCCCGAGAGTCAGGAAGTGCTCGTCAAGCACGACGACATCCCCGGCTTCATGATGGCCATGACGATGCCGTACAAGGTCGAGGATGCAGACCTGTTGAAGGACAAGAGCCCAGGGGACCTCATCACCGCCACCCTCGTTGTAGCGGAAACTCGCGCATGGTTGTCGACTGTCACCAGGACGGGTCATGCCGAGATCGTCCAGCCCGAGGTGCAGCCCGAGGTATCGGCGCTCGACATGGTGAAGCCTGGTGAAGTCGTTCCTGACGTCACGCTGGTGAACGAGGAAGGTGCGACCGTTCAGCTCTCGTCCTACCGTGGACGGCGGCTCGCCCTGACCTTCATCTATACGCGCTGCCCAGACGCCGAGTTCTGTCCGTTGATGAACCAGAATTTTCTGACGGTTCAGAAGGCCATCGCGAGCACGCCGGGGTTGGGTGATGTGCAGTTGCTGTCGGTCAGCTTCGACCCCGAGTTCGACACGCCCAGCGTGCTCAAGGAACACGCCCGTCGCGCTCAGGCCGATCCGAAGATCTGGCGCTTCGCGACCGGCACCGCCGACGACATCGGACCGTTTGCGGCGCGCTTTGGCGTCACGGTGACACGCAACGGCAGCCCGGCCCTCATCCACAATCTGGGCACCGCCGTCATCGACGCACAGGGACGGCTGTCGATCCTGCACTCGACCAACCGGTGGACGCCCTCAGACCTCGTTGCCGAACTCCAGGCGGCCGCCGCTTCCCGCAACTGAGGCGGTCATACCGCCTCGGCTCTCGCTGACGCCGCGGGAGCGCTACGTGGTCGCACAGCTGCGGTCGCCCCTCGCCGTGCAGAAGTGGCTGAACCGACTGCCGTACAACAGCGAGGTCGGAGGCGAAACCCTGCGCTCATTCCGTGGCGTGGTGCGAACGGGCACGGCCCACTGCCTCGAGGCCGCGCTCTCGGCGGCAACAATCCTCGAGCAACACAGCTATCCTCCGCTGGTCCTCAGTTTCGAATCAATTGACCTGCTGGATCACGTCATCTTCGTGTACCGCACGAGCACAGGCTGGGGGTCAGTGGCTCGATCGCGCGATCCCGGCCTGCACGGCCGTCGCCCGGTGTTTGCCACACCCCGAGCACTCGCTCTCAGCTATCAGCTCCCTTATGTGGACTTCACCGGAGCGGTCAAGGCGTACGCGGTGGTGGATCTCCGAGTTCTCGGCGGGTACGACTGGCGGCTCTCGACACAGAACGTGTGGAAGGTGGAGCAGATGCTGCTGGACTGGCCGCACCGGCGCATCGCCTATTCGCATGCGCGGATCGAACGATGGCGACGCAAGTATCGGTTGTTCCGTGAAGCCCACGGCTACAAACCGTGGAAGTTCTACCCTCGGCGCGACCGCTGGACCGAACTGCCGGCCGACGTGCGCGCCCGGGGGTAGCCATCAGTCCCAGTCGATGTCTCGAGTCGGCTTGGAGATAGGCTCCTTGTTGGCCTGCTTCAGTGCCTCTTCGAAGCGCCGGGACAGATCATCGTCACGCGTGCGCTCAGCCTGGACGGACTGCTCGAAGAGCGCCTCCCGGCGGGCCGCCTGCTCGGCGAGGATCCGTGCAGCCTGCTCGAGCTCCGGTGTCTGTCCCCGAACCGGCTCCCGATGGGAGACAATACGTCCCAGGTTGGTATCAACGACCATCGTGGCGCCGCAGCAGGGACAGATGAGCTCGAGTTCACTCTTCAGCTTCGCCATGGGTGCCATTGTAATTGAGACGCGGACACTCTCCCTGTGAAGCTACGTATCGCCACCTACAACATCCACCGGTGCCGTGGTCTGGACGGCCGGACCAACCCCGCGCGCATCGCTGACGTCATTCGCGGCATCGATGCTGACGTGGTCGCATTGCAGGAAGTCATTGGCGCCGGCCCGACATCGGCAGGGCATGCCGAGGAACTCGGGGCCCTGCTCGGGATGGGCTGGGTGATGTCGCCCACGCGGCACCTGCGCGGCAACCTGTTTGGCAACGTCGTACTCAGTCGCCTGCCGATCCGACACCACTCACAGTACGACCTGTCCTGGAAGACATGTGAACCGCGCGGCTGCCAACGCGTCGATATCGCGATCGGCAACGACACGCTGCACCTCTACAACGTCCACCTTGGAACGGCAGTGCTCGAGCGGCGGTATCAGGCCTCGCGCCTCATCACGATGCTCACCGACAAAAGGGTCGGCACGCCAAAGATCGTCCTGGGCGACTTCAATGAATGGCTGCGCGGACGCGCAACCGCGATGCTCAATGAGCGGTTGCAGAGCGTGGACCTGCGCACACATCTCAAGCGCCGACGTACCTACCCTGGTGTCTTTCCGGTGCTTCACCTGGACCACATCTACTACGACGGCGATGTGGAGGTGACCGGAATCGAGCTGCCGCGGACGCGGCTATCGCTGATTGCCTCCGACCACCTGCCTTTGGTGGCAGAGGTGCGGGTGCAGTTCTAAAGTAAGTCCCGCCCCTCTTCCTAACCCTCTTCTCCGTACTCTTCTTCTTCGAGGGGTAGTGCACGCGTGGGGGGACGGAGCGCTTCGCGGAAGTCGTACACCGGCAGATCGCGAACATGCAGGGCCATCACACAGGTGGTGCCCTTCTCGTCGACGAGCACGGTCACCGGACTGCCTTCGACGCCTTCGCGAAACGCGACGCGACACCCGCAGGCGAGCCTGGCATGCGCAAAGCCCTTCAGCATGTCCGGATCATACTACAGCAGGGATTTGATCTCCTGTTCGAACTGTTCCTTGGTGCCGATGCCGGAATGCTTCCTCGCAATCGTGCCATCACGGCCGATGATGACCGACACGGGAATACCCCACAACGGCCCGAAGGCGTCCTGCACTTCCTCGCGGCCGCTGCCGACAAGCACCGGGTAGTTGATCTTGTATTGGGTGGCGTAGGGCTTGAGCTTGTCGACGGGGTCGTCGACGGAGAAGCCCAACACGACGAGGTCGTCGGGGTACTGCTTCTGCAGCTCAACCAGCGCCGGAATTTCGGCCCGGCAGGGACCACACCAGGTAGCCCAGAAGTTCAGCAGGATGATCTTGCCCTTGAACGAGGCCAGCTTCACGTCAACACCGTTCATATCCTTGAGGGTGAAGTCGAGCGGTGCGGGCTTACCGACAGCGTCGCCGTCCTTGGGATCGACCGCAGAGCCGCTGGCGGTGCTGCCGTCGGCCGCCGGCGGCGGCGCATCAGGGTCGACGCCACCCGGCGTGAGCATTGTCAGCAGCAGGATCGCCACGGCCACGATGCCCATGGCCGCGAACGCGGCAGCGCGGCTCATCGGCGCACGTTCCGGGAGAGGATCGGTCGGCAATGTCATTGGGTTTCCCGTTGCACGTAGCCGACAACATCGGTCAGGGTGCCCGCCGCAGCCGACGACACCAGGACATAGGTGTTCCGACCGCGCGTCCAGATGCGAGCGCGGTGGCCGAACGTCGTCACGTCCGCGCCGGGTCGTGAGACCCCTTCGAGGATGAAGAGCGAAATGTTCTGCCCATGCGCCTGATACATGACATGGGGAATCGGACCGTCAGCGTAGGTGCACTTCCGCGCCCCGTCTAATCGTAACCCTTCAGCCTCGGAGGAGGGGGGGACGTGCACAGCAAAGCCGTATTTGGCACGCAGCATCGCCTCGATTCGGGCCGGGTCGGCCGACTTGGTCGTGCCGGTCGCAAAGAAGCGGAAACACTTGAGGTGGTCGGCCGTCAACTCGGCGGCCAGCACGGTGCTTGATCGCTCAGTGGCGACCTTGAAGAGTGCGACTGCGGTGGCGACAATCAACACGGCGGCGAGCGCCGTCGGCACGAGCACCCCGATCCAGCGCCGTGCCGACGACGGTGACGGCCGGGAGAGCATGGCCGCCCGACAGCGGGTGTGGAGCCCCGGAGGCGCCGGAGCATTCTTGAGCATCGTGGCGCGCTGCCTGAGCACCGCCGCTCCACCGCGCTGGGCCTCCTCCTCGCGCCGACAACCCGGACACTGACTGAGGTGACGGGCAATCGCGGCCCGCGATTCCGGCGGCACCGCATCGTCCACATAGCCCGGCAACTGATCGAGGGTGTCCCGACAGCTACTCATCGGCCTGCACCTGACGCATTTCGCTCATCATCCTACCGTCGCCGCCCAGCCAGCTCAGAACGCGGGGACTCCGCATCCTCGACATGACTGAGACGCTCAAAAAGAAGCTTTCGTCCCCGTGCAATCCTCGACATCACCGTTCCCGGAGGAATTTCCAGCATCTCGGCGATCTCGGCATAGGTGAATTCCTCGACGTCCCGCAGCCACACCGCCTGCCGAAAGACCTCGGGCAGGCCATCCAGCGCCGCCTGCAGGTCGGCGTCGATCGACGACCGGAGCAGGATGCGCTCGGGAGTATCAAACGCCGCCGGGCCGCCGGGCCTGGTCCCCTCCTGCTCAACGACTTCGCTATCGACGTTCACGCCGGCCCTGGCCGCGTCCCGCTGCCTGTTCCTCCAGGTGTTGTGGAGGATGGTGTAGAGCCACGCCCGGAGATTCGTGCCGGGCTCGAACTTGTCGGCAAAGCGCAGGGCCTTGACGTAAGTGTCCTGCACCAGGTCTTCGGCATCGGCTCGCTGCCTCGTCAGGCGCAGAGCCGTCGCGTACAAGGGCTCGAGATACGTCAGCACGTCGTTGGCCAGGGCCTCCCGGCGCGCGGCGGTCGCGGCAGCTCGACGTCTGAACATGAGGTATACGGGTCACCGAAACTACAACCCTCGACCGGGACGCTTTATTCCGGGGTAGCCTCGGCGGGGACCCGAGCCTCAGTGTATACGCGGAGCGTTTGCGGCGGATGACAGACCTCCTGGAGGGACGGGACACACCAGGGACAAAACCGTCCAATCGGGGCAGCATCTTCCCGAGTAACATCGGTACATCCATTGCTTCCCGCAGAGCCAGCCCTTTATTGCGGCTTTCAAAGCGTCAGCGGTAAGATCGCGGCTCGCCGCGCGGTCGATACCGGTTTCGCGCATTCCACACGGCAGGCACGGCGCATCATCGGATGGGCGCACCACCTGCGAGGAGAACGAACGATGAGCCAACAGACGCGGCGCGGGACCACCCCGAGCCCGACGCCGGACCTCGGCCTGGTCGAGGCGTTGCGCGGCAAGCACCCCTCCCCGCGGCGCGCACTCGCGCTGCTCATCGCCGGCGTGATGGCGCTGGTCATCTCCGCTGCACCGGCCTCGGCCCAGACACCATTTGTGCCCTACTTCGGCAAGAACCAGGTCCGCTACGACCACTTTCGCTGGCAGATCTACACGACCGATCATTTCGAAATTTTTTACTACCCCGAGATCGAGCAACACCTCGAACGGATCGCGGGCTACGCCGAAAGCGCCTATCAGCACATCAGCTCCGAGCTGAAATACGACCTGGCGTTCAAGGTGCCCCTGATCATCTTCAAGACCAGCAGCGAGTTCCAGGAACAGAACGTCGTGCCCGGCGCGGCACAGGAAGGTGTGGGCGCATTCGCTGAACCGTTCCGCCAGCGCATCGTGCTCCCCATCGATGACCCGCCGGATCTTCTCTACCGGTTGATCGTGCACGAACTCACCCATCAGTTCGAGTTCGACATCATCCCGACATCGCTCATCCGCAGGAGTGTGCCGCTGTGGGTCAACGAAGGCTTGTCGGACTACATGACGGGCATCTGGCAGCCGCTGGACCTGATGACCATCCGCGACGCCGCCGTCAGCGACATCGTCCCGAAGATGAGCAAGATGGACGACTACGGCAACTTCACCAACCTGCGCATGGTCTACAACCTCGGGCACGCCGTGTTCGAGTTCATCGAGTCCAAGTGGGGCAAGGAAGGTCTGCGGCAGTACCTGTTCGCGCTGCGTAAGGCGGTCATCGGTGGCGGCGAGGATGCCTACATGGAGGCGTTCAAGCTCTCGCCCGAGGAATTCGATCAGCAGTTCGAGAAGTATCTGAAGGATCGCTTCAAGGCCTTCCGCGACAAGGAGCGTCCAGCCGACTACGGACGTAACCTGGCCCCGGACCCGGAGAAGTCCCCCTTCAATGCAGCGGTCTCCATCGAACCCTCCCCCTCTGGCGATCTGATTGCCGTCGCCACAGGCAACCGGAAGGAGCGCGAGCTCGACATTGTCCTGATCTCGGCCAAGGACGGGTCGGTGATCCGCAACCTCACCAACGGGTTCGACCAGGACAAGGGCTTCGAGTTCGTCGTGCAGCCTGGCGGGCGCTTCAACCAGGTCCCGTGGATCTCATGGTCGGCGAGCGGAGACCGTGTCGCCTATTTCGTGCGCACAGAAAAGTCGCGCACGCTGATCGTCCAGAACGTCCTGAACCGCGACATCGAGCAGCGCGTCAACATGCGCATGGTCGACGATCCCGAGTCGCCGGACTTCTCCCCCGATGGCAACCGCATGGCTTTTGCGGCGCTGCAGGGCGGGGTGGGCGACATCTTCGTCATGGACCTGGCGAGCGGCGCCCTGACCAACGTCACCAAGGATGGCTTCGGAAATTCGGGCCCCACCTGGGCACCCGATGGCCGTTCGATTGTCTATCTCACCCGCGTCAGCGGCAACGAGAAGCTGTTCCGCGTTGACCTCGCCACCGGCACCAAGACGCAGCTCACGTTCGGAACCCACGATGACACGGGCGCGCAGTTCATGGACGCCGACACCCTTGTGTTCTCGAGCACGGCGATCGACCCGTCGCAGTCGATCGACGCCGAGGTGGCACGCAACGGTCGCGTCTACAACATCTGGACCCTCAACCTGCGTAACGGCGAGCTGCGCCAGCTGACCGACACCGTCGGCGGCAACATCTCTGCCGTCGTGCTCAAGGAAGGCGCCACCTCCCGCATCGCCTTCGTGTCCTACTACAAAGGCACCTACGAGCTGCACACCCTCGACCAGCGAGACCCGATTGTCACCGCCGCAACGAGCGACTTCGGCAGTCCCGGGCAGATTATCGACTTCCAGGCGCCCATGGCGCACACGCTGATCCCGGCCAACAAGAAGACCAAGGGCACGTTTGAGAAGATGTTCCTCGACGGTCGCCCGCCGGTGAACGTCGGCGTCACCAGCGGCGGCGACGTCTTCGGCGGGTCGGCGGTCACCTTCAGCGACGTCCTGGGCGACAAGCAGTTCAACATGTATGCGGCGTCGATCTCGCAGTACCGCACGCTCGCCTTCTCGTTCCAGAACATCTCGCGACGCTTCAACTACGCGTTCCAGGGCTTCTCGCAGACGACGTTTTTCTACGGCAACATCTCGAACGTCTTCTACGACCCCTCGCTGGCGGGCCTGATCGATCGGGACCTCGCGCTGGCCACGCGTACGCTTCGCGGCGGAACGGCGTTCGGCATCTATCCGTTCAACCGGTACCGGCGTGTCGAACTCTCCGGCGGAGTACTGCAGTACAAGGAAGAGTTCAACGACCCGAGCCTGCAGGCGTATTCGCAGGACTACCAGAACCAGCAGTTCGGCCGTCAGCTCTTCCAGAGCGGCACGCTGGTTCCGTTCGGCGTCACCTACGTGCAGGAGACGACGGTCTTCCGAGAGTTCGGACCGCTATCCGGCAACACGGTTCGCCTCAGCTACGAGATCGCGCCCAAGATCGGCGACACGCTGTCGCGACAGACTACGGATCTCGACGCACGCTATTACCAGCGCATCGGCACCTCGGGACTGCTGGCCCTGCGCGCCCGCGGGTTCAAGAGCTGGGGTGACTCGCCAACCTTCATGTACTTCGGCGGCAACTCGGAACTGCGCGGATACGACTACCTGTCGTTCCTGGGTTCAAAGTCCGCGTTCTTCAACGCCGAGCTGCGATTCCCGTTCATCGAAGCGATGTTGACGCCGATCGGCGTGTTGGGCGGAATCCGTGGTGTGCTGTTCGCCAACATGGGTGGCGGGAGCTTCGACGGCCAGACCGGTGCCGAAGGCGGGAAGTTCAAGTGGCTCTCCAACGACACGATCCAGTATCAACCCATCGTCAGCCGGCAGCAGGATCCCATCACCGGCGTGATCAACGAAACCCGCGGGCCGACTGAAACGATCTCGGGTCTGCGCCTGGTGGACGCGAGGGCGTCCTACGGGGTCGGCCTCGAGACCTTCGCCCTCGGTTTCCCGGTTCACTTCGACTGGTCGTGGAAGACGCTCTTCAACAAGCAGTGGGAAGATGCGCTCTTACGGCTCGATGGTGGGAGCAGCGCCTTCCGCAAGGCCCGCTTCGCCGTCTGGATCGGCTACGACTTCTAGAGTCTGATGGCCTGAGGCGGTTAAAACTTCCTCAGGCGCAATTCACTGCGCGCCATGTCCATCGTGACGCGGTAATTGCCGAGAAAGGTGTGGCCAACGATGCCGCCCAGCCTGAAGCCGAGGAGCAGGCTGGGTGCGCGGAGGTTGAGCACGACAAGGGAGTAGTTCTTGTACTCGATGCGGTCGAACTCGAGGTTCTGACCGGGCAGCAGGAACGCATCGCGATCCCAGCCTGACGTGCCGTAGACGCGGAGCGGAATCCGGCGAGGCCCGCCGGGCTCGATATTCAGGTCCTCTGCGGTTTCAGAACTGATCGAAATCACCTGACCACCGGTGTCGACCACAAAGTACGCAGAGTGGGTCTCGTTCAGCAGGCCCCGTACCATCGCCAGCC
The DNA here is from genome assembly GCA_040081265.1 of Vicinamibacterales bacterium. Lineage (GTDB taxonomy): Bacteria > Acidobacteriota > Vicinamibacteria > Vicinamibacterales > UBA2999 > JBEBGV01. Next base: position 13,213 of record JBEBGV010000032.1, read on the forward strand.
GGTGCACGCGCATCGGCAGCTTGAAGTCAGACTCCTCTTCCGGCAGCGTGCGCCCGATCGTCAGCAGGCGACGCTGGTAGTCAATGGTCATAGACAGACCAAGCGACAGTGGTGAGAAGCTCTCCCCTTCGCGCTTCGGGATCCCTCGAAGCGCCGGATTCTTGATCAGCACCGGCAGGTTCTGCACCGCGAGCGTCCCGATTTCGAGACGGTCGATCCTCGCCAGCTGCAGGCCACGCAGACCCACCTCGCCGACACCCGCGCTCAGGGTGTAGGTGATGGGCTTGACATTCTGGCGCTCGGCAGTCTCGCGCGAGATCACCGTCTCTTCGGACCCGGTGTCGAGCATGAAGTCCTGAAGGGCTCCGCCATTGACACGCGCCTGAACGACAACCTTCTCGTTGACGAGGCGGAATGGCACGGTGTGCAGACGAGAGAGGACCTCGGGCGCGACATCGACGGGGACGCGTCCCTCGAACGCCTTGAGGAACTGCACCTGGGCACGCGACCATGCCGCCTTGTCACTCCGGTCTTTGTTGGGCAGCAGGTTGATGAAGTTGGTGTACGACGCCGCCGCTTCATCGAACCGGTTCAGACGCTCGTAGATCTCGGCGACGCCGGCGTGGAGTTCACCGTCGCGCGGAGAGGCGGCGACCGCACTCAGGCCCTCACGAAGCGCGTCGTCGAGACGGCTCTTGGTCGCGAGCGAGCGGGAGACACCGAAACGCGCCCGAGCCGAACCCGGGACACGGCGGAGCACGTCTTCGTAGACGACATCGGCCTCATCGAAGAGGCCGGTCGCCCACATGGCATCGGCGTAGAGAGTTGCGGCCTCGGTGTCAGCGGGCACGGCCTTGCGCAGCTGATCGGCATCCGCGCGTGCGGTGACGAACTCTGCCAGCCGCAGTTCAGTCTTCACCTTCCCCTTGCGGGCACGGATGGCAAGATCAAAATCGGGAGCGTGAGTGGCGCGGTCGAAGGCGGCGAGCGCTTCCTGATAGCGGGTCTCGTCGCTCAACAGGTTTCCGAGCTGATACTGGACCTCGGCATCGGCGTTGGAGATGTCCTGCGCGCGCACCACGAGCGTGCAGGCACCGATCACGGCAGCAACCACCAGAATCACACGGCGCGATGACGACAGCATGAGCAACGACCTTCCTGATTCGCGTTACTTCTGGAAGAACTCCGCGTTCACCGGAATGAACCGAGCCCACTTCTCGGGCGTTTCGTCGAGTGCAAAAATCGCTTCCACGGGACATGCCGGCACGCACGCGCCGCAGTCGATGCATTCATCGGGGTGGATGTAGAGCATCTCCGAGGCGTCGAAGCCCCCTTCGTCCTTGCGTGGATGAATACAGTCTACCGGGCAGACGTCCACACACGCGGTGTCTTTGGTGCCGATACAGGGCTCACAGATGATGTACGCCACACAGGTCTCCAGACGGCCAGCCGCCTGACAGGAGAACAAGGCGGCCCGGGGTTCAGGGCAAGGAGTATACCGCGGCGCCACCCGGGAGCCGGCGCCGGGTTTCGTAAGCCCTTACGGGGTTCGTCCCTGCCGGCGGATGACGCGTCTGCTCGGTATAATCCCGGCAGAGCCGCGCGCGTTGGATCGCAACTCGCAACCATTCCATGTCTCAACCGGTGCGGATTTCTACTTCGCTCACCAACCGCATCTTCCTGGCGTGCACGCTCCTTGTCACGCTGGCACTCGCGCTCGCCTTCGCCTACCTCTACTGGCGCACGTCCCGGGATACTGAGACCGACCTCGCCCGTGAGCTGCAGGAATCCAGCGTGCTCATGCAGGAATACCAGGCCTCGCTGACCGACACCTTTGGACGCATGACGCGAATGGTTGCCGACCTCCCGAAACTGAAGGCGGCGGTCGAAACCGCCGACCCGCCGACCATACAGCCGCTGGCCGACGAATACCTGGCGCGTATAGGCGCTGACACGCTCATCCTCACAGGACGCTCGGGCGTCGTGCTTGCCACGTCCGGGGTCGTACCCGCGCAGATTCCGGCGCCCGCCAGCCAGGCGTCGCTCGATGAACACAGCGCCTTCTGGCCCCACGATCGCGGTCTGCTCGAGATCACCAGCGTCCCGATTCTCCTTGACGGCACGCCACCGGACATCCTCGGCCGCCTGACCGTCGGATTCCTGCTGGATGACGCGCGCGCCCGGCAGTTCAAGCGCCTGACCGGCAGCGACTTCGCCTTCCTGGTGTCGGGACGAGTGGTGGCCTCGACGATCGACGTCGAGGATGCCGCCACCCTCACGACGCTCAGCCCGGCCGGCCTCGCCGGGACGCCCCCGCCGTTCGCGCGCACGCTTCGTCTTCATGGTGAAGACTTTCTGGCCACGTCGCGACCACTGGCGCTCGATCCGGCGGCGGTTGACAACTCACTGGCACCGTCTGCGGTCGTGCTTCGCTCGAGGACGGAACGAATGCGTCTGCTCTCAACGATACGGTCGGGTTTGAGCGGTGCCCTGATCGTCGCGGTGCTCCTGGCGGCCGTTCTCAGCTATGTCGTCGCACGCACGATGACGCGTCCGCTGAGCGCCATCACGACCGCCATGCGGGACATCGCGCTGACCGGCGACCTGACCCGGAAGGTTACGCTCACGCACGGCGACTGGCACGACGAGGACGCCCGGGTGCTGGCAACGACCTTCAACACCCTGACCGACTCCATCGCCACGTTTCAGCGGGAGGAAGCCCAGCGTGAGCGACTGTCCGCCCTGGGCCGGCTTTCCACCGTGATCGCTCACGAGGTGCGGAACCCGTTGATGATCATCCGCGCCGCCCTGCGCAGCCTGCGACGCGGCGAGGCCAGTCCTGCCGAGCGACGCGAAGCGCTGGACGACATCGACGAGGAAACGAGCCGCCTCAACCGTATCGTCAGCGACGTGCTCGACTTTGCTCGTCCCATCCACTTCGAGCGGCGAGAGGTGGACATCAACACGCTCTGCCGCACGTCGGTGGATGCCGCCTGGGTGGATGCGCCCGCCGGAAGCGTGACGCTCGACCTGGACCCACGCCTCCCCGTTGTCACCACCGACGCCGAACGCGTCCGCACGGCGCTTGTGAACATCCTGACCAACGCCAGGTACGCCGTCGCCGCCAGCACTGGACCAGACGCCGGGGCCAGCGAACTGACCGAGGCGGGCGTTCAACTCACTACCCGACACGACGACGACGGCGTGCAGGTGACGATTCGCGATCGAGGCGTCGGTATCTCGGCCGATGACATGGCACACATCTTCGATCCCTACTTCACCACCAGGCGCGGCGGCACCGGGCTTGGCCTGCCGATTGCCAAGAACATCGTCGAGGGGCTCGGAGGGCGCATCGAAGTGACCAGCATTCGTGGAGAGGGGACGGAACTGCGCATCACGCTGCCGACCAATGCCGGAGCGCCAGCATGACCGCGATACGCGGATCGATCCTGCTCGCGGATGATGAAGACAAGATCCTCAAGCGACTGGGACGCGCCTTGCGCGAAGAGGGTCACGATGTCGTCGAGGTGGGATCGGCGCAGGCCGCGAAGCAGCAGATTGGCGAGCGGACCTTCGATCTGCTGGTCATCGACAACGTCATGCCTGGCCTGAGCGGGCTCGAGCTCATCCGCGAGCTGAGCAACGGGGCCGTGGCTGGCGAGCGACCGCAGGTTGTCATGATGACCGCCCACGCCACCGTCGAGAGCGCGATCGAGGCGATGAAGCTCGGGGCCCTTGACTACCTCCAGAAGCCGTTCGAAGTCGAGGAACTGCTGGTGGTGGTGCGCCTGGCGCTCGAGCGTCAGCGCCTTCAGTCCGAGCGCCAATACCTGATCAGCGAGCGCAATGCCGACTTCAATCACTATGGCCTTGTCGGTCGCAGCCGAGCCATGGAAGACGTGATCAGATGCGCGGAACTGGTGGCGCAGACCAAGAGCACCGTCCTGATCACAGGCGAGACCGGGACCGGCAAGGAAATCGTGGCTCGCGCCATTCATCACCGGAGCGCGCAGCGCGACATGCCGCTGATCAAGGTCAATTGCGCCGCCATTCCAGACAGCCTGCTGGAGTCCGAACTCTTCGGACACGTGCGCGGGGCCTTCACCGGCGCCACCCTGAGCAAGCGCGGTCGCTTCGCCCTCGCCGACGGCGGTTCCATCTTCCTCGACGAGATCGGAACGCTCAGCACCGCGGTGCAGGCCAAGCTGCTGCGAGTGCTCCAGGAGCGTGAGTTCGAACCGCTCGGCTCCGAGCGCACGCAGCGCGTCGACGTCCGGGTGATCGCCGCGACAAACCGGGACCTCAAACAGATGGTGGCGGACGGGAGGTTTCAGGAAGACCTGTTCTATCGCCTGAACGTGATCCCCATCACCATCGCGCCGCTCCGCGATCGCCGCGACGATATCCCCCCCCTGGTCGAGCACTTCGTCCAGAAACACACGCAGCGCATCGGCAAGCGCATCGATCGGATTGACGATGAGGTGATGCAACTGCTCGGACGGTACGACTGGCCGGGCAACGTCAGAGAGCTCGAGAACACCATCGAGCGCGCGGTGGTCCTGTCGAGTTCGCGGGAGTTGACCTTGTCAGCGGTGTCACTGGTCGGCGCACCGACCAATCAGGGTTCCGGACTTCCCTCCTCGCGCCTCCACCAGAACATCGAGTGGGTGGAACGCGAGACCATCCGCAAGGCGATCGATCAGGCGGGCGGGATCAAGAAGGACGCGGCCGAGATCATGGGGATCAGCCAGCGGGCGCTCAGTTATTACCTGGCGAAGTACCGGCTCGACTGAGCCGCGTTGGTTTACAGATAGCGAGGATTCAGTGACGAGTCAGCGAACCTTGTGGTGGATGGCATGTGCCGTCGTGGCGGCGATGACAGCAGTGACGTGCGGTGGTAGTTCGCCGGGTTCCCCGTCTCCGGCTCCCTCTCCGGCACCAGCCCAGAGTCCTGCGCCAGCACCGGCTCCGGCGCCCGCGCCAGTGCCCGCGCCGTCTCCTGGCACCACCACCGTGACCATTACTGCGTCGGGTGTCTCTCCCAAGACTCTCACCGTCTCGCCGGGCACGCGCGTGCTCTTCATCAACAACGACACGGCAGCTCACGACATGGCGTCTGACCCGCATCCCGAACACACCGACTGCGTCGAGATCAACCAGGTCGGATTCCTGACGCCTGGGCAACAGCGCCAGACGGGCAATCTCAACACCGTGCGCTCGTGCGGGTTCCACGATCACAACCAGCCCTCGAATCAGTCTCTGAACGGGCGGATAACGATTCAGTAGGCAGTGGGCAGTGGGCAGTAGGCAGACGGCACGGGCGCGGCAGTTACTCGGCTGTCTCCCCCGGCTTGAGTTCGAGGACCTCCACCGGTACTTTGAGATGCGCCTTGAGCGCGGCTGGAGTACCGGTGAGCATCGGGAAGGTGCCCCAGTGCATCGGCACCACCTGTCGGACGCCGAGCAGTTCGCACGCCTGCGCCGCCGCCGCCGGGCCCATCGTGAACCGATCGCCGATGGGAAGAAAGGCGATGTCTGGTCGATACAGTTCCCCGATCAGCTTCATGTCACCGAAGAGCGAGGTATCGCCAGCGTAATAGATCGTCAGTCCGTCTTCGAGGCGGACGACGTAGCCGCAGGCTTCGCCGAGGTAGATCGCCTGACCGTTCTCGACGCAGCTGCTGCTGTGCCGGGCGTGTGTCATCGACACCCGCAGCCCCAGCATCTCGATCGCCCCACCCTTGTTCATGGGCTCGGTGTTGGTCAGGCCCTTGCGGTGGAGCCACTCGCACAACTCGAACGCTCCGACCACCAGCGCCCCCGTATCGCGCGCGATCGGAACGAGATCGCCGATGTGGTCGGAGTGGCCGTGTGACACCAGGACCGCATCCACCTTACCGGGACGACGGAGCACGGCCGGGCAGGCCGGATTGTCCGTGAGCCAGGGATCAAAGAGCAGTCGCCGGCCACCCGGCGTGCGGAGGAGGAAGGTGGAGTGGCCAAACCACGTGATTGCCAACCGTTGCACCGCCCGATGATACGGGAGCCATAGGCTGGTACACTAGGAGCGTTGCCTGTTGAAGCCCCGCTGACCTTCGTCAAGCCGCGAGAACCCAAGCCGGACTGGCTCCGGGTCCGTGCGCCCGGGTCGGAGAATTACCTCCGCCTCAAGGGCATCATGCACGACCTGAAGCTCAATACGGTCTGCGAAGACGCGCGTTGCCCCAATATCGGCGAGTGCTGGCACCACGGCACCGCGACGTTCATGATTCTCGGGGATGTCTGTACCCGTGCGTGTGCGTACTGTGCGGTGGCACATGGCCGGCCGAACGAACTGGACATGGCCGAGCCTGCGCGGGTGGCCGAGGCCGTGGCAAGGATGAACCTGCAATACGCCGTGGTCACTTCAGTGGATCGTGACGATCTGGCCGACGGCGGCGCATCAGTGTTTGCCGAGACCATCCGCCGAATTCGAACGCAGGTGCCGGCCTGCCGTATCGAGGTGCTGATCCCCGACTTTCAAGGCATCGAGTCGGCACTCCATGCCGTGCTCGACGCCGGGCCAGACGTGCTCAATCACAACACCGAAACCGTGCCCCGCCTCTACCGGATGGCGCGCTCGGGCGGTAAGTATCCGCGCACGCTCGAACTCCTCGATCGGTCACGGCACTACGCACCGACCGTCGCGACCAAAACAGGGGTCATGGTCGGCCTCGGCGAGGAAGTGGACGAACTGATCGCTGTGTTCGACGACCTGCGCCGCGTGGGGGTGTCGATCCTGACCATCGGTCAATATCTCCGCCCCAGCGCGAAGCACGCGCCGATGACGCGCTACTACACGCCGGCTGAATTCGCAGAGCTCAAGCGTCTGGCCCTCGACCGCGGATTCGTCCATGTCGAGTCCGGCCCCCTGGTGCGCAGTTCGTATCACGCGCACGAACAAGCCGACGCCTTCGACCGCGCACACGCTCAGCCGCCACGCTCGTAGGGGGACCAATCCCTCAGCGATTCAACAGGCTGATTTCCCGCTCGAGGTCGGCGATCTTCTGCTCGAGCATCGCGCGATGCGCAGGCGCGCACGCGCGCTGGAGCTGGCCAAGGGCCTCGGTTCGCGCCAGCTGAAGGGTCGTGCGTTCCTGGCGGCGCTCGACTTCTTCGGGGCTGAGTGCAGGCCCGGGGGCACGGGCGTCCTCCGCGGCGTCCTGTTGTGCCTCGACCGACTTGCTTTCCCAGCCTCGTGCCATCCTGCCCTCATCCCGATGTCAACGGCGCCAGGTAACACCCGCGCAGAGACTGCGCCTGACCTCGATGTTACCGCCGATTCCGCCAGGCGGGACATTGAGCCCTGGCAGCCGGGTTGACGCTAAAACTACACGTGTAGTAGTAATACACACTCCTGTAGGAGCACAGATGTCCCACCCGCGACTATCGAAGCTCGAACTCCAGATCATGGAGCGGCTGTGGACCGCCGGCGCCTCGTCTGTACGAGAAATCCAGGAGGCATTTCCCGAACGCCGCCGGCCCGCATACACCACGGTGCAGACCATGGTCTACAGGCTGGAGGCCAAAGGAGTGGTGCGGCGCACCAGGAAGATCGGCAACGCGCACGTTTTTGAAGCGCTGGTGTCCAGGGGCGCCGCCGAGCGACGGCTGATTGACGAACTGCTGGCGTTGGTGGGCGGCAGCGGACGTACCGTGGTCGCGCACCTGGTCGAGGCCGGCAACGTGACCGACGAAGACCTGCGCGCTGCGCGTCGGATCCTGCAGCAGTCGACCAAGAAGGAGGAGCGCTCATGACCGGGCTGCTCAACCATCTGTGGCAGTCCACGCTCTTTCTCGTCGCCGTCTGGCTCGTGGCACGCGCACTGTCCAACCATCGCGCCGCGGTGCGGCATGGACTGTGGCTGGCGGCATCGCTGAAGTTTCTCGTCCCCTTCGACGCGCTGGTCGCTTTCGGGCGGCAGTTCGGCTCGGGACTGCCCGGCGCTACGTCACAACCCCTCACTCGCGTTATCGAGTTCACGAGTGAGCCCTTTTCACATCCGGTGGTGACCGTCGCAGCCTCTGTCGTGACGATCTCGGGTCCGGAGGGCCACGAGTGGCCAGATGCCGCAGTGCTCATCACGGCGTGGAGCGTGGGCTTCATCGCAGCGATGGCCGGATGGGGGCTCGAGTGGCTGCGCACGACCAGACTTGTCACCCAGCATCGCGGAAGGGTCGACCAGCACCTTGGCGAGGCACTCGCGCGCATGGCGCAGAGGGGTCAGCGCCCTGTCTCGCTGCCGATTGCCGTCTGCACCACACGGGTCGAGCCGGGTATCTTCGGCATCGTACGGCCAGTCCTGATCTGGCCACACGCCCTCACCGCGCAACTCACGACAGCCGAGGTCGAAGCCATCCTGGCGCACGAACTCTGTCATGTCAGACGCCACGACAACCTGACCGCTGCCGTTCACAACCTGGTGTCTGCGATCTTCTGGTTCTATCCAGTGGTCGGCTGGATCGGCACGCAACTCCACCTCGAGCGCGAGCGTGCCTGCGATGAAGCAGTCCTGCGAACCGGATTTCCACGCCGCACCTACGCTGAGAGCATCGTCAAGACGTGCGAGTTCTGCATCCCCACGCACGCGCTTGCCGCGTCGGGCGCCACAGGCAACTTGCGCACGCGCGTCGTGGGCATCATGCGTGGTCAGGCCAGCGCGTTGATGGGCCACACGCAGCGGATCGCGCTTGGAACGGCGGCAGCGAGCGCCCTGCTGCTCCCAGTGGCTTTCGGCGCCGCGTCTGCCCCGCACCTGCGCGCACAGGCGCCCGCGGTCGCTGGGGGGTCGCCTTCGTTTGAGGTGGCCTCGGTCAAGCAGAACACCAGTGGTGAGAACGCCCGCGGGTTTCAGGCTATCCCCGGCGGGCGCGTCACCCTCACGAATCTGACGCTGCGCGATCTGATCGTCAGGGCCTATGAGACACAGGAACATCTCGTCGTCGGTGGGCCTGACTGGGTCGGCACCGATCGCTTCGACATCGTCGCCACAGCCACGGGACACCCAGCCCCAGGTCAGACGATCTCGATGGTACGCACGCTGCTGGCGGATCGCTTCAGGCTGGTCATGCACCGCGAGACTCGCGACATGCCGATCTACAACCTGGTCGCCGCGCGCAGCGGCCAGCAGCCGAGCGATGGCCTGAGGGCCACCACGTGTGTGCAGGGCTCCCCCGGCTCGACGACCACCGACGCCGCGGATGCTCACGGCCGGTTCCTGTGCGGCATCAACCGCCTCGGCGGTGGACAGATCCTTCTCACGGGCAGCACGCTCGATACATTTGCCAATCGACTGGGCAGTCTTCGTCCTGTGGAACGCACTGTGATCAACCGCACCGGCCTCGAAGGTCGCTTCGACATCAACCTGACGTTCACGCCGGGTCTTCCGGAACCGGGAGCCGATGGGCTCTCTCTCTTCACGACAATCGAGGAACGACTCGGGCTGACACTCGTACCCGCGCGCGGGCCGGTCGAAGTACTTGTCATCGACAGCGTTCACCACCCATCGCCAGATTGAGGGCACGACTCAGTCCGTCTGCAGGCCAAACGGATCTCGCAGACGTCTAGAACGCAGCACGGAGATCTCAGATGCGCACACCGCCCTTCGCCGCACTTACCGTTGTGGGTCTCGTTTCGGCCTATGGCCTGCTCGCGTCAACACGAACGGTCGCGCAAGATGTCATCCAGTTGCGGACTGCCCCACCAGACGCGCCGGCGCCTCAAGCAACTGGCACCGGGCCGCTGCAATTCGAAGTCGCCTCCGTGAAGCCAAACAAAGGCGGCGGAGGCCAGGTGTCTATCGGCATTCAGCCCGGCGGACGGTTTCAGGCAACCAACGTCACGCTTCGCGATCTGATTCGCATTGCCTATCAGGTGCAGCCGTTTCAAATCGTTGGTGGCCCGTCGTGGATAGAGTCGGATCGCTTCGACATTGCCGCCAAGGCTGAAGGGGATTTTCCGCCGACACCGCCTGTCCCTGGCGGCGCTCCCGGCGTGCCACAGCGGATGCTGCAGGGCTTGCTCACGGAACGCTTCACGCTCACGACCCACATCGACACGCGGGACATGCCGGTCTACGAACTGGTGATCGCGCGGCGCGACGGACAACTGGGGAGCGCACTGAAGGCCTCGGCGCTCGATTGCGCGGCGACGGCGGCGCGACGCGGCGGCCCACCGCCCGCACAGCCCGGACCCGGCGGCCGCGGTGGAGTGCCGGGATGCGGCATGCGCATCGGTCCTGGTGTCCTCAACGGCAACGGCGTGTCGATGGCCTTCCTGGCGAACAGCCTGTCGCAGATGGTGCAACGCGTTGTGACCGACAAGACCGGCCTGACGGGCAACTACGAATTCGAGGTCAGATTCACGCCGGAGGGTCCGCAGCCTGGCCCTGCCGCGCCGCCTGGCGGTCCTGCGCCATTGCCAGCCGATCCGAACGCTCCGTCAATCTACACCGCCGTGCAGGAGCAGCTCGGCCTGAAGCTCGAAGGCGCGCGCGGCCCCGTGTCGGTGCTGGTGATCGACAAGGTAGAACCGCCGACGCCGGACTGAAACTTTGGGCGGCGACGAGTGTTAGAGGGGCATGACCAGACTACTTGTCCTCCCAGCCATTGTCGTGGCCGCCACGCTGTCACTGTCAGCGCAGGGGCCGGCACCGATCACGCCACGGCCGTCATTTGAGGTGGCGTCGGTCAAGAAGAACACGTCCGGAGAGTTTGGTGGCTCCATCGGTGGTCGGCCAGGGCAGGTGACCGTCCGGAACAACACGCTGCGAAACATCGTCCGGAACGTGTATCGCCTGCAGGACTTCCAGATTGTCGGCGGTCCATCGTGGTTTGACACCGAGCGATTCGACATCACTGGACGGGCGCCGGTGGAGACGACGCAGGACGACATGATGCTGATGGTTCAGGAACTGCTCGCCGATCGCTTCAAGCTGGTGCTCCACATGGAGACGCGACAGTTGCCGGTGTATGTCCTGCTTCCCTCCAGAGCGGATGGCCGACCGGGTCCGAAGCTGACGATGTCGACCGTCGATTGCGCCGCCCTCGTTGCGTCGCTTGCGGCAGCTCGGCAAGGTGGTGCACCACCGCCGACTCCAACAGCCGGTGCCCAGCCGTTCTGCGGCACCCGCACAACGCCGGGGCGCATTCAGGGCAGCTCGGTCACGATGGCGAACTTCGGCAGGAACCTGTCCAACTTCGCCGGTCGTATGGTCATCGATCGAACGGGCCTCGCGGGCTCGTGGGACCTCGAACTGCAGTGGACGCCTGATCCGGGCATGATGCCTGCCCTACCGCCGAATGCACCGCCACTGCCAGCGCCGGACCCGAACGGGCCGTCGCTGTTCACGGCCATTCAGGAACAGCTCGGTCTGAAGCTGGACTCGCAACGCGGACCGGTTGACGTTCTCGTCATCGACTCGGCACAGCAGCCGTCTCCAGACTGATGAGACGTCAGGTTGCACGTTCACGGCTCACACTGGCGTTGTTCGCCTGCCTTGCCGCACACGCAGTCAGTGCAGCCGAACACACCGGGCAGGTGACCTTCTCCGGACTCCCCGTGCCGGGAGCGACGGTCACAGCCACTCAGGGTGACCAGCGTGTGACCACTGTGACCGACGAGCAAGGCAGCTACCGCTTCCCTGACCTCGCCGACGGCACCTGGAGCATTCAGGTAGACATGGTCGGATTCGGCCGTACAAGCCTGGACGTTCCCATCGCACCGGGCGGCATGCCCGTCATGATTTCGCTCACACTTCGACCGTTTGCCGATCTGACGGCCGGCGGAACGACCGTGCGCGCGGACACCGTCGTCAACACGCCGACGGCGCCGACCAGCGACGCCGCCACGCCGGCGGCTCAGCCCGCGAACGCAGCAGCGCCGGACGCATCAGCCGATCTCGCCTCCGCGGCGGCCGATGGGTTTCTGGTGAACGGGAGCGTGAACAACGGAGCGTCGACCCCGTTTGCGCAAGCGGCAGCATTCGGCAACAACCGCAACCTGCGGCGCAGCCTGTACAACGGCACGCTTGGAGCGGTGCTGGGCCGCTCGGCGTGGGACTCCAGGCCCTTCTCGTTCACCGGTGCGCAAGGCGCCAAACCCGACTACGGCGACCTGCAGTTTCTCGCGACGTTCGGCGGGCCGATCCCGACGCGTGGCGCGCTTCAGTCCCGCCCGAACCTGTTCAGCGGCTACCAGCGCAGCGTCGAGCATTCCGCCACGACCCAGTCGACGATCGTTCCCAGCCTGCTTGAACGCGGCGGAGACTTCTCACAGTCAGTCGACGCCGCGGGCCGGCCGCTCACCATCCGGGATCCTCTCACCGATCAGCCATTCACCTCCGCCCAGATTCCGACGAATCGCCTGAGCCCCCAGGCGCAGGCACTGGTCGCCCTGTACCCGCAGCCCAACGTCGCAGGTGGCGGCAGGTTCAACTATCAGGCGCCCGTGCTGACGCGTACCCAGCAGGACTCACTGCAGACGAGGATCACGCAAAACCTGAACAACCGAAACCAGGTATTCGGCACGCTGCAATATCAACGCGTCGAGAACCAGTCCACCTCGCTCTTCGGGTTTACCAGTGCCAGCCGCACAGCCACCACAGACGCCACCGGGAGCTGGTCGCGGCGTTTCTCGCCCTTCTTTTCCTCGCGCCTGAGGTATCAGTTCACGCGGGCGACCACCAGCACCACGCCGCACTTTGCGGGGACCACTGACATGAGCGGAACCGCGGGGATCCAGGGCACCGACCGCGCCACCGAGAACTGGGGTCCTCCCTCGCTCACCTTCTCGAGCGGCGTGCTCGGCCTTGCGGACGCGCAGTACGCTGAGTCGTCCACCAGGACCCATGGCGTTGCACTCGAGGGGCTGGTTTACAGAGGGCGGCACAACATCACCATCGGGGGCGGGATCAAACGCGTCAGCGTGGACGCCCATGGACAGCAAAACGGGCGTGGGGCGTTCTCGTTCACGGGTGCGGCGACCGGGTCAGACGTCGCCGACTTCATGCTGGGGCTGCCGCGCACTGCGGCGCTCGCGTCTGGCAACTCCGATAAGTCGTTGCGCGCCAACGCCATCGAGGCCTACTTCACCGACGACTGGCGTCTCACGCCAGGATTCACGCTCAACGCGGGCCTTCGCTGGGACTACGAAGGCCCTTTTTCGGAAAAGCTCGCGCGGCTGACCAATCTTGACCTGGCGCCGGGCTTCACCGCCGCCAGTGTGGTCACCCCTTCGACCAACGTCGGCAGCCTCACAGGTCGCGAGTTCGGTCAATCGCTCCTGCGCCCAGACCGCTCCGGTCTTCAGCCACGTCTGGGCATCGCGTGGCGGCCGATTGCCGGCTCCTCGCTCGTGGTTCGAGCCGGTTACGGAATCTACCGGAACACCTCGAACTACCAGGCGCTGACCCTCCTGATGGCACAACAACCGCCATTCTCAACGGCGATTTCAGTCGAGAGCTCGCCGACGACACCTCTGACGCTGAGAGACGGCCTGCTGACGTCGGCGGCCTCGCCAGCAACTTTTGCCGTCGACCCGGATTTTCGGGTCAGTTCGGCGCAGAACTGGCAACTGCTCGCCCAACGGGATCTGCCGGCGTCGCTCACGCTGTCTGCTGCGTACCTGGGCGCATACGGGCGTCACCTGATGCAGGAGGTCCTGCCCAATACGTATCCAGCCGGCACCGCCAATCCCTGTTTCACCTGCCCCATCGGCTTCGCTTACCTGACGTCGAACGGCACCTCCATCCGTCACGCGGGACAGTTCCAGCTTCGCCGTCGTCTACGGAACGGCTTCCAGGCCTCCGCTCAATACACAATCGCGAAAGCGACCGACAACGCCGGTGCGTTCTCGGGGGCGTCGCTGTCTGGAACCGCTATTGCCCAGGACTGGCGCGACCTCGAGGCCGAGCGTGGACCGTCAGCGTTCGATCAGCGCCACCTCTTCACCGCCCAGGTGCAGTACACGACGGGCGTCGGCGTCACCGGAGGAGGCCTGCTGACTGGTGCGAAGGGCGCGCTGGTCAAGGGCTGGACCTTCACGAGCCAGATGAGTGCCGGAAGCGGCCTGCCGCTGACGGCGAGCTATCTGGGCGCCGTTCCGGGGACCGGCGTCACGGGCACGCTCCGTGCCTCCCGTACCGGCTCATCCTTGACGCCACCCGACGGTTACTACCTGAATCCTGCGGCGTTCACCGCACCAGGTCCCGGCTCCTGGGGAGATGCAGGTCGTAACTCGCTGACCGGCCCGAGTCAGTTCTCGATGTCAGCGGGTATCGCCCGCAGTTTTCCATGGGGTGATCGCGCCACACTCGACTGGCGAATCGACGCGACCAACGTGCTGAACGTCGTCACCTATGCCGCCGTGAACACAGTCGTCGGCAGCTCGCAGTTTGGACTACCGACCCGCGCGAATCCGATGCGCAAGCTCCAGACAACCATCAGGTTCAGATTCTGATGCACCCACACCTCACCCGCCGACTTGCTGCTTCATGTCTGACTGCCGGCGTGGTCATCGCCAGCGCAAGCGCGCAGCAGACGACGCCTCAGGCACCCCCGACGACGTTTCGCGTCGGCACCAAACTGGTGGTGCAGACCGTCAGCGTCACTGACCGCGACGGACGGGTTGTCGAAGGACTCACGGCTGAGGACTTCGCCGTGACCGAAGACGGGATCGTGCAGGACATCGCCTTTGTCGAGTTTCAACGTGTCGACGGCGGAGCGCTTCCAGAGAACCCGGCCGCTGCAGCGGAAACTCCTGCTGGAGGCGGCAACAGTGCCGTCGCCGCGCTGACGCAGACACAGATTACGGCCTCCGCGCCTGGCGACATCCGCTACCGCAATCGCCGCCTCCTTATCTTCTACTTCGACCTGTCGGCGATGCCGCCACCCGATCAGGGCCGCGCGTACTCAAACGCACTGACCTACGTCAATACGCAGATGACCGGGGCCGACACGGTGGCGATCATGACGTTCCAGGGCGGTGCCGTCCGAGTAAAACAGGACTTCACCGACAGTCGACCGGCGCTGGTCGAAGCTATCCAGAGGCTCATCTTCGGCGACGACCTCGACGGCGACGGCCTTCCCGACAACCCGGATCCGGGCACGGCGTTTGGCCAGGACGATGCCGAATTCAACATCTTCAACACCGACCGTCAGCTCGCCGCGCTCCAGACGGCAGTGTCGATGCTCAGGCCTCTGCCTGAGCAGAAGGCGCTGATCTATTTCGGGAGCGGCCTGCGCCTTAACGGAACCGACAATCAGGCGCAGCTGCGCGCGACCATCAACGCGGCGGTCAAGTCCAACGTGACGATCAATCCCATCGATGCGCGAGGGCTCGTAGCGACGGCGCCGCTCGGCGACGCCACGCGCCAGTCCCCAGGCGGCATCGGGATGTTTACCGGACGGCTGGCTGAAGCAGCGGTCAGCAATCTTCAACGCTCACAGGACACACTGTTCGCCCTCGCCAAGGACACCGGCGGGAAGGCGATGTTCGACTACAACGACCTCTCGCTTGGCATCCGCGACGCCGCGCGCGCCATCGGCAGCTATTACATCGTCGGCTACTACACCACCAACGCCGCGGAGGACGGCAGGTTCAGGCGCGTGCGCATCACGCTGAGGAACGGTCGACAGGGTGAGCTGGCATATCGCCAGGGTTACTACGGGGACAAGTCGTTCGCCCGATTCACCGCCGCGGACAAGGAGCGGCAGCTCGAGGAAGCGCTCCTGCTCGACGACCCCGTCACCGAGATTCCCATCGCTCTCGAGGTGAACTACTTCCAGCTCAGTCGCGCGGAGTACTTCGTCCCGGTCGCGGTGAAGGTGCCCGGCAGCGAGCTGGTACGCGCCAAGCGCGGCGGCGCGTCACGGACACAGATCGACGTCATCGGCGAGATCAAGGACGACTTCGGCATCACCCAACAGAACGTGCGGGACAAGCTCGACATCAAGCTGGACGATGCCACCGCTGCGCAGCTCGCCACACGGCCCATCCAGTACGAGACCGGTTTCACCCTGCTCCCCGGGAAATATGTCCTGAAGTTCCTGATTCGCGACGCCGAGACAGGCCGGATGGGCACCTACCAGGCTGCGTTCACCGTGCCCAATCTGATGCGCGAGGTCACGAAACTGCCCACCAGCTCCGTCGTGCTGAGCAGCCAGCGCGTGCCGCTGTCCGAGGCGTTGCTCAGCACCAGGGCCTCTGCACTCGCGGTGCATCCGCTGGTCAGCAACGGGCAGAAACTGGTCCCGAGCGTCACGCGGGTCTTCAGTCGCAGCCGCGACCTGTATGTGTTTCTGCAGGCCTACGAGCGCGACGCCACGGCCACCCGCCCGATCGCCGTCTTCGCCAGCTTCTTCAATGAGTCTGGAAAGGTATTCGAGACTGCACCGTTCACGGTGACCGACGGACTGCAGAAAGGGCCGAACGCGGTCCCGGTATCGATCACCGTCCCGCTCGGGGCATTGGCCCCTGGACGCTACGACTGTCAGATCACCGTCCTCGAACCCGAGGGCCAGAAGGCTGCCTTCTGGCGCGCCCCGATTGTTGTGATCCCCTGAAACAAGAACGCCGGGTCCTGCGGACCCGGCCTACGTACAGTCTTGCGTAGGGCGGGTCCGAAGGACCCGCCGTCAGCGGTCCTCTATTTACCCGTGAACATGTGGAGCAGGCGTGTCAACGGGTCGTAGTAGCGCGTGACCACCCGCTCCTTGAGCGGAATGATCGCGTTGTCCGTGATGTGGATGTGCTCCGGGCACACCTTGGTGCAGCACTTGGTGATGTTGCAGTAGCCGATGCCGTGCTCGTCCTTGAGGTCCGGAATGCGGTCCTCGCTGTCGAGCGGGTTCATCTCCAGGTTGGCCGTGTAGACCAGGAAGCGCGGCCCGATGAACTCATCGTGCTTGTTGTGATCGCGCAGCACGTGGCAGACGTCCTGACACAGGAAGCACTCGATACACTTCCGGAATTCCTGCACGCGGTCCACATCCGCCTGCGCCATTCGCCAGGTGCCATCGGGCGCATCAGGCTGACGCGGCTTGAACTTCTTGATCGTCTTCTTGACGCTGAAGTTCCAGGAGACGTCGGTCACCAGGTCCTTGATCGGCGGGAACGCCTTCATCGGCTCCACCGTGATTGGTTCCCACAGGTTCAGCGTGCTCATGCGCGTCATGCACATCAGACGCGGCTTGCCGTTGATTTCCGCTGAGCAGGAGCCGCACTTGCCGGCCTTGCAGTTCCAGCGGACGGCCAGGTCCTGCGCCTGCTCTGCCTGAATCTTGTGGACCACGTCGAGAACGACCATCCCTTCCGAAACCTCCGTATGGAAGGTCTGGAAGGTGCCCTCACCACCCGGGTGGGTGCGCCAGATCTTGAAGGTTGCCTTGGCCATTATGACTTCTGCTCCTCGATGACTTCCTTCAAGTAGTCCGGAATCGCCGGCAGCGGCACGCGGGTCACCTCAACCGAGCCGTCGGAGGCAAGCTGCGTCCTGATATTGAACGTGGCGAACTCCGCCACCTTGTCCGGATAGTCCTCCCGGAAGTGTCCGCCACGGCTTTCTTTGCGTTCAATCGCCGACCGCGCGATCGCTTCCGAGACAGCGAGGAGGTTCCGCAGATCCAGAGCCGTGTGCCAGCCAGCATGGTACTCACGATGACCGGAGACCCCGGCGCGGGCGGCGCGGTCCTTGAACCCCTGAATCCGCGTGACCGCCTCCTGCATCTCGCTCTCGGTGCGGACGATGCCGACCAGCGCCTGCATGGAGTCCTGCAGATCGGCCTGCACCATGTAAGGATTCTCGCCCGCATCACCACGCTCGAACGGCAACAGCGCCTCATCGATCGCTCGCTGGATCGCCGCCTCGGTCACCTGAGGCGCCTGGCGCTTGCGCGCATACTGGGCCGCGTACTCGCCGGCGCGCTTGCCGAACACGATCAGGTCGGAGAGCGAGTTGCCACCGAGTCGATTCGCACCGTTGATGCCGGACGCACACTCACCGGCAGCGAACAAGCCGGGGATGGTCGACTCCTGCGAGTCACCATCGACGCGGATCCCGCCCATGATGTAGTGCGTCGTCGGTCCGACCTCCATCGCTTCCTTCGTGATGTCGAGGTCGGCAAGCTCCTTGAACTGGTGATACATGCTCGGGAGCTTGCGCTTGATGTGACCTTCGGAGTCCTTGATCTTCTCCTTGATCCACGCAATGTCCAGAAACACGCCACCGTGCGGAGATCCGCGTCCCGCTTTGACCTCGCGGTTGATGCAGCGAGCCACGTGGTCGCGCGTCAGGAGCTCCGGTGGACGACGAGCGCTCTTGTCGCTTTGCGTATAGCGCCAGCCCTCCTCAGGGTCGGACGCCGTCTGCGGTTTGTAGTTGTCCGGGATGTCGTCGAACATGAACCGACGGCCTTCGCTGTTGCGAAGCACGCCGCCCTCGCCGCGTACGCCCTCGGTGACCAGAATGCCCTTGACGCTTGGCGGCCAGACCATCCCGGTGGGATGGAACTGGATGAACTCCATGTCGATGAGATCGGCACCGGCACGAAACGCGAGCGCATGTCCGTCGCCGGTGCCCTCCCAGCTGTTGCTCGTAATCTTGAAGGCTCGACCCACGCCGCCGGTCGCAAAAATGACGGCCTTGGCGGTGAACACGTGGAAGCGGCCGCGCTCGCGGTCATACGCCACGACACCAGCGGCACCGCGTTCGTCGAGCAGGAGCTCAACGACGGTGTGCTCCATGTGCACCGTCACGCCCAGGTACACCGTGTGATCCTGCAGAGTGCGAATCAGCTCCAGTCCGGTGCGGTCGCCAACGTGGGCCAGACGCGGGTAACGGTGGCCACCGAAGTTGCGCTGGTTGATACGGCCGTCCGGCGTGCGATCGAACACCGCGCCCCATGCCTCGAGCTCACGCACGCGGTCGGGCGCCTCTTTGGCATGCAGTTCGGCCATGCGCCAGTTGTTGACGTACTGTCCGCCGCGCATCGTGTCCGCGAAGTGGACCTTCCAGCTGTCGCGGTCGTCGTTGTGCGCCATCGCCGCCGCCATGCCGCCCTCGGCCATGACGGTGTGGGCCTTCCCGAGCAGCGACTTGCAGATGAGGCCGACCGTCACCCCCGAGTTTGCCGCTTCAATCGCGGCACGCAGGCCGGCGCCGCCGGCGCCCACGACGAGCACGTCGTACGCGTAGGACGTGTAAGAGGCCATCAGAAGAACCTCACGTCGCGGATGATCCCCATCGAACAGAGGCGGACGAACACGTCCGATCCCGCCACAGAGAAGAGGCTGAGGTAAGCGAAGAGCTGGTGTTTGTAGTTCAGGGAACTCGAGCACGCGTACGCCGCGCCACAGGCGCCACCCTTCTTGCTCACCTCGTCGAACTTGCCACCGACGATGTGGCGCATCGCGTGGCAGCCGAAGGTGTAGCAGGCAATCAGGACGACATTGACCGCCAGAATGAGGGTGCCAAGGCCAAGGCCGAACTGCGTCCCCCCGTCCCCGGTCGGGAACTGCGTCGCCAGGTAGACGTCGTAGGACAACAGGAAGATGAAGATGACCGCCACGTAGAGCGCGTAGCGATGAGCGTTCTGGAGGATCAGCGGGAACCAGTTCTCACCCAGATAGCTGTTGCGGGGCTCGCCCACCGCACACGAGATCGGGTCCGCCCAGAACGCCTTGTAGTAGGCACCCCGGTAGTAGTAGCACGTGAAGCGGAACAGTCCGGGGAACGGCAGGATGAGCAACGCGGGCGAGAACGGCAGGAACTTCGGCATCCACTCCGGCCATGCGCCAAACCATGCATGCTCGAGTCCCACGGCGTCTCCAGGAGAGGCGAACAGGACAGGCGCATAGAACGGCGACAGGTACGGGCCAAACGTGTAGTGCGCGTTCTGGAACGCCGCCCAGGTGGCGTAGACCACGAACCCGCCGAGCACCAGGAATACCAACAGGGGTTCGACCCACCAGGCGTCGCGACGGTTCGTCTCCCCGAACCCGCGCGGCACCACCTTCACCGGAATGACTTCCATATGCCTCCGAGATGAGAAACGTGCTGGAGCCAACCCGGTACCTTAGCGGGTGCGCCGGACAGAATCAAGCCAGCCCGCCCTTGCGCGGGGTTTTTCCCAACCGCGTGCGCCTTCGTGCCCCCAGGGCCCGTCACGACTCGTAGTCGATCACTCGCCGATCGACACGCACCTGCTGGATGAACGACGCCAGCGCCTTGTGCGCCGGGTGGTCGGCATAGGCCTCGTAGGCGGCCCTCGAGTCGAACTCGGTATAGAGCACCACGTCGGCAGACGCGTCGGTGTGGAGCACGTCGATGCCCACCTCGAGGCGATGGAGACCATCGAGCATGTTGGCCATCTCCTCGAATCGCTCCTTGATCAACTTGGCGTTGTCGGCGCGGCCGCGTCCATCCGCACTCTCCTGCAGCTTCCACATCACGATATGAGTGAACATCAGAACCCCAGCGAATCTATCAAGTCTTCAATCTGCCCCGGGCGGGCAAACTGACGGAAGAGCGTATCGCGTTCCGCCCGCATATACCCGGCTGCGATGTTCAGTTCCCGCCGCGCCAGCGCCTCGTTTCCCTCGGCCTCGGCAATCCGGCTCCGAATCAGATGCACCGCCACGCTGTCGGGATAGATCCGTTCCAGAACCTCGGTCGCGGCGCGGGCGCGGACGACATCGCCATCGGCGGTCAACTGCTCGGCCGCTCGGCGCGCCAGTTCCGCCGGCAACGCACCTGATCGCGCGCGCAGTTCAAAAGTGAACTCTGGCCGCTGACGACGAATCGCATCGCCGCGCTCGGCTGTCACCACGGTCTGGGCCTGGACGACGTAGAAGTCGGGCGGCAAGCCCGCCGTGTCGAGCCGAACCCGCCAGCGCACGGCGTCGCCGGCCGCGATGCTCAACGTGGGCTCGGGCTGAACCACCCGGCTGCCATCAACGGTCTCGAGCCACATCGACTGCTCCAGCTTTCCCGGAGGCGCTGTCCGGCCTCCCCGCAGCACGGCCGCGCGCACGGCGGGCACACCGGCCGCCGGGAGACGCACGGTGGCGGGCGTCGGGCTCCAGTTGGCGACGCTGACGTCGACGGTCACGACCTCGCCCTCGAAGAAGACGAACTCGGCTGGCGCGGCAGGGCCATCAGTGTAGGTCTCGCCTGGGTAATCTCCGGCGGTGGTGACCAGCACGAGGGATGTGGGTGCGTCCTGCGCGCGCAGCACGACCCCGGCAACAACGGTCAGCGCGAGCAGGAAGTAGCGCGCGCGCACCGCTACTTGCGCTTCGGCTTGAACACGTGCGTGCTCTGACCGAAGAACACCTCCGCACTCTCCATGAGCGTTTCCGACAAGGTCGGGTGCGCGTGGATGGTGAGCTTCAAGTCCTCGGCCGAGGCCCCCATTTCTATCGCCAGCGTGCCTTCGGCGATCAGTTCCCCCGCGCCCGAGCCTGCGATACCCACGCCCAGCACTCGCCCGGTCTTCGGCTCGAGCACGAGCTTGGTCAGCCCGTCGGGCCGATCGATGGTGATCGCCCGTCCCAGTGCGCCCCATGGGAACTTGGCAATCTCGACCTCGCGTCCCTCGGCCTGCGCCTGCGCCTCGGTGAGCCCGGCCCAGGCGATTTCAGGGTCGGTGAACACCACGGCGGGAATGGCCAGCGGTTCGAACACGGTCTTGTGGCCGGCAATCGCCTCGACCGCCACCCGTGCCTCGTGCGACGCCTTGTGCGCCAGCATTGGCTCCCCCGCCACATCGCCGATCGCGAAGATGTTCGCCTCGCCGGTTCGACGCTGAGGGTCGGTCTCAATGAACCCCTTGGCGTCCACCTTCACTTTCGTGGTCTCGAGTCCTGGAATCTTCGAGTTCGGCCGCCGTCCGACGGCAACGAGCACGCGGTCAAACACCTGCTCTTTCTCGGTGACGTCGCCCTCGAAGGTGACGCGAATACCGGCTTTGTCCTCGGCCACCTTCACGACACGGGTGTTGACCATGATCCTGGTGAACAGTTTGTCGAGCCGCTTCTGGAGCACGCTGACGAGATCGCGGTCCGCTCCGGGCAGCAGCCCCGGCGTCATCTCGACAACTGAGACCTTGCTCCCCAGCGTGGCGTAGACCGTACCAAGTTCCAGCCCGATGTACCCGCCGCCGACGACCAGCAGCGACCTGGGAATGTCGGGCAGTTCCAGCGCAGACGTGGAATCGAGCATCCGCGGGCTGTCGATCGACAGGCTCGGGATCTTCGTCGGCGACGAACCGGTGGCCAGAATGGCGTGCTCGAACTGGATCTCCGTGTCGCCGCCTGGGCCGACGACGCGCAGCGACGTCGCGCCGGTGAGCGTTGCGCGGCCCTGCACGAACTTGACCTTGCGCATGCGGGCGACCTGACCGACCCCACCGGTCAGCTTGTCAACGACACCCTGCTTGAAACTGCGCAGGCGATCGACATCGATGGAAGGAGCTGCAAACGTCACGCCCCAGCTGCTGGCATGCTGCGCTTCGTCAACGACCTTGGCCACGTGCAGCAGCGCCTTCGACGGAATGCACCCGCGGTAGAGACACACCCCGCCCGGGTTTTTTTCCTCGTCGACCAGCACGACCTGCATGCCCAGATCCGCGGCGTAAAACGCCGCAGCGTACCCGCCCGGCCCCGCGCCAAGCACAACCAGTTGAGTGGATTCAGTTGCCATCAGCCGAGAAGCGAGAGGAGGAACGGCTGCTCGATCGCTTCAACGACCCAGCGGAGGAATCGCATGCCGTCGGCACCGTCGACGACGCGATGGTCGTACGAGAGCGACAGTGGCAGCAACTGGCGTGGTTCGAACTTGTCGTTCCTCCACACCGGCTCGATCACGCCACGCGAGACGCCGAGGATGGCCACTTCAGGCCAGTTCACAATCGGCGTGAAGCCGGTGCCACCGATGCCGCCGAGGTTCGAGATGCTGATGCCGCCACCGCTCATCTCGTCGAGCGTCAGCTTCCTGGCGCGGGCTTTCTCCGAGAGCTGATTCAGTTCGACCGCGATCTGGGTGATGTTCTTCTGATCCGCGTGCTTGATCACGGGAACCAGGAGTCCCCACTCGGTGTCTACGGCGACACCGACGTTGACGTATTTCTTGTAGACGATCTCGCTCGCGGCCAGATCGATCGAGGCATTGAACTGGGGAAACTGCTTTACCGCAGCCGCCAGCACCTTCACCAGCACCGCCGTGACCGTGAGGTTGCCACCTGCTTTCTGCACCTGCGCCTTGAACTTCGTGCGCAGGTCTTCCATCGGCGTGATGTCAGCCTTCTCGAACTGCGTGACGTGCGGAATGCTCGTCCACGCATGAGTGAGATGCTCCGTCGTCTTGCGACGGATGTTGTTCATCGCCTGACGCTCGATCTCGCCCCACTTCTGAAAGTCGGGCAACGCCGGACCGGAACCGGCAGCACCCGGGCCAGCCCGGCCCGTGCCGACACTGGAGGGCACACTGCTCAGGATGCGGCGCGCATGGTCCTTGACGTCGGTCTCGGTAATGCGTCCGTTGGCCCCGCTGCCCTGTACGTCGTTGATTTCGACGCCGACTTCGCGGGCCAGTCGCCGGACAGAGGGCGCCGCGGGCGCAGGGATGCCGCCAGAAGACGGAACCCTGGTGGCAGGCGCCTCGGCGCGGATTGCAGGCCGCGGCATGGCCACCACCTTCTGCTCAGGCGCGCGCTCCTCGGGGGCAGCGGCCGGAGGCTCCTCGACCGGAGCACGCGCTTCGGCGGGTGGTGCGACGGCGGCGGCCGCCGCGGGGACAGCCGACGGGGTTGCGCTGTCCTGCACGACGAGGACCACCGCACCCACTTTGACCTTGTCGCCCTTCTTGACCTTGATGTCGGTGACAACGCCAGCCACAGACGAGGGCACCTCGATGGTCGCCTTGTCCGTTTCCAGTTCGAGGACGGCCTGCTCTTTCGCGATGGTGTCGCCGACCTTCACCAGCACGCGGGCGACGTCACCTTGCGTGACGTTCTCGCCCAGTTCGGGAACTTTGAATTCCGCCAAACGCACCCTCCAGAGGTGTCTTGCGGGTGAGTGGTGCTACGACACGGCCGGGTTGGGCTTCTCGGGATTGATGCCCAGATCCACGATCGCCTTCTGGACGGTAGCGGCGTCGACCTTGCCGTCCTCCATCAGCGCGCTCAGCGTGGCCGCCGTGATGAACCTTGCGTCTACTTCGAAGAAATCACGCAGCGCGGTTCTGCCCTCACTGCGACCAAATCCGTCTGTCCCAAGCGAGGTGAGCCGGCGCGGCATCCAGCGATCGATCGAATCCGGCAGCACCTTGACGTAGTCCGACGCGGCCACGATCACCCCGTCAGTGCCTCCCAGGCACTCGGTGACGTACGGCACGCGCGGCGTCTCGGCAGGATGCAGGCGGTTCCAGCGCTCGGCCGCATGGCCGTCGCGGTACAGCTCCTGATAGCTCGTGACACTCCAGACGTCGGCCGCCACGCCGTACGCCTCGAGCATCTCCTGGGCTTTCAGCGCTTCGTTGAGAATGGCGCCACTCCCGAGCAACTGGGCTTTCAGCTTGCCTTTCTTCGCGGCGGGACGGAGCTTGTACAACCCCTTGAGGATACCGTCGCGCGACCCCTCAGGCATCGGCAGCATCTCGTACTGTTCGTTCATCACGGTCAGGTAGTAGAAGACACTCTCGCCGTTCGTGTACATCCGCCGGATGCCTTCCCGGATGATGACGGCGATCTCGAAGGCAAAGGTCGGGTCGTACGAAATCAACGTCGGGACGGCGAGCGCCAGCAGGTGGCTGTGCCCGTCCTGGTGCTGGAGGCCTTCGCCCGCCAGCGTCGTGCGCCCGGCCGTTCCACCCAGGAGGAATCCACGGGTGCGGGTGTCAGCGGCGGCCCAGACGAGGTCTCCGACGCGCTGCATCCCGAACATCGAGTAGTAGATGAAGAACGGGATGGTGTTGATCCCGTGAGTCGCGTAAGCGCTCCCGGCAGCAATGAACGACGAGAGCGAGCCGGCCTCGTTGATGCCTTCCTCGAGGATCTGCCCTTCAGTGGCTTCCTTGTAGTACAGAAGCGTGTCGCGATCGACCGGCTCATACAGCTGGCCGACATGCGAGTAGATGCCGACCTGCCGAAAGAGCGACTCCATTCCGAAGGTTCGCGCTTCGTCGGGGACGATGGGCACGACCAGTTCGCCGATCTCCGGATCCTTGAGCAGCTTCGAGAGCATCCGCACGAACGCCATCGTGGTGGATGCCTTGCGACCTTCGCTCCCCTTGTAGAACTCTTCGAACAACTCTGGCAGCGTGTCGCCCTTGATGGGCTGCACATCCACCTTGCGGGTCGGGACAAAACCGCCGAGCTTGCTGCGTCGCTCGAGCAGGTACGTCAGTTCGGGGCTGTTGTCGGACGGCCGGTAGAAGGGAGCTTTGGTGATCTCGTCGTCGCCGATGGGAATGCCGAACCGGGTGCGGAAGGCCCTGAGTTCGTCTTCGTTCAGCTTCTTCTGCTGGTGGGTGATGTTCTTGCCTTCGCCGGCTTCGCCGATGCCGTAGCCCTTGATGGTGCGGGCCAAAATGACGGTGGGCTGCCCCGTGTGGTCGACGGCGGCCTTGTACGCGGCGTAGACCTTGACCGGGTCGTGCCCGCCCAGGGTCAGCTTCTTGAGCTGCTCATCTGAGAGGTGCTGGACCATCTCGAGCAGCCGCGGATGGGCGCCCCAGAAATGCTGTCGCACGTAGGCGCCGCTCTCGACCGCGTACTTCTGGTACTCGCCGTCGACGACTTCGCCCATGCGCTTGATCAACAGCCCGTCGTGATCCTTCTCGAGCAGCGCATCCCACTCACTGCCCCAGATCACCTTCAGGACATTCCAGCCGGCGCCACGGAAGATCGCTTCGAGCTCCTGGATGATCTGGCCGTTGCCCCGCACCGGACCATCAAGGCGCTGCAGGTTGCAGTTGATCACGAAGATCAGGTTGTCGAGCTTTTCGCGTGACGCCAGCGTGATCGCGCCGAGCGACTCTGGCTCGTCGGTCTCGCCGTCGCCGAGAAACGCCCAGACCTTCGAGTCGGACCGCTTCTTCAGGCCGCGATCCTCGAGGTAGCGCATGAAGCGCGCCTGATAGATCGAGCAAATCGGACCAAGGCCCATCGAGACAGTCGGGAATTCCCAGAATTCCGGCATCAGCCACGGATGCGGGTATGACGACAGTCCGCCACCGACCTTCAGTTCGCGCCGGAAGTTCTCGAGCAGCTCCGGGCTCAACCGGCCTTCGACAAACGCCCTGGCATAGATGCCGGGTGCGGCGTGTCCCTGGAAGAAAATCAAATCGCCGTCGTGCCCGTCGCCCTTGCCCTTGAAGAAATGGTTGAAGCCGACCTCATAGAGCGTGGCCGCCGAGGCGTAGGTGGAGATGTGACCACCAATGCCCTCTTCGGCCTTATTGGCTTTGACCACCATCGCCAGGGCGTTCCAGCGCACCAGGCTCTTGATGCGTCGCTCGATCTCGCGGCTGCCCGGAAACGGCGGCTGCTCCTCGGCGTGGATGGTGTTGATATACGGGGTGTTGGCGGTGAAGGGCTGCTTGACGCCACGCTGGCGCGCATGGGTCGATAAATCGAGGAGGAGGCGGCTGACACGCGCCGGACCACCGGACTGCAGAACGTAGTCGAGGGATTCGAGCCATTCCCTAGTCTCAACGGCTTCCAGCTCGGCGTCCTTATGGGCAGTATTGCGCATGGGCTCCCTTCATAAACATCTATTCTACTATTCGGTAAACTTCTGATGAAGCCTCTTTCGTCAGACTTTCTCCCACCGGGACCTCCATTCGCTGTGCGCGACATTCCCGTCGTTTCCGTTTCTCTGGCCGATGTGGCGGCCACCATCGTGTCCTGCACCCGTTGCGAACGGCTCCGCGACTACTGCTCGCGCGTGTCGCAGGAAAAGAAGCGAGCGCACCGGGACGACCTCTACTGGGGGCGCCCGGTGCCTGGCTTTGGCGATCCTCACGCTCAGGTGCTCCTGGTTGGATTGGCGCCGGCTGCCCATGGCGCCAATCGGACCGGTCGGGTCTTCACCGGTGACGGCCCCGGAGGATCGGCAGACTTCCTGATGGCGGGCCTCCACAGGACGGGCTTCGCCAACCAGCCCACCTCGCAGTCACGGGAGGACGGGCTGGAGCTGTCCAACGTCTTCATCTCAATGGCGGTGCGCTGTGCACCGCCGGACAACAAGCCGCTCCCGGAGGAAATCACACGCTGCCTCGACCACTTCGATGCCGAGACGGCGTGCCTGTCTCAGGTCAGGGTGGTCGTCGGACTCGGCAAGATCGGCTTCGACGCGTGGCTGAGACTCTGCCGACGTCGCGGCGCACCGGTGTCGCGGCGACCGGTCTTTGGCCACGGCGAGGAAGTCTCATGCGGTCAGACGCAGACGTTGATTGGCAGCTATCACCCCAGCCGCCAGAACACCAACACGGGCAAGCTCACGCCGCAGATGCTGGATGAGGTGTTGCGACGCGCCCGGAAACTGGCTAGCGTCGCTCGCCGCTGACGGGCGCGTTGCGCGTGAGGCCGGCGCCAATCAGGTTCGACCTGAACTCGGGGTACATGGTCGCCGCTCCTCCGCGAAGCGCGACCGTCGGCAGGTTGAACTCCGCACCGTATTCCTTCAGAAACGGATTCTCGCCCGGCAGGAAATGAGGAACGGCGCCGCGGGGCTGGTCGGCAATCTCCACGACAGAGCCGCAGGGATAGAGCAGCTGCTGCGCTTGAAGCGGGCGCGGATTACGCCGCATGTTGGTCGTCTTGAACAGCGGCTCCGTGAGATAGACCGGGTCGTCGGTGTAGGTCACGTAGTTCAGCACATCGTCGTGCAGGGTGAAGTACTCGGTGAGACGGGTGCGATCGCTCTGTGGCAGACCGTTCCGGCGATGCCACATCTGCTTGATGTGGGTGGTCGTCACGACCAGCGTGTCGTTCACCCAGCGCCCGGTCGAGAACCCCATCCAGGTGTGCTCGGCGTACTCGGACGGCTGCGGCCGTCCGTCCATCCAGATCACACGTCGCTGCTGGAAATTGCTGATATCGACGTGGAGGGCGACGACCTGCTGCGTCTGAGGATCGCGCTCGTCCCAGATGCGCATGTTGAGCGGGCCGCGCATGATGTACGGAGCCGCGTGGGCTCGACATTGATGTTCGGGTACGGTGAGCCGCGATGCGTCCCAGGCGTCAGCGAATGCGCGCGCCGCGTCATTGATTGGAAGCCCGAGATAGTCACCCACCGCCGGCCCCGGGTTTCGCTCGGGTTGATCCTCGTGGAAAATGCCATTGAAGCTGCCGGTGATATCGACCTGCGCCTGCGCCGGAGCTGCCAGGGCCAACAGGGCAAGTCCGCATCCAGCGAGTGTCGTTCTCAGAGACATTCCCATGGGCCTCTCCAGGCTGCCGCAAGAGGGCGTCCGCATCAGCGGACCCTCGCCGGGGCCGGAGCCAGGCTCCGGTACACCGACTCGACAAACGCCGCCGTCGTCACCACCGTTCCGGGTGTCCCGTAGAGAGGCTCCCAGTCGAGGGCAGGTCGGGCTGCAACCACCTGCTCGAGCGTCATGCCCTTCTTCTGCATGGCCTGCACGCGATCACGCACGATGGTCACCATGTCGCGGTACTCGACCACGTCGAACTCGTCGCTGATGCGCCCGTGGCCGGGGACCACCCGCGTCCCGCCCTCGGTGAACTGTTCGGAGATGGCGAGGTCGATGATGCGGTTGAGTCCCTCGATCACGCCGCTGACGTTGCCCTTTCGCGCGAGGTCGATCTGCGGGAACCTCGTCGTCGAGTAGATGTCGCCGGTGGCGATCACGTCTGAACTGCGGAAGAACACGAGGATGTCGCCGTCGGTGTGGGCATTGGGCTCGAAGACCAGCTGAATGCCTTCGCCGTTGAAGTACATCATCTTCTCGGCCTGAAAGAACGTCTCAGTCGGCCAGCCCGCAAACGGTACGGCAGGCTGTCCACCCGTCGGGGCACTGAGCGCATTCAAGGTGTTCTCGTGCGCCACGATGAAGGCCGACCGGACGGTTCCTTCCACGGCCCCCGCGCCCACCTGTCCGGCAAAGTTCCCCGCGACCAGCTGTGAGCCGGCGGCCGAGACCTTGACGTTGCCACCGACGCTGTCAGGGTGGGCGTGGGTGTTGACGATGTAGCGGATTGGCGCGTTGCCGGCGAGGCGACGCACGGCAGCCACCAGCGAATCTGCCAGCGCATCGCTCAACGTGTCGACAACGAGCACCCCCTGCGGCCCCACCTGCACGACGCTGTTCCCGGCAGGGGTGGCGACAAGTGATACCTGGCCATGCACGGGCAGGGTCTCGAGGGCGCCCTGCGGTCCCTGCGCCGCAAGCGTGGCAAGGGCGGTGAGGGCGGTGCCGGCGGTCCACGCCATGGTCCGTGCGAATCGAAAGCGCATCCAGAGGCTCCAGACACCGAAGGGAAAACGAGGCGCCGAGTCCCGCGGCGCAGGCATTGTTGTGTACTCTGGATCCAATAATCAACCCGTCTGGCCGGCCTCGTTACGAATCCGCACCGCCAGATCCGGCCGGTTCGAGATCAACGCGTCAGCCCCCCAGGCGAGCAGGCGTCGCATGTCGGCCTCCTGATCAACCGTCCAGACTTGAACCTGCAGCCCCGCCCGATGGGCGTGGCGAATGAAGCGCGGGCTCACCACCTGGTGCCATCGTGACCGCTCGGGCACCTGATAGCCGCCGTACGCCGTGCGGTGCACGGGCCACCCGACCATGCTTCGGTACACGGCCAGGCGTACCTCACGGTGCGAGGCGCTGCACGCCGCCTCGGGAAGCGACCTGCGCGCGGCAGCCGTCGCGCGGTCGCCAAAGCCGGCCAGGCAGATGCGCTCCGCCGCGCCGGCCCGGCGAACCTCGCGGGCAACCGCCGCGCCGAGGTGCTCGACGTCGGCCTTCATCTCAATGATCAGTCGGGTCGCCGGATAGCGTGCCAGTACCTCGCGCAGCGTTGGAACGCCGATGCCCTGCCCGCGATGCGGGTATCCCCGTTCCGGTGCAAACGCGAACGCTGCGTCGACACGGCGCAGTTCCTCCACCGTGTACGCGGCGACCGGTCCGGTGGCGTCGGTCGTGCGGCCCAGGGTCGAATCGTGGAACACCACCACGTCGCCATCCCTCGAGAGGTGGACGTCGAGTTCCAGCCCATCGGCACCGGTTGCGGCACCGGCGTCAAATGCAGGCAACGTGTTCTCGGGACCCAGATCACAGCCGCCACGGTGCGCAAATACCAGCGGAGTGGTCGCGCCGAAGAATCGCGTCACCCGCGAGTTAGAATCGTCTATGCCCAAGTCTTCGGTCCCTTCCACGGTTGGTGAACTCCGTCGTGCGGTCGAGCGCGGCGACGTGCCGCGCCGAAGCGTCCACCAGGAAGTCCGCGACAACCTCATTGCGAAGCTGCGGAGCGGGGAGCGTCTGTTCCCCGGCATCGTGGGCTATGACGATACAGTCGTGCCTCAGGTCGTCAACGCCATCCTCTCGCAGCACAATTTCATTCTCCTCGGCCTCCGAGGTCAGGCAAAGACACGACTGCTCCGGGCGCTGGCGACATTGCTTGATGAACGGCTTCCGGTGATGCCCGGGTGCGAGATCAACGACGACCCGCTCGAGCCGATTTGCGGTGCCTGCAAGACCCGTCTCGCCGCCGATGGCGACCAGACTCCGATCGCGTGGCTGCCGCGGGAGCGCCGGTACGTCGAGAAACTGGCCACCCCCGATGTGACGATCGCCGACATGGTCGGCGACATCGATCCGATCAAGGCGGCAAAGTCCGGCCTGCAGCTGTCGAGCGAGTTGACGATGCATTATGGCCTGCTGCCGAGGGCCAACCGGGGCATCTTCGCCATCAATGAGCTGCCCGATCTCGCCGGCAAGATCCAGGTTGGACTGTTCAACATCCTTCAGGAAGGCGACATTCAGATCAAGGGCTACCCCGTTCGTCTGCCGCTTGACGTGCTGATCGCGTTCACAGCGAACCCGGAAGACTACACCGCGCGCGGGAAGATCATCACGCCGCTCAAGGATCGCATCGGCTCTGAAATCCGCACTCACTACCCCGCCGGGCGCAGCGAGGCGATGGTGATCACCAGCCAGGAAGCCTGGCTGGTCCGTGGCGTCACCGGTCCACGGGTCGAGGTCCCGGCATTTGTCGCGGAAGTCGTTGAGGAGATTGCCTTTCAGGCACGCCAGGACCGACGAATCGATAAGCGCTCCGGCGTCAGTCAGCGGCTCCCCATTTCCGCGATGGAGAACGTGGTTTCCAACGCCGAACGGCGGGCACTGGTCGCCGGTGAGGCGCACGCCGTGCCCCGCGTCACCGACGTCTACGCCGCGTTGCCTTCGATCACCGGCAAGTTCGAGATGGAGTACGAGGGCGAGCTGAAGGGGGCCGAGGCGGTTGCCCGCGATCTGGTGCGCGCTGCGGTGGCAACGGTCGCCGACGGATACCTGGCGCACCTCGACACCCGGCAGGTCGTCGAGTGGTTCGATCTCGGGGGCAGCCTCCCGCTGAGCGACAGCACGAGCGGGCAGGACGTGGTCGATCGTGCCGCAGAGGTGCAGGGCCTCATCGAACTCGTGCACGCGGCCGGAGTGCCGACCGATGCGCCAGCGGCACTCGTGGCCTCTGGCGTGGACTTCGTCCTGGAGGGTCTGTATGCACTGAAGCGCATCAGCCGCAGCGATGAACGGGGTTATCACGCGTCTGAGACACCGGTGCGCAAGCCCACTCGCGACAGTGCCCCGCAGCAGGACCCGCCCACGCCGACCGCACCGGGCAGCCGGAAGAAGTATTACAACTAGTGACTGCGCGAGCCGGGCGATGAAGTTCAGGTACACGAAATACATCGGCGACCCACTGGGCGAGATCGACCTCGAGGACCTGGTGTCCCGCCTGTCGGACTTGCTGCTGTCGAGCGGGTTCAGTAATCCATGGAGCGATCCCTCCGTGGGCGACGAGGACCGAACGATGCAGGCGCTGCACGACGCGATT
The DNA here is from genome assembly GCA_040081265.1 of Vicinamibacterales bacterium. Taxonomy (GTDB): domain Bacteria; phylum Acidobacteriota; class Vicinamibacteria; order Vicinamibacterales; family UBA2999; genus JBEBGV01. The sequence continues at coordinate 45,334 of JBEBGV010000032.1, forward strand.
CTCGATGCGCTCTTCAACGGGGGGATGCTGTCAGACGAGGCGATGCAGCAGCTGCTGGGCGACCCGGCCGACGGTGACCAGGAGTCTGCGCGGCAGAAGCTCGAAGACCTGATTCAGCAGGTCATCGAGCGAATGATGGAGCAGGGATTCATCACCGCCGCCCCGGATCTCGATGAGGAGCGCCGCCAGCGTGGCGCCGGCGGTGGCACCGGCGAGGACGCCGGGCCGGTCACCTTCGAGGTCACAGACAAGGCCCTCGACTTTCTCGGCTATCGTGCGCTTCGCGATTTGCTGGGATCGTTCGGGCGAAGCAGTGCTGGACGCCACGACACCCGGCACCTGTCGACGGGGGTGGAGACGCTGTCGGCATCAAAGCCCTACGAGTTTGGCGACACGCTGAACATCGATCCGAGCGGCACCATCCTGAACGCCGTACGGCGCCGCCACGCCGAAGGTGGCACGACCACCGGGGCCGCAACCGGTGGCCTCGACCTCGACGTCGATTACCAGGACCTGATGGTGGCGCAGAGCGAGTACCAGAGCTCGTGCGCGACGGTCATCATGCTGGACTGCAGTCACAGCATGATTCTGTACGGCGAGGATCGCTTCACCCCGGCCAAGCGCGTTGCGCTCGCCCTGTCGCACCTGATTCGCACCCAGTATCCCGGCGATTCCTTGCACGCCGTGCTCTTCCATGATTCGGCTGAAGAGGTGCCGCTGAAGCAGCTCGGACGAGTGCGGGTCGGCCCCTTTTACACCAACACCCGTGAGGGTCTGCGCCTGGCCCGCCGCGTCCTGGAGCGGCAACGCAAGGACATGCGACAGATCGTGATGATCACCGACGGCAAGCCTTCGGCCATCACCCGCGCCGACGGCCAGATCTACAAGAACGCGTTTGGCCTCGATCCCTACATCGTCTCCGAGACCTTCGCCGAGGTGAACGCGTGCCAGAAGGCCGGCATCATGATCAACACCTTCATGCTCGCCCGCGATCCCGATCTCGTGGCCTTCGTCAGGCGCGTCGCCTCGATCTGCCGCGGCAAGGCCTACTTCACCACGCCGTACACCCTGGGGCAGTACGTGCTGATGGACTACATGGACCGGAAGACCAAGACGATTCACTGATGCTGCCTGTCCGCATCCCGGTCTTTCCGCTGCCGAACGTCGTGCTCTTTCCGAACGTGTTCCTGCCCCTGCACATCTTCGAGCCGCGCTACCGGGCGATGGTCAGCGACGCGCTCGCCGGAGACCGCATCATCGGCATGACGCTGCTGCAGCCCGGCTTCGAGGGTGACGACGAGGCCCCCGCTATCTTCAGCGTCGGATGCGCCGGCGTCATCACCCACTCGGAAATGCTCCCCGACGGCCGATTCAACATCGTTCTCCGCGGCATGGAGAAATTCAGGGTCATCGATGAGGATCGCAGCCTGAGCTACAGGCAGGCGCAGGTCCAGCCGCTCGATGAGCGCCTGTCTGACGCCGATCGGCTGGTCCTGCGCGAGCGACGTCAACGCCTCGAGGCTCTGCTCGCCGTCGCGATCGAACGCACCGGTGGCGAGCCTCGCTTCCCGGCCGCAGTGCCGGACGAGGACCTGGTGAACGCGCTGGCCCAGTATCTCGACTTCGAGCCGATCGAACGGCAGGCCCTGCTCGAACGGACCGGGGTTCTCGCTCGATGCCAGGGCGTCATCGAGCTGCTGGAAATGCGGACGCTCTCCCCCCGCGGCGCCACCTGGAAGGGCAAGGCCGTTCATTAGAACCGCAGCAGGCGGTTGATCTTGACGATGAAGGCGCGATTGGTCAGGTCAGGAAACCGGGGCACCAGCGTGTCGCGTTCCTCGTTGTAGACGATGAACAGCTCGCTGCCCGGCAGATACTCCCAACGCAGCCGAACGTTCGACGAAACCGCGTGGTTGGTCGAGTTGTACTGCACGAACGCGCTCGCAAACATGAACGACGTCGGCGTGTAGGTCAGCCTCGTGCCAAGCAGATGTGTGGTGAAGTCTCCCTGGACCAGCGAAACACGATTCAGTGAGTAGCTCGGCTCGACCGACACCCGAGCGCCGAGATTAGCCCGTCCCCCACTCACCCCTAGCGTCGTCTTGTCGCCGTTGTAGAACGACCCGCGCTCGAGGGACGCGGTGCCGGAGAACCGCTGCTGGGTGCTGCGGGCGAACGACACTCTTCCACTGGTGAACGCGTACCCACCGACCGGCAGGGTGACGGTTGGAGCAATGCGGAACGGGACAGGGAGGAACTCGTAGGCGTTTGTGGCGCTGACCGCGAAGCGATCGGCATTCTGGAACTCGACCGCGAACTCACCCTCGCGAGTGCGCGTCTCCAGGCGTCCGGCGCCATTCTCGATGTAGCCGAGTGAGCCGCTCCACGAATACTTCCGCACAAGCCGGCTGTTGCGAGGCCGCGGGCTGAAGCGCCCGAACGCGAAGTTCTTCCTCATGTCGGGCCGGCGCACGTAGCCGACACCGGGACTGAAGGCGCTCCCGATCGCCAGACGCTCGAGCTGCAGACCGTAGCGATCACCGGCGTAGTCGAGCTGCCCGCGGTAGCTCGAGTTCGATCCCCTCGCGCCACGTGATTCTGTCTGCGCCCAGTAGGTGTTGATGTTCAGGTTCTGGAAGAACGCGAACGTTCCATCGACGCCGTAGGCCGCGTTATCGGAACCGTTCCGCCCCTGACTCTCTCGACCGGTAAAGAGCAACCCGACACCGCTCCGGCGGAGGATGTCACGGCGAAGGCGAACCACTGAGAAATTGGTGGCTGGCGTCCCGACGGAGGTGGAATCGCCCGCCTGTATGTTCAGCACACCGATGCTGGTCCGACCGACACGCCCGGTGAAGCGTCCACCGGCATCGATGGGCACAGCGCCGCCGCGCTCAAGACCCACCCGGCGGCTGTAGAAGAGCAACGGGGTATCACCACCGCCTGCCGTCTGCGTCTGGCCAAAGGCAAACATCCCCTGGTTTTCGAGGAAGAACTCGCGCTTCTCCGGAAAGAACAGGCTGAAGCGCGTCAGGTTGACCTGCTGCTGATCCGCCTCGACCTGAGCGAAGTCGGTGTTGACGGTGAAGTCAGCGGTCAGACTCTGCGTCAGCCCGTACTTCATGTCAACGCCGACGTTGCTATCGAAGTCGGAGGCCAGGCCCCCACGCGTCCGCGTGCTGCTGGCATTGGAAATCGCGTACGGCTTGATCTCGATGTTCTTCGCCCCCGAGGGCGCGCTCAGGCCGGAAAGCGACGCCGCGCGCGACGCCATGTGCAGCCCGGCCTGTCCGCGCGCCTTCGGCGGCGGGGAGAGAAACGACAGCTCGTTCTTCCACCGGTTTGTCCGCAGCGCGTTGAAGCCCCAGGTCTGATCAGCACCAGGACTGTAGCGCAGCGACTTGAAGGGAATGGCCGCCTCCACGGTCCATCCCCCCTCGAACTGTCCAACCCGGAAGTTCCAGACGGTGTTCCAGTCACCGTTCCACTGCCGTTCGTTCGAGGTCTGCGCGTCCTGACGCCCGCCGATCGAGTTGAGCGCAAACTCGAATCCGTTTCGCTTGTCGTTGAAGGTGTCGAAGAAGAACGCCACAATGTCGTCGCCGGTCCAGATGCTGGCGTGATCCCGCCGCATCTCCTTGGCCACCCGGCGGCCAGGTTCAGACTCCCAGCACCGGAAGGCGACGTAGACGTTGTCATCGTCGAACCCGAGCCAGACCTCGGTCTTCTCGCTGGCAGGCACTCCCTCGCGAGGTTCGATTTGCATGAAAGTCGAGGAGGCAGCGGCGGTGCGATAGAAGGCCTCGTCCAGCCGCCCATCGATCGCGATCGGCTCGTTCACGCGGACTGCCCGCAGTTCGGGAGCTCTCGCCGGGCCCGGCGCCGGCGCCTGCCCCGCAACTGCCGGCGCAGTCATCAGAAACAGCGCGAACAAAGAGAATCGAAAGAAGTCTCGCACGCGCGACATCATACCCGCACAGCGGTCGGCAGGCCGGCGCTCAGGCCGACGGCGCGAAGCGCGCGGCGAGGGCGTCGATGATCTTCTGGCCGTGGAACCGACCGTTCTCGATGAAGATCGAACCGGTGTTGCGCCCGGCGACGCACCCGCCGGCGAGAAACAGGCCGGGGACGTTGGTCTCGAACGTCGACGCGTCCATCGTCGGGACGAGCGTGTCCGGATCGCAGATGACTCCCGCCCGGCGCATGAGATCAACATCGGGGTGATAGCCGGTCAGCAGGAAGACGGCATCGGCGGGAATGTCCTCACGAACCCCCTCGCACTCGACCACAACCGCCTGACGCGTGATCTCGACCAGGCGGGTATTGAAGCGGGCGGGAATCGACCCTTCCTTTATTCGGTTCTCGATGTCGGGACGCACCCAGTACTTGATTGAATCGCCGAGTGCGGCGTGTCGGTGCACGAGCGACACGTGTGCGCCCGCTCTGAACAACTCGAGTGCGGTCTCTGCCGCAGAGTTCTTCCCGCCGACGATCACGACGCGTTGCCGGTAGTAGGGATGAGCCTCGGTGTAATAGTGCGAGACGTGAGGGAGATCCTCGCCCGGCACCCCGACACTGTTGGGATGGTCGTAGTACCCGATCGCCAGGACGACCGCGCGAGCACGCCTGACGCGGCAAGTCCCTCGCCCGCTGGCTGTCGTGACCGCGAACGAGCCATCCTCTTCGCGCTCGATCGCTTCGACTGTTTCCCGATCCACCACGCTGAGGCCGAAGGCCTCGACGACCCGGCGGTAGTAGCGCAGGGCCTCGAGCCTGGTCGGCTTGTCATAAGGCGTCGTCAGCGGAAGTCCACCAACCTCGAGGAGTTCAGGGGTGGTGAAGAACACCATGTTCACCGGAAACCTGAAGATGGAGTTGACCAGGACACCCTTCTCCACGACCAGCGCTTCGAGGCCGCGCTGCCGTGCGGCGATGGCGGTGGCCAGGCCGGACGGTCCGGCGCCGACGATCAGGACGTCATGCACTGGTGTTGAGCCTCCGCGCGCCTAGGCGGTCTGCTCGAGCCGGAAGGCGTCGTGCAGCGCCCGCACCGCCGCCGCGGCATCCTTCTCGTCCACCACCAGCGAGATGTTGCGTTCCGAAGAACCCTGGGAAATCGCGATCACGTTGATCGTCGCGCCGCCCAGGGCACCAAAGACCGTCGCGGCGATGCCCGGTGTGCCGCGCATGTGGTCGCCGATCGCCGCGACAACGGCCACCGGCTGCACCGCGATCTCCTCGACGTGCCCGCGCATCAGCTCAACCTCGAGGGCCTCGCGCAGAGCCTTGACGACCCGCGCCGCGTCGGACGAATTGATGACGAAGCACATGTTGTTCTCGGAGGAGGCCTGCGAAATCATCAGGACGTTGGCCTGCTCCTCTGCAACGACATCGAAGGCCTTGGCCACGATGCCCGGGATACCCTGCATGCCGGTGCCGCTGACCGCGATCAGGCTGACGCTGCGAATCGACGTGACTGCCTTCACACCGGTTGCTGAGGAATGTCCCTCGACGGTGACACGAGTGCCGGGATCGGAGGGATTGAAGCTGTTGAGAATCCTGACCGGGATGCGTTGCCGGAACGCCGGCAGGATGGTCTTGTAGTGCAGCACCTTGGCGCCGTAATACGCCAGCTCGGACGCCTCGCTGTAGGAAATTTCCGGGAGCGTCCTGGCGTCCGGAACTTCGTTCGGGTTGGCAGTCATGACGCCGTTGACGTCGGTCCAGATCCAGATTTCATCGGCATCCATGGCCGCGCCGATAATCGCAGCCGAATAGTCGGATCCGCCCCGTCCGAGCGTCGTCAGGACCCCGTCTGCCGTGGCACCGATGAACCCGGTGACGACCGGAATCTCGCCCGCGTCGACCATCGGGCGCAGCACGGCGCCGGCACGGGCACGGGTCTGGTCCATCAGCGGCTCGGCACCGCCGAACTGATCGGTGGTCACGATCACATCGGTCGCATCGACCGCACGGGAACGGGTGCCGAGCGCCTCGATGGCCGCGGCCACCAGCGGCGCAGCCAGCATTTCCCCGGTGCCGGAGATGGCGTCGAGGAGCCGCGGAGTGAGTTCGTGGACCATGGACAGACCGAAGCAGAGCTTCTCGAAGCGGTCGACCCGGCGGGCGATCGCCTCGAGCGCCACCGCCTTCCGTGGGGCGTCGCCTCCTGAGAGGACGTTGGCAGCAGAGGTGTGGCGCTCGAGCAGCTTCTGCCCGACGGTCTGATCCCACTGCCCGCGGGCGGCGGCCTGGGCGGTATCAATCAGCGTGTTGGTGACGCCGCTCATGGCAGACGTCACGACTACAACCTGATGTCCCTGTTCGACGCTGGCGACCGCGAGTTTTGCGGCTTCGGCAATCCGCTCGGCGGAACCGACTGAGGTCCCGCCGAATTTCATCACGATGAGCATGAAGCTCTATTCTAGCGGAGCCGGCAGGAATGACTCACCCATGAGGAAGTGATCGATGGCCCGTGCGGCGCTCCGCCCCTCGGCGATCGCCCACACGATCAGGGACTGACCGCGCTGCATGTCGCCTGCAGTGAAGATGCCGGGAATGCTCGTCATCCAGTTCTTGTCACGCCACACGTTGCCTCGGTCGGTGATCTTCATCGACAGTTCGTCCACCAGCGGGCCGCGCTCCGGACCGCTGAAGCCCATCGCGAGCAGGACGAGCTCGGCTGGAATCTCGAACTCGCTACCCTCCACGGGCTGGAACGAGACTCGCCCGCCGGTGCTGACACGCTCCACCTTTACCGCTCTGAGCGCGCGGACGCACCCCTCTGCGTCTCCCTCGAAGGCGACCGTCGACACCGAGAAGAGCCGCTCACCACCTTCTTCGTGTGCGGGTGAGACGCGGAAGACCTGCGGCCACTGCGGCCACGGGTTGTCATCGGCCCTGGTCTCCGGCGGCGTCGGCATCAACTCGAGCTGCATCACAGACTTCGCGCCCTGCCGATGGGCGGTGCCAAGGCAGTCGGCTCCGGTATCGCCGCCGCCAATGATGATCACGTGCTTGCCGCGCGCCGAGATGAACGCGCTGTCTTCGATCTGATCCCCCTCATTGCGCCGGTTCTGGAGCGTCAGATACTCCATCGCGAAGTGCACGCCGTGGAGCTGGCGGCCCGGCACGGTGAGGTCGCGGGGCTGACAGGCGCCTGCCGCCAGGAGCACGGCGTCGTACTCGGCCCTGAGCCGTGACAGCGGCACATCGCTCCCGACGCTCACGCCGGTTCTGAACACGATCCCTTCGTCTCTCAGGAGGGAGAGACGCCGGTCGAGCACGGCCTTCTCCATCTTGAACTCGGGGATTCCGTAGCGCAGGAGCCCGCCGATGCGATCCGCCCGTTCGAACACGGTGACCAGGTGCCCTGCACGGTTCAACTGATCGGCCGCCGCCAGGCCCGCGGGACCGGAGCCGATCACGGCGACCTTCTTCCACGTGCGATTGGTCGGCGGGTTGGGTGTCACCCACTGCTCGTCGAACGCGCGGTCGATGATTGCGACCTCGACCGCCTTGATGGTCACCGGGTCGTCGTTGATCCCGAGGACGCACGATCCCTCGCAGGGCGCCGGACACAGCCGGCCCGTGAACTCCGGAAAGTTATTGGTCGCGTGAAGCCGGTCGATGGCGGCGCGCCACCGATCCCTGTAAATCAGGTCGTTCCAGTCCGGAATCAGGTTGCCCAGCGGACAACCCTGATGGCAGAACGGCACGCCGCAGTCCATGCAGCGAGACGCCTGCTGCTGGAGTTCGCCCACCTGGTAGGGCACGTAGACCTCGCGCCAGTCCTGGACGCGTTCGTCGACCGGACGGGTCGGGTGCTTCTTGCGATGAATTTCGATGAACCCGGTTGGCTTGCCCATGTCGCCCCTACGCCTGTGGCCGTCGTTCGGGCGACGTGCCCGTGCCTGCGTCTTTCACTACCGGCTTGCGGCCCTTCGATCGGGCGGCTGCCGGCATGGCCAGCACCTCGACCGACGCCCGCTTCTTGGCCTCAGCGGCGAGCGCGCGTTTGTATTCGCGCGGCATCACCTTGACCATGCGCTGCTGAAGCGAGGACCAGTCAGCGAGCAGCGCTTCCGCATACCGACTGCTGGTGTAGGTCACGTGCTTCATGATCGCGACCTGGACAAAGTCCATGTCATCGGCTTCGACCAGTGGCTCGAGATCGACCATGTCGCGGTTGCACCGACGTTCGAACGCGCCGTCGACGTCGAGCACGTAGGCGAC